>NZ_JBHSJJ010000004.1:0-562760 GCF_042652345.1 Negadavirga shengliensis
GACCGGCAATCGAATCAGGAGTTTTTGACCGGGATTCAGGAAATTTTCGATTGGCAGCTTAAAATCAATCAAAATGAAGCGTTTAAGGCAGATTATTCTACCCACAAGAAGGTTTTTAGACGAACTGACGGTTCTCAGCTATACGAAGGCAGGGATTTTAACCACTGAACTTCCTACGAAGAACTGAACTTTAAATTTAGCACTTTCTTGTCCTATGAGGCATGGAACCCCCCTGGTTGTGTGTAGGTGCTGTGTGTGCCCAGTATGGGCATCTGGTATCGAAGATACCAAATTATTCCAGAGGGTGAAATGCCTGTGCCGGAGAATTTCGGCATCCCTTGTGTGCGGGGGTAACAGTCATTGCCCCATGACCATCCGCATCCCGATGGCTATCGGGAAACGAGATTTTTTGGCAGCAGGTACGGCAAATTTGATTAAGATTCTTTCCATGAAACCGACGAGTTTGCTTGTGTGCGGACGACCTTAAATTTTAGCCGGAAAGATGCACACTTGTGCGCCACGGCGTAGCGGCGGGGTTTTCCCCGTGCTGGCGGGGCAGGTATGTTACTTTTTGACTTGCAGCAGAAAAGTAAAAACTGCAATAGGCAGGAACTAAACACTCCACCCCCTGGCGAGTGCGTATAGGAAGGGACTGCTTCGTTGCAAACTCCTACCGATGATGTATTGTATAATACATTGTGATTCAATTGGTTGAAAAAAACAGTATCGGGAACGGAGAGAAAAAGGAGAATGGAAAACAACCACCCGCCCTTATGCCACAGACATTCCTGATCTTTGCCTTAACATTCGCCTACAGAAAGAGACTGCTTTCCCGGTTGGCCGGAATAGACTCCTACCCGGTGACTTGTCGCGCAACGCACTGTTATTCAACCGGTTGAAAAACACGGATTTTGGCGGTTTTGGCCAGCCATACCGGCTGCGCATGGAGGGAACCGTCATCCCGGTTTGTACATTTTCTAAATGTTAAGTCTCGCAATGACGAGCTCTTTCGTTATAGCGGAAAGCGGCAACCCGTCCCCGGCACCTCCGTGTCCCGTAGATGTTCCCATGATGTCCCGTACATTCGTTAGTCTTTCGCTAAATTCTAAGAAACCCCTTGTACTTTTCCAATAGGAGCCGACAGCCGCTCCTGTTTCCATAACCAGCATCCCCCCGCCCGTGTTGCCACATAAATCGCTGGCAGTGACCAAACCTGCCCCCAATTCACCTTTATCATAAACCCATGCAGTAAGTTTAACAGCTTTTTTCTAAGTTTAGGCCTATGAAAATGTTCCAGAACCATGAAGTCAGGTGGGGTGTGCTGGGGGTAGGGGATGTGTGCGAACGGAAAAGCGCACCGGCCATGCAGAAAATCAAGGACTCCAGCCTGGTGGCCGTCATGCGGCGCGATGGGGAAAAAGCCCGTGACTATGCCCGGCGGCACCATGTTCCCAAATGGTACGATCAGGCCGATGACCTGATCAATGACCCGGAGGTCAACGCCATCTATATTGCTACCCCTCCCGGATCCCATCTGGAACTTGCCCGGAAGGTGGCATCGGCAGGAAAGCCCGTCTATGTGGAAAAACCCATGGCCCGCAACCATCAGGAATGCCTGGAAATGATCCGCATCTGCGAGCAGGCAGGCGTACCCCTCTTCGTGGCCTACTACAGAAGGACCTTGCCCAATTTTTTGAAAATAAAGGAACTGGTGGATTCCGGCGCCATCGGTACCGTAAGGCATGTACAGATCACCATGAACCAGCCCCGGCACCCGGATGTGGCAGAGGCGGGTAAAAACAATTGGAGGATCGACCCCGCCATTGCCGGCGGCGGGTACTTCTATGACCTCGGATCCCACCAACTGGATTTTCTGGATTTTCTTTTCGGCGCCGTCGTAGAAGTCAGGGGAATGGCGGCAAACCAGGCAGCTTTGTATCCCACGGAAGATATTGTCACCGCCGCCTTCCGTTTTGAAAATGGGATTCTGGGCACCGGCAACTGGTGTTTCACGGCTTCGGAATCGGCAAAATCGGACATGACGGTCATCGTGGGTGATAAAGGGAAGATATCGTATCCCTCCTTCTGGGATACCTATGTGCTGTTGGAAGAAGACGGTCAAGCGCCTCAGAGACTCACTTTTGAAATGCCGGAAAACATTCAGTTTTTCCTGATAGAAAGTATCGTCAACGAACTTTTGGGCCGGGGAAAATGCCCCAGCACAGGGATTTCCGCTGCCCGCACCAACTGGGTGATGGAAGAGATGACCAAAAATTACTACTCAGAATAAATTTTAAAATCACCATGCAAAAAAGAACATTAGGATTCGGGATCATCGGTACGGGAGCCATCGCCGGGATGCATGCGGCGGCCGTCGAAGCCTGCGAAGGCAGTCAACTGGTGGCAGTATGCAGTTCCAGCGCCGAAAGGGCGAAAATGGCAGAAGAGAAATTCAAGGTGCCGGCCGATTACGAAATCAACTCATTTTTACAGAGAGAAGACCTCCATGTGGTGTGTATCTGCACCCACAGCGGCAACCACCTGGAGCCTGCCCTTGAGGCGGCCCGGGCAGGTAAACATATTTTATTGGAAAAACCCATAGAGGTCAGTGTGGAGCGGGCGGACAGCCTGATCCGGGCCTGCCGGGAACACGGGGTAAAACTGGGCGTGATTTTCCAAAACCGGCTGAAACCAGGTTACCTGCAGTTGAAAGATGCGGTACGCGCCGGGAAAATCGGGAAACTGTTGATGGGGACCGCAGCGATCAATTGGTACAGGGACCCTTCTTATTACAGCAGCAGCCACTGGAAAGGCACCCTTCAGGGTGATGGTGGCGCCGCCCTGATCAACCAGGGCGTGCATACGATAGATTTGTTGCTGGACATCATGGGTGATGCCGAGGCGGTATACGGCCAGGTGAAGACCATGGTGCATGATATAGAAGGAGAGGATCTGGGAGCAGCCGTCGTGAACTTCAAAAACGGGGCACTGGGTACGATTACGGGAGGCACAGCCCTCTATCCGGGAAACCCGGAGCGGTTAGAAGTATACGGCGACAAGGGAAATATCATTTTGGAAGCCGGGAAAATCGTGGTTTGGAACGTGCAGGGGGAGGACCATACTGTCCCATCCTCAGATGTGGGCGGAAGCGGGGCGTCTGACCCCATGGCCATTGATTTCAAGCTTCACCAGGGCCAGGTACAGGACATGGTGGAAGCCATATGGGAAGATCGTGAGCCTATGGTAACAGGGGAGGATGCCCGCAGATCACTGGAGTTGATCCTGGGCATCTATCGTTCCTCAAAGGAAAACCAAAAAGTGGTGTTTGGTTAATACAAAGGCTCAAGCAGGGCGGCACCATACCCGCCGCCACTGCTTTTTTACTTTTTGCCTGTTTATACCACGACAACCATGAGAACCATCAAAACCTCGACACCAATGACAACCACCACAACCACGATAAAACAATAAAAACGTCACCTTTCTCATGTTTTATCATCATCCCAGTGTGTGATGTTACCGTCATGCTCTGTTTTATTATGCCACATATTCCTTTAAATTTGGGTCGTCTAAGCAAATGATTCATGAAGATAACAAGAGATTTATACCAAGGCTCCCTGACTTTGTTGACCGATTTTTACCAGTTTACCATGGCTTATGCCTATTGGAAATCAGGGAAGGCCGAACAGGAGGCCGTTTTTAATTTGTTTTTCAGAAAGAACCCATTTCAAAGCGGCTTTACCGTCGCGGCGGGCCTTGATTATGTGATTGACTATTGCCGCAATTTTCAGTTTTCCGATAAGGACCTGGCTTACCTGGCGGACATGAACGACGGCAACGGCAAGCCTACTTTTGAAGCCGCTTTTATAGACTATCTTAAAGACCTGAAATTCAGTTGCGACATCGATGCGGTAGAGGAAGGGGAGGTGGTGTTTCCCAACATGCCGCTGGTCAGGGTAAGGGGGCCTTTGATCCAGTGTCAGCTGTTGGAGACCCCGCTGCTGAACATCATCAATTTCCAGACGCTGGTCGCCACCAAGGCGGCAAGGATCGTATTGGCGGCAAAGGACGATCCCGTAATAGAATTTGGGCTGAGAAGGGCACAGGGCATCGACGGGGCTTTGGCAGCCAGCAGGGCTTCCTATATTGGGGGCTGTTCTTCCACTTCCAATGTGATGGCAGGGCAGCTCTTCGGGATTCCGGTTGCCGGTACCCACGCCCACAGCTGGATCATGTCTTTTGAAAACGAACTGGAGGCGTTTAAAGCCTATGCAGAGGCATTCCCGGATCATACCATTCTGCTGGTGGATACCTACGATACGGTGAACGGCATCAAAAATGCCATTGAGGTGGCGAAATTGCTCAAGGAAAGGGGCAAAAAGCTATTGGGCATCCGGATAGATTCGGGTGACCTGGCTTATTTCAGCAACATTGCCAGGGAAATGCTGGATACCGCGGGATTTCCGGAGGTGCAGATTGTGGCGAGCAACGATCTGGATGAGCATATCATGACTTCCCTGAAGATGCAGGAAGCGTCTATCAATGTCTGGGGGGTAGGCACAAAACTGGTGACGGCCTTTGACCAGCCGGCGCTGGGGGCGGTATATAAGATGTCTGCCTTGAAGAATGAGGAAGGAGAGTGGGTGCCCAAAATAAAACTTTCCCAGCAGTCCATTAAAATCAATATCCCCGGGATTCACAATGTGAAGCGTTTCATTGTCAATGGAAAGGCCATTGGGGATATGATTTATCTGGAAAACCTGGAGGAAAAGGAGCAGGTGACCATCATTGATCCCATCGATCCCACCAGAAGAAAGCGGATATCGGTGGCAAATGCCGATTCGGAAGTGCTGTTGAAACCCATCTTTAAAAACGGGGAAAAAATATATTCCAGGCCTTCACTCGAAGAAATCAGAAACAGGGCCAGAAACAGGCTGGCTGCATTTGACAAAACCCACAAAAGATTGATCAATCCGCATATCTATCCGGTGGGTTTGGAAGCATCTTTGTACGAATACCGGACAAGCCTGGTGTTGAAGGCAAAAGCATTGGAGAACGGCAAATGAACGATGGAGGTTGTTTTTCCTGACGTTATTACCTTAACTCCTATATAAGCGCAGACCACATAAACCAACTATAAAATATGAAAGCTTTAATCATAGTAGATGTACAAAACGATTTTTTACCGGGAGGTGCCCTTGAGGTCAGGGAGGGCGACAGCATCATTCCGGTGATCAACGCCTTGCAGAAAAAGTTTGATCTGATCGTGGCCACCCAGGACTGGCACCCGGCGAACCATCGCAGTTTTGCTGCCAATAATAAGGGCAGGCAAGTAGGGGAGATCATAGACCTGGCGGGAATAGAGCAGGTACTCTGGCCTGTACACTGCGTGGAAAACACGGAAGGCGCGGCTTTCCACAAGAACCTGGACCGGGAAAAATGGGCGCGGATTTTTCAAAAAGGCACAAACCCCGTTGTGGATTCATACAGCGGCTTTTTTGATAACAACCGGATGGGTGAGACGGGGTTGGGCAAATACTTGAAGAAAAAAGGAGTGGAAAAGGTATTTATCGCGGGATTGGCCACGGATTACTGCGTGAAATTCACCGTAATGGATGCGCTTAGTCTCGGATTTAAAACCTATCTGATAGAAGACGCGACGAGAGGGGTGAATCTTTCTCCCACAGACACAGAAAGATCCGTCACGGAAATGAGAAAGGCAGGGGCCAAGATAACCCATTCCGGAAAAATCCTATAATACTATCAAAACAGCAGTTTCTGTGTGGCCATCATTTTCGGTATCCCGAAAGGATGGTAGTCGTCATTTCTTTCCAGTTTTTTAAGTTTCATAATTTCCATGTTGCCGCAGGAAAATGAAAGTATGCCTTCATCGTCTATGGCAAAGGTATGGGCGGATTTCAACACGGTGAGAAAAATATCTTCCCCATGTCCATCACACCATTTTTTGGTCATTCCCAGAAAGCCCAATACATCTATGCCATTGCCTTCCAGATAGGTGAATATGCTGAAAGTGTTGCAACCTGTATATCCGAAGGCTTGTTGGTTGACGATGTCAAAATAGAGGGTCGGTTTTCTGTTGGGGAACAGCTCGTCGAAAGGCTGAAACTTGTCGTATATATAACTTACCTCCCATAAACCCTCCAGTTCGGCAGTGGTGCTGATTCTTTCAGGCGCCTCGGGCCGCTCCAGCTCCTCCAACTCTTCTTCAAACGGATCTGCTATTTGCGCAAACCCGAAACTGGCGAACAGCGAGAAGATCACAATCCATAATGGGAACACATTTTTCATGGCAATAGGGGTTTACCAGTTGAAATATAATAATTTATCGAATTTGAAAAAATAATAATGTCAAAAATTACGCCATTCAGGAAATCACTAAAAGAAAACCTCCCGAATTACAAAAACGGGAGGTATTTGTAGCTGTTTAAAAGGGAGAAGTGACCGGGACAAATGTCCGGTTATGTAACAAGTGTCTCACCTTTAGAACAGCCCGGTCGATTCACTTAATTTTCAGTTGGTACATTGGAGTGGAGTTTGCCAAGTTCCTGGTCAATGGTCCAGAGACCCACGCCTTCTTCACCAATAATGTCAAACAGCTCCAATGCCCTTCTGGCCAAAGTTTCCTCTTCCCTCTGCTCGGTCACATACCACTGCATAAAACTGAATGTGGCAAAATCCTTGATGTTGAAGCAATGGTCTACGATATGGTTAATGGATTTGGTCACTTCGATTTCATGTTCCAGAATAAGTTCAAAAACCTCTCTAAGGGTATTGAAATGGTGCCTTATGCCGGTTATCTCCGGTTGGATGGCATGGCCTCCGGCATCGTTGATATATCGGAACAGCTTGAGCATATGCATTCGTTCTTCTTCCGCATGGTCGTACAGGAACCTGGCAGAGTGGGTATAACCCTTCATGTCACACCACGAAGCCATTGACAGGTAATAGGCGGATGACTTCCCTTCCATTTCAATCTGCTTATTCAGTTTATTTTCGGTATCGGCCAGCAGAGATCTTTTTAGGGTTACTATTTCTTTTTCTTTAGTTTTCATATAAGTAGGAATCTGGTTTTGTCGTAAAACATATTGACTTAACTTTTCTCTGATATAAAGGTAACCAATAATTTGGTCAGGAGTTCCCTATATTTCTTTAATCCGCCAATTTAGAATTGGTATAATTAAAATACAATGAAATTAAATTTGGCCGATTGGATTTGTGTTAAGTATAAATAAACCCACACTTTCTTTAACGCGGCAATACCTGTACTTCAATAGAGGAGGGATGTTCCTGACTAAAGTAGACTTTATGCACAGCGTTGGTGAAATCCCCGTCGTCTGCCTTGAAGATGTTTTCCACATATTTTTGCGGGTTCCGGTCTATCAAGGGAAACCAGGTGCTTTGAATTTGCACCTGGATTTTATGTCCTTTTTTGAACGTATGATAAACATCCTGAAGCCTGAAATCCACGGGAGTTACCTGTTCGGGAACAAAGGGTTTGGGGTCAGAAAAACTTTCCCTGTACCTGCCCCGGATGACTTCTGAGCGGACTTTCAAGTGATAGTTGCCCAGATCCATGCCATCCTGTACATAAGGGTGGTTGGGATGATTACCCGGGTACACATCTATCAACTTCACCACCCAGTCCGCATCTGTTTCAGAAGTGGAAACTTTCAGCCTGGCCGTGATTTCACCCACCAGAGTCAGGTCTTCTTCCAGCACGTCAGTTTCAAATACCAAGACGTCCGGCCTTCTGGCCGCGAAGCGCTGGTCGTCCGCCATGTATTTTCGGGGGGTAAAATTGAGTTTGATGTCCTGGCTGTAGGGAACAGGGTTTTCAAGATCCGATACAAATTCGGCATAATTTTCTCCCGAGGGCAGCTCATTACCCAATTTTTTGCTTTCCCCTAGATAAAAATCCATCCGCTGGGCCTCTTTTGGGGGCCATTCGTCGAAGGCGGTCCATTCGTTCTTTCCGGTATCAAACACATAGGCTTCAGGAAGTCCGGTTTCGCCATCGCCCGGACCTTTGAGAAAATGGTTGAAAAACACCTGCTCCACATTTTTCTGGTACCAGGTGGATATGGAATCGCCGAAATAGATGCTGGAAACGGTCTGGATACCCTGTTCACGGGCCCAATCGCCATGGGACCAAGGCCCCATCACCAACGTATTGTAGGTTTCCGGGTTATTTTTTTCAATCTTCTTGTAAATGGTAAGCGGCCCGTAAAGGTCTTCTGCATCAAACCAGCCGCCCACCACCATCACGGCAGGCTTGATATCCGTCAAGTGGGGAATGATGCTCCTTTTTTGCCAAAACTCATTGTAATCCGGATTTTCTTTAAGTTGTTGCCAAAAGAAATTATCCTCTCCGTAGTATTTGTCCGCATTTTTCAGGGAGCCCATGTCCATAAAAAACTGGTAGCCATCCCTGGTGCCCGGGTCCACCGCTTCATACCAGGCTGTATCTACAGGATTATCCTTCTGATAACCAAACACCGCTGTGGCGATCCAATAGCTGAGGAAATAGGCGCCGTTATGGTGAAAATCATCGAAATAAAAGTCCCCGATGGGTGCTTGTGGCGATACGGCTACCAGGTTGGGATGTGCCCGCGGAAGTGCCGCTGCGGCATAAAACCCCGGATAGCTGATCCCCCATAACCCCACCCGGCCGTTGTGATGCTCTATGTTTTCCAGCAACCATTCTATGGTATCAAAGGTATCCGTACTTTCGTCAATGGCTTTGGGATCATTTGTTTCCGCGAGTGTGGGTCGCATATTATCATACTGGCCTTCGGACATCCACCTGCCCCTTACATCCTGATAGACAAAAATATAGCCGTCATGCATCAGGAAAGGAGAGGGGCCCAATGAGGACTTCATCTTTCCTTCCCCATAGGGACCTGCACTATAGGGCGTGCGTTGCATGAGAATAGGGTAGGACGTCGTTTTGTCCTTGGGACTATACACCACCGTATGCAATTGGATACCGTCCCTCATCGTGATGGCATATTCCTCCTTATGGTAATGATCCGATACAAAATGATCGTTTTGGGCATAAAGTGTCCGGTTTCCTGCAACCAGCAAAATCCAAAGAAAGCATATCTTGATCTTTTTCATGGTGAAAAGGGTTAGGTTGAATTATTCTTTTTTTCAACAGAGGGTGTGTTTATATTTCATTACTTTTGTCGGGGTTTCCGAGCATGGTCATCGACATAGGTAAAAAATGAATTTACTTTTTGGTCTCTTTGACGAAATACAGAAACCCCAGGACTAAAGTTATAACACAAAATTGGATAAATGAAGACCATAGCACTGATTCCGGCAAGATTTGGAGCTACCAGATTTCCTGCTAAACTTTTGGCCGACCTGTGTGGCAAGCCTTTGATCACCCGGACATACCTCAGTACCATGGATACCGGGGTCTTCGACAGGGTAATGGTGGTTACAGACCATGAGGAAATCGCAGACGTCATTAGAGGGGAAGGTGGGGAAGTTTTTTTGAGCCAAAAGGAGCACCAGAGCGGTTCGGACCGCATAGCCGAGGCGGCGGAAAGCCTGGAGGCGGATGTGATCGTGAATGTGCAGGGTGATGAACCTTTTCAGGACAGGAAATCGCTCAGTGACTTGGTAAAGGTATTTTTGGATGACAAGGTAGAAGTGGCCTCACTCATGAGTCCTATTAAAGACCCAGCCCTGATTCACAACCCGAACATAGTGAAAGTCGTGACGGATAAGGAAGGTTTTTCACTTTACTTCAGCCGTTATCCCATTCCTTATGTACGTGACGAAGGGGCGGGGGTCAGGCATTACAGGCATATTGGTATTTATGCTTACAGAAAACCACTTTTGATGGCTTTTACCCAATGGGAAAAATCTCCCTTGGAAAAGGCCGAAATGCTGGAACAGCTGAGGATATTGGAAAATGGCCATAGCATCAGAATGGTGGAAACAGACCATCAGGCAGTAGCCATTGATGTGCCGGAAGACTTGGAAAAAGCGATACGCTATTATAAAGAGCAGACCTCAGAAAGAGACTGACTGTCTCAAATACCAAAGTCTCAGAACCTGACCGGAGAAGTCCGGTTGAGCGGTTCCTGGATCACAATGAATGTCTCACCCTCCTTGACATGGCAATGGTTACAGCCTGCTGTGAATGTCTTAAAACCCTCCAAAAAAGCTTCTTTGTTTTCACGTTCGACCAATTCCCAAATGGCGGGAATGCTTTTTTTCATAAATTCCCTCGCCGATGCTTCCCGCACGGGTCTTCTTTTAAGTCCATCCTCCATGGCTTCCAGGATGTGTTCTATTTGGTGGTTTGCATACTGCCAGTTTTCGTCCTGTCCTGCCCAGTATAATTCACTGTACCTGTAGCCCACCTCTGCCATCGTCCGGCTGAAACCGCCCAGCTGATGGGCTACCTCGTCCAGTTTTTCATCGGTTGTCCCTTTGAGCCAGCCATCAGGGCCAACGGCCGGACTGCCGGATTGCCCCTTGTGTTGCTGACAGCTGACCAATAAGGCAAAGAGAAGTGCGAAGGAATAAGTTTTGGCAAACATGGCTTATAAATTAACAAGATTTAAGCTATGAACGGCGATTATTCCCGCCGTTTCTGTTCTCAGACGTTGTTTTCCCAGGGAGCAGGGGGTAAACCCTCTGGAGAGGGCAAGACTGATTTCCCCCGGGCTGAAATCCCCCTCCGGCCCGATCAGTATTAGATAGGAATTTTCTGGTTTGGCCAGATGCATCAAGTGGGATTGGTTGTCTTTGTCCACATAGGCAATAAACCTCTGATAAGTATCAAAAGCCTTGTCTGTGACAAAAGCTTCATAGTCATCGAGGTCATTGATGACAGGCAACCATACCTTACCGCTTTGTTTGCTTGCGGAAATGATTTTCTTCAGCATCCGTTCGAGGTTTACCCGGTTTCGTTCTATGTTAACGGTACGTAGAAACGTGATTTCATGGAAGCCGATTTCGGTGATTTTTTCCAGCATCCATTCTATACGGTCCGTGTTTTTGGTGGGTGCTACCGCCAGGTGGATATGAAAATTTTCGCGTGGGGAAAAGGTGTGTTCCACCACCTCAAGACGGCATTTTTTGGGGTTGTTGTCCACGATTCTGCAGGTGAACAGGGAGCCTTTGCCATTGGTAAAGTGGACCAGATCCCCTATGGCTTTCCGGAGCACCTTGCCTAAATGATTGGATTCCGTTGGATCCAGGTCAAAAGCCTCACCGGTGATGTTTTCCTGATAAAAAAGCTGCATTCATGTAAATTTGGTTCCGACGAAATTAAATAATAAAAGGCAAATTAAGTAGCCGGTTTTTGTTATTATTGTGGATAGATGTACAGGTTTTCAACTTTGTCCTACTTATGAATACACAACCTCTTAGACAAAAAATAAAAGCAAGCAATTCCCTGGATTGGGAAGCATGGTTATCAGAAACCTTACATGTGTTTGCCTGCACCACCGGCACATTACATGTTTTAGAGCCCTCCTCCAATATACTCCACCTGAAGGCCTATACCGGTATACCGGATTTTTTACTTCCAAAAATGACGGAAATTCCTGTAGGAAAGGGGATGGCCGGTATCGCCGCGGAAAGGAGGGAAGCCGTTCAGGTTTGTAACTTACAGACAGATGCCTCCGGTGTGGTAAGGCCCGGGGCCAAGGATACCAAAGTGGAAGGCGCGATAACCGTTCCGTTGTTGAAAAAAGACGAACTGTATGGCACCTTGGGCATTGCCAAGAAAGAACCTTATGAATTCACAGACGAAGAAACCAACGATCTGATGCAGATTGCCGAAACCATGGCAGAGAAAATTTCAGGTCAGATAAATGGCTGAATAGAACAAGAGATGTATAAACTGTCTCTATAAAACAAAAAGGGGCTGTCTGAGAGAGACAGCCCCTTTTTAACCGTTCTTACTTTATTTATCCTTTTGAAATCTCAAAATTCACCTGTTTTCCTTTAATGGTATTGGTGTTCATTACCTGGATCACATGGGTGGCGTCTTTTTTGGGCACATCCACGAAGGAGAAATTGTCAAAGATGTCTATGCCTCCGATATTTCTGCCTGAAATCCCGGTTTCACCTGCAATGGCCCCAACAATGTCATTGGGACGTATGCGGTCTCTCTTACCCAGGTTGAGAAACAACCTTGCCATATTGGGTTCTCTTTCTTTTTTGCTTCTTCCGCCTCTTCCGGAAGCTCTCTCTGATCGGCCGCCTCTTGCTCCTCTTTCACTGCGGTCCCTTCCGGCACTTCTTCGGGATTTTCTGTCATCCCCTCTCTCCCGGTCAAGGTTGAGATCAAAATTGAGCTCCTTGAATTTGTCCACGGCTTCACCTAGCTGAAGCTTAACCAGACCGACGGCCACTTGCTCCAGAGAAAGGCCTTCTGCCAGTAACTTACCTATAGCTTCCTCATATACCTGGTTGTCATCTTCTTTTGAAAGTTGACGGTAGATATCCTTTGAAAGCTGTTCTTTCTTCATTTGTATCAGCTCATCCACGGATGGGGGAGCGGCTTTATCGATAGAGGTCTTGATAAATCTTTCAAGATCCCTCAATCTGCCATGATCCCTTCTTCCGGTCACAAAGCTGATGGCTGTGCCTGATTTGCCTGCTCTGCCTGTTCTGCCGATCCTATGCACATAGTTTTCCTCGTCCAAAGGAAGGTCGTAGTTGAACACGGCTTCCACGTTGTCCACATCAATGCCCCTGGCCGCTACGTCCGTTGCCACCAAAACAGCACAGTGTCCCTTACGGAATTTGTTCATGACTTTGCTCCGCTGGGCTTGGGAAAGGTCACCATGTAAGGCCTCTGCAGAGACT
Source organism: Negadavirga shengliensis (assembly GCF_042652345.1). NCBI lineage: Bacteria > Pseudomonadati > Bacteroidota > Cytophagia > Cytophagales > Cyclobacteriaceae > Negadavirga > Negadavirga shengliensis. Next base: position 12,859 of record NZ_JBHSJJ010000004.1, read on the forward strand.
CCTTTTGAAACGAGTTCTTCCGTCACTTCATCCGTAGTTCTTTTTGTGTTACAGAAAACCACGCTGAGCTTGTACTGATGCAGATTGATAAGCCTGCTGATCAAATCGGTTTTTAGCGCCGTTTTTGTTTCAAAATAAAACTGGGAAATGTTTTCTACGGTGAGTTCTTTCTTTAAGACCTTTACGATTTCCGGATTGTTCTGGTACTTCCTGGTCAGGTCCAGTATTGGTTTTGGCATCGTGGCAGAGAAGAAAACCGTCTGTCTTTCCTCCGGCATATCGCTGAGGATGGTTTCGATATCCTCTCTAAAGCCCATATCCAGCATTTCGTCCGCTTCATCCAACACGATGATGCTTACATGGTTTAGGTTCAATGTCCCTCTGTCCATGTGGTCCATAATCCTGCCCGGTGTGCCCACAACAATCTGAACCCCTTTTTTGAGACTTCTGATTTGTCTGTCGATTGACTCACCGCCATATATGCAAGTGGAAGAGATTTTTTTCTTGAATTTTGTAAGTTTCACAATTTCTCCCTCTACCTGAACGGCCAGTTCCCGCGTGGGGCAAAGAACCAAAGCCTGCGGCTTGTTGAAGGCAGGATTTATCCTGTCAATGATGGGGATGGCAAAAGCAGCCGTTTTACCGGTTCCGGTTTGTGCCTGACCGATCACGTCTGATCCTTCCAGTAAAAAGGGAATGGTTTGTGATTGAATAGGGGAAGGATGGGTATATCCCATATCTTCCACTGCCTTAAGGATTTCTTCTGAAACCCCAAGGTCGGAGAATAATACTTCGTTTTCCATGAAATGTTTCCTTATTTCTCTAAGCCACGGTATTCCAACATATCCCAGTGTTTAGCAACAATAAGGAACTCCACGGCATGTGAGAAAAATTACTAAATTAATTGAGGTGCAAAGGTAAATATAATTGTTCTGAAAAACAACCCTTATTGAAAAGAAATTAAAATATTGTAAAAATCAATTGGGTTATTCAAGGGAATTGTTTTGAAAAAAACAAAGGGGTCTGCAACCGGCAGACCCCTTTGGCTGGTTTGGTTCGTCAGACCCTGACCAGTCATCTCTTATCCATGGGCACATAGGATCTTTGGGTGGCACCCACATACACCTGCCTTGGTCTGCCAATAGGCTCATTATTTTCCTTCATTTCTTTCCACTGTGCGATCCATCCCGGCAGTCTTCCCAAGGCAAACATTACCGTAAACATATCGGTGGGGATGCCGAGCGCTCTGTAAATGATTCCTGAGTAGAAATCCACGTTGGGATAAAGCTTTCTGTCCACAAAGTATTGGTCGTTAAGGGCAGCGGTTTCCAGTTCTTTCGCAATATCCAATACCGGATCATCAATACCCAGTTTTGCCAAAACATCATCCGCGGCTTTTTTGATGATTTTGGCCCGGGGATCAAAGTTTTTATAAACCCTATGACCGAATCCCATCAGTCTGAAAGGGTCATTTTTGTCTTTTGCTTTTTCCAGGTACTTTTTGGAGTCACCGCCATCTGCCTTGATGGCTTCGAGCATTTCAATTACGGATTGGTTGGCACCACCGTGAAGCGGCCCCCAAAGGGCGTTGATGCCCGCGGAGATGGAAGCATAAATGCTGGCTTGGGAAGATCCAACGACCCTGACCGTAGAGGTAGAGCAGTTTTGTTCGTGGTCTGCATGGAGGATGAGCAGCTTATCCAATGCTTTGGAAATAATGGGATCCACTTCATATTTTTCCGCGGGGAGCGCAAACATCATTTTCATGAAATTGCCGCAGTAATCGAGTTTATTATCAGGATAATTGACAGGATGGCCCATTTTGTTTTTGTAGGCCCAGGCGGCAAAAGTAGGCATCTTAGCCATTAACCTTACGATGCTTAACTGGATCTCCTCATCGGAATTATTGGGATCCAGGGAATTGGGATAGAATGCGGTAAGCGAACATATCAGCGAAGACAACACACCCATAGGGTGTGCGACGGATGGAAATCCGTCCAATATTTTTTTGATGTCTTCATGCACCAGGGTATGCATGGTTATCTTTTGGGAAAACCCTTCATATTGTTTTTTGGTGGGAAGTTCTCCGTTGATCAAAAGATATGAAACCTCCAAAAAATCGGACTTTTCAGCCAGGTCCTCGATATTATAACCTCTATATCTTAGAATACCCTTCTCCCCGTCCAAAAAAGTAATGGCACTTTGGGTGGATCCCGTATTTTTGAATCCCGGATCCAGCGTGATCAGGCCGGATTGCCCACGGAGTTTGGCAATATCTATTGCCTTTTCATTTTCAGAGCCTTCTATAACGGGAAGATCGTATTCTTTTCCTTTAAAGGATAATTTAGCAATTTCAGACATATTCGTTTGATTATATATTGACTTAGGTGTTTGTAACGGTTAAAACAATATTTTGGACCTCAATTTAGTAAATATTAGGCAATTTATCCCCAAATTTTTCCACAGGTGACCATTGGTTTATTGGGGTTTTTTAAAATATTGTTTTGAATATCAAGCTAAGCCATTGGAATTTTCAACAATAAAACTATAATTCCAATGGATATAATGATGATTTTCGATATAAGCCAAATAATGATTTATTGGTCCAATCAGAAAAACCGTAACGGCTTTTATATAAAAAAAGCCCTGAAAGGGCTGTTTTTAGCAAAAATGTTCAAAGACCTCGACCAGATGGTCGCCAATCATTTGGGCATTTCGGCCTTCTATGTGGTGCCTTTCAATAAAATGCACCAGTTCGCCGTCTTTAAATAAAGCCATTGCGGGGGAGGAGGGGGGATAAGGAAGCACGTATTCCCGGACTTTGGCTACCGCATCAGTGTCGTTGCCGGCAAAGACCGTTGCCAGAATATCCGGTTTTTTAGAAGACTTGTCCAACGCATACCGTACGCCTGGTCTGGCAGCTCCGGCAGCACACCCGCACACGGAATTCACCACGATAAAAGTGGTGCCCTTATGGTCCTTCAGGTGCTCGTCCACGTCTTTGGAAGACCTGAATTCTTTAAATCCTACTTCTGTCAATTCTGCACGCATCGGTGCTATAAGTTCTTCTGGATACATATTCTCTTGTTTAACGTTTTTATAAAAAGCCTAATTCCAATTTTGCTACTTCTGACATCATGTCCTGGGAGTAGGGCGGATCAAAGGTCAGTTCTACCTCCACCTCATTGATGCCTTCAATTTCGGAAACCCTTTCCTTTACCTCTGAGGGTATGGATTCCGCCGCGGGACAGTTGGGTGATGTCAGGGTCATCAGGATGTATACATTGTTTACCGGATAAACCGTGATTTCATAGATCAGACCCAGCTCATATACATCCACCGGTATTTCCGGGTCATAGACCATTTTTATGGCATCAATGACTTTTTCCTTCAGGTCATTTTCAACACCAATATTGGTTTCTGAATTTTCCATAGCTATTTTTCAGACATTTATTTTTGATTGGTAAGCTAAGGCAAATAGCTTCATCTGTTTGATCATCGCTGCGAGCCCGTTGGAACGCTGTGAGCCGATGATATTGCCCATCCCTATGCTGTCTATGAAGTACAGGTCGGCATCGATGATCTCCTTGGTTGTTCTTCCGGAAAGCACCCGGATCAAAAGGCTTATCAGTCCCTTGGTGATATCCGTGTTGGAATCCGCCAGGAAATGCACCTTGTCATCCCTAAGCTCTGTGACCAGCCAGACTTTCGACTGGCATCCTTTGATAATGTTTTCTTCTTTTTTTTCTTCATCCGGAAAGGGAGGCAATTTATCCCCTAATTCCATAATATAGTAAATGGTAGATTCCTTATCATCTCCCAGAATACCGAATTCATCTATTATTTCCTGCTGTACCGTATGGATATCCTGCATTAATTTCTCCTTTTAGCAATTCTTTTCAGGCTGTCATAAAGCCGGTCTATTTCCTCCTTGGTATTGTAAACAGCAAAAGAAGCCCTCACAGTTCCCTCAATTCCATAGCGTTTCATCAGAGGCTGGGCACAATGATGCCCCGTCCTCACTGCAATGCCTGCTGCATCCAGCATCATCCCGACGTCAAATGGATGCATATTGTTGATCAAAAAGCTGAGGACGCTGACTTTTTCAGCAGCGGTACCCACGGGAATGAACCCGTTGATGTCTGCCATTTTCCTGCTGGCATATTCCAGTAACCCGGCCTCATGTTTTTGGATATTCTCCTTTCCGGTTTCATTGATAAATTCCAAGGCTTTTTGAAAGGCGATCACATCCGCGATGTTGGGCGTGCCGGCCTCAAACTTAAAGGGAATTTCATTATAGGTGGTGCCTGCAAAATCAACTTCTTTGATCATTTCCCCACCTCCCTGATAGGGAGGCATCGCTTCCAGCAAATCCCGTTTTCCGTACAATATCCCCAATCCGGTAGGACCGTACAGTTTGTGGGCGGAAAATGCTAAGAAATCACAATCCAGCTGTTGTACATCTATCTCCAGATGGGCTGTGGATTGGGCACCGTCAAGGAGTACTTTTGCTCCTTTTTGATGGGCTTTTTCAATGATGGTTTTGACGGGGTTGATCGTGCCAAGGGCATTGGAAGCGTGGACGATGGAGACCAGTTTTGTCTTCTCGGTAAGTAACCGGTCAAATTCATCCATCAATAGCTCCCCTGCATCATTGATAGGGATGATTTTAAGCGAGGCCCCGGTTTCCTCACAGAGCATCTGCCAAGGTACAATGTTGGAATGGTGCTCCATGGTGGTGATGAGAATTTCATCACCCTCTCCAATGAACTTTCTTCCATAAGTTGAAGCGACCAGGTTAATCCCTTCCGTGGTGCCCTTTGTGAATATGATCTGGGTTTCATCCGGCGCGTTGATAAAGTCCCGGGTCATCTCCCGGGTTTTCTCATAATCAGCAGTGGCCCTTGACGCCAGCGTGTGTGCTCCCCGGTGGATATTGGAGTTGTCCTCCCGGTAATATCTGGACAGTGCTTCCAAAACCTGGATGGGTTTCTGGCTTGTTGCCGCATTGTCAAAATAAACCAATGGTTTCCCGTTCACCTCTTGGTGTAACACCGGAAACATGGCGCGTATGGCATCAATATCCAGTATATTTGCTTGATTTTTAATAGTTGCCTCCAAGTCTTTCCTGAACTAATTTAATACAATGTTCTTTGAAAGCTTCATCTTCAATATTTTCCAACACTTCACCTGCAAATGCATACAGCAGCAAAGCCCTGGCAGCATCTTTATTCACTCCCCTTGCCCTGATATAGAAGAGCGCCTCTTCATCCAGTTGGCCAGTGGTACATCCATGGGAACATTTCACATCATCAGCCCAAATCTCCAATTGGGGTTTGGTGTTGACGATCGCATTTTCCGACAACAATATGTTGTTGTTTTGTTGAAATGCATTGGTTTTTTGCGCATCCTGCCTTACGAATATTTTGCCGTTAAAGACGCCCCTTGATTGATCCGCAAGGATGCCTTTGTACAACTCGTTGGAAACAGAGTGGGGCTGGGTATGGTCCACCGTGGTATGGTTGTCCACGTGGGTTTTTCCGTTCAGCAGGTACAGCCCGTACATATTTCCCTCACAATTGGTATCCAATATGTTCAGGTTTAGGTTGTTGCGGATCATGTCACCTTCTAAAGAGAGCAACACAGAAGTAAACGTGGCATCCCTGTGGATATCACTTCCTGTATTGCTCACTTCCACCGCTGCAGGGCTGTTGTTCTGTAATTTGTAATGCTTCAAGTGGGCATTCTCATCCACATAGAATTCAGAGACCTGGTTGACAAAAACAGGCTCGTTGTCTGTGAAATGGGATTGCTCAATGATTTTGGCTTCGGAATTTTTGCCACCGTGTATATAAAGTCTGGGAAATACAGTCTGCCCGGCGTCATTTGCCTGAATAAAATGGACAATAAGAAGCGGTTTTGACAACACCTTGCCGTTGGGGATTTCTATCATGATGCCGTCCTGAAAGGACGACGTATTCAGTGCCGTGAAAGGATCATCTTCCGGTTTGGATATTTTCCCGATCCTATTTTGCAAAACAGTCTGGTCCAGTTCGGAAAACGCGGTAACACTGATTTCACTTTTTTCATAACGGGACAGTTGGGTGTCCAAAATACCGTTATTCATGACGACAACATTCTCGTCACCAAGTCGACCGATAACTTTCTGTAACAGTTCGGCATCGGCTTTTACGGTGTTGGAAGCCTGCCCGAAGCGTTGGAAGCCTGTCCCCAATTTTTTGCTGATGGGCGTATATTTGTACTCTTCATCTTTATGGGCGGGAAGACCTTTTTGCTCCAGTACCTTATTGGAATGTTTCTTCAAGTCCGCCAGAGATACATTATTGGAGATACTGGCCTCGAGGAAAAGATCGATAATATTTATTTCTTTATTAATAGTAGTCATCTCAGAAGGGGAATTATGGATTAGAGGGGATTATTTCAGACGGCAGTACCTGAAACTTCCTCTTTGATCCAGTCATAGCCTTTTTCTTCCAGTTCCATAGCCAGTTCTTTGGTGCCGGATTTTACAATTTTTCCGTTGAACAATACATGGACATAATCAGGGACAATATAATCCAGCAGCCTCTGATAGTGTGTAACTACTATGGTGGCATTGTCAGGGGACTTCAGTTGATTGACGCCGTTGGCCACGACTTTCAGGGCGTCTATGTCCAGTCCTGAGTCAGTTTCGTCCAAGATCGACAGGGTAGGCTCCAATACGGCCATCTGGAAGATCTCGTTCCGTTTTTTTTCACCTCCTGAAAAACCTTCATTCAAGGACCTGCTCAATAGCTTCTGGTCGATGTCCACCAGCTTCATCTTTTCTTTGATCAAAGAAAGAAACCTGACGGCATCTAAAGGCTCCTGCCCCCGGTATTCCCTCACTTGGTTGACCGCGGTCCTCAGGAAGTTGGTGGAACTCACCCCGGGGATTTCCACAGGGTATTGAAAAGCCAAAAAGACACCTTCTCTGGCCCTGTCTTCGGGACTTAGGTCCAGCAAATCCTTGCCTTTGAAAGTCACTTCGCCTTCGGTGACCTCATATTCTTCCCTTCCGGCGAGTACGGAAGCAAGGGTTGATTTTCCCGACCCGTTAGGCCCCATGATGGCATGGACTTCTCCGGCTTTTACTTCAAGATTAATACCTTTAAGGATAGGGTTGCCTTCAACAGTGGCATGCAAATTTTTTATTTTTAACATTTTGATAGCTTATTTTTGAAAATTATCCTACGCTTCCTTCCAGGGTAAGGGCCAGCAGTTTTTGGGCCTCTACCGCAAATTCCATGGGCAATTGGTTCAGTACCTCTTTTGCGTAGCCGTTCACAATCAACGCCACAGCGTCCTCCGAGTCGATGCCCCGTTGGTTACAGTAAAATATCTGATCCTCCCCGATCTTAGAAGTAGTGGCTTCGTGCTCTACTTTTGCTGAAGGGTTCTGGATATCGATATAAGGGAAAGTATGGGCACCACATTTGTCTCCCATCAGGAGGGAGTCACATTGGGAGAAGTTACGGGCATTGGCGGCCCTTTTCATGACCTGAACCTGGCCCCTGTAAGAATTTTGGGATTTTCCTGCCGAAATACCTTTCGATACGATTCTGGACCGGGTATTTTTGCCGATATGGATCATCTTTGTTCCGGTATCCGCCTGTTGGTAATTGTTGGTTACCGCCACAGAGTAAAACTCACCTACAGCGTAGTCCCCTTTCAAAATGCAGGAAGGGTATTTCCAGGTGATGGCCGAACCGGTTTCCACCTGTGTCCAGGATATTTTGGAATGGTCGCCGGCACAGATGCCTCTTTTGGTGACGAAATTGTAAATACCGCCCTTGCCGTTCTTATCCCCTGGGAACCAGTTTTGCACGGTGGAATATTTCACCTCGGCGTTTTTTGCGGCATAGATCTCCACCACAGCTGCATGAAGCTGGTTTTCATCCCTTTGGGGCGCTGTACAGCCTTCCAGATAAGAGACATAGGAATCGTCCTCCGCCACGATGAGCGTCCTTTCGAATTGCCCGGTATTGGCGGCGTTGATTCTGAAATAAGTGGAAAGTTCCATGGGGCATCTTACGCCTTTGGGAATATAGCAGAAAGACCCATCGGAAAAAACCGCGGAGTTAAGGGCTGCGTAATAGTTGTCGGTCATGGGCACCACGGAACCAAGGTATTGTTTTACCAGTTCAGGGTGTTCTTTGACGGCTTCACTGAAAGAACAGAATACGATGCCGAGCTTTGACAGCGTCTCTTTAAAGGTGGTTCCCACAGAAACGGAGTCGAGAACAGCATCCACGGCGATTCCCTGAAGCCTTTTTTGCTCATTAAGGGAAATCCCCAATCTTTCATATATTTTCAAAAGCTCCGGATCTATTTCATCCAGATTTTTGGGTTTGGATTTTTGCTTGGGAGCAGAATAATAACGGATCGCCTGGAAGTCGATCTTTGGGTATCTTATATTGGCCCAAGTGGGTTCAGACATGGACTCCCACACCTTAAAGGCCTTAAGTCTCCAGTCAAGTAACCATTGGGGTTCCTCTTTCTTAGCTGAAATCCATCGGATAATCTCCTCATTTAAACCGAGGGGAGCTTCATCTGCCTCATAGTCCACCGACCACCCATGCTCATATTCCTTGGAAGTAAACTCTTCTAAAATCTGATTGTCCTTGCTCATAAAAAGGAGTTATTTAGACTAATTATATTTTGTTGCACAAATATATAACATTAATCTAAATTTTATTGTTCGAAACTTAATTTAAATAAATCAAAAAGGCACAGGGAAGGTTTGCAACCCACTGGATTAAAGGGATTTGAAAAATTTTTAACTACGAGAGCGCAGGTCGTAAAACATTATTTTATTTATATGAATTACACCTAAAATTATATAAATAATTTATTTAGATTTAATCTAAATAATTAATACCCTTCTGCTTTTACCTTGCTTCCCAGCAGTTGTATAGGGCGGTTGATGCTTTCTTCAAGCACGATCAGTGTTTCCGTCCGGTCTATCCCGTCTACCTTTTGGATTTCATTAAGGACCTCTCTCAGGTGGTTGGTGTCTTTGCAGATGATTTTGGCGAAAATGCTGTAATTCCCAGTGGTATAATAGGCATTGATTACCTCGGGGATTTCCTTCAGCCTCTCGATAACGTTATCGTACAGCGAGCTTTTTTCGAGATATATGCCCAAAAATGCGGAGATGTCATAACCCAATTTGGAAAAATCAATATTGAGGGTAGCGCTTTTGACAATGCCCATATCCTCTAATTTTCTCATCCTCACGTGTACAGTTCCCGAAGAAACAAAAACCTTCTTGGCAATCTCTGTATAAGGTGTCTTGGCATCTTCATTGAGCAAAGAGATGATTTTCAGGTCAACATTGTCAATATCTAAATTTTTTTCCATTTTTGAGTTTATTGATTATTAAATTCAAAATAAAGATGCGTGTAAATTATTAAATTGTCAAAGGATTAATTGACTTTTTTTTGATTTAAAAATAAGCAGTCAAAATTTCCTTACATGTATATTGGTTTTGTTTAATATAATATTTTGATATTTATAATTTGGTGAAAATGGAAACGGAGAAACGCATTCTCCCGAGATTGTTTGTGGCCAGGCTTTCCTGCAGTTTTCATTTTTGGAGCAAACCCTTTCGAGGGTTTAAATAGTTCTGACGGCGAAATATTCCAAGTAGTAATCTACTCTCAGAAAGATTAACTCCCAGAGGTCCCTTGCTTTGGGATTGTTAAAAGCGGTTTCCCTGATTTAAAAAAACTCATTTTTTATTTTATCATTGAAGGCATATATTAGGGGCAATTCTTGACTTAAACCGGCTAAATTCATTTCTTCCAATGAGAGGCATCGCATTCTTCATTTTTCTTTTTATCCATCTTGGGGCTGTGGCACAGGAGAAAAGGCCGTTGACCCATGCGGATTATGACCGGTGGGAATCCATCAGTGGCACCTTTATCTCAAATGACGGACAATGGGTCGCCTATCAAGTCGTTTTGCAGGACGGGGATGGCAGGGCCGTTTTTATGTCCCATCAATCCCCAAGCCGGAAGTGGAGCGTTCCGCGGGGGGAAAAGATCCGGTTTTCAGAGGATGGTAGGCGGGGGATAGGTCTCATCAAGGCAGAAAAGGATGCGGTCCGAAAACACAAGTTGATGAAAACAAAGAAAGAGCACCTGCCCAAGGACAGCCTTTTTGTCATCGATTTGACCAGTGGAAAAGTGGATAAACATCCCGGTGTCAAGGATTTCATGCTACCGGATAAAAACAAAAACTGGTACGCCTATCAGTGTGAACCCGCGCGTGGAGATTCGGTTGAAACCGGCGGGAACGCTCCTAAAAAGAGTAAAGGAAAGGATGAAAAGGAGCGGTTTTCCATTGAAGTCAGAAAATTTGGGGAGGGCAAGAACCACCAATTCCACAATGTGTCGGATTTTGGATTTGACGAGGAGGGCAGGTTCCTTTATTATGTGCAAGCTGCCGATGATACCTTGAAGCAAATTTTATCTGTTTTGGAGCTGGAACGTGGGGAAACCACTCAAGTAGCCGATCATCTCTCCCAGTATAAGTTTCCTGTATTTGATGCAGCAGGAAAGGAATTGGTGTTTCTCGGAAGCGAGGATGCCGAAGATGATGAAAAAGCCCGCTTTTCTCTTTACCACTGGTCTTTTGAAGGGGCAAAACCCAAGCAGATTGCCGGGAAGGGTTTTCCCGGTATCATGGAAGGTGCTGTGGTGAGTCCACATTTTGCGCCCCGGTTTTCCGAAGATGGGCGAAGAATATTTTTTGGAACAGGGGCAGCCCATAAAGAATTCAGTTATGAAAAAGACACCACCATTCTGGATGAAGAGCGGGTTTCCCTGGACATATGGGGTTGGCAGGATGATGAAATACAGCCTATGCAGCTGAAGAAGCTGAATGATAAGAAAAAGGAAAGCTTTCTGGCGGTCTATTATAAAGAGGATGGCAGAACAGTCCAATTGGCAGATACGGATATGGCCCATGTTATTTTGGATGAGAACAAAAAAAGCGACGTGGTATTGGGATGGGATGAGGGCCGGTACAGGAGAAATTACAGCTGGGATATACAGATAGGAAAAGACCTCTATGCTGTGGATCTGTCCTCAGGCAACAGGGTGTTGCTGGAGAAAAATGCCATTGGTGAACCCAGGATGTCACCCGGAGGGAAATATGCCTTCTGGTACAGCTTTCCCGATAGCTCCTGGATGGCCTTCGACCTGGCCACCCGCAATAAGATTACGCTTACTGCAAATATTGAGGAAAACTTTTTCAACGAAATCCATGACGCTCCGGCAATGCCGGACAGCTATGGATTTGCGGGCTGGACCAAAGGGGATGCGGCTTTTCTGGTATATGATCAGTTTGATGTTTGGAAAATTGATCCCAATGATGTTTCCCGTCCCGTCAATATCACCAAAGGTGAGGGCAGGAGGCGCCAAATCGCTTTCAGGATAGAAAACCTGGATGAGGAAGAGAGGTATTTTGACGTTCAGGAGCCGCTTGTCTTGAGCGCGTTTGACCATAAAGATAAAAAAAGCGGTTATTTTAAGGGCGACTGGACAGGTAATAAATTGCCGCAAAAGTTAGTAATGGGTGATGCCCGGTATTTTGATTTGAGAAAAGCCCGGCACAGTGATAAAGTGATCTATCAAAAATCCAGTTATATCCTTTCTCCCGATATGTACGCTTCGGATTTGGGAATGAAAGGGGAAAGAAGAATGTCGTCGATTAATCCACAACAGGAGCAAGTAGCCTGGGGAAATGTGGAACTCATGTCTTTTTTGTCCAATAGCGGGGAAACGATGGAGGGCCTGTTGTTTAAACCTGAGGACTTTGATGAAAGTAAGAAACATCCCATGATGGTTTATTTTTATGAAAGAAATGCCAATGGAATCCATCTATACAGGCCTCCGGTTCCGTCTGCTTCCATCATCAATATTCCTTATTTTGTAAGTAATGGCTATGTGGTTTTTGTGCCGGACATCAAATACAAGGTGGGCGGTCCCGGGCCAAGTGCCTATGATTGTGTGGTGCCGGGCGTGAACGCTGTAGTCAGTAGGGGATTTGTGGATCCGGAAAGGATAGGGATTCAGGGACAAAGCTGGGGAGGGTATCAGGTCGCCTATATCATTACCAAAACCGATATGTTCAAAGCGGCTGGGGCGGGGGCTCCCGTGACCAACATGACATCGGCCTATGGAGGCATACGCTGGGGTACCGGGATGAGCAGAATGTTCCAGTATGAGCAAACCCAGTCCAGAATAGGAGGGACGCTCTGGGAGAAACCTATGCATTATATTGAAAACTCCCCCTTGTTTTTCGCGGACAGAATCAATACCCCCGTATTGATTATGCATAATGACGAAGACGGGGCTGTGCCTTGGTATCAAGGGATAGAGTTCTTCATGGCGCTGAAAAGAAACAACATTCCATCCTGGCTCCTGGTATATAACGACGAAGACCATAACCTGAAAGAGCGGAAAAACAGAAAGGACCTTAGCATACGTTTGTCCCAGTTTTTTGACCATTACCTAAAGGAGCAACCGGCGCCTCTGTGGATGACTGAGGGGTTGCCCGCTTTGGAAAAAGGGCGTACCTTGAAATACGATTTAGCAGAATGAAGAAAGCAGGTCATTCAGCAAAGCGGATGCGATGCCCGACGCTAATCGCGGATATCATGATTGGTTTTTTTTCTCAGTGACGACTCCCGGATCAAAAGCTCTGAGCGTAATGTGATCGTATTGGTTTTTTGCAGGATTTCGTGATGCCCTTCTCCCAGGTGATCAACAAGGCTTTTCATGGCCACCTCACCCATATGAAAACCCGGATAGTTAATGGTGGAGATATTGGGTTCTACCATTCTGGAAATGAGGTCATTATTGAATCCCACCAGCGCTATTTCTTCAGGTACTTTTATGTTTCTTTTTTTTAAGGCCATCAGACAGCTTGCCGCACAGGTGTCATTGGATACCAGCAATCCATCGGCCCGGGGATTTCTATTAAGAATCTGCTGGATTACCTGTTCTCCGGTATCTTCGCTCAGGTCATTCAATATGATGTTTTCCTCATCATAGGGAAGGCCATGGTCCAAAAGGGCATATTTATATCCTTTCAACCTATCCGCGTAAACATTTATTTTCAGGTTACCCAAAACATGGGCAATCCTTCTGCACCCTTGTTGGATGAGATGGGTAGTGGCTTCATGAGCGGCCTGGGTATTATTGATGATTACTCCTGTACACCCATTTTTTTCAGGAACCCTATCGAAAAACAGTACCGGTACCTCTTTTTGGAAGAACGGTTTGAAGTGATCAATTTCGTCGGTGGAACCTGCCATGGAAACAAGCAAACCATCCACCCGGCTGTTGAACATGGTTTTTGTATTGGCAATTTCTTTATCCAACGATTCCATGGACTGGCTGATCACCAGATTATAACCGGCTTGATTGGCTATCTTTTCCATTCCCGCCAAAACGGAGGATTGGAATGGACTGTTGAGTTTCGGTACAATAACCCCTATATTGTTTGAGCGTTTTTTTCTGAGGTTGGAGGCAAAAATATTGGACTGATATCCCATGGCCTTTGCCGCTTCAAAAACCTTCAGACGGGTTTTTTCCTTAACCCTGGGATGGTTGCTCAGTGCTCTGCTTACTGTGGTAGGAGAAAGTCCGACATCTGCTGCGATGTCATAAATAGTGATGTCTTTTTTCATGTTGAGGTATTTCCCTTCCTTTTAGTAAATGTAACCAAATTTCAATAATAATGAAATCGGTTTCATATTTTATATGCAAAATCTGATTTTTGGATCTTGAAATAGTACCAGATATATTTGAGGCCAAGCTGCAGTGAACACGGTGATTTTCATTGGCAAAATACCGTGATTCTCATTAAATACCAACCTAATATTAAGATACACTATCATTAATGAGAATTTATTCACGCCTGTTATCACAAATAAACCTTGAGTTGCTGGAAAAATATCTCGTATAATTTTCATGAAATCGGTTGTATTAAAATGAATATATTGATAAGTTTACATTCGATTAATTTCAAATACGCTAGCATTCAATATCTATGAGACCCAAAATACATATTCTTTTTGCGGCTTTGTTCGCGCTGCCTTTTTTTACTGTTGCCCAAAAAATAGCTACGCTGGAAGTGGAAACACCTGTCTCAGGTAAGTTTGCATATCCCGTATACGCTTTGCTGGATGATATTACACAGTTGCCCGATTCGATGGTCAGCATGTATGAGGTTCTTGACGGGGGGCTTCAACCTGTCCCTCATCAGATCGATCATCTCGATAGCAGAAAAATCTACTGGATGATAACGCCGGGAAAGAAGGCCACCAGGGTTTATGAAATCCATCAGAAGCAATCTGGCGGCGAAAAAAGTGAACTCAGCCTGACGCTGGACGATAAGGCGCTCGTGATCAAACGAAGGGGAAATGACCTTTGGCAATATAACCATGCGGTGGCCCAGCTGCCCGAAGGAGTAGATCCCGCATTTGCCAGAAGCGGTTTTGTACATCCCATGTGGTCACCAACCGGCAAATCCCTTACCCGCATCCAGCCGCCCGACCACTATCACCATTATGGCCTTTGGAATCCCTGGACCTTGGTGGAGTTTCAGGGGAAGGAGATAGATTTTTGGAACCTGCGGGAGAAGCAGGGCACGGTAAGGTTTGCCAATATTGTTACCCAAAATCAGGGACCGGTGTTTGCCGGTTACAAGGTATTGCACGAACATGTGGTATTAAAGGATGAGCCCGGTCCAAAAGTGGCGATGAGGGAAGTTCAGGGAACCAGGATATTCGCGTTGTCAGGGGAAGAGGATTATTACCTGGCAGATATCAGTATCGTGCTCAACTGTGCTACAGACGACCCGGTTCTTTTGAAAGAATACCGCTACGGCAGTTTGGGATGGAGGACTACGGAAAAGTGGGACAGGTATAACAGTGAAGTGATTACTTCCGAAGGGCTAAACAGGAAGGAGGCAGATGGTAGCCTGGCAAAATGGTGTATTGTGCAAGGGGAAATAGACGATGATTTTGCGGGGGTGGTGATGATGTCGTCGCCTACCAATTATAATCACCCCGAACCTTTAAGAATATGGCCGGAAGACATGTATGACCGGGGTGACATGTATGCCAATTTTGCCCCTACAAAGAACATGGATTGGCATCTGGAACCGGGAAAAAACTACGTGTTGAATTATCGGTTTCTTGTTTCCGGTAAAAAACTAAGTAGGGAAGAAGCCGAAGCTGCCTGGCAGCAATTTGCCTCTCCTCCGAAAATAAGAATAACCGCCCATTGATCCTCTAATTATGTGGAAGGAAGTATTTCTTTTCCAAAAATAGGGAGCTGAAGGCCTTTTGATGTAATTTTAATCTCTTATCAAACTCAACAAAAAATATGAAATATAAATTGAATGTTTTCCTGACGCTGTTTTTGATGACGCTTCATCTGGGTAATCTGCTTCTGGCTGCAGAAGATGAAAATGAATTGAAGGGGATGAAGGTGCTGGTGTATACCAAAAACGGAGAAGGATATGTCCATGACAACATCCCGCACGCTGTTGAAAGTATTAAAAGACTGGGTAACCAATATGGCTTCCAGGTGGAGGTAACAGATGATCCGGGTTATTTCACCAAAGAAAACCTTCAGGATATCGACCTTATGGTATTCACCAGTACCAATAATGACGTTTTTGAAAGTGATCAACAGCGGTTGGAATTCAGGAAATATATTCAGGCTGGCGGAGGGATTGTCGGAATCCATTCGGTGGTAGGTACCGAACGGAACTGGGAATGGTTCAAGATGCTGATTGGAGGAAGGTTTGTTTGGCACCCCAAATTCCAAAAATTCAAAATCAATAAAATCGACCATCAGCATACTTCTGTGAAAGAAATGCCCAGTGTTTGGGAAAAAGAAGATGAGTGTTATTTGATGAAAGAACTTTATCCCGGCATCAAAGTGGTGATGGCCCATGATCTGGCGTCTTTGGATAAAGACCAGGAAGAAAGGATACTTGAATTGTCGGCACCTTTCCACCGGTATTATCCTGCTGTATGGTACCAGGATTTTGACGGCGGTTTTGCCTGGGTGACCGCACTCGGCCACCATATCAAAGATTATGAAGACCCTACGTTTGTAAATCATATTTATCAGGGAATGAAATATATCGCCGGCAAAGTGAACGGAAGGAATTATTCCAAAGCTTATGCAAGTGACAGGGATACCCCGGTGCGATTTGAATAAACTGAGAGAATGCAATTGACAATATTAAATAACCATTTTACAGAAAGGATTAGTCCATGAAAAAATCACACAAATCATTGCTTTCAAGAAGAAACTTTATGAAATCCAGTACCAAAGGTGCTGTGGCAGCTTCGCTGGCGATAACCGGCTTTCCGACCATAGTACCCGCTTCGGTATTGGGGAAAAATGCACCCAGCAATAAAATCAATATCGGACAGATTGGTTTTGGGAGAATAGCAAGAACCCATGATCTTCCCGAAACCATGAAAAATGATATTGCCAGGATTGTAGCCGTGGCTGATGTAGACAGTAAAAGAGCGGCTATGGGAAAAGAATGGATTGAACAATACTATGCGAATAAAACAGGCAGCGCCAATTATGTGGATGTAAAAACCTACGGGGATTATAAAGAACTGATTGCCAGCAAGGATATTGACGCGGTCATCATCAGTACACCTGACCACTGGCATGCCCAACCGGCTATGGAAGCTGCTTTGGCAGGAAAGGACATCTATATGCAAAAGCCAACTTCACTGACCATTGCAGAGGGCAGGACCATGAGTGACATCATCCATCGGACAGGAGCCATATTTCAAATCGGAAGTCAGCAAAGGTCGGTAAAACCTTGGCCTCAGTTCAAAAGGGCATGTGAGTTGGTCAGAAACGGCAGGATTGGTGAAGTCAAAAAGATCTTGGTGGGACTTCCTGGAGATCCTCCGGGCGGCAATCCTAAGGAAATGCCTATTCCAGATAATCTGGACTATGATATGTGGTTGGGTTCTACTCCCTGGGTACCTTATACACTTGACAGGGTTCATTCCCAGGATGATTTGAACAGCAGGCCGGGATGGCTGCGCTGCGAACAGTTTGGCGCCGGTATGATCACCGGGTGGGGTGCCCACCATTTGGACATAGCCCACTGGGGAATGGGAACGGAATATACAGGCCCCATTGAACTGGAAGCTACGGCGTCTTTTCCTACGGAAGGTCTATGGAATGTACATGGGGATTTTGAGGTGACTGCCAAATATGCCAATGGGGTGACCATGATGGTCAGTGGGGCTTATCCTAACGGGGTAAGGTTTGAAGGTACTGACGGATGGATTTTTGTTACGAGAGGAAACGTGGGGGTAACTGAGAGCGATCCTGTTCCCGGAGGCAAAGCCAGTGAGGCTTTCAAGGCCAGTGACCTGAAGATACTGAGTTCGGAAATAGGTCCTGATGAAATCCATCTCTACGAAAGTGAGGAGCACCATAAAAACTGGTTGGATTGTATCGTTTCCAGGCAGCAAACCATCACCCCCGCTGAAGTAGCTCAAAGGTCAAACAGTGCCTGTCTGCTTTCCCACATTGCCATGAAGTTACCCAGAAAACTTTATTGGGATCCGGTAAAGGAGCGGTTTAAAAACGATGATGAGGCGAACTCAATGCTTTCCAGACCACAAAGACATCCGTATGGCGTCGATTATGTCATCTGATGGAAGCTTTGTTGTCCACGACTGCCTGTACGCTGTCTCCATAGCTTTAGTGTAGGAGCCCGGCAGTCAGGAATTCCACTGACCTGCCTGCCCTCCGTACGACTTCGGGAGGCGGGCCGGCGAGGCACGGTTGATACGAATTTCATGGAATGATTCTGGAGCGTTGAATCATTTTCACAAATAAGCTTTTCAACCAAAATCTACCCTATCCTCCATATTAATGATTAATGATTCGCAGTTGAATGTTGCTTAGCCAAGCGGGTTGTCCGTGGTATCGCGGACAACCCGCTTTTGTGATACTGAGTCTATATCCAAGGCGGGTCAGTTTACATAAGTTATATAATTTATCCCTGTTGTTTATATGTCATTGATTCAAAGCTGGCGTTGGTATGGACCAAATGATCCGGTAAGCCTGTCAGATATCAGACAGGCGGGCGCAACTGCTGTTGTATCGGCTTTGCACCAGATCCCCCATGGGGAGGTATGGCCTTTGGATGCCATAAAAGAAAGAAAGGCTGTCATTGAAGCTGCAGGCCTGGAATGGCTGGTTGTGGAATCCGTACCTGTACATGAATCCATCAAGACCAGGGCCTCAGATTGTGAACGCTATCTTGAAAATTACAGAAAAACCCTGGTGAACCTATCCCAATGTGGACTCAAAATAGTTTGTTATAATTTTATGCCCGTTCTGGACTGGACCAGGACGGACCTTGCCCACACCCTTCCCAATGGGGCCAAAGCCCTATTCTTTGATTGGGCGGACCTGGCACTATTTGACCGGTATGTATTGGAGAGGGAGGATGCCCATGATTTTTATCCGGAAGAGATTTTAAAGACGGCAGAGGATAGGTTCCACGTCCTGTCTGCCGCGAGGTTACAGGAACTTTCAGATATCATCCTGATGGGGGTGCCCACGGAGAAAAGCATGACCCTGGAAGGCTTGCGAAACAGCCTTGCTGTTTATAAGACCATTGGTAAAAGAGGATTGCAGGCCAACCTGGTCCATTTTCTCAGAAGTATTCAGGATGTCTGTGAAACCGAAGGCATGACCATGACCATTCACCCTGATGATCCACCGTATCCGATTTTAGGGCTTCCCAGGATAGCCTCCAATAAGGACGACCTGATGTATATCTGTGACAACGTGCCGGAGAAATTTAATGGGGTTTGTTTTTGCACAGGTTCTTTGGGAGCAGGGAAGGACAATGATTTGCCCGATATGCTGAAAGCGGTGGGAGACAGGGTACATTTTGCTCACCTGAGAAATGTGAAAAAGGATAAATCAGGCAACTTTTATGAATCAGATCACCTGGATGGCGATGTGGACATGTTCCGTATCATGGAATTGTTGGTGGAGATCAATAAGCAAAGAGACAGTCCCATTCCCTTTCGACCCGACCATGGTCATCAGATGCTGGATGACCTGCATAAGGAAACCAATCCCGGTTACTCAGCGATAGGCAGGTTAAAGGGACTCGCTGAACTGAGGGGTTTGGAAAAAGCGGTGGAAAGGTACAGTGTGAAGTAAGAGGGGTGACAAGGTTTCTGAGGAGCATGAAAAGTCAGCCCTAAGGGAATTTTTTTCTTTTTCCCTGACAGATTGTAGGAAAAGATGACCCCGTAAACCTGAGTTTCAGGCAGCTTATTGGGTCTTGCGATACGTTTGGGCTCCAAGACAGGATGAGGAGAGCATATCATTACAAGGGTAATACACAATCAAAATTGATCCACTGTCTTTTATTTTCAACCTGGCCTCAGTAACCATGCCTGAATCTTCCTCAATTTCAACCAACTCTTCAAAGTCAGTATAATATTCCTCCACTGAAATCAGAAGTCGGGAATATATAAGCGTGATTAAATTGTCTTCCAACAAAAAACTACCTGTCGCAAAAAAGGAATATCCCAATTCTTCCGATGTACCGGGGTTTCGGAAACTTCTTTTGTGCTCATAACTGCCGTCCTGAGAAAAAACAAAGGTTTCAACATAGTCTGCTTCCAAGTCCGCATAAAACTGTGATTTTTCCCATGAACCATGGAGAAAATTGGGGTTAAATTCATCGGCGTCGCGGTTACAAGCCGTCATGAAAAAAATAAGGAGAAGTAAGGAAGAAAGGAAAATCTTTTTCATGGCTTTAGTTTTTACGTCACTTGGATCTTAAAAACAGAAAATATCATACTTCAAACGATGCTTTTCATTGATAGGTTTTGAATAAAAGGATAATTGGATGGCCATGGGGAAGGCTGGCCACAAGGGGTTTTAAATCAAAAGTTTTGTAATCCCAGGTACCCGGGCAATACTCGGGGACCTGGAATGATAAAATGCGCTCAACCGTAGGCCGAAATATTCCCGTTAGACCTTCACGAATATTTTCAGCCTGTATAATATGTATAAAAACAACCATACCAGCATCAGTGCGCCCAAAGCTTCCATCACCGGATGCCAATCTGTCGGCATGGGCGCGTAAAGTCCCGAAAACAATTTACCGCTGGTATAACGGAAGTTGATAAAACTGTATGCAAAGTAAATCGTCAGGGAGTTAAGCCCTATTACCTGGAAGAAGAAAGCCCATTTTCTGATTTTCCATACATCTATCACCACATAAAACATCACCAGGAAAATAAAGGCCATTCCCGCGGTGAGCATGATAAAAGAGCTGCTCCAGAGATGCTTGTTGATAGGAAAATGGAGGCTCCACAGCAGCCCAAGGCCTATTCCTATCACGCCGGCTAAAAGCAACAGCTGGATTTTCCGGCTGTCTTGCCATGCTTTTGCCAGAATATCCCCGGCCAATGTGCCGAAAAGGGTAAGGCAAAGGGCCGGAAACTGCGTCAACAATCCCAGTTCATCATAAGTGCCCTGCAATAACCTGCCGGGTAAAAAAGTCCTGTCAAACCAGCCTACAAGGTTACCTTCAAAACTCAGGTCCCCGGCACCGTATCCGGGCACAGGAACCAAAAAGAGAGCCGCATAATACAGCAGCAAAATGCCCACCGCTGTTCCAAGCCGCTTTACGAAGTCGAAATTCAGATAAAGCAGGGTAGCCATGAAGGTAGCAAAGCCGATACGGCCCAAAACGCTTCCCAATCTGATCTGGGAGGGCTCGAAAAAGGGGATAGGGGAATTTTTATAGATGATCCCGAGTCCTATCAGAATCAGCATCCTAACAAAGGTTTTTTTATAGAGCTCCTTTTTCGCCAGGCCCATGGAGAGGCCTTTATTTAGGGAGAAAGTTAAGGATACCCCGGCGATGAACAGGAACAAGGGGAAAATGAAATCATAAAATGTAAATCCGTTCCAGGCCGGATGGGTAAGCTGGTCCGCCACCCAGTCGACGGCGGCCAAGCCTGTCTTACCTTTAAGCAATACCAGAAAGGTACCCCCACCTGAAATCAACAACATATCAAAACCCCGTAGGGCATCCAGCGAAAGGAGCCTTTTGGAAGTGCCTTTGGGGCTATGGGTGGCAGATGAAAAATTTTCAGAACTGACATCCAATCTATCTTCTTTTTTTTGGGTTAAAGGTGGGTTCATGGTCGTTTTTATGTTATTCTTGATACAAGTCGTAACAATTAATTACTAATTCTTCCTGATTTTTGATCAATTTATTTTAAAAATCTCGAATATAAAAGTATTTTTATTGCCAACGGATATTTCTTCGGTACGAAGTGCTTTCCGTTACGGGTACGGTCATCAAAATTAAGTCAAAACACATGAAAAAAGACAGAAGAGATTTTATAAAGGTTGGCGGCTTAGCTGGCTTGGCTGCTTTTACAGGGTTGGGACATCCGCTTTCCGCCGAACAGTCTATACACGCAAACACCCATTCTGCTTCCACCTTTAACATGTCTGGTTATGCAGCCCCTCCCATGGATAAGGTTCGGATTGGATTTATCGGTTTGGGTAACAGGGGACCGGGGGCTGTGGTACGGATGAGCAAAATTGAGGGGGTTGAGATCAAAGCCCTTTGTGATTTGAGGCCGGAACGCATAGGCTTTGTAAAGGAGAAGATAAGCCATACACCTCATCAGCCTGCCATTTATACCGGATCAGCGGAAGCATGGAAAGCGCTTTGTGAACGGGGTGACATTGATCTGGTATACATAGCCACCCCTTGGCACCTTCATACGCCCATGTCGGTATATGCCATGCAGCACGGAAAGCATGCTGTCACAGAAGTGCCCGCTGCAGTCACACTTGAGGAGTGCTGGCAATTGGTAGAGACTTCCGAGAAGACCAAAAAGCATTGCATGATGCTTGAAAATACATGCTATGATTTCTTTGAGTTGCTTACCCTTAATCTTGCCCGGCAGGGTTTTTTTGGGGAGATCATTCACGGTGAAGGCGCCTATATCCATGATATTCTGGAAGGAAACTTTTCCAAAACCAAATACCACGACATGTGGAGATTAAAGCAGAATTACCGGAACGGCAGTCTTTATCCCACTCATGGTCTAGGACCTGTGGCGCAGATCATGAACATTAACAGAGGAGACAAAATGGATTTTCTGGTGTCGGTGTCCAGCAATGACTTTATGATGAGACCTACGGCGGAGTCGTTGGCAGAAAATGATGATTTTTATCGGCCCTTCGCGGAAAAAAATTACCGGGGCAATATGAATACCACCACCATTAAAACCCATAAAGGCCGGACGATCATGCTTCAACATGATGTGACTTCGCCGAGACCTTATTCCAGGCTGCACACCATCAGCGGTACCAAGGCCTTTGCCCAGAAATATCCTGAACCCGGAAAAATATCCGTTGGACATGAAGGCTGGCTTTCAGATGAAGAACTTGCAGATTTGGAAAGACGGTTTCAGCCGCCGATCGTCCGCAAAATCGGCGAACTCGCCAAGCAGATCGGTGGGCATGGAGGAATGGACTTTCTGATGGACTGGCGGCTTATCGATTGTCTCAGGAACGGCATAGCATTGGATATGGACGTATATGATGCGGCCGCATGGAGCAGTATCGGGCCTCTCAGCGAACAGTCTGTGGCCAATAGAAGCGGGTCGGTCGATATTCCGGATTTCACCAGAGGGCGGTGGACCCACAACCAGCCGGTGGACGTAGGATTAACCAAGGGAGGCAACACCCCCATCCTTCCTTCATAGACATACTCAGTACATTGGCTGTGCTGTTTTTGACCATTGCTGAAATCCGGCTTGGGAGACACCGTATTTTTCAGTATTATTAACCTTTTATAAAAAAATGCTAACCACTTAAAATGAAAATTTTCAAATCTAAAGACCCTATTGAACTTGGAAAGGCGGCGGGAGAAACCGCTGCATCTTTGATAAAAAAAGCCATTGATGAAAATGGCTCGGCCCATATTATCCTCGCTACCGGAACCAGCCAGTTCGAAACCATCTCCCGGTTGCTTTTGGACAGAGACATTGACTGGGTTAAAGTAACCATGTTTCATCTGGATGAGTACATAGGGATTTCCGACACGCATCCGGCAAGTTTTAGAAAATACCTAAAGGAAAGATTTTTGGATAAGGTTTCAGGATTAAAAGGGTACTACCTCATCGACGGAGAGGCTGAGCCGGAGAGAGAAGCCGAAAAGCTCGGGGAGCTGATATCGCGGCAGCCGGTTGACGTGGCTTTGGCGGGAATAGGTGAAAACGGTCACCTTGCTTTCAATGATCCTCCGGCAGATTTTGAAACCGACAGACCCTACCTTGTAGTGGAGTTGGATGAAGCCTGCAGGAGACAGCAGATGAATGAAGGGTGGTTCTCCAGCCTTGAGTCGGTTCCTAAGAAGGCAATCAGCATGTCGATCAAACAGATCATGAAATCCAAAAACATCATTTGTTCTGTTCCGGACAAAAGGAAAGCGCAAGCGGTGAAGGACTGTGTGGAAAAGCCGGTAAGCCATATGCATCCTGCCAGCATCCTGCAACGTCACCCCAGCTGTTATCTGTATTTGGATGAAGCTTCAGCCTCTTTGCTGGAGCACGCTGAAAAGATCGCGGTCAAATAAGCTCTCCTATCTTATATCCCTCATCACTTCAACCATGAGTAAGACCCAGACAGTAGAAGTAGGCGCCTTGAGTAAAAGGGAGACCTATATATCCATTGCGATAATCGGTGGCCTGTTCTTTATATTTGGATTTGTTTCCTGGGTCAATGCCATATTGATTCCTTATTTCAAGATAGCTTGTGAACTCAATAATTTCCAGTCTTATCTGGTAGCCTTTGCTTTCTATATATCCTATTTCGTGTTTTCAGTGCCCGCTTCTTATCTTCTAAAATCCGTAGGGTTCAAAAAAGGAATGATGGTAGGGTTTTGGGTGATGGCATTGGGCGCTTTTGTATTTGTTCCGGCTGCCATGGTGAGGACTTATGAGATTTTCCTGTTGGGCCTATTTCTTATTGGGGCCGGACTGGCGGTGTTGCAAACGGCTGCAAACCCTTATATCACGATTTTAGGGCCAAAAGAGAGCGCTGCCCAAAGGATTAGCATAATGGGCATACTGAACAAGGGTGCCGGTATTTTGGCCCCCTTGATCTTTGCAGCGGTCATCCTCAGGGTATCTGATGATGAAGTAATTTCCCAGTTGCACCTCATGGGCGAAATAGAGAAAAATATATATTTGGATGAATTGGTGCGCCGGGTAATTGTTCCCTATACGGTTGTAGGTACCGTGCTTATTGCCTTGGGGTTACTGGTAAGATTTTCTCCATTGCCTGAAATCGACACAGAAAAAGAGAGTGAGGAAGTGGCGCAAGCCAATGCAGGTAAAGCCTATATATTGCATTTTCCCCATCTGATTTTGGGAGCAGTAGCCATTTTTCTTCATGTAGGCACACAGGTAATTGCCATCGATACCATTATGAGCTATGCCATTTCCATGGACATTTCCATCCTGGATGCTAAAGTTTTCCCTTCCTATACCCTTTCCGCTATGATATGCGGGTATATTTTTGGCATCATCACTATTCCAAAGATTTTTTCCCAAGTTTCCATATTGCAGGCTTTCACCACGATGGGCCTATTGTTTACTGCCGGTATTCTCTGGTTTCAGGGTGAGGTCCGGTTTTTGGGCTTGGATGCTGATATCTCGATATGGTTTGTTGTGCTTTTGGGGCTGGCCAACTCCCTTGTTTGGGCCGGGATATGGCCCCTGGCATTGGACGGATTGGGGAAATTTACCAAGCTAGGGGCTTCCATTCTGATCATGGGATTATGTGGAAATGCCATCTTACCTATGGTATATGGCTATTTCGCAGACACTATAGGCTTAAGGGAAGCGTATTGGGTACTGGTCCCCTGTTATCTTTATCTGATGTTTTATGCCTTTAAAGGACATGCTATCAGAAAATGGGCTCCCTGACATTCATCGAAAATGTTCCCAATCTGCCTTTTTTAATGCCTCAAAATCCGCCTGGGTGTCGATATCCACCCCTCCTTTTTCAAAGGCGAGGGGGTGGATATCAGCGGCATGCGCGCTGAGTACTTTTTTTGCTCCTTCATGCCCTTTCAGCTGTTCTAAAATGGGAAAATACTGGGAGCCAAACAAGACGGGCACACCGGAAGTTTTTTGATATGTACAGGCAACGATGCCTTTTCCTGACTTTTCCTTTTCGGCGATAAGCCGGTTTAGAAGTGGGGTATCTACAAAAGGCTGGTCCGACAACATGATGATGCACTGTTTTACGGAGTTTTCTTTTTGCAACTGCTTTATCCCCAAAGCCAGCGAGGTACCCATACCTTTTTCCCACTCCTGATTTTCCAGGAGTTTGACGGGGAGGTTTTCTACCTGCTTTTTGATTTGATCCTTAAAGGCTCCTATGACCAGATAAACAGGGTCGCAGCCTGTATCCAAGGCTGCCTTTGCGGCCCTTTCTACCAGGGATGTTCCCTCATACTCCAATGCCTGCTTGGGCTGCCCAAGTCTGCTGGAGTTGCCTGCGGCCAGAATGATGATCCCCGTCCCGCTTTTCATCTTTTAAAGTTAGAAAACATAGAATTACTGTCAAAGACGCGACAATATCACTTGCCGAACATGCATTATCTCGGCAGGTCATTACCCATATAAGCATTAGGGTTTACCTTGGGAATACTGCTGCTCCATTTTTGATTGATCGCCTCAATAAAATAGTTGGCCAGGAAGGCATTGGCCCTCGCATTAGGATGCACCCCATCTACTGAGAATGCCCCGTTTGGCGGTGCCAGGGAGGCAGTCAGCGGAACTCCCCCCGCGTTGATGATCCCCTCTCTCACCTGCTCGAAGAATTCGTTTACATCAACCAGAACAAGTCTTTCATTATTCGCCTGCACGGCACTGTTGATCACATTGTTGAAAGTGGTTATCTTGGCCTGCACTTCCTGCTGTTCGGAAGGGATCAATACAAATTCGTCGGTGATGGGAACAGTCAGGCCACGGATTGCGGAAGGATTCCCTTCTACAGATTGACCCAGCACCGTGGATAAGGTAAGGGTGGCCCGGTCATTTGCATGGCTTTGTCGAATGGATGGAAGCCCCATTTCCCGGAGATCGGTAAGGGTTTCGTCTTCCATTACGAAACCGTTTTGTCCCGCTTCAAAAAAAATGGTCCTTAAATCCTTCTCCTCCTCACTGATGGCTCCCATGCTATAGGCCTGGGCAATTCCCCCGTTGTAATCCTGATAAGCCGAGTTGGCCATATTGGCCTGAGCCGCGGTCAACGGGAATGCGTTCCACGGAACAGTGGTGAAATAGGGGATAGCATTCAGATTGGGGATATTGGCTACGGCCCCTTTGGCTTCCGGGTTGGCTTGTAGCAGACTGCCCAAAGCCAGATTGTATCTTTGTGTAAAGTCTCCGTCTGATGTGAGGAGGGCGGGATTGGCCCCGCCGGTAACGGCATAGGCAAGAATATCAAATTTGCCCAACCAAAACGTAAAGAAAGTCCCTTGGTCGGCCAGTGCTGCCGCTGCATCCCCGATGACGGTAGAAGAACCGGGATTCCTGGCAAATCTTGCATAATGGGGATTAAAGGCGGGATGTTGTGACTGCGACGGGTCCCCGGTCTCCGGAATCAGTGCGGCGCCTAAGGTAAGGGCATTGACACCAAAGTTATTGATGGCGCTTCTGTCACCCGCATAAGCCTGCAACGGTTCTCCCGGGACTATAGGACTCGGCGCGACTTGGCCGGTGTTTGGGTTAATGCGGAGGATCAGTCTTCCAAGTGGAATTCCTCCCGGTCCTGGAGCAAAAAAACCGACTTCAGAATTGATTTCCGGGACGTTGAAATCACCACCACCGACTTCTTTTAGCTGCTCTGCAAGGATTACGGAGAAAGAATGCTGTTGTCCGCGATCATACAAGGCGCCGTCCATGATACCGGAAGTGATGGAGCTTCCCACCGTAATGAGTTTGCTGAAGTCGGCTTCTCCAGGCTCCGGTGTTTCGGATGGGATCTCGGGAAAATCATATTGACAAGAAACCAATACGCCTGTCAGAACCAATGAAAGTAAGTATGATATTTTTTTCATTTTCTTAGATGTTTATCGGTTCAACAATTCGTCGAATGTGATCGAAACATAGTAAATGGCGCCAATGGTGGGCCCACCAAAATTGAACACATACCGGTTATTGAAAAGGTTGGACCCTCCCAGTTTTACGATGGATTTCATCTGACTTACTTTGTAACTCAGCTGGGCATCCATATTATGGACCTCGGGAACATCCCCCTGTCCAAAGGAGGATTCCCATCTGAATGCGGATTGATACCGGTAGGAAACGTTGAATCCCAGGTTTCTGGCCACTTTCCGGTTACCGAACATGATATTGGTTTTGTGTTCCGGCGTATTGAATTCGGAGAGAAAGCCCTCTTCAAATTGGGTAATCATCCTGTTGAAGTTATAGTTACCGCTAATGGTATAGTTTTTTGGCAGATTGTAGGTAATGCCTATGGCGGCACCGTGGGCGCGTACTTCGCTGTCCACGATATTGGTATAGGTCTGAAAAGTGTTCTCCTGACCGGGAATGGTAACCGGTGTCAACAGGGTAGGGGCATTGATGGCGTTGATGGCTCCTTGATCAGAATCAACGGGAGCACCGGGGAATACCGGGCCTGGCGCCTTTCTTACCGCCGTCTGGGTGATAAAATCATTGTATATGTTATAGTAATAAGCGGCATCGATAAGAACCCGGTTATCGGCCAACAGACCTTTGTAACCGATTTCTACAGACCTTACTTTTTCCGGTCTGAGGGCCGGAAGATCGGTGACGGCTTCGAGCAGCCCCGTCGCTTCCGGAGCGATAGGACTTGCGCCCGCTCCAACCGCAGCGGTATACCGCATCACCGATCCTATAGAGTAGGCATTTTCGAAGATGTTGTATTTTTCCCTGTAATAAGGCAGCCCGGATATCAATCTGGCGGAAACCACATTGAGATCAATGTGCTGCGCCTGCGTGGTCGGCATTCTGAAGCCGGTTTGGTAGGACAGCCTGATGTTGTTATTGCCTTGAGTGAAAACACCGGAAATCCTCGGACTGAACTGCCCTTCAAAGTTTTCATTTTTGTCATAGCGGATGGAACCGGTCAGTTTAAGTTTGTCCTGAATTACTCTTTTCGATCCCTGGACAAATCCTCCTATCTCCGTAATGGAAATATCGTTACCTTCTACATCGGCAAATATGGTCCCGTTGGAGTTGAGGTCGTAAACCCTATATGCCCATCCGGCCTGCAGGTCCATAAAATCTATTTCATTTTTGAAATTGTATTGTCCTTCAAACATGTACATTCTGGATTGGTCACTGAACAAGGAACCGGCGGGGATAAAATCTCCACGGATCTCCCTGGCAGCATTTTCGAACTCGGTGCTTCCCGGTAAATACCGCCCTTGATCTGCCTGGCCTCTGGCAAAGTTATGTGCGGCGACTTGTTGTTCGGTTGTTCCCAAGGTGCCGGGGACCACTTGTTGGTTTGCCAGAGCAGCCATATAGCTGAGGGTATACTGTCCAAACCATGTCGAGTTGTCTTTCCATGCATTGTTGATGTTAATACCGGTAAGGTCAGCGATATAAGAGTCCCCCGCGTTTTCTCTGGTGGTATAGCCGCGCAAAAAGAAATTATCCCCTTTTAATTCGAGTTTATGTTGGCTGATTTCAAAATTATTGAGGGAATACCTTTGTGCGCCGGTATAGACGGAAGTTCCCGACCCGTAGTTCAGTGTGTAGGACAGTTCTGCCCTGTCTGTGACCCGGTAATGCAGGGCGCCGTTTATTTTGTAGTTTTTAGCCCCGTAATCCACCAGGTATCTTTCATCATATCCTGTCCGCGAAACTACCTGATCGGGGATACTGTTGATGTATCCTCCAAGTCCCATGGCATTAGCGGCTTGTTGTATGGCAGCAACGTTTCGGAGAAGACCGATATTGTTAGCGGCTTCATCCCCAAAGACATGTACCCTGTCCGCTCCGGGGTTGAAGGGGAGATCACCCTGGGCCCGGAAATTTTTATCCGTCTGATCGGTTCCATGCCAGTCCTCGGCCTGCATGAAGGAAGCACTTATTTTGAACGCAAACCGGTTGTTAAACGCTTTGGCGTAACGGATGGACCCTTCATACATCGGCTGGGGGGACTGGGGTTCTCCGGGCCGGCCATTGAAGTGATTAAAGCCTTGCTTGTAAAAAGCACTCAGCCCCTGATATTCAAACGGGTTTTTGCTGTTGATCAAAAGAATGCCGTTAAAGGCATTGGGGCCATAGAGTGCGGATGAAGCTCCCGGGATAAATTCCGCGCTTTCCACATCCAGTTCGGAAGGCCCGTTAAGGTTGCCGATGGGAAAATTCAGGGCGGGGGCCTGCGTATCCATCCCATCAATCAATTGCACGAATCGGGTGTTGCCTGTCGAATTGAAACCCCGGGCATTTAAAATCTGAAAATTAATAGATGAGCTGGTGACATCTACGCCTTTTAAGTTGGCGATGGCTTTGTAGTAAGTATCACTGGCGGTTTCCCGGATAGCAAGGATATCCATCTTTTCAATGGATACGGGAGACTGCAAAATACTTTCTTCCACCCGTGAAGCGGAAACCACGAATTCCTGGCCGAGCATGGTTTGTTCTTCCAGGTTAACAAGGAGATCAGTCAGGTTGCTTTCGGTGACATCCACCTCTTTAGTGGCAAACCCCACCATGGAAAATACCAAAGTCAATGGTGGATTCTGGTTTACTCTTAGACTGAAATTACCATTAACGTCGGTAATGGTTCCTATGACCTTGCCTTTGACAAGGATGTTTACACCTATCAGTGGTTCTTTTGTATCCGCATCAGAGACGTTTCCCGAAATGTTGACCATATCCTGTGCAGCTAATCGGGAAAAGGGCAAAATAAAAACCCCAATCAATATCCAATACGAAATCCTGACTTTTTGAGTAAAGTGTGCCATGGTTTTTCGGGTTATCGATGTTAAACAAATTTTTAAGAATAAAAGACTGTTTGATAATTGAAAAACGATACGCTCTGCCTCAAAGCAGTAGCCCCGTTATTTTATAGTGGTTTTTATAAGTTTCCTATCTGATTAAACGTGTTTGTTCTGATAAAGGTGGATTTTGTAATTGAATATTTTAAATGCTATTTAATAACAAAATGATTAATTTTATACCTAAATTTACTTAAAAAATAATTGTTTTATAGTAAGAATGTGAAACAATTTTGGGATGTTTCATAAAAAAAGGCATCAATCAGATGCCTTTTTTGTCTATTTGCCCTTGATTTTTTGATTATCGTGGCTTTTTGTTTTCTTCATTGACATGTTTTACAAGCCTGTCGCACAGTTCTTTAATCTCTTCAGAATAATATTCATCTCCCGTGCTGTTGAGTATGGTCTGGGCCATACCGCCCAGTATATCTATATAAAATCTCTTCATTTCCGCCACAGACATGTCATCGGTCCATAAATCAATTCTTAATGTGCTTTGGTTCAGGTTATCCCAGACATTCAGGCTTATACTTCGGGTGGATTCCATTCCTTCACCTTCCTTATCTGAGGCATCCCATTCTATGGATTTTGGAAGGTTTTTGTCATCAAGAGATACGGTGAATTTGATTTCTGATTTTTTCATGCTATGCTGTATGTGCTTATTTCAGGCACAAAACTAATAAACATTGGCGAATTGACAGGCAAAACTGCAAAATCAGTCCAGCTGCATTTCAGGAACTTCCCCTTTTACCACGAGTTTGCCTTCTGTTTTTTCTTTTATTTCTTCCACACTTGTTCCGGGAGCCCTTTCTAAAAGCTTGAAGCCACCTTCCGGCAGGACTTCAAGGACCGCCAGGTCAGTGATGATTTTCTTTACGCATTTCATCCCCGTTATGGGCAAATGGCATTGTTTCAACAATTTTGATCCTCCTTCTTTGCTGCAGTGCTGCATCGCTACGATGATGTTGTCCGCTGAGGAAACCAGATCCATGGCCCCGCCCATGCCTTTTACCATTTTACCTGGGATTTTCCAGTTGGCAATGTCCCCATTTTCAGAAACTTCCATGGCCCCGAGAATGGTAAGGTGGATATGTCCGCCCCTGATCATACCGAAACTCTCTGCCGAACTGAAAAGCGCCGATCCCTTTACCATGGTAATGGTTTGCTTCCCGGCGTTGATGAGGTCCGCATCCACTTCATCTTCTGTCGGGAATGGCCCAATTCCCAGTAACCCGTTTTCGGATTGCAATACGACTTCCAGATGATCGGGAATATAATTGGCTACCAATGTTGGAATCCCTATTCCAAGATTGATGTATTGGCCATTTTTTATTTCCTTGGCAATTCTTCGGGCGATTTGGTCTTTGGTTAACATAGTGGTTGCGCTTCAGTAGTAGGACGCGGTTAAGATTTCGCGGTGCTGACAGTTCTTTGCTCTATCCTTTTTTCATAGTACGAACCCTGGAATATCCGTTGCACATAAATACCCGGGGTATGTATCATATTGGGATCGAGTTCTCCCACAGGTACCAGTTCTTCGACCTCCGCGATGGTGATTTTTCCGGCAGCAGCCATCATGGGGTTGAAGTTGCGCGCTGTGCCTTTATAGATCAAATTTCCGGCAGTGTCTCCTTTCCAGGCCTTAACAAGTGAATAGTCGGCTTTGAGCCACCTTTCCATGACATAAAGTTTGTCGTCAAACTCCCTGAGTTCCTTCCCCTGGGCCACTTCTGTGCCCACTCCTGCCGGCGTAAAAAATGCCGGTATACCGGCTCCTCCGGCCCTTATTCTCTCCGCCAGGGTCCCCTGGGGAATCAATTCTACTTCGAGTTCTCCCTGCAAAAGCTGTCTTTCAAATTCTTTATTCTCTCCCACATAGCTGGCGATCATTTTTCGGACCATCCGCTTTTGCAGCATCAATCCTATTCCGAAATCATCGACGCCGGCATTGTTGGAGATACAGGTCAGGCCCCTGATGGCTTTCTTTAGCAATGCCTGTATACAGTTTTCAGGTATCCCGCACAATCCGAATCCGCCGAGCATCAAAACCGAATCATTAAAAATATCCTTGACAGCCGCGTCGGCGTTTTCTACAGTCTTATTGATCATTTTGGGTAAATTTTAATGGTTTTTAAAAAAACTTTTTGCGGTGAATTTGTCTTTTTCGAGCTGAGCTTTCAGCTCTTCTAAATTTCCGAATTTTTTTTCAGGCCTCAAAAATTCCTTGAAATAAACCTTCAGGTGTTTTCCGTACAGGTTGTCCTCGAAATCGAACAGGTGAACTTCCACCGTCTTTGTCTCGCCGCTTACGGTAGGCCGGTTTCCTATATTGAGCATACCGTTCCATATTCTCCCGTCCAGTTCAACATCGACGATGTAAGCGCCATCCCTGGGTATTAGTTTGTATTCATTGGGGATGCTGATGTTGGCTGTGGGAAACCCCATTGACCTTCCAATTTGTTGGCCTTTGATGATGGTTCCTTCGATAAGGTATTCCCTGCCTAAAAAACTATTGGCCGTTTTGATATCACCGGTCTCCAGGGCTTTTCTTATTTTGGTGCTGCTGATACCTACATCTTCGATATCCTGCCTTGGAATTTCCTCCAGATCAAATCCGTACTTGTCTTGGTTTGACTGCAGATGATCAAACCCCCCTTCCCGTCCCCGGCCAAACCGGTGGTCGTAACCGATAACGAGTTTTCGGGTGTTTAGTTTTTTGATCAGGATTTCATGAATGAAATCGTGGGATCTCATTTTTGAAAATTCTTTGGTGAACGGAATGCTGATAAGGTGATCGATGCCAAATTGTTCCAGCATTTCGCATTTTTCTTCAAATGAAGTGAGTAACCGGATATTGTGTTCTTGCGGATACAGTACCAATCGTGGATGTGGCCAAAACGTGATCAAGATGGTCTCCCCGTTTATTTCATCCGCGATTTTCCGGATTCTGGAGAGGATTTTCTGATGGCCCAAATGCACGCCGTCAAAGGTCCCAATCGTCACCACGGGATTGTTTACCGGATGAAAATCATCCAAACCCTCATATATCTTCATTTCGTTCCGCTTTGATTTTGCTGATTAAGTCCTGAAGTTCCCAGGCGTCTTCCAGCCTGTAACTGCCTATTCTGGTCCTGGTCAGTCTGGACAGGTAGGCGCCCACCCCTAATTTTTCACCCAAATCCCTGGCCAAACTCCGGATATACGTTCCTTTGGAACATATGATACGGAAATTGATTTGCGGTAATTCCACGCCCGTGATTTCAAATAGACTGACCCTCACCGGACGGGGATCAAGTTCCACCGTTTTTCCTTTCCGGGCGGATTCATAAACCCTCTTCCCGTCTTTTCTGATAGCCGAATGCATGGGAGGAACCTGCAAAATATCGCCTGTAAGTGTATCGGCAGCCGCTTGTATGCTTTCCGGGCCCAGATGGGACGGGTCTGCCACATGCTCTATTTCTCTTTCCAAATCAAAAGACGCTGTGGTTTTCCCTAATACCATTGTACCCGTATATTCCTTTTCCTGAGCCTGATAGCTATCAATGTTTTTGGTCTGTTTTCCCGCACAGACAATGAGCAGCCCGGTAGCCAGCGGATCTAAGGTGCCCGCATGCCCTACTTTTTTGATTTTGAGAGCGTTTCTCAATTTTTTGACCACATCGAAGGAGGTCCATCGATAGGGTTTGTCAATCAAAAATACTTCACCGTACGTTTGCTGCTCCATATCAGAAAAGTAAACCCGCTATTATCGCCAGCAAACCCACCACAGTGCAATACACGGAAAAATAAGTAAGCTTACTTCTTTTTACCAATTTTATCATCCAGGTACAGGCGATCAACCCGGCCACAAAGGCTGCCACAAAGGCAACCGCCAGAACGATAAACTTGTCGTTTTGATAAGTCAGTGCCCCATCGGTAATGTCTTTTCCTATTTTTCCTATAATAAGGGGGACAACCATCAGAAAAGAAAACCTGGCAGCCTTACCCTTGTCAATTCCCAGTAACACAGAGGTGGATATGGTGGCTCCTGACCTGGATATCCCCGGCAACATGGCGACTGCCTGCGCCAAGCCAACAAGAATGGCATGGGCATAAGAAACAGGTTTTCCCGTATCCCGTGCTCTGTCTGCCAGGTACAATAATACGGCTGTGATTAAGAGCATGCTCCCTACTAGAAGCAGTTTACCTCCAAAAAGCTGTTCCAGTTCTTCTTGAAAATAAAGGCCAATCACCACAGCCGGAATCATGGACAGAATGACTTTTAAGGAAAACATAGTCTCTTCATTCCATTTAAATTGAAACAGACCTCGAAAAATGTCATATATATCCTTTCTAAAAACGGCTATGGTGCTTAACGCCGTTGCAAAATGGACCACTACGGTAAACATGAGGCTCTCCTCAGGGACGCTGTTGCTCCCAAGAATGACAGAGGCAATTTCAATGTGTCCACTTGATGATACAGGCAAAAATTCTGTCAGTCCCTGTACAATACCAAGGATGACGGCTTCAAATAAACTCATTTACTTTTTTCTGAACGGTAAAAGATGGCATAAAACTGAAAAACAAAACCAAATAAGGTAACAATAGGTCCCAGTGTCAGACCCATAAAACCAAATCCATGGGGTTCATTGTCAAGGCCGATAATGGCAAATCCTAAAACAATGATTCCCAATCCTATCAACATCAGCTGATAATTTTTCTTTGAAAACGGAAAATGGTTTTTGTCCATAATTATTTTAATAGAGTTCGTCCAAAGACATGTTTAAATACTTATTAACTGATCTTAAAGTACTGATCCACGAAAGGACAGCACCTAAAAATATCAAAACTGCGAACAGCCCCAGAAGCAACTCCAGGTTGTATAGTAGGTTGAAGCCATCGATTACCTGTTTGCCATACTCCAGCAAGGCAAATAAAAGGCCGGAAGCAAAAGCGCCACCCAAGGCACCATATATAAAGGCCCTCCACAAAAAAGGCCTTCGGATAAAGCCTTTGGTGGCACCAACCAACTGCATGCTCCTGATCAGAAAGCGCTGGGAGAATAAGGCAAGCCTGATGGTATTGTTGATCAATATGACTACGGTGATCAACAATATCAGGATGAAAGCACCCATCACGACGCTGACTTTGACTAAATTTCTGTTGATGGACTCCACCAGGTCGCTCATGTAGGTGACCTCAAAAACCCCGTTGATAGAGGATATCTCTTCCACGATGGTCTCAATCTGCTCCCCGGTTTGGAAGCTTTCCTCCACAGAAAAGGTAAAGGTGTCTCTCAAGGGATTGTCACTCAGAAATTTTGAGAAATCCTCTCCCACATCTTCCATAAACACCTTGGCGGCCTCATCCTTGGAAACAAACCGAAGCGTGCTCGCCTCTTCCTTTTTGAGGACATAGGGTTTGGTTTCCAGTAACTGGGAGATCCTTTTTATATCCTGCGCATTGGCTTCTTTATTCAGAAAGACCTGAATTTCTATATTTTCGCGGATGAGCTGTGTCAGGGTTTTGGCTTGTATAACTATCACCCCAAAAAGTCCCATGATGAACAATGAAAGCGTAATGCTGAAGAGAACGCTCACAAATTTGTAGCTTCCTAAGCGGGTCTTTTTTTGGGGGAACCTGTTCATATATCTTGAAACGTTAGCCAAAATTAATCAGCTATTCTTACTTAACCAACCTTATTCTTTAATTTGACGGGGATTACCTTTTTCCAGTTACGGTACACTTGAGGCGGCGGTTTCGTAAATGAAGCGCCATCACGTCAATGAAGGTGACAAACGCAGATGAAATCGAGCATGACGGAATCGTCACAAACTGGGATGATTATCTATCATGCGAGATTCCATATGACAATTAAGGAACAATTATAAACATATGAAATCGAGCATGACGCAAGCGACACACAGAGGGATGATTATAAGACATGCGAGATTCCATGCCTGCATGCTGAAGTGCATTACGGCACGCAAGCATGTGGCCTATTGAGAAAAAATTATAATCATATGAAATCACCTTTTATCCCTGTTTTTTTTCAGGAAGTATTCCCTAGAAAAACAACATATAAAAATCCGTATATCGAAACTTATCCCTATCCACTCTTTACAGCGGATCCGCGGAAAATATACTTTCGGTACGATGACGACTTGGTATTTCTATGGTTTTTAACCTGACGAAGCAAGTACATATATATCGGTTTTTCAATATCATTCCCTCCGGGTTTTGGACCGGTTATATATTGTGTTTTTTGCTTTATGTATAGACTGATGTGTATTTGGAATGGTAATTGTCATTTACTCTGTAAACCAGATGAGAGTCCCATGGCCAGATTGTTCTTACTACTCATAGCAGCCTCCTTCCTGATAAACTTTTTACAGACGCGGGGTGAGGATGCCATCATAGGAGAATGGTATAACACGGAGAAGGACGGTAAAATAGAAATTTTTAAGGAAGGCGACCAATATCATGGCAAGTTGGTATGGCTGCAGGAACCTGAGGAAGACGGACAGCCAAAACGGGACAAAAACAACGCCGGTTTATCTAAGAGAGACCGTCCGCTAAAAGGATTGAGGCTTTTAGAGGATTTTGAATACCACGGAGGTGCATGGGAAGACGGGACCATTTATGACCCTAAAAACGGGAAGACTTATTCCAGTACCATAAAATTAAAAAACGATGATGTACTGGAAGTAAGAGGATATATCGGGATCTCTCTTATAGGTCGTACAGTGGAATGGACAAGAGCTAAGTAAGTCAATAAATTTATATGTTGAAGTGTTATTCTGATATAAACAGTCCCAGAAACGTGATCACCCCCTTGTTTTGGATCGTTTCTGTAATGATGTTTTTTATGGGGCTAAGCCAGGTCCGGGGGCAAAGTTTCGAGATAGGCGGAGGAATAGGCCATCGGTTTCATTTGGATGGGGACAAAGACATTTTTGAGCCCGCAATAGGTTATGAGGTAAGGATTCTCAGGAATCAGCTATTCCGGTATTCGGCTGATGAGGAAAACATCGGATTCTCATTGGGCTTGTACCGCTTTACGGGAAACAATAATAAATCCATTATGGATGGATTAGCTGAAAATCAGCTGATTGACAGGCAAGTGATAGAAACCAAACTTTCTTATCGTTACGATCATTTTTTAGGGGACAACGTTTCTTTATTTTGGGGCGGGGACGTCGGCTTTCAGTTTGTTTACTATAATTTTAACCCAGCCCTTCAAAATGGGGGCGGCGTTGCGGCTGCGATTTATACCAGGGCAATTTTGTCTCCCGCTGCGGGTATTAACTATGAATTCAATGAATATGTCGCTTTATATTATAGACTTGAGTATGGATTGGCTTTCGATGTAGGCAAACAGCCAAACTGGGGAGATTCTTTCACAAAATTGAACCATTTGGTGACCAATTCCACAGGCATTAGGCTTCGGTTTTAATTTATTTTTCTTTGTGTTTGTAAATATGCCATTAAATTCACAATTTCTTTTTCGGACAGGTGTTCAAACAAACCCGGAGGCATCATGGATACGGGAGTGACCTCCCTGTTTTGGATGCCCGATTTATTGATGATGATCGGATCCTGGCCAACCACCCGAAACGTGATCTGTCTCTGGTTTTCGGCGATGATGTTCCCGGTATAAGTCCTTCCGTCCCGGGTGGTGATCACAACCATTTTATAATCATCCTGAATCTCGGCACTTGGTTCCAAAACATTCAGTAAAATATAATCCACATCTGTCCGGTTGGATCCGGTAAGGTCCGGGCCCAGGTCGCCACCCTCGCCAAACATTTTATGACAGCTTCCACAGCTTTGTCTGAACAGTGCTTTGCCTGCTTTAAGGTCGGCAGCAGCTAAGGACTCAGCGGTCAGCATGTCCCTGTACTTTCCATAAGCGGCTTCATCATGAGGCACCTGCTCAATGGGTCCCCAAACCTCGACAAACCCGCTACCGACCACTCTCAATAGCTGACGGGCTACGTTTGCCGGGATTTCACGTTTGGGGATCCTGCCTTCCCTGATTTCCCGGGTGAGCATATTGCCATATCTTGGTCTTGAAGACAGGGCCAACACGGCTTCTGCCTTTTCTTCCGGATCAAAGGACGGGTATTTTTCGATCAGCACCCTGCCCAAATTGTCTTGGTCGAATGCGGCTACCGCCCTGATGGCCTCAAGGCGAAGGCCTTGGTCCTCAAGCAGGAGTGGCAGCTTTCCTATCAAGTCATGCCGCTGTTGGGAGGCAAGTGTTTGCAGGGCTTTTTTCCTCAGATCCAAGGACAAGCTTTTATTTTCCAAATTGGCAAAAGCCCTTTGAGTAGCTTCTACATCTCCGAAGAGTTCGGAAATGGCGAGTGTCAAATCACGGCTTTGTGGGGAAGCAAGTAATTTTGCTTCCGTTTTTTTCCAGCTCTCGGGCATCTTCAGATCCGTCCTGCCTTCCATTCCGCTCAGCATTCCCTCCATAATGGCAACCCTGTTTTTGTCCGACTTGTCCAGTTGGGCGACCAAGGATCCCATGTGATCACCGTCTACGGCTCTTCTGGCCATAAAGCGGGTTACAAAGGGTATTTTAGAGGAAGCCGCCATTTCCATGAACCTCCCGGGTTGGTCGTCAATGAGCGGTTCTAAACCGAACCAAATCATTTTGGGAAGGTTGTGGTCATCCTGATCTTCTTGATGTTGGAGGAGGGCCTGGCTTATTTCCCATTTATAGTTTGTGGGGATGCGCTGTATCGCCGCGGCCAAATACAGACGGACCACGGGTGATTTGTCCTTGACCGCCATTTCTTTGAATTTATTAAGGGCAGAAGCAGGGGGATCCTTGTCTTCACAAAGCAATTGTATCGCCCAGGAGCGGATGTATGGATCAGTGTCGCTGAGTGCAGCCAACAGATCGTTTGTCTGAAACCCATCTGTCATATGCAACGCCCACATGGCTTTAAGCCGGTGGTCCGGATTACGGTTTTCCTTGAACAGCTTTATGAGCTCACCATAGCTTTTGTCATCCAGTCTGCCGGTAGCTGCCCGCTTCTGAAGTATGCCTCTGGCCCTTCTCGCATGCCAGTCGCTTGGACTGGTCTGCAATGCGATGAGCTCGCTGTCCGTTAATTGGTTGAGGTCCCCATACCTTCCCTTCCAATTCTCTGCTTGGGTTTTTTCAGGCATGACCCTGAAAACCCTACCTGTTTCTCCATGCAACACTTCCTGCCCACAGATATCGGCATCATGCCAGTCCAATACATATAGCCCACCTTCGGGACCTATTTCCATGCTGAAGCCCACCCATTGGGCATTGTTTGCCATCAAGAAATCATCACTGTGGCGGCCAATGAAACCGGAACCTTGGGGTTCAAGAATGTCCGATAACACAGCATGTTCGTGAATGTTGGCCATGAAAAGTTTTCCGTGCTCTTCTTCAGGAAAGGCATCGGACTGGTAAATTCTCGCGCCTCCGTGCGCCGACCTGTGACTGTGATCCGTGATGGTCTTTATGTCCTCATAGACAAAGGGGTTGAAATGCTGGCCTCCCTGGCGGTGATAAGTGCCTCCTGGGACCACATGCCAGAGGTGGGGAATCACACACGCGGTCATAAAAAGTTGACCCTTAGCATCATAGTCAATTCCCCAAGGGTTGCTGAAACCATGGGCCACCACTTCGAAGCGGTCTTTGACCGGATGGTATCTCCATACCCCTCCATTGATGTCTACCCCGTCAGCTTCCAGCAGGTCCTCTGGAAAAGAATCCTGGTGAAAATACAGTTTTCCATTGCCCTCGGGTTTACGGATTCTGGAAGGGGTGGCAAAGCCCTGCAGGCCATACAGCCAACCGTCCGGTCCCCAATGCAGGCTGTTTAGCGTTTCGTGTCGGTCCCTTATTCCCCATCCCGTCAAA
Source organism: Negadavirga shengliensis (assembly GCF_042652345.1). Classification (NCBI taxonomy): domain Bacteria; kingdom Pseudomonadati; phylum Bacteroidota; class Cytophagia; order Cytophagales; family Cyclobacteriaceae; genus Negadavirga; species Negadavirga shengliensis. The sequence continues at coordinate 52,937 of NZ_JBHSJJ010000004.1, forward strand.
AGGATTTCTATGTCATCCATATCCGCGCGGTCATCCCCATCCCGGTCAGGAACAAAAAGCAGGTTTGGCGGCGCTCCAACAAATAAGCCATCAAAACCCACAGCTATGGCTGCGGGAAAGGCCAGGCCTTCCATAAAAACTTTTTTGCTATCGGCTTCCCCATCTCCGTTGGTGTCTTCCAATATCAATATACGGCTGTCACCTGCATTGGAAAAGCCATGGCCTCTGGATTCATAATCCCGGTTTTCAGCCACCCATAATCTGCCCTTATCATCCCAACAGAATGCCATGGGCTGGGTGATCATGGGTTCTCCTGCAAATACATTGACTTTATAACCTTCTTTGATGGTCATGGCTTCCACGGCTTCTTGAGGTGTCAGAAACTTGGCTTGCCGGCCCTCTTCCTGGGCTATGCGCCATAAAGCAGTGGTACTGTACATGCCGCTTGTCCCGGCAAAGTTTTCCCAGGATTTGGTGAGTTCCACATCATTGGCTGTGCCGGTATAGATCAGCAGTTGGTGCTTCAGCAGGAGGTTTTCCCCCGCCTGGATTTCCCAATCCTCATCCCTGGTGTATGCCGGCCCGACGCCAAGCTGTCCGTCCACTCTCCATTTTTGGGGATAACCCATGTTATCGGGATGATCGAATATGGCTACATTGGCACGGTCCTCTCTGCCTTCTACCCTCATGCCCACGTTGACCCACATGGCAGGTTGCCCTTCAGCATTGTCGTTTTTTTGTCGGGCGGCATTGACTACCTCCCCATCTATTCCTTCGGTCCAGGGCATTCTCAGAAACAGCCCACCATAATCGTATTTTCCTATGGTTATGTCTTCAATAGCCTGGCCTTTCCATTCCAGATCGAGATAATACCGGCCGTCTTTCACCGTCAATGACCAATTCTGTGTTTCTTCCATGAGGGGTTCGCCTGCCTCATTGAGCATTTCATAGATGGTTTGCCATTTGACAGTTTCACCCTTTTCTTCCACGATGTTTGCAGCGACTTTTCTCCAATAATCGCCTTGGGGGTTGTGAAAATAATCCCGTCCATTGATGCGGGTGAATCCCCAGTAAAGACCGGTTTGATGGCGGTGATGGCCGGGGCTGTATTCCGTAAGGATACCTTTTCCATCAGGTGCCTGAATAGGATGGATGTATGGCCTGAAATCTTCTTTGACTTCCTGTACCAACAACGGCTTGTTTTCATCACCAACTTTATATATCCGTATTTCCCCGGATTGTTCTGCCTGCGTGATTTTTAAGGTTAGAGGACCATTACCGTCTTTGTTATTATTTTCCTTTTGGCTCCCACAGCTAAAAAGGGCTATGGACAATAATATGCACAGGTAACCTCTATTCAGTTTCATTATACCGGTATTTTTCAACGAATTAATTTTAACATTACTAACTACTTTTGGGATGGGTGACACCATATTGGATTTTGATTCTTTTAGTTGATAGAGAAGCAAAGGCCAGCTTGGTGATTCTGTCGAAATTCCTACTTGTTATAACTTTTATGATTGGCATTAAGTGATATTCATTTAATTTTAAAATGACAGACATCTTATATGATTATAGGTATATTTTGACAGTTTGCCAATTTTTGTATGTGGTAAATATATAAAAAAATATTACCTATGTTGATTGCCTTTTATGTCATAGGTTAAATAGACTTTAAATAATAAACTGAATATCTTGCTGATGATGGTATTGAAATTTCTTTTGCGGGGTCCCGCCGCCTGTGCTTTCTTTTTGTTTTCCTGTATTGAGAAAGAGCCGGCCAAGGTAGAATACATTTTGAATATTAAAGGTCTGGTGGCCATGTGGGATTTTAATGAATCCGCCGGTGAAATGAGAATAGCCAAAGGAATGGGGCAATTTCCATTGATGGAAATGAACGGTGAAGTGGCAAGAACAGAGGAGGGCCCTCTTTCGGGGTACGCAGCATCGCTGACCGATTCTGCTTATTTTTCTTTGCCGCACAAACAAACAGGCCAACTGAATATTCATGGAAAAGACAGGGGGGTAACCGTTATGGCGTGGGTGAAATGGAAAGGTAATACGGGTTTTGTGGGAGGGATGTGGAATGAACATACGGATGGAGGCAAACGGCAATACGGCTTATTTGTCCATTTGCCCCATTATAATGGGGCAGACCAAGTATGCGGTCACATATCCTTTACAGGTAAACCCACCCCGCCGTTTCCTTATAGCTGTGATTATTCCGCAAGCAGACAAACGCTGGAACGGGATCATTGGCATTTTATCGCCTTTACCTACGACGGCTATCACATCAAATCCTATCTGGATGGCAAATTTGAAGAGAGAGAACCGGAACTTATTCGCAACACAACAGGTTTCGAAGGCTATCCCGAAGGCATGATACAATCCAAAAACCCCTACTATTTCCCTGATGGCATGGGGAACAACGGATCTGATTTCACCGTTGGAGCGGTGGTTTTAAGCAGGGGGATGGGTAACTTCTTTGAGGGATATATCGATGGCCTGGCAGTATTTGACAGGGCCTTGTCAGATAAGGAAATATCCGAAATACATGAAAAGACCATGAATTAACATGGGACCCACATGCTAGAAAAAAAAAATACCCGCTTCTAATCACCTCATAGAAACGTGGTTGTACATCAATCAAATTATCAATCAATTACCTTCACTTGAATGGGGTCGGTAAGATCAGCCTGCAATTTATTTATTAAAGCCATATCCGGCCCGTCATTGTGGGCAAGATACCTGAATTTACTTTTGAAGGTTTGGCCGGGGGCAATGTAAAATTCCCCGTCAACCATAGGCGCGTACACCCAATACGGCATGGTGGGATGCACCCTGATGGTTTGGGGATACCTGAAGTTATCCGGAAAACCAAACACGGTCAATCCCGCCATTTCATGTTCTATTTGGCCGGAAGCATCCACCCATGCGGCTTTGGTATGGTTGGCATCCTCATTGGTTTTGCCTTCGCTGGTAAGGATTTGCCAGGTGTTGGTGTAATTAAGGGTGTCCACATCATTCCACTCCCTGCTTCCCCGGAAACCCATGCCTCCATAGTGGTATTCCACGATAAATAAGGTATCCTGGCTTGTATTCGTCTGTTCGGACAGCAGGTCAAACAAAAAATAGTCCCCGAAAGGGTAAGCGATTAAGGTCCATTCTTCCTCCAAGACTTCTCCGTGTTTTAAACTTACATGACTTAGTTTGGTGCGGAGTACGGTGGCATTGGGGCCTTCTTCGATTCCAAGTACGGACTTGTGTTCGACAGTACCGGTCCCCTGGTGCTGGTTCCAGAAATCCACTTTCTCTCCTTTATATTGAGTGTTTACCCAGGCATTGAATATGGCATGTTGGTGGGTATGACCTACAGGGAAGGCATCCGTAAGCACTTTTCCTCCTGGACTGTAGAGCGGATGGATCATTCCGCTTCTTTTGTAATAATCAGGTTCTCCTTCCGGCGGATATGCTGTCTGGGTTTGATAGAACAACATAGGCCTTTCATCCACTGTGAATTGAATGCCCTCCTCTTCCTGTACTACCCCGAGCGCACTTCGGGATGGGGTTTTGGCTGTCCCCTGTCTGAGTTCAAAAGTCTGCCGGGTACCAGCCGGAAGTTGGTCAACAAAAACTGCCAGGCTCCCATTGTCCATCAATTGTGCGGGGAGTTCTTTGCCGCTCTCCTTGCTGACCAGCCGATAACTTTTGCCGGCAGGCAGGGATTCATTTAATTCAATGATTAATGGGGTGTCGATTCTATCATGGTTTCCTGCGTCGAATTCAATGCTTAAAATAGGTGCAGAAGTGCAGGATGCAATGCCAAGTAATAAAGAAAACAGTAGGTATTGTGCGCTCATTTTGGTTAACTTTTAAATAAATATCGCAACCTCGGCCAAATATTCCAATAAATGCAGGAGAATTGCCGTTTTTACTTTTCCGGTTTCATTTTGACCAATATTTTACCATATTGAGTGCAAGAAGGTCTGTGAATAATAGAGGGTTTATAATCTAAGTACATGAAGAAGAGTTGGTTATATCTTATTTCCTGTTTATATTTTGTTGTTTTTTCCGCATTTGGACAACTGAGTCCCACAGACACAGTACCCCTGGATCCCAGGGTAATCACGGGACAATTAGAGAATGGATTAAAATATTATATACAACATAACCCCAAACCGGAAAACAAACTTGAGTTGAGGCTGGCAGTAAATGTGGGGTCAGTACAGGAGGATGAAAGCCAGCTTGGCCTGGCCCATTTCACGGAACACATGGCTTTCAACGGATCGGAACATTTTGAGAAAAACGAATTGATCAGTTACCTGCAATCCATAGGTGTTTCCTTTGGGAGGGACCTGAATGCGTACACCGGTTTTGATGAAACGGTTTATATTCTACCGATACCCACGGATGATGAGGAAAAGCTGGAAAATGGTTTCCGGGTACTGAAAGATTGGGCCGGTGGGTTATTGTTGACAGATGAGGATATCGATGATGAGCGGGGGATTGTAGTGGAGGAGTGGAGGACTGGTCAGGGAACGGACCAAAGGATGCGGGACCAATATTTTCCCGTGCTGCTCCATGGGAGCAGGTATGCGGAAAGAATGCCTATCGGGGATATGGACGTCATCAAAAATGCCGATTATGAAGAAGTGCGCAGGTTTTACCGCGACTGGTACCGGCCTGAACTGATGGCGGTGGTGGCCGTGGGCGATGTGGCACCTTCCAAGGTGGAGTCGCTGATCAAATCCTATTTCAGCGATTTGAAAAATCCCGATAATGCACCTGAAAGGGAAGATTATGGTGTACCGGAGCATGAGGAGAGCTTTGTAAAAATTGTTACGGACGAAGAGGCCCCCGGTATCCAGGTACAGTTATACTATAAACACAGCCCAAAGGCTGCTGCCACGTACAGGGATTACAGGAACCGCTTGATGAGGACATTGTTTGGGGGCATGCTTACCCAAAGACTGGATGAGATCCGTCAACAGCCCGATGCACCGTTTTTCTTTGCCGGTGCAAGATACGGTAACCTCGTAAGAGGTATGGATTTTTTCACTACCTCGGGGGCAGTGGGCCCCGGCAAGGCTTTGAGGGGTTTGGAGGCTTTTATCGCTGAAAATGAAAGGGTATTGCGGCACGGATTCACGGAAGCGGAACTGGAAAGGGTGAAAAGGTCTCTCGCCAATAGTTCAGAAAGGTCATTCAAGGAAATGGACAAAATGGAATCCAGGTCTTTTGTGGGCCGGTACGTTTCCCATTATCTGAACGGCACTTTTGCGGAAGGAGAAGCACAAAGGTACCAATTGTATCAGGAAATCCTTCCCAGTATTACTTTGGAAGAGATCAACGGTTTGGGAAAAGAATTGATCAGGGAGGAGAACCGCGTCATCATCATCACTGCTCCTGAAAATCAAAAAGAGGACCTTCCGGATGAGCAGGAAGTGTTGGCGCTTTTTGATTGGGTCAAGGAATCGGATTTGGCTCCCTATGAGGAAAGTCCACTTGGTGAGGAACTGTTGCTCACCATGCCCGAAGGGGGGAAGGTCATGGAAAGGGATCATCTTGAGAGTGTGGATGTAACCAGCATCACCTTGTCCAACGGTGTTAAAGTTCACTTCAAGCCTACGGATTTTAAAAATGACGAAATATTATTTAGCGGTAACAGCCACGGCGGCACCTCTTTATACCCTGACGAAGACCATTATTCCGCCAGTTATGCCAGTGTAATGGTCAACGTCATGGGCATCGGGGATTTTTCCCCTTCAGAACTCAGAAAAGTACTGGCGGGAAAAAATGTGCAGGTCACCCCCAATATTGGGACTTATTCCGAAAGGATTTCAGGAAGCACCTCTCCCAGAGACCTGGAGCTTACCCTGCAATTGATGCATTTGTATTTCACACAACCCCGAAGGGATGATCAGTTATTTGAAATATACCTTCACAACCAGAAAAACCAGTTGGAGAGTGCAAAAGTCAATCCTGATTTCCAGTTTAACCGTAGGGTGAATGAAATCATCAGTGATGGCAATAAACGGGCGTTGGGCATATATGACCCTGGGAAGCTTGATTCGGTAAGTCTGGAAAGGGGACTGGAAATATACCGGGAGCGGTTTGGCAATGCAGCCAATTTTGAGTTTTTGTTTACCGGTAATATAGATCTTGATAAGGTCATCCCAATGGTGGAGCTTTATTTGGGTAGCCTGCCGGGTGATCCATTGGTAACAGACACTTACAATAACTTGGGTATTAGGCCACCAAGAGACAGAGAGGAGCGCATTGAAGTAGGCAAAGACGAAAAAAGCCAGGTGATTATGTATTTTAGTGGGGAAACCGGTTACGACCTGGAGAAATCCCAACAACTGTCCTATTTAGGTGAGATATTGACCATAAAATTGATCGAAACCCTGAGGGAGGAGATAGGGGGGGTATACGGTGTGGGCGCCCGGGGGAGCCTCTTGAATATTCCGGAAGAAAGATTCAGTTTTTCTGTTTCTTTCCCCTGCAGCCCTGACAATGTTGACCAACTGATTGAGGCAGTCTGGCGGGAAATCAGAAAAATTCAGGAGAATGGGCCCATGCAGAAGGACCTTGAAAAGGTCAGGGAAGCAAAAAGGGTCGCCTTGGAGGAGAATTTAAAGCGGAACGGATTCTGGCATACCCAACTGAGTGCTGCTTTGACCGCAGGAATGCCTCTGGACACGGTTTTGGGGGCGATAGACAGGGTGAAGGGGGTTACAGCGGAGGAAGTGCAGGATGCAGCCAAAACCTATTTGAAGCAAGAGCATTTGCTTGAAATCAGGAGATATCCCTTGGAGTATGCTGTAAAGTAGGTTGAATAAAAAATTCATTAAATTGATAAACTGAACCCCAAAAACATCCTCACCGTGCTCCTCTATTATTTTATACGCGCCTGCTTCCTGTTGCTCAATCTAACACCCCACGGAGATGGGGAAAATAGATATTTGGAGCAGGATTTGTTTGTGAGCGGGGATGGTGGATACCATACATATAGAATCCCTTCTATCATTGTTACCCAGAAAGGGACTGTTCTTGCCTTTGCTGAAGGGAGAAAGGAAAACAGTTCGGATACAGGAGACATAGATTTGTTGTTAAAACGGTCTGAAGACGGCGGGAAGACCTGGGGCGAGCAGATGGTCATTTGGGATGATGGGGAAAATGTATGCGGCAATCCCACCCCGGTAGTGGATGAACAAACAGGTACCGTTTGGTTACTGATGACTTGGAATCGGGGTGACGATCATGAAAAAGACATTATCCTGAAAGAAAGCAAGGATACCCGGCGGGTATTCGTGTCCTCCAGCGCGGATGATGGCAAAACCTGGTCGACACCGAAGGATATCACTGTCACCACCAAAGATCCGAGATGGGGCTGGTATGCGACAGGGCCGGGGATTGGCATCCAGATAAAGCATGGGCCGCACAAGGGCCGTTTGGTGATTCCCTGCGACCATAGTTGTGATGCCCCAGGAGGCGACCTGACGGGCAGTGAATATGAATATGGCGCGCATGTTATCTTCAGTGATGACCATGGACAAACCTGGAAATTGGGAGGAACCGTTGTTCCAAAAATGAATGAATGCCAGGTCGTGGAACAGGCAGATGGCAACGGGACACTCTTGCTGAACATGCGGTCTTATTTTGGGAAGAACCGAAGGGCCCAGGCTGTCAGTAAGAATGGGGGGATGGAATGGACGCATCCGGTGGAGGCCGTGGATCTCATAGAACCTGTTTGTCAAGCGGCATTGATCCGGTATTCCTGGCCGGACGCTTCCCATAAGGGCCTTCTGCTTTTTTCCAATCCAGCCAGCACCAAAAGGGAAAATATGACCATTAAAATAAGTGAGGATGAAGGGCGGTCTTGGCCGGTATCACGTACCTTGTATGCGGGTCTCTCGGCCTATTCCGCATTGGCCGTGCTGGAAGATGGTACGGTTTTATGTCTGTATGAAAAAGGCGAAAAGGGTCCTTATGAAAAAATCAGTTTGGCACGTTTTGATGTGGATTGGATTAGGGGAAAATAATTCAGGTAATTTACCTTTTTAAATAATGCCCATGAAAAGGATTCTCATTGTTTTTGTATTATGGTTGGGTACTTTTCCTGTTTTGGCCCAGCAGGGGAATTTTGGCGGGGTTCCTGGCGTGATAGTGACCCATAGCCCTGCATCCTCCGGCAAATATATTGGTTCGCCGAGCCTTGCCATCCTTCCCAACGGACATTATTTGGCTTCCCATGACTATTTTGGTCCCCATTCAAATGAGCATGTAAAAGCTTTTTCAAGGATATACCTCTCCAAAAACAAAGGCAAAAGCTGGGAGCCCATTGCTGAAATCAAGGGTGCATTTTGGTCCAAGCTGTTTGTTCACCGCAAGGGGCTTTATTTTTTGGGTACCGACAGGCATCACGGACATACTGTTATCCGGAAATCCAATGACAACGGCCGAACATGGACTGAACCGGTGGATGGAGAAAACGGCTTGCTGCTTGAAGGGGAGTACCACTGTGCCCCGGTACCCGTGATTGAGCACAACGGCAGGTTGTGGCGTGCTATGGAAAGCGCCATGGGGCCCATAAGGTCCTGGGGAAAAAGATACGGTGCCATGATGATGTCTGTGCCTGTCGATGCGGACCTGATGAAGGCGGACAATTGGGTGACCAGCAATGTACTGTATTATGATTCTGCCTATCTGGAAGGAAACTTCGGCGGCTGGCTGGAGGGGAATGCCGTTGTAAGTCCCGAAGGGGATATTTGGAATGTTTTAAGGGTGGATGACAGGTCTACATTGGAGGAAAAAGCCGCGTTTGTTCGGATAAGTCAGGATGGTAAAATAGCCTCTTTTGACGAAAATTCAGGATTTGTCCCCTTCCCGGGTGCAAGTAAAAAATTTGCGATCAGGTATGATCCCAAATCCAAATTATATTGGACCATTGCCAACTATATTCCCGACCAGGTGAAAGCAAACAACCCGGGCAAAAACCCGGCAAGCTTACGCAATACCCAGGCCTTGTTCAGTTCCACGAACCTTTTTGATTGGGAGTTAAGAAAAATGCTGCTTGAGCACAACGATGTGGCTAAACACGGCTTTCAGTACATTGACTGGCAGTTTGACGGCAAGGATATTATTTTTCTTTCCAGGACGGCACATGATGATGGCCTGGGTGGGGCCAGAAATAACCACGACGCCAATTTTCTTACTTTTCACAGGATCAGAAAGTTCAGAAAAATTACGCGTTAAAATAATGTCACCGAAAAGTGCATTGTCTTAACATCCTTCGATTAAACAACCGGTGACACAGCTGGTATTATCAAAGCTAATAAGAAAGTTTTTGACCTAATTGTTTATGCAGGGAGCGTATAACCGTTATATTTGTTTTTGACCCTAATGATTACACCAGATGAAACAGGCAATAATGGCTGTCGCCACTGCTGCTGCTTTGACAGCTTCCTGCGGTGAGGATGATGAAACAGCAGGATTTACAAATCCATTCTTTGAGGCTTATCAAACCCCGTTTGAAGTCCCGCCATTTGACAAAATCACCAACGAACATTTTGTGCCTGCTTTGAAGGAGGGAATGAAGCGGCATCAAGAGGAAGTGGACGCCATTGTCAATTTTTCAGAACCGCCCACATTTGACAACACGATCGCTGCTTTGGACGCTTCAGGAGAGCTGCTGGAGAGAGTGAACCGTGTCTTCTCCAACCTCAACTCAGCCCATACCAATGATGAACTTCAGGCAATAGCGAAAGAAATGGCTCCTGAGCTGTCCCAACACAATGATAATATCAATTTGAATGCAGGATTGTTCGAAAGGATAAGAACGGTATGGGAAAACAGGGAAAAAGAACAATTGAACCCGGAGCAGCTAAAGCTGCTTGAAAAAAAATACCGGGCATTTATTAGAAACGGTGCCAATTTGAGTGATGAGGATAAAGAAAAGCTCAGAGAAATCAACAGCAGACTGTCTGTCTTGAGCTTGCAGTTTGGACAAAACCTCTTGGCGGAAACCAATGATTTCCAACTCGTTGTTGACAGGGAAGAGGATCTGGCCGGCTTGCCGGCCGAACTCAGAGAAGCTGCTGCCGACGAGGCTGAGGCTCGTGGAGAGGAGGGAACGTGGATATTTACCCTGCAAAACCCAAGCGTGATGCCCTTTCTTCAATATGCGGATAACAGGGAATTGCGGAAAAAAATATGGGAGGCTTATAAAAACCGGGGAGACAGGGACAATGACCGGGACAACAAGGATGTTTTGGTCGAAATAGCGAATTTGAGGCTGAAGCGCGCGAATCTTCTGGGGTACAAAACCCATGCGGATTATGTACTGGAAGAGACCATGTCCAAAAATCCGGCAAATGTTTTGACCCTTTTGGATCAGTTATGGGCTCCGGCATTGGCCAAAGCCACAGAGGAAAAAAACGAAATGCAGGCCCTTTTGGAGGAGGAAGGCGAGGATTTGGAATTGGCTCCCTGGGACTGGAGGTATTATGAGGAAAAACTTCGGCAAAAGAAGTTTGATCTGGATGAACAGGAAGTGAAACCCTATTTCGCCTTGGATAAAGTGCAGGAGGGGGTGTTTATGGTAGTCAACAAGCTTTGGGGAATTACGCTTCAGGAGATTCCGGATATTCCGACCTATCATCCTGAAGCGAAGGCTTATGAAGTCAAGGAGGCGGATGGAAGCCATTTGGGGTTGTTGTATATGGATTTCCATCCTAGGCCTTCAAAGCGAGGAGGTGCATGGATGACCTCCTATAGAAGCCAAAAAACCATCGATGGAGAGAGAAAGGCCCCGGTGATTTCTATAGTCTGCAATTTTTCGAAGCCCACCGGAAATGCCCCCGCCTTACTGACTTTTGACGAAGTCACCACTTTCTTCCACGAGTTTGGCCATGCCCTGCACGGGCTGATGTCCAATGTCCAATACCGAAGTTTGGCGGGAACTTCCGTTCCAAGAGATTTTGTGGAACTGCCCTCGCAGATCATGGAGAATTGGGCCACAGAACCGGAGGTGTTGAAGCAATATGCTTTTCATTACGAAACGGGGGAAGTGATACCTGACGGGTTGATAGAAAAGCTGCAGAAGAGCGGAACTTTTGGTCAGGGTTTTGGTACCACGGAATATTTAGCGGCCTCGCTGTTGGATATGGATTATCACACGCAGGAACAAGCCATCACCGTCAGTGTTGCCGATTTTGAAAACGCTTCTATGGAAAGAATAGGACTGATTGATGAGATCATCCCGCGGTACAGAAGCACGTATTTTCAACATATATTCTCCGGTGGCTATTCATCGGGATATTACAGTTATATCTGGTCCGGGGTTTTGGATACCGATGCTTTCCAGGCGTTTAAGGAGACAGATTTGTTTGATGCCGAAAAAGCGGAACTTTTTAGAAAGGAAATTCTTGAAAGGGGAGGAACGGATGATCCCATGACAATGTATGTGAATTTCAGAGGTGCTGAACCCAAAATAGATGCTTTGCTCAAGAAACGGGGCCTGGATCAGGTTTCGGTTGACACGAGGAAATAACCGTGAAGAGATCAGGAATATTTCCAACCTGGCCAACATGAATCGCTGCTATTATTTACCCAAAATTGTATGGATCACTAATAATCGTCATATAGGATTAAATAAGGTTTATGTTGTTTTTTAATATATTATAGATAATTTTACTGCATAAGCGAAGTAAAATTATCGAAATAACCCATGAATAATCCATTGAAAGAAGAAAAATTGGTGTCTCTTTTTGGGAAACCCAAAGATTCTGTCTTCTTGGATGATAAAAAGACATGGGATGCCTTTAGAGCGGGAAAGGAGTCGGCATTTATCCACATTTATGAAACCTATTTCGATGTCCTTTATGCTTATGGCTGGAGGATAGCCGCTGATGAACCATTGATAAAGGATGCCATCCAGGAGATGTTCATTGACCTTAGAAAGCACCGGGAAAGGCTTGGCAAAACAGACTCCATCAAGTTTTATCTTTTTAAATGCCTCAAAAGAAAACTTTACAAAGAGGCTTCCAAGTGGGACCTCAAGAGGGAGGACTTTCCGCCATCGAATTACTTTGATTTTACGATTTCCCATGAACAACGGCTGATAGACCGGCAGATTGATGCCGACAGGTTGGAAAAGTTGAATGTGGCGATAAAAAAACTTAGCCCCAGAAAAAAGGAGATCATCTATTATTGTTTTTATGAGGGGATGGATTATAAACAGATTCAGGAGATTATGGGTTTGGAAAACCCAAAAGTCGCCCGCAACCTGATGTACAAGGCGCTGGGCTTTTTGAGAGAGGTGCTGGGCGACGAAGGCCATTAGTGAAGCTGGGTATCTAAAGTACCCGGCCCTTAGATGACCAACGATCAGCGCGTGGGAGTTTATTTTTTAAAAAAAAACTGAATTAATTTTTTCAAAGTGGGTGTCGTTTTAAGTGTCTTCTGCTTTTACCATTACAAGCCATATACTGCATGAAGACAAAGGAAGATTTTTTATGTGATCCGGAATTTATCCGGTGGGTTAAGGAACCTGATAGGGAATTGGACCTGTACTGGGAAAGGTGGATAAAAGCCAATCCCGACCATCTGCCCACCCTCAGACTCGCAAAGGAATTGCTGACGGGTGTACGGTATGAGACCGTGCAAGTACCTCAGGGTGCAAAAGAGGATATCTTAAACCAAATATTAAAAGAAGGCAGTTCGATTAAGGCTTCGGGTCATGAAAGGGAAGGCGCGGGTCGCTCTGGACATGGGCTATGGTCAAGAATGGGGCAGTTCGAAAGGGTCGCGGCCATACTATTGGTCAGTTTTGCTTTGGGATGGTTGGCATGGATGTCGCTGGACAGGGTCTTGCCGGTGGAACATGTTGTCCAGGAAACGGCTTTGATTCGGAAGACAACGGCTCCAGGTGAAAAGCTGCAGGTTACTTTGTCGGATGGTACCCGCATTTGGATGAATTCGGCGAGTGAGCTGGAATTTCCCGAGAAATTCAATTCCCTGGAGAGGATCGTGTCGGTCCGGGGAGAAGTATTTTTTGAAGTAGAAAAAGACACATTACGTCCCTTTCAAGTAGTTACGGAAGGGATGACCACTACGGTATTGGGGACTTCGTTCAATATCAATACCAAAGACGATGGCCGGATCAGCGTATCCCTTTTAACCGGCAAAGTGAGTGTAAAACCATCTATGGGAGCCGAGGCTATCTTTTTGAAACCCGGTGAGGCCATAAATTATCACATTGCCAGCAATAAGCATCAAGTGAGCCATTTTGATATCAAAGAAACCACAGCATGGAGGGAGGGTTGGATGATATTTAATAGAGCTTCATTGTCTCAGGTAGTCAACAAATTGGAAGATTGGTACGGTGTGAAAATCCATCTGGCCAACAGCCCAAAAGAAGAATGGCAGTTGTCAGCCGAGTACCAGCATCAGACACTGGAAAATGTACTGAAAAGCCTGTCTTACATCCAGGAGTTTGAATTCACCATAAATGGAAAAGAAGTGGAACTTAAATTTTAAGCCAATGAAAAACCTTGACAGCTCATAAAAAAACCGGCAGACATCACTGCCTACCGGCCTTGGACTGGTCTGATGATGGCGAACATTGGGGAATGGGGCACATCAAAAGACCAGGCTTATTGAAATTTTCATCCAATAAACCCTTAAAATTATGAAAAATAAATTACTAAAGACAATTTATATGTTGTCCAAATACTTCCTCTATGGCTTTATTTTACAATTGATGCTTTTTAATTTCGGTTTTGCCATTGACGCAAACGGCCAGTATAAAAGCATCGAGGAAGTAACCATTTCCATATCCAACGAAGAGCTGAGTCTCAGCCAGTTTTTCAGAGAGATACAGCGCCAAACGCCTTTCAAGTTTTCTTTTGACCACAAAGAGGTAGACCGCACGGTGGTTTTAACTTTTGAAGAAAAGACGGGTACGGTGGAGAAATTTTTAATAGCGGCAGCCAAGCAAAGCAAGCTTTCCTTCCGGCAGATCAATAATAACATTGATGTGGTGAAAGATAAGCGTACTGAAGTGGTGGCCGGCCAGGTGTATGATCCTATTTTCATAACAGGAATAGTGACAGATGAAAAAAGAGAGCCTATACCGGGTGCCACAGTAATTGTAGAGGGGACGAGTACCGGGACAGCTACAGATATTGACGGTAATTTTTCCCTTGAAGTTGATGAAGGAGCCGTCCTTGTGGTTTCTTTTATTGGTTACAAACCACAGCGGATAACCACGTCCAATCAGACGGTACTTAACATCACCATGGAACTCGATGATTCCGCCCTGGAAGAAGTGGTGGTCATTGGCTACGGAACGGCAAAAAAGAAGGACCTTACAGGTGCCATCGCAAGCGTGGATTTGGAACAACAGCGATTGCAGCCGAACTTAAATGTGGTTCAAAGTTTAAGGGGGACAGTTGCCGGCGTAACTGTCACGGATAATGGTAGACCGGGATCTGATGCTTCCATTATGATTAGGGGAAGGAATTCCATCTCTGCTAGCAACGCTCCATTGATTGTATTGGACGGAGTCATTTATGCTGGGGGAAGGCTCTCGGATATAAATCCCGGTGACATTGAGTCTATCGATATTCTGAAAGACGCCAGCTCTACGGCAGTTTATGGGTCGTTAGCGGCAAACGGAGTGATAGAAATCACCACCAAAAGGGGAAAGACAGATAAACCGAGAATATCGTTGAATTCCTACTATGGCACCTCTGACTTTGCCCATATCCCTGATTACCTGGACGCGGAACAATATTTAAGAGTAAGGGCAGACGCGGAGCGGGCCGATGGGGGAGAGCTTCCTTTTCAGGCGATAGAACAGGCCAATATTGACGCGGGGATTACCATTGATCCGTTTGAGGAGATTAAGAGAAGGGCGCCTGTTTCGAATAATGAATTGAGTGTATCCGGGAAAACCGATAGGGTTACCTATTTCTTTTCAGGATCCTACTCTGACATAAAATCACCAGTGAAAGGAGATAATTTTTCCAGAATTGCAGGCCGGGCAAATATTGATGTGGCGGTTACGGACTGGCTTAATGTCGGGCTGAATACCGGGTACAGTGCCAGGGACAACTCTGGAGTAAGGGCTGATCTTGTTCACACAACGTACTTGAGTCCATATGCTAATTTATATTACGAGGATGGTACGCCAAGACCACAACCTATGGGGATTGGCCTGGTAAGTAATCCCTTACAAGGTACACTATTACACCAGAATCACATCAAGTCCAAAACGCTGTTTGTCAATTCCTACGCAGATGTCTTGTTGCCCATAGAGGGATTGTCATACAGATTAAACGTAGGATATACCCAACGTAACGATGAAGATTTCTTCTATAGACCGTCTTTTCAGCGGGAGCAATTTTTCAATTTAGGCAATGGTCATAAAGAACACTATGAGGCCCAAAATCTGACGCTGGAAAATATTGTGAGGTATAGTCAGGTCATCAATATGGATCATGAAATCAATTTCACGTTTCTATATGGAATGTACACGCTAATGGATCAAGGGTCCAGGTTGAGCAGCAACAATATTTTTAATGATGCACTGGGATGGAACTCGCTTGAAATTGGGGAGAACTTTAATATTAATACCTATGCCGGAGAGAGTCAGCAACTATCCACCATGGGTAGAATCGGATACCGGTTTAAGGGAAAATACATTGCTGATTTTAGTATGAGGAGAGACGGTTATTCTGCATTTGGACAAGGGAACAAATTTGGGATTTTTCCTGCCGTAGGGCTAAGTTGGAACATTATCGAAGAGAATTTTCTCTCAAATGCAGGCTTCCTGGACAATCTAAAAATAAGGGCTTCCTGGGGCAAAAATGGGAACAGAGGAGTAAACAGGTATTCTTCTTTGAGTAACATGGATAGGGCCAACTATGTATTTGGCGATGGGGGGAGCACTTCTGTTGGCTTGTATACGACCACCATGGCCAATCCAAACCTGGGTTGGGAAACAACTACCAGTACAAACTTTGGCGTGGATTTTAGTGTGTTGTCCAATAGGATTTCAGGATCAGTGGAGTATTATTACAGCCGCACTACAGATCTGTTGTTAAACCAGACTATCCCCAATCCCACAGGCTTTGAAACATTTTTAAGGAATATAGGGGAGGTGGAAAACAGAGGCGTTGAGCTTTCTTTAAATACCCTTAACCTACAAAAAGGCGCGTTTACCTGGAGTACATCTTTTGCCTTCACGTTAAACAGAAACAAAATACTACGGTTGACAGGAAGGGATCTCAATGGGGATGGAATTGAAGATGATGACATCGCCAGTGGCTGGTTCATTGGCCACCCTCTGGGAACCAATTTTGATTATGTGTTTGATGGTATATTTCAAGAAGGAGACGAAGACCTGTCTTTGATCCAAGGCGCCCAGCCGGGACATGTGAGGTTTAAGGATATGGACGGGGATGGCGTGATTACTCCCAATGACAGGACAGTATTGCATTCCAACCAACCGGATTTTTTGGCAGGCATTACCAATAATTTCTCCTACAAAGGGTTAAATCTGATGGTGATGTTTAATGTTCGTCAGGGAGGCTATAGTCCTAATGTTCCTACTAATCCAGGTATCCAGTTTTATGATTTGGCAAATGTCCTGAATGTGCCCTACTGGACACCGGAAAATCCCATCAATACGCATGCAGCCATCAACTACCGAAATCCTTTGGGATACGGGTTTTATCAGAGCAGGAGCTTTGTGAGGCTTCAGGACGTCTCCTTAAGTTATAATCTACCGTTCCTTATTTTGGAAAAGCTTAAACTGGGCAACGTCCAGGTATACGTAAGCGGAAAAAATCTGGTCACTTGGACCAAATGGCAGGGTTGGGATCCGGAGTTTGGTGGAGGAGGTAGAGGAGCCGGAAACAATGGACCTCTTTTAAAAACATACACTGTTGGGTTAAATATTCAACTTTAAACGAAGAAATCATGAAAAGCTATATAAAATCATTTTCTCTAATCATCCTTTTGTCAGGAATGTACCTTTCCTGCGGTGAAGAATTTTTGGAAGAAATTCCTTTGGATAGATTTAGTCCGGAGAATTTGCTTGTCAATGAGGCAGGCTATGATGCGGCAGTAGTGGCTTTGTACCGGGCCGCCAGACTGGAACATAGTGTCGGAGGTGTTAACTTTGACTACATGAATCTGGGTACGGATTTGGTTGAATGGGGCAGGCCGGATGGCAGGGGGTTTAAGGATTATACGTTATTGAACCCTCAGTCGAACGAGGCAAGTAGCTACTGGGATTGGGCGTACAAAGATATGATCAGGCAATGTAATCTTATTCTCGATGATATTGACAATCCCGAACTTGATATTTCAGAAGCAGGCAGGGACAATGTATCCGGTCAGGCCAAATTTTTTCGGGGCTATACCTACAATGTATTGGTAAACTTATACGGAGGAGTCCCCATCGTAGACCAGAGATTGATCGAACCAAGGTTTGATTTTACAAGGACAAGCAGGGAGGAAGTATTGAGATTTATCGCAAACGATTTAGAAGAAGCCGGACAAGAGCTGCCTCCGGTATCCAATATCTCTGACGGTAGAATTTATCAGGGTGCTGCTTATCATTTGCTTTCAGAGGTATACATTTCTTTAGGTCTGGAAACAGGAGATCAGACGTTTTATGAGAAAGCGGTGGAAGCAGCATCCAAGGTGATCAATGGAGAAACAGGCCATTATCAATTGATGACAGAAAGATTTGGTGACTTAAGCAAACCCGGTGATGTTTTTTCGGACCTATTTAGGTATAACCAGCAAAACAGGTCATCAGGAAACCTTGAAGTGATCTGGGCATGGCAGTTTGAGGCGTTTACTATTGGTGGAGGAGAGCCGAGAGGGAACAACAGTTCACGGTTGTGGGGACCGGAACAAGAGCGGATAAGATCTCCAAATGGAATTAATAATTTATTTGCCGCGGACAGTCTAAACAGGGGTATTGGCGTCATGTCTTTGTTGAACTATTGGAAATATGACATCTGGCAGTTGGATCCGGATGACATGCGGAATTCAAGGTATAATGTGAGGAGGGATTTTTACTACAATAATCCCGCAGATGAAGAATATTTTGGCAGGAAAGTCCTGACAGGGAGGGATGCGCAAGGGAGATTGGTTGTCGCAAGGGAAGACGGTAGCCTCACTGATTGGGTTTTGGACACTTTAAGAATGTATTACCCCTGGATAAGCAAAATTGACGGAAGACCTTTTGCGGACGATCCATCAGCGGGCCAGACAGCCAATGATTTTATCAAGATGAGGCTAGCTGAAACCTACTTGCTGAGAGCTGAGGCTTATTTCAGGAGCGGCGACCCTCAACGCGCTGCTGACGATATCAATGTCGTACGCTCCAGAGCAAATGCGGTGCTGATTGGGGCAGACCAGGTGGATATAGATTTTATCCTGGATGAAAGGGCCAGGGAACTGGTCGTAGAAGAACCCAGAATGAGGACCTTGATAAGGATGGGCTTGCTGTACGATAGGGTAATGCGGTACAATTATAGTTCGGCTACCACCGTTCAGCCACATAATAATCTATGGCCTATTCCTCAAAGCTTTATCGATGCCAATGTGGAAGCCAGAATCGAGCAGAATCCTGGATACCCAGGAGGAAGTTAAAACCGTTTAGGAACCGGCGTTTGCCTAGCGAAAAGGCAAACGCCGGTTTTTCATTGATAAATTATTAAAGTGACCTATTTGGAAATAGTTATGAATAGAAGAAAGTTTTTAAATATAGCAATGCCGACCACCGGGGGCATCCTGTTGGCCCCGGGAATGATGGATATAAACGCCCTGGCAGAAGTCAACAGACAGTTTACTGGAGCAAGTGATTTTGACACGTATGATGTCATTATCAACGGCGCTGGATTTTCAGGTTATTTTGCAGCGCTGAAAGCGGCTGAATCCGGCAAAAAAGTTTTGCTGGTGGAGAAGCGGCCCACACCCGGATTTGAGATCACCGCCAAGAAAAAGCTTTGGATGAAAAGCAAAGGGGTAGACAAATGGGACAAGGAGATGTTTCAGCTCTTTTTTCCTCCGGGGGAATCAGACGAAATCCATAATCCCTCTGACCAAGGACCCAATAACAGCCTATTTGGTGATGAATTGTTGCTTTTCAATGGAAGCGTACGCAAAGGGATGCTGAGAAACCTGCTGGTGAAAAAGGTCCATGTCATGTTGATGACGGATGTTTGTGGCTTGTTGGGTGGCGGAAACGAGGTGACCGGGGTATTGCTGGCAGGAAAGCATGGCCTCCACCAGGTAAACTGTAGAAATTTTATTGATGCATCAGAAAATCTTTTATTTTCCCGGCACCTGTTGCAAAACGACTACCGAATACAAAAAGCAGGATATGTGTTTGAGTTGCTGAAAGCGAAGCAACCCGTGAAGAAGGAAGTAGACGTTCCGGAAAGTTTGGGGGTAGACGGGAATAGGTTGTATCTCCATCCCGGCAAGCACGTAGGTGATCAGCTCTTACTGGAATTCCGGTTTGCAACAACTTCGCAAAACATCGAGGACGTAGAACATCAGGCCCGTGAGCTCACAATGGTTATCGGAGCGGAACTGCAGTCCCTGGACCCCATCCTGAGCGAAGCGAAAATTGAAGAACTTGCCTCGGAGGCGAGTTTGTATATTGAGGGGGAAATGCCACATCCTGATTTGGCCGGCCACTATTTGCTGTCTCATGATTATACGGACCTAAGCTGCGAAGCCATCTTGGCCATTCAAAAGGAAAGCGAAAACCTGGTCAATAATTTAAGATACAGTCAAAAACCAAAAAAAGCAGCTTTTTTTAATATCGCCGGCCAAAAGGTGCCTATAGGACAATTATCCCTCACACCTATAGAAGAACCGGGCCTTGCAGTGCCATTGAAGGAATGCAAATTTGCATTGGATACACATATAGCCACCAGGCACCAATGCCAGGTGCTGGTAGCCGGAGGAGGAACTGCCGGGGCCATGGTGGCCATGGGAGCCAGTCAAAAGGGGGCCAATACCATTGTAGCCGATTACTTTCATGATCTTGGCGGTACCAAGACCGTCGGAGGGGTGATGGGCTATTACCATGGTGTGAAAGACAGTAAATATTTTATCCAGCAAGAAGAAGAGGCCTCCCAAATAGCTTTCCAAACCAATACTTCCAAAAAGACCGGAAGAAAGCTCTACCACCTTCAATCCCTGTTGGAAGCTAACGGTAGGTTTTTGCCAGGGGCGATCATGTGCGGTACTTTGGTCAAGGACCAAACGGTGGAAGGAATATTGATTTGCCGTAATGGAAAACTTGAATTGGTCCAGGCACAGGTCACAGTGGATGCCACTGGAGATGGAGATATAGCCTTTTTTGCCGGAGCAGCCTATTGGCATGGCAACAGCAGAACGGGAAAAACCCAGAACTATAGCCAATGGGACATCAAAGGAGGGGCTACAAAAACCCCGTCCAATACCAATAGGGACTATGATATCATTGATAACCGAAAGATCAGTGAATTGCAGCGTGGGTTATTTCTATCTCACTATAAAGCTCATTTTTATGACTTCCATCCCATGCTTACCGTGAGGGAATCCAGGCGGGTAAAGGGAGTTTATACCTTGGACCTAATAGATGCCATTGAAGGCACCCACTTTGAGGATATGGTATCTCTGGCTAGTAGTGATTTTGATCCCCACCATGTAGGAAGTTCGGAATTTACCCGATGCGGGTTTCTATTGCCACATTCCAATGACATCACCCTTGAAATCCCATATCGAAGCCTCGTGCCCGAATCGCTGGATGGTTTGTTACTATCGGGTAAAGCTTTTAGCCAAACCCAGAATGCCATCCAATTTACACGGATGAGCGGTGACTTGGCTGTTTTGGGCTATTTTACCGGTCAAATAGCATCCGAAATCGCTTGGAAAAATGTTCGGCCAAGGGATTTTGATCTCACTCCATTACAAAAGGAATGGAGTGAGTTGGGATACATTCCGAGACCTTATGCGAATAAGAAAGTTGGTAGCGCCCTCGACGATGAAGATGAAATAAGCCGGCGGGTAGACAACCTGGCCAAGGGAGATGATGAATTTTTGGAAAAATGTACTAGGCTGCCTAGGAAGGCCGCTTTAAAAACCCTGGAAAGCAAGTTCGAGGCAACCCAGGACCCAAAAGGAAAATTGTTGCTGGCCAAAGCGATGGCCTGGTTTGGGAATAGCCAGGGTAATGAACTGATTATCGATGAATTGCGGGAGCTTTATGAAGAAGAAAAACGGCAGGGGTATCCCGATGGTTTTGTTGACACCTATGATGATATCAGGGGAAGGGAGAAAAATATATTGGAAGGGCTGTATTGGAAGATCAACCAGAACATTGCTTTGTTGGCGATGAGCGGGGATAACCTTTCTAACCCAATCATAAAGGAAATCCTGGAAAACTCCGAAAGTGGGGGAGACATGATGGAAAGAGAAAACGAGTATTTTAACGGAAGGATAGACCTGAAGCTTGTTCCTTTTTTTAACAGGATATTGAATCTTTGTTTTTATGCCGAAAGGGTCCCTGATCCGGCTTTTATACCAGGTTTCGAAAGGCTTTTGCAAGATGAAAACATCAAAGGATATAAGACCACGGCTTATGAAGAGGTAAGATGGAGGGTCTACGGCGGAGAACTGGAACTGAGCATTGCGGCGGCTATGGCCCGGTGCGGTTCGCGGAAGGGATACGAGTTGCTCGC
This sequence comes from Negadavirga shengliensis, assembly GCF_042652345.1. Taxonomy (NCBI): domain Bacteria; kingdom Pseudomonadati; phylum Bacteroidota; class Cytophagia; order Cytophagales; family Cyclobacteriaceae; genus Negadavirga; species Negadavirga shengliensis. Next base: position 74,701 of record NZ_JBHSJJ010000004.1, read on the forward strand.
TGAATATTTGGATGATGTCCATTTCAATTTCAAACAGTTTGCATCTGCTGAGCTGGCTACTTTGACAGGAAAGCACCTGGGCTATGATCCGGGCTCCTGGAAAAATTACCTGTCAGGTCTGTCATTCCCTCAAAAAAGCAAGCCACTTGCCCTCGATCTCGAATATTGATAACATTAGGTATGATCTGGAGTTTTGTGTTGTATTCCCTTTGGCCCCTGATACTTTGGGTAGGCTGGTTTTCATCGGACGATATTTATTATCAAAGCGGGGTGCTCGAAGCGAAGCATTTTGTGGGCATGGACAGGAGGTTTACCATCTATGATGATGAGGGGCTTCCTGTCCATGTCACTGGCCTCTTTGACGAAGACGGGATACCATTTTGGAAAAGAAGGCTCAAAACCGGTGTGTGCCTGACCGGGGAATGTAAAAGCATCGATATCGCCATTTATTGGGAAATGGATGGGGATTACTTTGGATTGGAAGTATATGGCGAACATCTTACCAAAACAGATCATAGTGATTTTTCCACAGCCGATTACGAAAAACTGGAGGCGGTCTTGCATGAGGAATGGCCTAATCTGAGAGAGTACAGCCTGCATGAAATCGTGGAAGAACCAGGAGGAGAAGAAGTGGACGGCGTATCCGGCGCTACTATCAAAGAGGTGACGGATGAATCGGTGGCCGATGCCGTTTATACGACCTATACTATTTGGCATCTGGCCCACGAGGGTGAGAAAGAACAACTATCCAGGTTGACTTTGGAAATACTACAGGAAGAGACGATGATACAACGGGTACTTTCAACGGAGTCTTCTGATCACAAGCGCTTTTTGCTCAGGGAAATCAATGCAGGCCGGTTAAGAACAACCCCTGTTTTGGATAAATGGGTCATCGGCAACTTGACCAGCAACGAAAAATCAACAAAGGACCTGGCGTTTCGATCATTGAGAAATGTGGATGTGAATGACGGATCTATCCAAGATGAACTGACGGTAATTTATAATGCTTCATCCAATGAGGATAAAATCCTGCTACTCTCCCATCTGAAAAACATCAGCCAATTGACACCTGATTTAAGAGAAGCCTTGGTGGGGGATCTACAAAAAGAAGACGAATGGTTTGATCTTAAAGTGCTGACGGTTCTCAAATCAACAACCGGTCACACAATGGAAACCATCGATATTTTAAAGAGACTTTCCAAAAGCGGCAATCACCAAATCAAATCAATTGTGAACGCACTATTGAACAAAGAGGACGAATAATGAATTTAAAACCGTGCCGGCCCAAGCAAACATAAATAATCACCGCTGGAATCATTTTTTCGAATACGATTCAAAATGGTGGGTCTAGCTTATTCATTGTATAACCTTTAATCTACCAGTAGATTTATTTCGGACTTTTATAGTAAAAAGCGATTGACTATATTTAGCTTATTGATATAAATTCCTAATACTGAGCATAGGTAATTTTTTCACGCATTATATGAATGCTTATATTTACTTATTAAAATGAAAATCACTCAACCCTAAACCACTTCAATGATGAAAAACCGTACTTTCCTTTATTTGCTGGCGGCTTTTGTAATACTGAATGTCGTTTTCACAAGCTGCGAAAGGCCTTCAGAAAGCAGGGGGAAAGAAAACCCCTATTTTACTGCTGATGAAGACCAGGGCGGTCTCAACCTGGCCCCAGGCATGAAGGCCTACGTAATTGCCGAAGACCTTGGCCGGGGACGGCACGTTGCTGTAAACGGCAACGGGGACATTTATCTCAATTTGAGGGAACCTCATGAAAAAGGTGGAATCGCGGCGCTTAGGGATACAGATGGTGACGGCAGAGCCGACGAAATCGAATATTTTGCCGATTTTGGGGGTACGGGCATCGCTTTTTATAATGGACACCTTTACGCTTCCAATGACAGCACGGTATTCCGGTTTTCGTTTAGCAACGGAAACCTGCTTCCGGACAACGCAGCCGCACCCGATACGGTTGTTTCAGGTCTCCCCCTGCAGACTGCCCATGCGGCCAAGTCCATTACCTTTGATGATCAGGGATACCTGTACGTCAATGTAGGAGCACCTTCAAACGCATGCCAGGAGCAGGACCGTAGCCAAGGCTCACCGGCAATGGACCCTTGCCCGCTGCTGGAAAGACATGGAGGGGTATGGCGTTTTGACGCCAATAAAACAGGTCAAACACAGCTGGATGACGGCCATCGTTTTTCTACGGGTATCCGGAATGCGGTCGCATTACGATATAATCCTATGGACGGCCACGTGTATGCGGTGCAGCATGGCAGAGATATGTTGCACGGTCTGTTTCCGGATATGTACAGCGAGGAAGATAATGCGGAGATTCCCGCGGAGGAACTTTTCCGTTTGAGTGATGGTGCCGATTTTGGCTGGCCTTATTGTTATTATGACCCTTTGCAGGATAAACGGTTGGTAGCTCCTGAATACGGCGGCGACAGACAAAAGACCGACCGGTGTGAGGGAACCGAACCGCCCGTCATGGCTTTTCCCGGACACTGGGCACCCAATGACATTTTGTTTTATACCGGGGACCAGTTTCCGGAAAGGTATAAAGGAGGGGCATTGATCGCTTTTCATGGGAGTTGGAACAGGGCACCGCTTGAGCAGAAAGGATATTTTGTGGCTTTTGTGCCTTTTGAAAACGGCGAGCCGGTCGGGGACTATGAGGCCTTGGCCGAGGGCTTTGCGGGGGTTTCAACCATAGAAAGCCCGAATGATGCCAAGCACCGGCCAACAGGCGTGGCACAGGCCCCCGATGGGACCATTGTTATTTCCGATTCCAACACCGGAAAGCTGTGGCGGGTGTTTTATCAAGAGGAATAAAAAAGGAGCAATATGACATTTCCAAGTTTTATGGTTGATGGATAAGATAGGATGGTGTTTTTTATAACCACAGAGGAAAAAGAGTTTTAAGCTTTTTTCTTTGTGTATTCCCATTGATTATACGCACCGCCCAACCCCTCCCATCCCTCTGTGTCCTCTGTGGTGAGTTTTTTTACCACAGAGACTTTATTTTTGAAAGGCTAAATTTAAATATCATAAAACATATCTTAATTAAGTACGTATATTCGTACGTAAACAATAACAACTAGAAAAATGATCGCTGCCAATTACTCAGAATTCCGAATAGATCTCAAGAAGTATCTTGACAATGTTGAAGAGAACAATGAAACCCTCATTATCAAGCGGAAAAGCGGAAAAGGCGCTGTTGTGATTTCGCTTGACGAGTACAATTCCATTATGGAAACCTTGCATTTATTGAGCTCAAGGAAAAATGCGGACAGGCTTTATGAGTCCATCCGGCAAATGAAATCAGGAAAGACAGTCCGGCCAAAATTAGGAGAATAACTATGGTTTTGACCTTTACTGAAAATGCCTGGGAAGATTATCTCTATTGGCAAAAAACAGATAAGAAAATGGTCAAAAAGATCAATGAACTTGTTAAAATCATTAAGAGAACACCGTTTGAAGGAATCGGTAAACCTGAGCCTCTGAAATATGACCTGGCAGGATATTGGTCAAGAAGGATTGATCAAGAACACCGACTTGTTTACCAGATATCGGATGGTGAGTTGGTTATATATGCATGTAGATATCATTATGATTTTTAGAAAGGGCATAAAACTTCTCTCTTCATTAACTAAATAACGTTGAATAGAGAATCATCGGGGTGAATTTGTCTTTTATTACTTTTTTCCCGATAATTAAAGCCAAATTATTAGCATCCCAAATTAACCGTTGTGAAAAACCCGATATCACCTTTGATTTCCGAAGAGTGGGATAGCCTGTGGCTGTTGCTGAGAAATGGCGATAAAAAAGGGCTTGAGGGGTTATATAAGGCATCTTCGGGCGAGCTTTTTCAATACGGAATGACCATGGTTGCCAACGGGGATTTTATAGAGGACTGCATCCATGATGTGTTTGTGGATTTGTGGAAATACCACAAAAGCCTTCCGAAGGCGGAAAACGTAAAGGTCTATATCTTCAAATCCCTCTCCTATAAGATCTACCGCGAAAGCAAAAAGCTCAGCAAATGGCGGATGGAGGAAGTGTCCGAAGTGCATGATGACCGTTTTTCCGTGGAATCCATGGAAAGCGTACTGATCGGCGTACAACGGGAAAAGACCCTGCAACTAAAGTTGGCCGCCGCCTTGCAAAAACTGCCCTTGCGGCAAAAAGAAGTGATCCAGTATCTTTTTTTTGAGAATTTTTCCTACGAGGAAGTATCCAAAATGATGGGGATCAACCTCCGGTCTGTTTATACCTTGGCATGGAAGGCAGTTTCCAGCCTTAAGAAATTTATTGTTTCTCTATTTTTGGCGGTATATCTGGGCGGTGGATAAATCGGGTTAAGTTGAAAACCCGGCAAAACAAAAATCTTTTGACCCCTTAGGGAGATACTTCGGATTATGGGGATTCCGGAGCCTCATTGCGATCCGCCGCGGCAGAAAAGCGGTCCCGTCCCGTTTCGGTGCCCATATATGGGATCGCTTCATCGCGATAATGCCTTTAGAAACTATATTCGCAGGGATCCACTCCTCGGGTATGACGGATCCGGATCCAAAATACAAATTCAGGAATCCTTTACATCCAGCCGCTCCGCATGTTTTTCTGCTTGGCAAGATACCCGTTCTGGGTTTTGTACAAAAGTGATATTGCCTATGGTGCCTGCAAGCTTGAGTATTCCTGTTTGTTTGGCCATGGTTGTATGGGGTTAAGTCGGATGGCGTTCCTTGCCCCATTCCCCGCCCATGCTGAGTAGAGGCTGAGGACATGTCGCGTTCTCTATGAGTAGAAACAAACCGAGGTTTTATCCGTGTTTTATCCGTGTTTAATCTGTATCCGACCTGTACAGGACCCGGTTGACGACTTTCTTAAATCAACCTTTTCCAAAAATCTGAAAAATTTTTCTCTTTCGAAGGATAACTCCGCACAGACCCTGACTCCTTTACATGAAAACCTGTTTTATGTGTGAGCGAGATTATCAATTCGAAGATTTTGTACTTGACCCTGATTTCCAAAAATGGGTGCTGTCTCCGACTGCCGCTACCAAAGCTTATTGGGAAGATTATCTGGAAAAAAATCCCGGCAAATACGCGGAAATGGCTTTGGCCAGGAAAATGGTATTGAACATTTCAAGAAAATCACATCCTGTGGGAGAGAGGCTGGCATCCAACTGGCAACGGATAGAGAACACGGTCAGCAAAATGGAGATGCACCATCCTGAGGAAAAAGTCGTGCCCATGGACGCGCTGAGTTCTTTGCATCGGCACAGAAGGGCATATCCGGTTTATCACAGGAGCCATCAGTGGTACAGACTGGTCGGGATACTCGTCACGGTGTTTGCTTTGGCCCTAACGGTCAATTTACTTTTGCCTCCAAAACCTTCGCAGCAAGCAGAGGTCCCCATAGTTTATGAGGAGCATTATGCACCTCCAGGGGTCAAATCCAATCTGACACTTCAGGATGGGTCAAAAGTGATTCTCAACTCGGGCAGCACGCTTCGTTATGTCAAGAATTTTGAATCCCACCGGCGCGTCCTTGAATTGGAGGGGGAGGGGTATTTTGAAGTGGAGAAGGATCCCCATCGTCCTTTTATGGTAAAAACAGGGCCTGTTACCACCACAGCACTGGGCACTTCTTTTAACATCAAGGCTTATAAAAACGAACCTTTGGATATTTTCCTGCTGACGGGGTTGGTCTCCGTGCAGGTCGAAATGGAGGAGTCCCAAAGCGTGAACCTGGAAAAAGGGGAAGCTTTGCAGGTTAACTGGGATACCAAAGCCGTGCGAAAGTCCCGGTTTGATGAAAAGAAGCTGATGGCATGGACCCATAAGACCATTGTCTTTGACCATACCCCGATGGCGGAAGTCACGCGGGTGTTGGAAAACTGGTACGGGGTGAAGGTTCACTACAAAAACCAGCCCCAAGAGGACCTGGAGCTATCCGGATGGTTTCATGACCAGACTTTGAGGAATGTGCTGGAGGGATTGAGCTATTCCGCCAGGTTTGACTTTGAGATAGATAAAGACCAAGTAACCATAACCTTTAAATAACCTGCCTATGAAGCGAAAAAAACAGTAGAAAAGGCCATAAGTGCTTCCAACACCTATGGCCCCATATCAACACCAGAAGCAGGGAGTGCCATCCCTTTTCTGATACGAGTTCATTTAACCCAATAGCAATAGACTAAACAAACCAAGTAAAGTTATGAAAAAACGCTTACTAAAGCATGTGATCTACATGACAAAATTATTTACCATCGTCTTTACTTTCCTGTGCCTATCTATGAGCCTTCTTCTTGCCTCAACGGGAAGTGCACAGGTAAAAAGTATTGAGGAAGTTACCGTTTATCTTTCCCTAAGTGAGGTGAAAATAGAAAAAGCCTTCAAAGAGCTGGAAAAGCGGACCCATTACAGCTTTGTATTTGCCACAAGGGAGATCAAAGATCTGCCCCCTGTTAGCTTCGAGAGCAATGGCAAGAGCCTCTACGATGTTTTGTTGGAAATTGCCTCTCAATCCAACCTGAGTTTTAAACAGGTTAATTCCAATATCCATGTGAAGAAATCGGATAAAGATCTGGCCGTATCGGTGGAGGAACCCCTGGATGTTACCATCACCGGCACCGTCAAAGACGAAAACGGTGAGCCCATACCGGGCGCCACAGTGGCGGTTGAAGGAGCCAGTATCGGCACGGCCACGGATATTGATGGAAAGTTCAGCTTGGAAGTAAACGAAGGTGATGTGATTAAAATTTCTTTCATTGGCTATAAGACCTATAGTTTAACCGTTTCGAAACAAACGGCTTTCAATATTGTATTGGAAGAGGACCAGTCTTCATTGGAAGAAGTGGTGGTGATTGGATATGGTACCCAGAAGAGGAGCGATGTGACCGGATCCGTGGTCAGGGCCAATATTGATGCATTTCGTGAATCCCCTAATGTAAATATCGCACAGTCGCTACAAGGCACGGTGCCGGGGCTGAACATCGGCCAGGTAAACAGGGCCGGTCAGACACCCTCTATTTCAGTCAGGGGAAGAACCACCCTCAGTGGTAATCAGAATGTTTTAATCGTGGTGGATGGGATCATATTTACAGGAAGCCTCGGTGATCTCAACCCCAATGATATAGAATCAATAGATGTTTTAAAAGATGCCAGCAGCATGGCCATCTTCGGGGCACAAGCGGCCAACGGTGTAATAATGATCACCACCAGGAGTGGAAAAGTGGAACAAAAGCCTATTTTTAACTATACCGGAACCATCACCACCCAGACACCGGCCAATAGACCCGAACTGTTGGACAGAGAAGGGTTTCTTAACAAAGTAAGGGATCAGGACTGGGAGCAAGCCTTTTTGGCTCCGGATTATACACAGCCTAATCCTGACTATGATGTTGCTGCACTTTTTGAGCCAACGCTGTACAGCGGATACCAGGACGGAACGGATTTTGACTGGTGGGATGCGGCTACCCAGACAGGCTATATCAACAAACATGACCTGAGTGTGAGAGGGGCAAGCAGCGAGACTTCTTATTTTATATCTACAAGCTACACAAAGCAGAAGGGGTTTGTCATGAATGATCAGTTTGAGAGGGTTACGGCCCGGATCAACCTTGATCACCAGATACTGGACTGGTTCAGATTTGGGGTGCAGACTTTCGGTTCCTTTGCGGACAATTCGGGAGAAATCCCCGCCTTGACGACCATTACCACAATGCCCCCATTGGTCATGCCCTGGGATGAAGACGGGAAGGTGATATTGAACCCTGATGGGGCGCAAAGGGCAAATCCCTTTATTACTGCCTTTTCAAATGATTTTGATAAGAGGAATAATCTATTTGGAAATGTCTATTTGGATATCAATGTTCCCTTTATAGAAGGGTTGAATTACAGGGTGAATTTTGGAAACAATGCGACTTGGAGAAGGCATTACCGCAGCAACGAATATGCGAGCGGGGCTGCTGGAGAAGCATTTAAAAGGAATTACAATTCTTACGATTGGACCCTGGACAATATTTTGTCATACAGGAAAAGATTCGACAATGACCACGGCATTGACTTGACGGTGGTTGTCGGCCGAAGGGAACTAAAGTTTGAAAGCACCGAGGCCAATGGCTCCAATTACAACAACCTTAATCTGGGCTACCACGATTTGAGTCTGGGCCAGCTCCAGTTGATCAAGTCGGGCGCATGGGATGAAAGCTATCTTTATCAAACAGCGAGAGCCAATTATGATTTCAACAATAAATACCTGCTCACCGCTACCATCCGACGGGATGGGTTTTCCGGTTTTTCTGCAAACAACAAATACGGCATTTTTCCATCTCTCGGTATAGGGTGGGTGGTCAGTGAAGAGGCATTTTTTGATCCATCCTGGATGAGTTATCTCAAATTCAGAGGCTCCTATGGAACCAATGGCAATTTGACAAGCAGATATTCATCTTTGGCCAGGGTTTTATTGTATCCCGCCTATGTGTTCGGGGATGGCGGCTCCACTGCTTTTGGTCAAACGGTGACCACTTTGTCGAACCCCGATTTGTCCTGGGAAACGACAACAGGCTACAATTTCGGACTTGATTTTTCTTTGTTTAACGGCCGACTGACCGGCACATTGGATTATTATCAAAGTACGACCAATGACTTGTTATATGATATCAACATCCCTGAAATCACCGGATTCAATAGCATTTCGACCAATGTAGGAGAAATTGCCAATAGGGGCATTGAACTGGCACTGAAAGGAGATATCGTCAGACGAGGGCAGTTTAACTGGAATGCCGGTTTCAATATCGCCTCAAATAGAAACCGCATAGTGTCCTTATTGGGGCTGGATGCGGATGAAGATGGCATAGAAGATCACCTCGTGGCAAGTGGCTTGTTTATCGGGCAATCCATCAATACGATTTTTGACTACGAATCAGCCGGGATTATCCAATTGGGCGAAGAAGCGCCTCCTGGCTTTTTCGTGGGTACGCACAGGGTAGTGGATCATAACAGCGACGGCATCATTGATGCCAATGACAGGGTGATTATAGGCAGAGAGGAACCGGCTTATAATTTTGGCGTTTTGAATGAATTCAACTACAGGAATTTTACACTGAGGTTTTTTCTCAATTCCATCCAAGGGGGTAGAAATGGCTATCTGGGTTTGAACAATCCCAATTTTGGTCAGGCTGACAATGCACGGAGGAACAATTATTTTAAGGATTACGACTATTGGACCCCCTCGAACCCGGATGCCCGATACAGGGCACAGGATAAGGTACCCGGAGTGGAGTATAGGTACTACGGAGACAGAAGTTTCGTCAGATTACAGGATATAACCCTGGCCTACCGATTTGAACGCAACGTGATAGAAAAGTTGGGTCTTAATGGACTGAAGGTATTCTTCAGTGGTAAAAACCTGGCCACTTGGACAAACTGGACAGGATGGGATCCGGAAACAGGAAGCGGCCTGGTTCAAAATGGCTTGCCGGTGATGAAAGGATTTTCCCTGGGTTTGGATGTGAGTTTTTAAATAAACATTAAAGAACATGAAAGCAATAAAATACCATATATTGATAAATATACTGATTGTAATTAATCTGACGGGATGTTTGGATTCAAGTATTTTGAATGAAGTTCCTTTGGATTTTTCAAGTCCGGAAAATTCTTATATTACAGAAGCGGATTTCAATGCCGCTGTCATCGCACTCTATGACCATTCAAGGTTGGCGTTGTCAGAGGGAGAGCACCGGCCGCTCGATTATATTTATGGGACAGATTTGGGGTACAACGGGGCCAATCAGTTAAACATGAGATTCGGGTCCTATCTTGCGACCCTGCTGCCTACTTCAGAACAACCGATATACCACTGGAGGCAATATTACAAGGTAATCTCGGGGGCCAATATCATCCTAAACCGGCTTGAAAATTCCCAGGTAAGTGAACAGCATAAGATACTTATTGAAGCCCAGGCAAAATTATTTAGAGGCATGGCTTATAGGAATTTAGCACATTTGTTTGGGGGAGTGCCTATTGAATTGGAGGAAGTCCAGTCTCCAAAAACCGACTATGTGCGGGCAAGCAGAACAGAAGTATACCAACAAGCTGCCGGTGATCTTGAGTTTGCTGCGGCCAACTTACCGGGAATTACCCAAGTGAGGGATGGGGAGATAAGTGACCTGGCAGCCTATCACATTTTGGCAGAAGTGTATGTCTCTCTTGAGCGTTGGACGGAAGCCGTGCAGGCAGCAAGTGTTGTGATAGATGATCCTAATACGGCGTTGATGACAGAGAGATTTGGTTCCCTTGCCAATGAGCCAGGAGATGTATATTGGGATCTTTCAAGAAGGTACAATCAAAATAGGGGATCCGGAAATACGGAGGGTATTTGGGTATGGCAATATGAAGTGGATTTGCCTGGTGGGGTGATTTCATCCTCCGCTTTGAGAGGACCTATGCTCGAAAGAGACCATTCGCCCAGGCCGTGGAGCTTTACGGTAAGGGACCCTTCCGGAGTTGCTCCTTTCCTTCCACAGGGAGTGTCTGACAATACTGGAGGAAGGGGCATTGGAAGATTCAGGGGAACCAATCACCTGAATTACGGTATCTGGGAATATGACTGGGATGATATGCGGAATTCCGAATATAATTTCATACGGGATGTGGCATTCAATAACCCGGAGTCCGAGTGGTATGGACAAAAGATATCAGATCACATGCCGTTGTTTAGGAGGACCTTGGAAGATACAATCAGAAATTTTTATCCCTATCAAGCCAAGGTAACCACTCCCGGACAGCACCCGGTGGAACTGTATATGGATCCGGTCTTGAAAACACTGGTTTCTTCCACTGCTGGTACTACTTACAGCGATCAGTATCACATCAGGTTGGCCGAGACCTATCTGTTGCGGGCTGAGGCGCATTTGGGTACCGGTAACCTCCAGGCCGCCGCGGATGATATTAATGTGGTCAGGGGTAGGGCTAATGCCCGCTTAGTAACCCCCGGGGAAGTTGATATTGATTTTATTTTAGATGAAAGAATGAGAGAACTGGGCGTGGAAGAAAAACGAAGATTAACTTTGAACAGATTGGGGCTCCTCTATGAAAGGACAAACAAATATTGTGAAGGATATCCCGGCGTGACCAATCACGGTGTCGATGTGCAGCCGTATCACAATTTGTTTCCCATTCCTTTCAGCGAAATAGAAAGAAATACCGGTGCGGTACTGACACAAAATCCCGGCTATGCTGCCGATTAGGAATTATTGGTGACAATGGCAAAACACGTTTCAGGAAAGAGGTTGTTGTTTTATCCTGACCAGGGCCTGTTGAAACCCCAGCAAGTCCTGGATAACCATAAAAATAAAGCAGTTGAGTTTTAATAACCATTCAAAAAATGAAAACATTATTGACGATTCCATTTGTGTTTATTTTGATCTTCCTGATCGGGTGTTCGCCGGAGGATTCTGAGGTGAAAAAACGGCCCAATATATTGTTTGCCATCAGCGATGACCAGTCATTTGCCCACACCAGCTTTGAAGGCAGCCCATTTGTCAGTACGCCCGCTTTTGACAGGATCGCTCGTGAGGGGGTTTATTTTAGAAACTGTATCGCGGGATCTCCCGGTTGTGCACCTTCGCGGAGTGCGATCGTTACGGGAAGGCACCATTGGCAAAACGAGCAATCAGGTCAGCACGCCGCACCATGGTTAAAAAAACATGTTCCGTTTGTGGATCTGCTGGATGCCAATGGCTATGCTACCGGGCTTACCGGAAAGGGCGTGGGTCCGTTTCGATATGCACGGGATGAAAATGACTCACTATGGAGAGCCACCAATGCGGCGGGTATCGCCCACAGCCATATCAAATATGAACCCGGCACACCAGGCGATGAGCGACCGGCAGATAAAATCAGTGACATCAACTATTTCGAAAACTTTAAGTATTTTATGGAAAATGTGAAGGGGGATAAACCGTTTTTCTTTTGGTACGGGGGGTTGGAGCCGCATCGGGCCTATGAGCAGGATTCCTGGAAAAGGACCGATAAAAACCTGAGTGATGTGGTGGTGCCCGGTTTTTTCCCGGATCATGATATCGTCAGGGGAGATATGTTGGACTATGCAGTAGAAATCGAATGGTTTGATTTGCATCTACAGCGCATGCTGGAATACCTCGAAGAAATTGGGGAACTGGAAAACACCATCGTCATCGTCACCGCGGACAACGGCATGCCCTTTCCCAGAGCGAAGGCCAACAGTTACGAATACGGTGTCCATGTGCCTTTTGCCGTGAGATTTCCGGAAAATTTTCCCGGAGGACGTGTTGTTGATGATGTGATCGGTTTTTCCGACCTTGCTCCGACCATCCTCGAAATCACCGACACAAGTTCTGAAGGCATGCTGCCCATAACCGGGAAAAGCATTCTGAATATTCTGCGTTCAGAGAATGAGGGGGCAGTTGATCCTTCAAGGGAATATGTTTTTTCGGGCAGGGAACGGCATTCCTCTTCCCGTTATGAAAATTGGGGCTATCCACAGCGTGCGATCCGCAGCCAGGATTATTTGTTGGTTTGGAACATGAAGCCGGAGCGTTGGCCGGCTGGGGCGCCGCAACGCATAAAGCCGGATACAAAGGATGAACTGCTGCCCCTGCACGGGATAGACGAAAATGGGATACACCATTCTGAGTGGGCTTATACGGACATTGACGAAAGCCCTACAAAATCATACATCATCGAAAATATGAAGGAAGAAAAGGTAAGTGCTTATTTCGGATTAGCCCATAACAAACGGCCCGAATATGAACTTTTTGATATAAAAAATGACCCTTATAACCTGACCAACCTTGCAGGTGATGTTCGTTTTGAGGAAATTGAGAGGGAAATGAAGGAGGCCCTCCGGGAGGAATTGACGAAAACGGATGACCCAAGAGTAGTTGGCCCTGATAAAGAAGTATTTGATTCCTATATCCGGTACAGTCCGATGCGGGAATTTCCGGAACCTGATGATACCTTGTTAGAGGAAACTTTGAGATGACCGGGTATGGGTTGCTGAAAAATTAATAGATGCAGATGAATATGAATGTTTGTATTTCCCTGATATTGTCCCTTTCCTTTTTCATCGGAAGTCGGTCGCCGGCTTATTCGCAAGGGAAGGAGGGAGGGCGACTCATGTTGAAATCCGGATTTGAAGAAGGGGTATCCGTCACCCCAGATATGACCACGCTTACCGGATCGGATATACCGGGGTACAGCTGGGATGAAAAACAAGCCTGGATTTCTTTTACCGAGTTCACCTATATCGTCAACCCGGATAAAAACCTGGAGGACTATATGGAATCGGTCATTGAAGAGGCTACCGGGCCCCACGGAAATGTCACCCGGGTGCTCAGAATGACCAATAAAAAAGACGATACCGATCACCCTGCTGTTAGCCGCAATGAATTTTCATTTCTAAGCAATGAAAAGGGAGAAGCGGCTTATGAGGAAGGATATGTGCGGTATTGGATGAAACTTCCGGAGAATCTTCCGGATATTATCCCATTCGAAGATCCGATGACATTTTATGTCATTATGGAATGGAAAGAGCCGGGCTCGGGTATCAGAAAGTCCGCTGAGGAATGTATCGAATGTTGCGACGCCAAGCCGGGAGGTACCAACAACTACCGCATCAATATCAATATCATCAAAGACGCCCATTCGCGTGATCTGTATTGGCGGGTGATGGGAGAGCATCCCCAGCCCTGCCGGGAAGTAGAGTGGCAGTTTGATGCCCGGGAGGCGAGTATTCCTGTGGGGGAGTGGTTTCTGGTAGAAGCGTATATGAAGAAACACGAAACCGAGGGGCGGGTGTATTTCGCGATCAACGAACAGGTGATACTGGATACGGATGAGACCAGGCCGGATGGATTTACGGGCCGGACCCAGCATGCAGATAATCCTTTACCATTGCGTTTTTGGTCACCTTTGAAGAACTATCACAGCATGGAATGGAACCGACAGGGCCCCATAAATCACCTGTATGACGATTTTGAAATGTGGAGCGGTTTTCCGCCTGGTCATCCCGCATTAAGATTAAAGTAACAGGCATGAGCTACACTAATATATCATATGTAATCACTTTGCTGTTTTTTCTGGTCTTTCCCGGCAATGAACCCGAAACCGGTATAAAGGATTTATTTCATTGGCGTGGCCAGACTGTTGTTGTACAGCAGCCTTTGTTTCCGGACCAAGGCACCGTAGTATTCCGGGAGACCTTTGATTATCCCGACGGTCCGCTGCCCGATGATTGGTGGTATGAAGGCAATACGGCAAGGATTAAGGATGGCCACTTGTTTGTCGATGCAGATACCAGTGATCAAAGGATGTCAACCATTTGGCTTGATCGCGAACTTTCCGGCAATATCCGGATAGAATTTGATGTCCACGTGGTTTCGTCAAGTGATACCGCTAATAACATCAATTGCTTTTTTATGTATTCGGATCCGGAGGGTAAACCACTCAGAGAAACAAAAGACGCTAGGGTTAAAGGAGATTACAACAGTTATCATGTATTGAATGGGTATATTTTTACCTATTTGGCAAATGGAAATCCGACAAATGCAAGAATCCGCTTTAGGGACAACCCCGGCTTTAATTTGTTGGCGGAGGGTTTTGGTTCGGAATGTAAAGCGGGAAAGACTTATCGCATCGGGATTGAGAAAAGAAATAACAGGTATCTGTATTGGGTAGATGGTATGAAAATCCTGGACAAAGCAGCTGGCGAATTCTACCCTACGCATTCGAAAGGCCTGTTTGGGTTCAGAACCTGGCATACTTCACTTTGGTGGGATAATGTCGTGATCCGGCAAATGGATTGACAATTCTCAGTTTACAAATTCCGGATTAATTACGAATACAATGATACTGAAAAACTACAAATGGACATTGGGCTCGCTGATGGTATTCTTCTCTTCTTTATCTCAGGCGCAGGAATTGCCATACCCACCAAGTGCCATCATCAAAGGAATCGAAATCGACTGGTCAACCCATCAACGCCACGCTCCCGGCAGCGACAATTTTCAGCTTACCTGGGCTCGTGATGGTCATCTTTATGGTATCTGGGGAGATGGGGGAGGGTTTTCCGGAACAAACTCAGCATACCGGGTTTCGTTTGGAGTGGCCAGGATTGAAGGAGATTTTGATGATTATGCCGGTTATGACAGGTATGGTCATCAGGAAAGTGCCGAATCCGAGGCCAAAATTACGGGAAAGAGTTGGGGAACCATTGCCGTAAAAAATGACCTGTATGCGTGGGTTCATCCAGACAAGAAAGATGGCGCATGGGGCAACTGGGAAGACCATCATTCCGAAAGCAGGCTCTATGTTTCTAAAGATAAAGGGGCCTCCTGGCAACCTGCAGATTGGGCCTTCACACCGGAAGACGGCCTAATAGGAGGGGGGATCCTGCAATTTGGCAAAGGCTATAAAGGAGCCAGAGACAACTATGTGTATCATTACCTCGTGGAGCCAAATTTTTACAGAAATGAAAAGGGCGTTATTTCGGAACTACAGGTTCCGGGGAATATTTATTTGTTGAGGGTAAACAAAAAGAAAATAATGACAAGGGAAGCCTATGAGTTTTTTGCGGGATTTAACGGTGAGGATCCTGTCTGGATGAAGAATATAGACGCCAAAAAGCCGGTATTTACAGACAAAAACGGTGTAGGCACCCCTGTCGGGATTAATTATAATGCGGGTCTGAAAAGGTATTTTCTTTCGACTGAACATGATAAACCCGAATCGGGCAGAATAGGCGTATTCGATGCTCCAAATCCTTGGGGGCCTTGGTCAACTGTGGTGTATACAACCGATGAGACCTGGTTTGGCCATGATAATCCGGAAACGGTACCCCCCAATTGTTTTTTCTGGTGCTTTCCTACCAAATGGATAAGCAAAGACGGTGAGTCCGCAAATATGGTGTTTACCGGAGCAGGTGGCGGTAAGGATAACGATTCCTTCAATACCGTCCGGGTTGACTATTTATTATTCCGGTAGTCCGGAACTTGTCCCCGTAAAAAATGGGAAACAAAGAAACCGTGTCGAAGGCCATGAATGAATTGTTTCACGAAAAAGACAGTACAACCATAGGCCGTTATTGGCATGAATCATACCTACAGCACAACCCATCGATGACAAATGGCCATGAAGTTTTTATACCATAAAGGGACCATACGCCCCATAATTTAAAGGTTGATGAGGGCGTTATATTGACATTATTATAAAAAGAGAATCAATTTCAAGAAAATTATGGAAGCACATGAATATCCAAACGGAGAAATTACCATTCTTTGGAAACCAAAATTATGCATTCACTCGGGGGTGTGTGTAAGGACTTTGTCAAAAGTATATAATCCAAAAGCACGCCCCTGGATAAAAGTCGGGAATGCCACCACACAGGAACTTATTGACCAAGTTGCAAAATGCCCATCCGGAGCATTGAGTATAAAAAAGGATGTTCCAACAAGGGAATGATATGCAAAAGTGATATATGTTGGGATCCCCGATAAAAGGGACAATTGGACTCCAAAAGAACAAAACGCCCATTCATTTGAGAAATGACATTGGGTTTAATTTTATAAAGGGCGGAACTAAAAGCTTTTGTAATAGAAAATGGTAAACAGCCTAGCTGTTACATACGTCTTTTGGACATTTGAGTATATCTTATGGCTAATGCCTGTCCAATGCATAAACTGCTTACGAGCCACATTAAAATTGAAACCAAAATTATCTGACCATGAACATTGAACAAACCAACAGAGAAACTAAAGGCTTTTTTAAAGCCACGGAGGATGGCAAAGAAGCAGGCAGAATGACCTACTCCTGGGCAGGCAAAGAGAGATTTATTATTGACCACACAGAGGTCAATCCGGATTTCAAAGGCAAAAATGTAGGATGGCAACTTGTAATGGCAGCAGTAAACTTTGCAAGAGAAAACAACCTGAAAATAATCCCTCTGTGCCCATTCGCTAAAAGTGTTTTTGATAAAACCAAAGATATAAGAGATGTTCTTTAAGCGCGACAAATGAAGAAGATACTGGTATTGATGTTTCATCCAAGGCTGGAAACGAGCAAAGTAAATAAGTTCCTGCTGAACGCAATGCTTGAACAGCAGCATGTTATAGTCAAAAATATGTATGAAATATATCCTGACTTTAATATTGATGTAAAAGCAGAGCAGCAAGATTTATTGAATGCAGACCTTATGATCATGCAACATCCATTCTTTTGGTATGCAGCTCCTCCATTGGTAAAGCAATGGATAGACTTGGTGCTGGAACACGGTTGGGCTTATGGAACAGGAGGTGATAAACTTAAGGGTAAAAAAATAATGCACATTATCAGTAGTGGTGGAGGTTTTGAAATCTATCGTAGCGAGGGCAAGAACTTACTAACCTAAATCGGAATTCAGGTCTTTACTCTTTGTCAACAACCAATATGCCGAATTTTTCCATCTTATTCAGTACACTTCCTGTGGTTTGATGCCAGACAGGCCAAATGGGTAGGCCGGCACGTCTAATGGCCCTGGCCACCCAGACGTTGGAATTGTTGGGGAAATAGTAACGTGAACTTCCTCGGTAAAAGTAACTCTTCGGGTATATACCCTCTTGGTATGGCACAATTTTTCCGCTTTCATCCATCGCCAATGCATCAAAAAGGTAACGGGAGAGTTGGTGAAACTGTTCATCTTCAAGTTCTATTCTTACTACTCTTGTGTCCGTATAGTAAGAGGCAACCTCTTGAGGAATAGGATTAATATGTAGTACGGAGGAGGTGGGCCAAAAAACGGCCTTAAACGTATACCATAGGTTAAAACCATCATGGGTATAGAAGTCGGCATCACCCCACCCAACTTCCAAATAATCCATATCCGCATAATCACCTGCAGACTTCCAGATGCTATCAGGTAAGCTGTATGTGGGGACGACGATGCCGGTATGCCAACCTATGCTGCTAACGAAGATGACATGCTTGTTTTCAGCTGTTTTATTTTGGGCCAGAGCTCCGGGATCCAATAAACAGAGAGAATGTAAACCAAAGAAGATCAATATTCTAAACATAATTTAATCGCTTTTGTCCCTTTTTGGTCTGCTTCATTGATGTCCGCCGGAAGATGGCTGCAGCGCGTTACGATATGTTATCAAAAATGTCTCCAGAAGAAAGTTGTACCGGATGTTGTGTGGCCGATGAAGGTATAATAGCTATTGCTTTTTTATAATCAGGTACAGTCCTTATTTGAGTGGAGGCCCATTTCAATGCTTTCTTCCGGCGATAATAGTGGGATAAACGGTAAAAAACCGACCAAACCC
The DNA here is from genome assembly GCF_042652345.1 of Negadavirga shengliensis. Lineage (NCBI taxonomy): Bacteria > Pseudomonadati > Bacteroidota > Cytophagia > Cytophagales > Cyclobacteriaceae > Negadavirga > Negadavirga shengliensis. Next base: position 93,065 of record NZ_JBHSJJ010000004.1, read on the forward strand.
CACTTCTGCTGATAAAAAAAACAAAAACACAATAATTTTCAAATGTTTTCTAGGATTTATTTTGAGGAATGGTTAGTTTTAGAATTATTATCCATTATAATCTTCTTTAGGTGAAATGATCTTTTGATGACTTGAACCTTGTCTGATCGATAAAAAAGCACCTTATAAATTCATGGATTTATAAGGTGCTTTCACAGAACAGTGGATATGCTCAGACCTAAAGTAAACATGTTCATTTGGCGAATTTTGATGAGCATAAACTCATCCACAGTTGGTGAATTTAATTGACCAATAAGTGTATCAAACCGTAACTGAATTTCAGCAGAAGATTTTTTGAATGGTAAGAGATGGGTGGAATTCTTCTACAAACACAAGCGGGACACTGTCCATTACGGGATTGGTGACTTTTAATTCGGATTCAAACACAAATATCTGAAGATGAATGGCTCCTTATTTTTATAACGGCTGAACATTCTTCTCTCTTACCGGGCTTTTAATACCAGTCTTGGCTAAGCATTAGCCGGGACACCCATATAATTAACCTTTAAACTTCTACGTCCATGAATTCAAAAAACAGTTCTTGAAAAAGAAAGCTTCCAGTATGGACGGGTGCCAGCGCTGGAATGGGTGACTCTCTGTATTCATCCCATTTTTTAAATCAATTAAAACAATAAACCTTAAAAAAATGAAAAACAAATTACTTAAGGCAACATTTAGCTTGCCAAAATGGCTGCTATATAGCTGTTCATTCCTCATTGCAAGTTTAAGCATGGCGTTCACTTCGCAGGCCGGTGGCTTATCCCTGTTTTTGGATAGTGGCCTGGAAGTGACCAATGTAGCTGACATTACCGTATCCGGAACGGTCACGGATGAAAGTGGCGAACCGCTTCCCGGTGCTACCATTTCAGTCCAGGGGACTACCCGGGGGACAGTTACGGATATAGACGGGAATTATTCCATTGATGCTCCTGAGAATTCGGTACTGGTGTTCTCATTTATAGGCTATGAAGTACAAACTGTTAGGGTCACTAACCAGACGGTACTGAATATTCGGATGGTGCAGGATGCATCTGCCTTGGATGAAGTAGTGGTGATTGGTTATGGTACCCAAAAGAAATCAGATCTTACGGGGTCGGTGGGTTCGGTCAGTTCTGCAGAATTGAGTGAAAGGCCTGCCCCTTCCCTTAATCAAGCCCTGGCCGGAAGGGTGGCCGGTGTTCAGGTAAATACCAACTCCGGTCGTCCTGGAGGACGCACCAATGTGCGGATTCGCGGATTCAGCTCTATTAATTCATCCAATAACCCGCTTTATGTGGTTGATGGTGTGATGCTCCCCATGGGTACCATGGATCAGGCGAGCAATCCCATTGATTACATTAACCCCAATGATATTGTATCAGTAGAAGTACTCAAAGACGCTTCTTCTACTGCCATTTACGGTTCCAGAGGCGCCAATGGGGTGATTTTGGTTACGACAAAAAAAGGAAAAGCCGGCGAAGGCACCGTCACCTATAATGTGGATCTGAGCGTCAATACAATTGGCCCCAACAGGCCTGAAGTGTTGAATGCAAAGGAATACCTCGAAGTAGAGGAACTTGCCTGGAGAAACATGGAAAAATATGATCCTGAAGGCTGGGCGGCTGGCAGATGGGCCTACCTGAATCCCGCGTTACGAAGAACCGATCCACGGATTTTCGATAGCCAGGGTAACCCTTTATATGACACGGACTGGTTTAAGGAAACCACCCAAAACAAGATTTCCCAAAACCACCAATTAGGTTTTACCGGGGGAAATGACAGGACCACTTATTCTCTCTCACTGGGCTATCGCGATGACCAGGGCTTGCTGAAAACTTCTTATCTCACCCGGTACTCTACGCGCTTTACCATAGATGACCAGGTTAAATCCTGGCTGAGCATCGGCGGGACCATCAGCTATAATAATCAGGAAGAAAACCTGGTAGATGTCAGCGATGCCGTTCCAAGGCAGATAGTGGAAGATTTTCCATTTCTTCCTGTAAGGTATGAAGACGGAACATTCGCGAATAACAGGGACTATCCCTTTGCCGAAGGTACCATGAGTTCCATGCACAGGCTGTACGGCCGAAGGTATGTTTTAAATACGCAAACTACGCTGGGAAGCGCCTACACCAACATTACATTTGCCAAAGGGCTGGAAATGCGTACCGTATTGGGGGTAAACATCATGACCCAGGAAAACAGCCAATCCAGTACCCGTACCCTCGCTATAGCCCAGAATGGTACCGCTTCCAAGAGTATGAGAAGAGACAGTTTTTGGTCACTGGAAAATTACCTGACATATAACAAAGATTTTGGAGAAAGACACTCATTTACAGGCTTGCTGGGTATTGCTTGGCAGGAAAACACGCTGACTACCATGAGTGCGAGTATTCAGAATTTCGCTACTGATTTTTTTACTTATGACAACCTAGGCGCGGGCTCTCAGCTGCCAAGGGTAGGTTCAGGGGCTTCCAGATATGCCTTAAACTCTTATTTTGCCCGGATCAACTATAGCCTGGATGGCAAATATTTGTTTACAGCCACCGGTAGATCGGATGGCGCATCGAAGTTCGGAGAAAACAACAAGTACGCCTTTTTCCCTTCAACAGCGCTGGCATGGAGAATTTCTGAAGAAGGTTTTCTTAAAGGAAACAGCACGGTTTCCAATTTGAAATTGAGGGCCAGCTATGGTCTGACCGGGAACTCAGAAATACCCCCCTATTCCTCCCTGGCTTTGTTGAGTTCCAATTATTCAGCGATTTACAATGAAACGCAGATTGGAGGAACCGGCATCAGCAGACTTGCTAATCCTAATCTGCGATGGGAAAAGACAGCCCAGAGTGATATCGGTTTGGAATTGGGACTGTTTCAAAACAGGATCAGCATCGAATTGGATTACTATTACCGGAAAACCACCGATATGCTTTTGGATTCCCCTGTTCCCAGGACCAGTGGCTACGCCACCATCCGAAGCAATGTGGGCTCCATGCAGAACAAAGGGATTGAGTTCACTTTGAATACCGTAAACATTGAAAAAGCGGACTTTAGCTGGAATACTTCATTTAACCTTTCCGCCAACCGGAACAAGGTTTTATCTCTGGCCACGCCAGCGGATATTTTTGGCGTAGGGGGACCGAATTTTACCAACCAAACCAACATCATCAGGGTAGGAGAGCCTGTAGGTTCGTTTTGGGGCTTGGTTCGTTTAGGGACCTGGAGTGAGGCCGAAAGAGCCGAAGCAGCAGAGTACGTGAGCTATAGAAACGGGTTAACCATCCTGCCGGGAGACATCAAATATCTCGATGTTAACGGGGATAAGGCCATTAATGATTCCGACCGGATGATTATCGGAAATGGAAATCCGAATATGTGGGGAGCAATGTCCAATAGCGTAAGGTTCAGAAACTGGGACTTGACGCTTGAATTACAATACATGTATGGGAATGACATCCTGGATATGAACCTGCATCCAAGTGAGGACCGCCAGGCCTTGGCCAACAGCTACAGGACCGTTCTCAATGCCTGGACCCCTGACAATCAGAATACCATGATCGCTGAAATCAGGGACACCCGTGCGGGATATGTGACCAATGTGGATTCCCACTGGGTGAAGGACGGATCTTTTGTCAGAGGCAGAAACTTGCTGATAGGTTATACCTTCCCAACCGAAATAGCCAATAGGATAAAATTAAGTAGGCTGAGAATTTACTCCACTGCCCAGAATTTCTTCCTGATTACAGGAAAGGAAATCATCGGCGATCCGGAAGTTTCCCCAATCCGGGGTGGTGATGGCAACAACGTCTTCTCCCAGGGGATGAACTGGCATGCTTATCCAAAGCCGACCACCTACATGTTGGGCCTGCAAGTCACACTTTAAACCATTTGGTAAAACCTTAAATTTTGAAAAAATGAAACTGAATATAATTCAAAAAGCATTTTCCTACGGATTAATGGGATTGATGCTATTGATCTTCAATACCGGTTGTACGGATTTTCTCAGCGAGAAAGATCCATCTAACCTTACCCCGGATTCTTTCTACACCATTCCTGACCATGCGGAGGCCGCACTCGCCTCAGTATATGCGGATATGCGGTTTTTTGGTGGAGATGGGGGGATTTTCTCATCTACCTGGCAGCTTTTGGAAGCTCCCACGGGAACGTCCACGACGGAAACGGCACAGAACTCAGACCTTAACAACCTCTATGGGCTGATCTATGATGGCCGTACCCAACATGTCATCAATTGGTGGAATGGGCTTTATAAAGTGATCGCCCAGGCAAATATGGTCTTGGACAAGGTGCCTGCGATCACTCCCATGGATGAAAACCAGAAGAAAAAAATCTTGGGAGAAGCCCGTTTTTTAAGGGCCTGGGCCTATTTTTATGCGGTCAGACTTTGGGGAAACATTCCTTTGATTACCCTGCCACAGACGGCCACCTCGGAAGATTTTATGCCCGCCCCCGCTCCTCAGGAACAAGTATACGAACTTATTTTAGAAGACCTGCTGGTTGCTGAAAACGCCGGGCTGACCTGGATGGATCCGAGTGGGAGGGCATCCCTTGCCGCCGTAAAATCCCAATTGGCCAAGGTATACCTGACAATGGCTGGCCATCCTCTTAACAAAGGTAATCAGTATTACCAACTGGCGGCTAACAAAGCGCAGGAGGTGATAGATTATGCCAATGGCAATCCTTCCAGCATTGGTTTGTTTCCAACATATAATGATCTCCACGATGAAACCAACGGCAACCGCTTGGAACATCTCTTTATGATCCAATACAATGTGATCGTTGCCGGAAATCCCATGAACAACATGTTTCCCAATTTTAAACCGGTTACCTTCCAAGGCCCTTCCGGGACGGGAAGTACAGTCCCTACCATCGAATTTTACAATTCTTATGAGCCGGGGGATAAGCGTGCTGTTAATCAGGAAGGTTTTTTCTATACCAGTTATTATACGAATGGAAGCGGTGAGCCCTTTGATTTGGGTGCGCCCTATATCTTTAAGCATTTTAATAAAGCTGCTTTGGGAACTTTTGGTGTGCCCGGCAACCGGGCAAACAACCTTAATGTTCCGCTCATACGATATGCTGACGTGTTGTTGATGTATGCGGAGGCACAGAATGAGCTGGGTGGCCCGAATGCTTTGGCACATGAAAGCTTAAAGAAAATCAGGGACAGAGCGGGTTTACCAACCCCTGGCTTGGGAGAGTTTACCATAAATACGTTTAGAGAAGCCGTGTGGAGAGAAAGATGGCATGAACTGTGTTACGAGCAGATTACTTGGTTTGACATGTTAAGGCTTAGGAAGGTTTACAATGAACTTACCAATGGCTTTGATGATTTTGTCGGACATACCAACCTGAGCTCCAACCAAGCCTTGAGGGAAATGCATTTATTGATGCCTTATCCACTACCTGAGATGCAGAATAATCCCAACCTTCTGCCTCAAAACCCTGGATATCCATAAACCTGCAGCCCTAATAGGGTAAAGAGTACCCGGATCCATCCCTATGGATCCGGGTTTTAACCGGTATGATATCACTTTATCTTCATATTCAGGAATAATTTAAAAGCTTCCCGATAATCCCCTTCTTATAGTATATTTATTTAAAGTTTTATCTTATTTTTATTCTTTGCAATTATAAATTAAATAACATGAACCCAAAATATTCTATTTCAAGAAGAAGGTTTTTACGCCATTCTACCGCACTGGCATTAACCCCTCCGTTGCTGTTTCATTCACCCGCCTACGGTTCCGTAAAAAAGAAAAAACTCCGCCACGTCTCCGTTGGGGTGGGGGGAATGGGCCGGCATGATCTTCAACGGATCAGCGCCCATCCGGAGGCGGAAATAGTGGCCATTTGCGACGTGGATGAAAATAACCTTGCCAAGGCTTCCGAAATGGCGCCAAACGCCAAAAAATACAGGGACTGGCGGGAATTGTTGGACAAAGAAGCAAACAACTTTGATGCCATCAATGTCAGTGTTCCGGATCACATGCATTTTCCCATCGCTTACCAGGCCATTGAGATGGGCAAACACGTGTATTGCCAGAAACCCATGTGCCATGACGTGGCCGAGGTCAGGGCATTGACGGCGGCTGCCGCTAAGGCGGGAATCGTCAGCCAGCTGGGCACCCAGCATGCTTCGGGCATGGGCGACCGCACGGCGGTGCATTGGATTAAACAAGGACATATAGGCAAAATCAAGAATGTTTACTTATGTTCCAACCGGCCCGGCGCGACAGAGGCGTATCGGTATAAAGGACCGAGACCGGCTACCGGCGAAAATCCACCCGAATATCTGGACTGGGACCTGTGGGTAGGCACCGCTCCCATGAGACCCTATGCACCGACTATTTATCATCCGTCCAAGTGGCGGGCATGGCAGGATTTTGGGACCGGTTGGTCCGGGGATATCGGATGTCACATATTGGATGCGGTCTGGAAAGGTCTCGAACTCACCGCCCCTAAATCAGTAATAGCCAAGGTGCAAAAGTCCTGGGAGGATTCCCCGGAGAGAAGAGCGGATACCTGGCCTCAGAGTAACCACATCACCTGGACTTTTCGCGGAAATAAGCATACGGCTTCCTCTGAATTGGAAGTAGAATGGTTTGACGGGGAATTTTATCCCCCGGAAGAGGTCAGGGCATTGTTTTCCCTGGAGGAGTACCCCGCAGAATCGGCCATGCTGATAGGCACGAAAGGGGCCTTGTTGATTCCGCATACCAAGATGCCGGTATTGTTGCCTGCCGAAAAATTTCAGGACGTATCATTTCCTGAATTGGAGGAGCGGGATCATTACCACCATTTTGTAGATGCCTGCTTGGGAAAAACCAAAACCGAAAGCGGTTTTAATATCTCAGGGCCTATGTCCGAGACGGTAATCCTGGGTACGGTAGCCATAAGGGAGCCCAATCAAAGATTGGATTGGGATGCTAAGAATATGAAGTTTCCCAACCGGCCTTCGGCAGAAAAATACCTGTCGAGAAATTACAGAGAAGGATGGAAATTAAAAGACGGAGAGATTTTTTTGCTATAGGCATTTAATTAAACCATTCTTTTCTCCAACGTTGTGATCCGGATCAGAGGGCCGGTTCAATGATCACATCTTGTTTGGCCCCATCATTTGAATTTCAAAAGAGGCTGTCTGACTTTTTAGACAGCCTCTTTCAATTCCCAGTCATGAGCAAATTCTGAATCACAACCGGTCGCGGATTCAGAATTTGAATTAGTTGAATACCCCTTTGAAGCCTTCTAATTTCTGATCAACTTGTGTGTCTACCGCAAAAGAGAGCCGTATCCTCTCCCAGGACATGGTTACCTTAGCCACTTTATTGTCTCCGGCAGAAATACTGTAGGTGAGTCTCTCCTGGGAGTCTGATGCCATGACCGGTGCCACTTTAATGGTGACGGCGTCGTCCTTGGCAAGGGCGTCCTCATCTATTTTGCCGTCTTTCATGTAGGCAGAAACGGCATTGCCCTTGCCGTTGATATGAACCGTCCAATCACCGGACTGCTGAGGAGTGATAAAGATGGAGTACTTTCCCGGCCTCAAATTAGTGCCGTCAATATTGACTCCTGTGCTGAATTCTATGGTGGTGGGGGCATTGGCACCTGCTCTCCAGGTCACTCCATATTTTTCAAGTTCCCCGAAGACTTTCCTGCCTTTAACCCCGGGAGAGGAATAATCAATACTGATCTTAGTAAATCCTACATTTTGGGAGACAAAAGCGGAAGGACTGGGAGCCGGTGGTTGCAGCTGGGCATATGAATGGTTAATACCCGCTAATGTCAACATCAGGCACATAAAAAGGAAACAAAGTTTGGCGTTTTTCATGAATTTATTGTTTTTGGATTGATGATGCACAAACATACAATAACCTGATCAAAATGTCATTTGTTTTTAATTGGATGATGCCCATAAAAGCAGTGATATCCTTCCATAGCGCCTGGGTTCTTTTTGTGGAAAACGGAAAAAAAGAAGGCTATTCCCGTAAAGCATTGGGAAAGTGAAAAATAAATCCAATATTTAAGAGGGATGGAATGGGTAAACAAATGGATTAGAATAAAATTGAATGGCGCATTCTGTTCTCATAAATAATTCGCAAGGATAAAAAAAGAGACGATGAAATCAAGCATGACGGGATCGTCACAAACTGGGATGCCCCGATAGCCCCGATAGCTATCGGGGGGGAAAACATGCGAGATTCCATGCCTGCATGCTGAAGTGCATTACGGCACGCAAGCATGTGGCCTATTAAGAACAAATTATAATCATATGAAAAAAAATATAGGTAAAAAGGGATTACTGTTTGTTTTTATTTTATTGTTCACCCATCCTCTCATCGGTGGGAATCCAAAAGACCGGCCCAATGTGATATTGATCATAACCGACGATCAGGGATATGGTGATTTGGGAATAACGGGCAACCCGCATGTACAAACACCGGTTATTGACAGGCTAGCCGAAGAAAGCGTAAGGCTTAATCAGTTTTACGTGTCTCCTGTCTGTGCACCCACCCGCTCCAGTTTGATGACCGGTAGATATTCCCTTCGCACCGGGGTTCGCGATACTTATAATGGCGGCGCTACGATGGCAGCGGAAGAAATAACCATTGCCGAAATGCTGAAAGGATCGGGTTACCGAACCGGTATTTTTGGGAAATGGCATTTGGGAGACAACTACCCCTTCCGGCCAAGTGACCAAGGTTTTGATGAATCGCTGATACATCTGGCCGGAGGGATGGGGCAGCCCGGGGATTTTACCACTTTCTTTCAGGAGAACCGCAGTTATTTTGATCCGGTGCTTTGGCACAACAACGCACAAAAAGCCTATGACGGGTACTGTTCGGATATTTTTACCGATGAAGCCATAGGTTTTATCGAAGAACACTATAAGGAGCCGTTCTTCTGCTATCTTTCATTCAATGCTCCCCATACACCCTTACAGGTACCTGATGAATATTATGAAAAGTACAGGGACATTGATCCGTCAGTAGGCTTTGGAGCAGAAGGGCAGCCATCTGCGAAAATGAGCGATAAAGACCTGGAGGATGCCCGTAAAGTGTATGCCATGGTATCGAATATTGATGACAATGTAGGTAAGCTTTTGCGCAAGCTAAATGAACTTGATATAGCTGATAATACCATAATTGTTTTCATGACAGACAACGGTCCTCAACAGCGGAGGTACAATGGTGGCATGCGTGGTTTGAAAGGAGAGGTATTTAGGGGAGGGGTAAGGGTACCTTTTTTTATTAGACTCCCTGCCCGTTTTCCACAAAATATGGACGTTGAAACGACGCTTGCGCACATAGATGTAATGCCTACGCTAGCAGCACTTTGTCAGACGGAACTCCCAACGGACAGGATAATTGATGGAAAAAATTTCCTGCCCCTGATTGAAGGAAAAAAAACAACCGAATTCGAAAGCAGACCTCTGTTTTTTTACTGGACCAGAAGGTTACCAGAGCTGTATACCAATATTGCCCTGCAAAAGGGCCCCTATAAATTGGTGGGCAATACGGATTATGATGCGATTGTGGAGGATTTCGAGTTGTACCATGTCCGGCATGATGAACATGAGCTTAATAATATCGTTCAGTCAAACCTAACTCTGGCCACAGAAATGAAGTCGGAATTGGATCTTTTGTTATCCGAGCTGACCAATTCGCCTCATCTGACCCATCCCCAACGGATTATCATTGGGAGTGAACACGAAAACCCGGTTTATCTGAACCGCAACGATGCCAGCGGGGAAAGGGGTATCTGGACTCAGGAGGAGGTTTTTGGCTTGTGGAAAGTAAAAATAAAAGGAGGAAAATATAATATCCGGTTCAAGTTTATCAAGCCATTGGAGAATTCAGGCAAAATGATCCTGGAAACCAGTGGGAAAATCATTCAGTGGGAAAACAAAAATGTTCCAACGGACTTCATTGAGTTAAAGGATGTGTTACTCCCTGAGATGGAATCTGACCTTATACCCCATTATGTTTCAGGAGGAAGAAGTATTTTTCCATTGTGGGTGGAAATGGAAAAAATAGGGGATTGATATGATTTTTGGCCATCAAGGAGTTTTCGATTTTACATTAGTTATGGCCTTGGATCAGGCCGTGAATAATTATGGAATGGAGACGATTTCTTTTCCAAAAAGGATTTTTATTAAGAATGCCATATTTTCAAGAGGCCCTTACAGGAGATTTCTGGGGCGCATCATTCCCTGGATCAGAAAGATTACCCCAGGTTTCAAGGAAACCGGACCCTTTGTCCTTATCCAGATGGCACGTCACCACCAAGAATTTCAGGGTTGGGGTGGATGACAAGTGGCCCATTCCAGAAGCAGAAACCAATATAAACCCAAAATTAGCACAATAAGAAAAAAAACATGAAAAGAAGACATGCAGTCAAGGCCATAGCGGTCACCGCCCTTAGCCCCCCGTTGTTTTTTGCAGGGGAATCCATTTATTCGAAAAACCGTCAGAAAAACCGTGATTTTGAAGGAACTGAATATTTTGAAAGCAAATGGCAGCATTGGCCAAATCTGGATTGGATAGGCCCTGAATATTGGGGCAACCGGCTTCAGGACTGGAAAATCCGGGACGGAAAAGCTGTTTGTGTGGTCAGTGCCAGAAACAGAACCCTGTACAGCCTTGTGAGCGAATTGAATCCGTCAAGGGAGGGTTTTGAAACCCAGGTAACCCTGCACGGATTGCAGCTCCCTGCAGATGATAAATCGGGGAGTTACATAGGGTTCAGGCTGGGAGCAAAGGGAAAATTTGAGGATTATCGCTCTGCGGCGGTGTTTGGCCAAGGGCTGGATTGTGGAGTTACCGGCACCGGTAAACTGTTTATAGGAGATCAAGAGAGTGATGCAGCAGTGGACAGGGTTTCTTCTGTTACACTGAACCTTAAGGCAACCGCGGGAGACAGCGGTTACACCATCCATATGGTGGCCCTGGATGAAGTGGCTGGGAACCGGCTTGCGGAAATGAAGGTCCACGGCATAGAGGGATCGGCATTGGTTGGAAGCATCGCTTTGGTTTCCCATGTCACCGAGGACAAGGAAGACATCAGCCGGTCATCCGCCGAATTCTCCAACTGGACGATGAGCGGCAAGAAGATCGATTTTTATCCGGAAAGGGTATTCGGACCGGTTTGTTTTGCGCATTATACGCTCCATAAAGGCACCGTGAAGCTGGCGGCCCAGCTGGCGCCCATAGAAAATTTTGTCAACCATGAAGTGTATTTGCAGATCAGGAGCCATGGCAAATGGCAGACCCTACAGAAGGGGAAAATAGACCGGCTGGGAAGGGTGGTTCATTTCAGGCTTGAAAACTGGAACCACCGCGAAGCAGTCCCTTACAGGGTCTGTGTGGACCTGCCCTTTAACTCGGGCAATGAGACATTCCACTACGAAGGCACCATCGCCCGGGAGCCTGTGGATAAAGAAAACGTCAAAATGGCTGTTTTCAGCTGCAATGCCGACTACGGGTTTCCAGACCAGGAGGTGGCGGACAATTCCCTCAAACACCAGCCCGACCTTGCGGTGTTTCTTGGGGATCAGTTTTATGAAAGCACCGGAGGTTTTGGCATAGAAATTTCGCCGTTGGAAAGGTCCAGCCTGGACTACCTGAGGAAGTGGTACATGTTTGGCTGGTCCTACCGGGAAATTTTCAGGCATATCCCCTCGGCATTTATCCCGGATGACCATGATGTATATCACGGCAATGTATGGGGAGAAGCGGGCAAAAAGGCCCCCACTGACAAGGGGTGGGGTTATGATGCCCAAGACGAAGGAGGATACAAAATGCCGCCGGAATGGGTAAACATGGTGCAACTGACCCAAACGGGACACTTGCCGGATCCCTACGACAAGCGCCCGCTGAGACAAGGTATAGGGGCCTACTATACCGGCTGGGTTTATGGGGGGATCAGCATGGCCATTCTTGAAGACCGCAAGTTCAAATCGGCACCCAAAAAAATCCTCCCGGAGGAAGCCAAGGTGGTCAACGGCTTTATCCAAAACCGGGAATTTGACATCAAGGCTTACTATGACATCGAAGCCCAATTGTTGGGAGAAAAGCAGATGGAATTTCTCGAGCATTGGGCGCACGACTGGGACAATGGCGTTGAGATGAAGGCCGTGTTGTCACAGACCAATTTCTGTACGGTGGCCACATTGCCGGAAGGCAGCATCATCGACAGCATCGTTCCCAAGTTGGCCATTCCCGAACCGGGAGAATATGTAACGGGTGATGCTCCCACAGCCGACATGGATTCCAATGGCTGGCCGCAGAAGGGCAGGGATGAGGCCCTGCGCATTATCAGGAAATCTTTTGCCCTTCATATCGCGGGAGACCAGCACCTGGCTACAGTGGTGCATTATGGGGTGGAGGAGTTTGGCGATGCGGGTTTTGCTTTTGCGGGACCGGCCTTGAACAACCTGTTTCCCAGACGCTGGTGGCCTCCGGTCTCGGGGAACCACCATCCTATCAAGGACAAACCCAAGTATACCGGGAATTTTCACGACGGCTTTGGAAACAAAATCACCGTTCATGCCGTAGCCAATCCCCATCAGACAGGCAGACAGCCCGCTTTGATTTATGACCGGGCCACTGGCTACGGAATGGTGGTGTTTAACAAAAAAGACCGGACCATGACCTTGGAATGCTGGCCCAGGTATGTGGACCCCTTGGAGAATCCTTCGGGCCAATACCCGGGATGGCCCGTCACCATCGCTCAGGAGGAAAATTATGCCAGAAAACCTGTCGGTTATCTCCCGGAGCTGGAATTTAAAGAAATGGAAAATCCGGTGCTTCATGTCATCAATGAATCAACTGGTGAAACGGAATATTCCGTCAGGGTGAGGGGAAAACATCACCGGCCAAAAGTCTTTCGCAAGGAGACGTATACCGTAAAAGTCGCAGACACTGTAAAGGGAAGCGAAAAAATACTGCGGGGTATCGCCTTGGCACAGGACCATAGTGAAAAATTAATAGTATAGTGGTTCCAAAAAAGGGAATCCGGATTCGGACGTAAGATCTAAAAAATGTAGAATACGGGGTTTTCAACATACTGTGAAACGGAATATCACTGAATTCTAATCTCATTAGGAGAACTGACGCATAGGGTGGATGCCTATCTTCAAACTAAATGAGCGGATTCTTATAATTCCGCGCCCATCGCCGGATCACTGATGCCAGGTTTGCCTGTTTCTACCCTTCCGGCGAACCGGTGCGAAAAACCTTCTTGGGTGCTGACGGTGAAATCATACCAATGTTTGCTTTTTGCCAAATCCATGGGTACGCTTTGTTCCTTGCCGGGGGGTAAGGATACCGGATCGGTTTCCGGATATTCGTATGCGTTGGCTTCGATCGTCACCCTGAGCGGGACCGTTGCCTTATTGGCCAACCGGACGAGAATGCCACCATCAGCATGGTCGTATTCCAACCGGATTTCCGGCTCGGCATGTCCGGTATTGCCGGTAAACCTGTGGAAGTAGCCATTGGGCCCATAGATTTCAAGATCATAAGCACCATCGGATTCGGTAACGTCCCATTCGTCTTTCAGTGATTTGGCGGCCTCTACCGTGTACCGTCGGGGGATTTTATCCAGGCGCTTCATATCGTACACGTGATATACGACGCCTTTATTCCCTTTATTATCAAAAACGAGCTGTATCTGATTATCGGCTTTAAGGTGATTCAGTGTGCAGTACAGACGATAAGGGAGGGCTCTTGAAGGACGTGTTCCTTTTTCCTGGTATAAGCGGGAAGGCGCCGCAGGGGCTGTGGCTTTGGGCAATTCTTTGGAAGCTGCGTCAATTTGCTCGAAACCAGCCGTATCGGGCATGACAGGCATCTTTGTGTCATTGGGGGTGATAAAGTCAAACGCCGAGGTAAGATCACTGCTGACGGCCCGGTGCCATGCCGAAATAGCGGGGATGGTTACCCCGAACCTTTTTTCGATAAATTGCCCGACCGAAGTATGGTCTGCGACTTCGGAATTTACCCATCCGCCCTTGCTCCAGGGAGACAGGATGTACATGGGCACTCGCGGCCCCATACCCCAGGGACGCAGCTTGCCTGAGATGGTATCTCTTAGGTCGATGTATTTACGGGGAGTCTCCGTATCGCTGAGGTCGTCTTTGTCATTATGAAAATACATTCCGGCAAGATCCAGGGTTGATTTGCCGGCAAGGGTATTATCCAGGTTGTAGGAAGGTACCGCAGGGGCCGGGATGTGATCAAAAAGACCGTCATTTTCATCAAATGTCAGAAAAAACACCGTCTTGCTCCACACTTCGGGATTGGATGTAATCGCCGATAACACTTCGTGTGTGAAATTGGACGCCCGGTAAGGACTGGAAGGAGCTCCCGGATGTTCCGAATTGCTTTGGGATGGCAATATCCAGCTTACCTGGGGGAGGGTTTTGTTTTTCACGTCGTTGGCCAAGTCCTCCAGAGACCAGTGCCGCATGCCGTTTTCATAAATCGGAGAACCCGGTTTGGCCTTCCGGAAGCTTTCGAAGGCCAGGCAGCCGTGCATGGCGCCTGTCCAGTTGTCGTTCGGATCTTGATAGATGCGCCAGCTGATGCCGGCTTCCTGCAACACATCAGGAATGGTAGGCCATGTAAAGGCACTTCCCTGATAAGTATAGCCAGGTTCGGGCATTTGTCCTTTGATCCAGCACCGCAGATTGACCGGCTCCGAATCCGCATCGGTACAGTTGATACCTGCGGCCCGTTTTTCGGGATTGTCGACAGCGCCCGACCAAAAGATGATTCGATTGGGATCTGTACCTGTGGCTATGGAACAGTGATAGGCGTCGCAAATCGTAAAATATTCGGCCATGGCGTATTGAAAGGGGATTTCCTCCCTGGTGTAATAGGCCATTGAATAGGGCGTTTTAAACAAGGGCCAAAACCCGTACTTTCCCTGGTTCCACGCCGCCTGTGTGTCGGGAAAATTATGTGGAGTACCATTAACGAATGCCGCATTGGTTACCTTTCCGTCGGCACGGTAAGGGGGAACGATTTTTTCACCGTCTGATTGGTGAAATGCCCGCTGACCGCTTTCAAGCGGTATGGGAAAGCGGTCTCCAAATCCCCGCACGCCTTTCATCGCGCCAAAATAGTGATCAAAGGAACGGTTCTCCTGCATGAGGATGACGATGTGCTGTACATCATTTATGGACCGGGTGGCGTTATAGGCCTCTACTGCCAGCGCTTTTTGTAAAAGTGGCTCCCATATCGACGCGGCTAGACCTATTTTCGCCGACATTTTAATAAAGTCCCTTCTGTGTAGCTTCGACATCGTTGTTCTATTTTTATGCAAACTTTAAAATCTGCCCACCGGATCATTAAGAAAAGCGCCCATCAGATTATTGATCCTATCGGTCTAATGTTCCATTTCCCAAAATAGCTGATCTCCGCATAGGCTGAATAAATTATAATATGAACCCGTTGCTGATCCAAAAGCAAACAGCTGAAAGAAAGCATTTTACGTCATGATAGACAAAGTGATCTCATAAGGATGTCCTTCCTGCAATGGATTCGTAGCAAAGGAGTTTAACCAGTATAAGAGGTTGTATGATACTTTCCAAAGCCTTAAAATACCCTGCTATTTTGAGAAAAACAAAAGAAACAAATTTTTGGCAAATGAAAATTATAATGGCTATAATTGAGGGTTAGCAATAGAACAACCCCAATAATGGCCGATTTTAATGTAGATGACAGCTCCGGTTCTGCTTTTGACGAAAAGGAATGCTGGAGACGGATAAAACTCGGTGACAAAACCGGATTGGAAGGCCTTTATGCCCTTTTTGCCAAGGAGTTGATGGCTTTTGGGTTGTCTATCGCCCCTAACCGGAGCCTGGTGAAGGACTGTATCCAGGAACTTTTTATTGAGATATGGCGGTACAGAAAAAACGGGGTGGAAGTGAAGAACGTCAAAATGTACGTTTTTAAGGCTTTGGCCAACAAAATCAAGAAGGAAATCGTCAGGGAATCCAACCGGCATGCCAAGGAGCAGGCTGAGGGCTTGCATGCCCTGTATTTCCGCAACGATTCGGAAATGGGCATCATTCACCTTCAAAAGGAAGAAATGGTCAACCAAAGGCTTTTGGATGCTTTGGATAAACTGCCTTCCCGGCAAAAGGAGGTTATCCGCTATGTGTTTTTTGAGAATTTATCCAATGACCAAATTTCCAAACTTATGGGTATCAACGTTCAGTCCGTATACACCCTGACCTGGAAGGCTATCTGCAACCTGAGGAAACATTATCTTGTGTTGTTGTTTTTGCTGTTGCTTGCTTGATAGCGGTTTTTCCCTTTTTGTGTTTTTGGAGAGGAGATCTGAGGGTTGTCCGGGTTATCCATGTTGTCGTTGTTGTGGTTGTTGTCGTTGTTGTCGGGTTGTTCTTGTTGTCGTGGTTGTCAGTGTTGTCATTGTTGTCATTGTTTGTCGGATATTAATTGACCCCTTAAAGTAAATGCTGCCCCGTTTAAGGTATAGGTATATGGTCGGGCCGGATTTTTCTGGAGAAATGTGTTTTGATTGAGGCGTAATGATCTCTTCCTTTGCCGGCGACACAAAAAAAGCGGTGTTACTCCATCCCGGTAACACAACTGGTTTATATTTGATAATTTGTAATAATATCATAGTTTTAATCCGCCTGGCGGTGCACAAACCCTTCCAACTTAGAGGGATTAATTGACCAAAGGTAAAGCAATGAACATATTGGCGGTCAGGCTAAAACCAAAAGCAAAAGATGACGAAAAAAAGGCTACATACAAATTTAGAACAAGAACGAGTTAACATCTTTGAGTTGGACTTAATCATAAAGTATTTTGAGCCTAAATACTTAGACAAAGACGAATACTTCATCAAGTCAGGTCAAATTTGCAGAAATTTAGCCTACATTGAAAAGGGTATCGTTTTATATTATAAAATAGGTGATACTGGGCAAGAAGTTGTCTGCGATTTTGCGAAAGAAGCGGATTGGATTACACAATATGAGAGTTTTATTCACCATAGTATTTCGCCTATATCCATTAAAACAATTGAAGAAACTGAACTTCAAGTAATTTCTTTTGAAGGCTTAAGAAAGCTATATATGGAAGTTCCAGCATTTGAGATATACACTCGTAAACTGATAGAAAAATATTTTATCGCCTCAATGTCAAGAAATAATGAGTTACAGGTTTTAAGGGCCGAAGAGCGATATGCCAAATTTGCCAAAGAGAATCCTGAGTTTATACAGCGTGTTCCACAGTACCATATTGCTAGCTATCTGGGTATTGCGCCACAATCATTGAGTAGGATCAGAAAAAATTTCAAGGGCTGATTCATTTCTTCACAAATGTGAAGGAAATTAAAAACAGAGATTTTGACCTTTGCAGTATCAATAACTAAAATCTCTGTTTCAATGAAAACACTTAAAATTCTCTTATTCATACTTGCGCTTGGTTGCTCACTAAGTCAACGCGTTAATGCACAAAGCAAAGACTGGAAGCAAGACAAAAAAATTGCTTTAGTATTTGGACTAACTCAGCCTCTTGTCGTAAGCGGTTTCAATGTGGAAGTAAACTACATTCACAATCGTCTTATTTTTGACTATTCGCACGGGATTTCACTTGATTTAAGCGGGAGTTTACTTCCTGACTATTTACAAAGTCAAGGATTAGTGGTACATATGCCTTTTTCAACAGGATTTGGCATTGGATATCGTTTCACAGAGTGGCTCAATTTGCGTGTAGAACCCAAATGGCATCGTTTTGAATTTTATTACGAAGGTGATGTACAAACTATTGAGAACAGAATAGGCGTAGATGCCAACAATTACAGTGTCGGACCTGGACTGTACGGCTTTTTCCAGCCATTCAAAAAGAAAGAAAATGCTCTTAAAGGAATTACCGTAGCACCAAGTGTTAGGTTTTGGCCAACAGTGGCTTCAAGTTTCGACAATAATGCTTATCGCTATGAAAATACACGGACAGGTCAGACAGAAGAGTTAAAATCTTTGGCTTCGGGAATAGGCTTTTCACCTTTGATTGTCAATGTAAGCATTGGTTATACTTTTGACCTTAAAAGAAATAAGTAAGATGAAAAACACAACAATTCTCATAGTGGTTTTACTGAACTCTATCGCAGTTGTTCAAGCTCAAAACCCTTTATCACAAAGCGTTCAGACTGAATTTGGCATTGGCATTTCAACGCCTTTTCTACACGATGGAACTGAACTAAACAAATCGGCAAACCTGCGTAGTAATGCATTAAGCTATTTTGCTGACGAGCAAGGAAATAGAAAAAATATTGGCAACTATGGTAGCCTCATAGGTTGGTCTGTTGCATTAGCTTATTATCGTCCTGTAAAGATGGTTAACGGTCTGATGCTTGGAACTGCATTTAGAACTTCGCTTACTGGCTCGCAACCCCAAAATGGTGGATATGAAGAAGGATTCTTCTTCAACTTCCTTTCATTGGGATTTGCTGCCAAATATTACCCGTTTACGCAAAACAATTTATTCTTCAAAGCTGACGCAGGGCTTGCGTCAGTTTTTACCAAAAATAGGTTTCTCAATGCACAAAACGAACAAGGGTTCTTTCATCAGTTTGGTGTAGGAACAAATATTTCATCAGCAATGGGATATTCGATTCAGCCATTTAAAAACAAATCAAAAACTATTGATTTACAACTCATTTACCAATTAAATGCTACCAGAGTGGAAGTAAATGGAATTGGTAATGACCAGTGGACTTATTCTGCTTTAACTTTGATGGGTGCGTTTAATTTTTAAATTTGTCATTGATTATAAAGGACTTACGAATTAACAAAGAAGCCGGAACCGGCAATAGCGCTTACCCTAAACTGACGGTTAAGTGGTTAGTACAAGCTTTGTATCAAAGTTTGTACTTGATTGACAGTCAAGTGCTTTGAAGTCGCCACCTTCGGGTAGCTGAATCCGGTTAACGGGTTAGGCTATGGCGAAAACCACAACAAACAAACAATTAAACGAATATGTCAATAACAAAAGAAACGGAACTGATCGGCATGCAAAAAGCAAGTGAAGCCGTTGCCTACACTTTAAGGGAAATGAGAAACTATGCCCGACCCGGCATGACAACAAAGCAGTTGGACAATTACGGGGCCACAATATTATCGGATTGGGGGGCAAAATCAGCACCATTTTTAACCTATCGCTTTCCGGGTTGGACTTGCATAAGCGTAAACAATGAATTCTGCCATGGCATCCCGTCCGATAAAAAGATTTTAAAAGAAGGCGATTTGGTGAATATTGATGTTTCAGCCGAGCTCAATGGTTTTTGGTCTGATAACGGAAGTTCATTTGTTCTGGGCAAAGACATCCACCAACACCAAAAACTTATAGATGCTTCAAAGCAGATTTTGCATAAAGCAATTTATCATATAAAAGGTGGGGTCCGGATTTCAGATATAGGACATCTGATAGAAACAGAAGCAAAAAAACGTGGTTATAAAGTAATCAAAAATTTAACAGGGCATGGAATAGGCAGAAGCCTTCACGAAGAACCAAACGAAATAGCCAACTACAGAGACCGCTTTAATCCGGAAAGATTTAGAAAAAACGCTGTTGTTGCCATTGAAACATTTATCTCAACTACATCCACTTATGCCGAAACGCTAAATGACGGTTGGACCATGGTAGGAAATAAAGGGGGCTTTATGGCACAGCACGAACATACTATTGTGGTTACTGACGGAAAGCCAATCATCCTGACAGCAATGAATGAAATCTGGAATTGATAAAACGTGCGAATCACCGGAAGAATAAGAATGGCAAGAAGCCTGAACTGCGAAACGCAATGATTCATCTATAGTGGAACAGAGCGTTCGTTGAAGAGAAGAAAATGGCCTGCCACAAAATATTATTTTTGAATTTCATGGTTATTTAGATGACCTACTTTGTCGAGGATCATACCTTGTTTCTGGACGCGTGATGGCATCGCACTTGTCGTCGTCATTTAGTAAGGGGCATAAGCCTTGAAATCCCGCACTACATATAGTCACAATCCGTTGTTGAAGAAGGAAGGAAACCAGCCTTGCAAATGCCCCGGTATGTGTTTTAAAAGGATAATTGGGGTGCAGATGCAGTCTACGCGCGGAAAGGATCCCCCTCGGTTCTCCTAAAAAGGGAGAGGATGGGGTTTGCGATGCATGGCATGGGAGATGTAGATAGTAATACCCACACCCAGAAAGGACACCATAAATCTGCCACACATTTTCTTATTGAGTAAAAAAATCAAAAATTTTTTCCAAAAGAAAGGATAGAAATCGCCGGGTGCTGACACATGTCTATAGAAAACACGCTTCAATGGATATTTACAGCAATTCCGTAAGAGACCTGGTGCTGAATCCCGAATTCAGGAAATGGGTGCTGCATCCCAATCCGGAATCGGATAAGATTTGGCAAAGCTACCTGGCCAAAAACCCCACGGCAATTCAGGATGTGGAGTTGGCAAAGGAACTGCTGCTGGAATTGTTCTCCAATCAATACCCGTTGCAGGAATCGGAATTCGGTGAAATCTGGGATTATATAGATACAGAGACCGAAAAAGAGGACAAGCGGGCCCAACAACAAAAGATCATTCCGATCAACCGGCTTTCGGATGCGAAACGGGGGAACAGCGGCAGCTCAGACGTGGCGAGAATGATGTGGAGGGTAGCGGCCATATTGGTGGTGACCTTGGGTGTGGGTTTCCTGGCCAGCAGGATGGCCCCAACAGAACCGGTAGCGGAACAGCCTGTTCCTGCCAAATTCAAGGAATATACCACTCCCCCCGGTGTCAAATCAAGCATTACACTGGGAGATGGCACCAAGGTTCTGCTCAATTCCGGCAGTTCCCTAAGGTACCAGGAAAATTTTTCTCCGGAAAGGAGAGAAGTGTTTTTGGAAGGGGAAGCATTTTTCGAAGTACAACATGACCCCGGCAGGCCTTTTACGGTAAAAACCGGTGAGGTAAGCACCACGGCCCTTGGAACTTCCTTCAATATCATGGCTTATCGGGAGGAACATCTGCTGATTTCATTGGTTACGGGGAAAGTGGCCATAGGAGTACCCCATGAAAACCGGGACGAAATCATCTTGGAACCCAGGCAATCTTTGAAAATCCAACCGGGCGAGGGTGATTTTTTGAAGGTAAGGTTTGATGAGGACCAGGTGATGGGATGGACGAGAAAAATGATCGTCTTTAACAATACGGAATTATCCGAAGCCATCAGGGCGCTGGAAAACTGGTACGGGGTCAAATTCCATTTTCAAAACCGGCCCAGACCGGGGATGAACCTTTCGGGAAAGTTTTATAACGAGACCCTGGAAAATGTCCTGGAGGGGCTGAGATATACAGCCGGACTGGATTTTGAAATCAAAAAAGACAAAGTGAGCATCACATTCAAACACACACCCTAAACCCAAAATGCCTATGGAACAATAAACTATGGATCAAGCAATAATTCTGGATTTAAACTGTCCACGAATTTCACAGCCTGCCCCGGCTGATACCGGGGGATTGACACGAATGATTTAGTTTAAATATCTTCCAAAGAGCCCCATTAAAAGTGGCTATTTACTGGATTTGGGAAGGTTTTAAAGTCAAAAAAATCCGTGGAAATTAGTGGACCAAAATATCATTCCCAACATCTCGACTTGATCCTAAACCATGTTAATAAATAAACCGGAGATGCTGCAACACCTCCGGTTGAAATCGTACATCGGGCTATTTGACGCTAATCAGGAGCCGATGTCAGTCTATTCAACCATTTAGTCAATAGCCAAAATAAACCATGTAAAGATATGAAAAATCTTATACTTACCCATGTTATACGCATGAGCAAATTGTTTACCTATGCCTTCTTGATCCAATGTTCGACCATGAGCTTGTTATTTGCCTGGAACGGAAATGCGCAGATCAAAAGCATAGAAGAAGTGATGATCAGGATACCTTTGGAAGGGGTATCTGTCCAGGATGCTTTCAGGAGAATAGAGAAGGCATCTGATTTTAATTTTGTTTACCTTACCAGAGAGGTAAGGGACCTCCAACCCATTTTTATTGGAGACAACCACCAGAGCCTTTACGAAGTACTGGTGGATATCGCGAAGCAAACCGGCCTTGAATTCAAGCAGATCAATCAAAATATCCATGTACAAAAACCCAAGAAGCACAACCCCGAGGCACTGGTATCCATTGAGGTGCTGGAAATAGAGGTAAGCGGCACCGTCACGGACGAAAACGGGGAGCCCATGCCGGGAGTAACGGTCATCATCGAAGGTACCAGTGTGGGGACGATAACCGACATCGACGGAAAATATACCCTTGAAGCGGAAGAGGGAACTGTTTTGATTTTTTCTTTCGTGGGATATGAGAACCAGAGAAGGGCAGTAAGTTCATCGAATATCATCGATGTGAAAATGATGGAAGATGCGAGATCATTGGATGAGGTAGTGGTGGTCGGCTACGGCACCGTCAAAAAAAGCGACCTGACGGGCTCTGTGGCGCAGGTAAAAGCCGCGGAGATCAATGCTTTTCCGACCTCCAATATCATGCAGGCCTTGTCCGGGAGGGCAGCAGGCGTCCAGGTGATCCAAAACACCGGCGCCCCCGGTTCACCCATCAGTGTCAGGATAAGGGGAACCAATTCGATCCAGGGTGGCAATGAGCCTTTGTATGTCATTGATGGGTTTCCTTTTTCCGGCAATCCAACCAACCTTAACAATTTTGACATTGAGAGCATAGAAGTTTTGAAAGATGCATCAGCCACGGCGATATATGGATCGAGAGGAGCCAACGGCGTAGTTTTGATCACCACAAAACAAGGCAAAGAAGGAACGACAAAGGTTGACTTTGAATCAAGTTACAGCGTCCAGTCTTTGAGAAAAAAGCTGAACTTGATGAATGGCAGGGAGTATGCTGAACTCCAAAATATTCAGGCGGCCAATGACAACATCCCCCTTTATTTCACCGAGGAACAACTTGCAGGATTCGGCGAAGGCTTTGACTGGCAGGATTTGGTGTTTCAGGAAGCCCCTATATTATCCACCTCTTTGAATGTCAGCGGAGGCAATAACAAGACACAGTATGCCATATCAGGCAGTTATTTGGGGCAGGAAGGGATTGTAAAGGGAAGTGATTATAACCGTTATTCACTGAGAACAAACATCACCCATGCGATAAGTGAGAAACTAAAAATAGACTTCAATAATACGCTAACCCATTTAAAAACGGAAAGAAGGGACAGTGGGGGAGGACAACGTGGAAATTCCATGATAGGCGCCGCCATATCTGCGGCCCCCATTTCACAACCGTACAATGAGGACGGTTCTTATAAAGTGTTGGCCAATGAATACCCTTTTGTGGCGCCTGACATCATTAATCCCCTGAATCATATCAACGAGCAATTCAATGAAACCAAGGCCAATGTGGTCTTGACCAATATGGCTTTTGTATACCAGCCCACAAAGGAATTGACATTAAGGATATCGGGTGGTATCGAAAACAGGGACGACAGAAACGATAGTTACACCACCAGGAATTTTTTTAACTCTCCCGGCCGGGCCAGCGTAAGCACGGGCCAGTTCAGAAGTCTTTTAAATGAAAACACCCTCAGTTATAATAATACATTTGCTGATAAGCACCAACTGAACGCAGTGATCGGTTTCACTTATCAGGATTTCCTAAGGACCTTTTTGGCCGCAAGCGGTGTGGGTTTTTTGAGTGATGCGTTCGAGACCTACAGCTTGGGTGCTGCTGAGACCCCGGGGATTCCCAGCAGCGGTTATTCCAAGGCGGTGCTTTTGTCTTATTTGGGTAGGGTTAATTACACCTATGACAATAAATATCTGTTTACTTTTAGTTTCAGATCCGATGGATCATCCAGATACAGTCCCGGAAACAAATGGGGATACTTCCCCTCCGGAGCTGCGGCGTGGAGAATATCTGATGAAGGTTTCTTATCTTCTTCATCTTTCCTTTCAGACCTCAAGCTAAGAGCCAGTTGGGGGCTGACCGGCAGTCAGGCTATTGATCCCTATGCCACGTTAAATCAATTGAGCCCCGGTTTCACCATCTTCGGCAACCAGCTTTATAATACCTTTGCACCCAGCACTGTGCTTCCGGGTGATCTGAAATGGGAAACCACAGAACAGTTGGACATCGGCGTGGATGTAGGTTTGCTTAACGACAGAATCACTTTCAATGCGGATTATTATGTCAAGAACACCCGGGATTTATTGAATACCGTCCGTTTACCGAGTTCATTGGGTTTTACCACCACGGTGCAGAATGTGGGGGAAGTGCAGAATAAAGGGGTTGAATTCAGCGTTGATGCCAAAGTTTTGACCAGACAGTTTAAGTGGGATGTTTTTGGAAACATTGCCTTTAACAGAAATAAGGTGATCAGTCTGCATAATGGTGAGGACATTCTTGGGGCTTTTGTAAATGTCCTGGTGGTAGCGGATAATCTCACCATTTTAAGAGAAAGCAGGCCCATAGGTCAATTTTGGGGATTTGTTGAGGATGGATACAATGAGAATGGACAAATCCGGTTTTTGGACGTGGATGGAGATGGCAGTATTACCAACAATGACAAGACATACATAGGTGATCCTAATCCCAAATTCATCTATGGTTTTAATTCCAACATGAATTATAGGAATTTTGAGTTGAGTTTTTTCCTTCAGGGGGCATATGGAAATGATATTCTCAATGTAAGTTCTATTCCAAGTACCCTGGATTACGGTCAGGGAATGAACATGCCCAAAGATGTTTTATATGATCATTGGACACCTACCAATCCGGACGCGAAGTATCCAAGGATAAGCAGAGGTGCCTCGGCGCGGGTGTCGGACAGGTTCATTGAAGACGGATCGTTTTTGAGGTTCAGGAATATTGAGTTAGCCTATAGAATACCTCTTGAAAAAATTGGAAATGCGCTGATCCACAATTCCCAAATATATGTCAGTGCCCAAAACCTAATCACCCTCACCAAATATTCCTGGTGGGATCCGGAGGTTAATTCCAGAGGGGCAGGAATCCAACAAGGAATTGACCATTATAGTTATCCTGTTCCTAAATCCATCACCATGGGCTTCAGGCTTGGGTTTTAATCTTTGTACCAGTTAAAGAAATTAAAGCGATGAAAAAATATAACAAACCATATATTTCGCACTTGATCCTACTCATCGTTATGATGGGTTTGAGTGCCTGCGAGGATCTGCTATTGGAACAGCCCAAGACGGTCGCTGTGGAAAATTTCTACAACACGGCCGAAGAGGTGGAAACGGCAGTAAATGCCGTTTATTCCCCTTTAAGGTCAATGAGGGCAGAACAGATAGCGGTGCTGGATGCCCACACCGATTGGGGATATGGAAGGGGAAGCCGGGCGCAATACAATGACTTTGCCGGATTGAATCCAACAAACATCAACACTGCAGGATCGAGATGGGATTCCTTTTATCAAGCCATCAGAAATGCAAACTTGGTCATAGCAAACGCCCCCAACGGCAGTAATATAAGTGAAGAACACATCCGTTTGTATGTCGCCGAAGCAAAGTTCCTCAGGGCGCTCAGCTATTTTGACCTGGTCCGCAACTGGGGAGGCGTGCCGCTGAGGACAGAAAATACCATGCAGGAAATTGATCTGCCCAGAAGCTCCGTTCAGGACGTATATGGTTTGATTTTGGCGGATTTGGCGGAAGCAGAGACCAATCTTCCAGAAACCCCCAAGCATTTGGGAAGACCCACGGTTTATGCTGCGAAAACCCTTTTGGCAGATGTATACCTCTTTCTGGGACAATATGAAAATGCAAAAAACAAAGCCTCGGAAGTTATCCAGTCAAACAGGTTTTCTTTGGTGCCCGTGACCAGCAAAGCCGACATTCAGTGGAATATTTTCGGTCCCGAACTGACGACAAGCCCTGAAGAGATCTTTTATTTCAAGTTTGCCAGGGAATTGGAGCAGGGCAACTGGATGCTTTGGGTATTGAATCACCCCAGTACCGGTTATTTTAATTTCGGAGGGGCCTACGCCCATTACAGTGATGCCACCAACCCGTTTTACATGGAATGGGATGATGATGACATTAGAAAAGATCTGTGGGATCAGGTTGATTTTGGCTTGGGATCCACCACGTTGGTTAGTGGTAAATACATAGACCCCAATGCGATAAGCCAGACGGGAGCCGGTAATGATTTGCCCATTTATCGATACGCAGAGGTTTTGCTGATTTTCGCGGAGGCCGCTGCAAGATCCGATGGCGCGGTGGGTCAGGAAGCAGTTGAAGCCCTGAATCAGGTAAAAAGGAGGGCTTACGGGAATCCACCCCAGTCACCATCACCTGTAGATTATCAGTTTGGCGCAAATGAAATTGATCCTTTTCTGGATGCGGTGTTGCAGGAAAGGGCCTATGAATTCCAGTTTGAAGGCAAAAGGTGGCTGGATTTGAAGAGGACGGGCAGGGCCCAGGAATTCGTCATGAAAAACAAAGGCCTCACCATTGCCGAGGCACATTACCTCTGGCCCATTCCCCTGCAGGAAACCAATTTTAACGGTGCCATAGACCCTGCCACCGATCAAAATCCGGGTTATTGATTTTTAAAGACCTGCCAGGTTTTTAAAACCTGGCAGGTCTAGTTACTCAAATTCAATTAAAGATGAAAAGAAGAGAAATGATTGCCAGGATGGGGGCCCTATCAGTGGGACTGACTGCCCCCCATCTTTCAAAAGGAGATACATTAAAAGAACCTTATAAAATTCAAAAACGAAAAATTGAAACAGATATATTGGTTGTCGGAGGGGGAACTGCCGGTGCGGTAGCGGCTATCCAGGCTGGAAGGGCGGGCCATAAAGTGACTTTATTGGAGTGCCAGAGCCAACTGGGCGGAACGACGACAACTTCGGGGGTAGCCTTTCCAGGTATTTTTTTCGCCTGGGGGAAACAAATCATCAGCGGTATCGGCTGGGAAATGGTTCAGGAAGCTGTTGCTTTGAATGGGGATACCTTGCCTAACTTCTCCATTCCGCATGGCCGGCAACATTGGACGCATCAGGTGAGACTGAATGGGCCTCTGTATGCGATCATCATCGAACAAAAATGCATTGAGGCTGGGGTCGATATCCGTTTTTATGAGTCTCCCACGAAAATTACCTCTAAAAATGGTTACTGGTATGTGGAAACCATGGGGAAAGGGGTCCACGCAGAAATAAAGTGCAAACAAATTATCGACTGCTCCGGAAACGCCTATGCTGCCTCGATAGCAGGTTTTGATCTGCTAAGGGAGGCGGAGACCCAGCCGGGAACATTGATGTTTACGATAGGTGGCTACGATTTGGAGCAACTTGATCTGGAATTGATCAAGGAAGCCTATGAAAAGGCCGTTCAAAGCGGAGAACTGGTACGGTCTGAGTTCAGGGGAAACATCATTGGCCTTTTGAGGACCAAGGGCGATAATATCCAGCATATCGCGGAGGCTGACTCTACCACCTCTGAGTTGCACACCATCGCCAATATCAGGGGAAGGGCTTCCTTGTTAAAACACCTGAAATTTCTAAAGCGCCTACCTGGGTGCGAAAATATCCGGATCATCGACATGAGGACGGAAACAGGAGTAAGGGAAACCTATCGTATAGATGGGCTGTATCAAGTCACGCATGAAGATTATGTCACTGGAAAGGTTTTTCATGATGCTTTATCTTATTCCTATTATCCCATTGATTTGCACATCATTGAGCATGGCGTCACCCCGAAACACCTGTCTGAAGGAGTTGTCGCCACGGTTCCTCTCAGGGCGCTGATCCCCAAAAACAGCAGGAATTTCATAGTAGCGGGAAGATGTTTGAGCAGTGACCGTTTGGCCAATTCCGCTTTGCGGGTACAGGCCTCCTGTATGGGCATGGGGCAAGCAGCAGGCGCGGCCGCCGCCTTGGCCATCCAACAGGGCAAAACCCCTGCCGAGGTGCCTGTAGAAGATATCAGAAAACTATTGGAACAACATGGGGGTCTTGTGCCCAGGGCTTAAAGGCTCTGGTTTCCAAATAAAAACAGATCGTGTGGAATGAGTTTTACATGTTTTTATCCTATCGCCGTTTTTTGCAGTGTGGTTTTATTTCATCTGAAGGCATTTCATGCCGGCAACGAAGAAATAAAATACATGAATGAAAAAACGATCAACCTGGCGGTTACCGGCCTTAGCAAAAAGGTGATCAATCTTGAGGAAGATGCCTCGGTGGATACTTTGTACCAGTACCTGTCGGAATCGGGGTTCCCGGTACATTACGCCAGAAACATCCGGACCAGCGTCTGCTTTGATAACCAGTGCCGCCTTTTGGATATCAAACTCTTTTGGAACCCTACCGGCCGGTATTTGGGATTTGAGTTGCCCGAAGGAGAATATTTGAGCAAGCACGATCATGATCCCTTTACAGAAGAGGAATATATAAGGCTAAATGAATTGCTATCCGATCCCGATCTGCCGTTGGGAAATTTCGGATACAATGAAATCATGATGGCGTCAGAAGTTCCAAAAGAAGAAATTGACGGGATATCCGGAGCAACTTCAAAGGATCTTCTGGAATACGTGGTTGAAGGGGCGGCTTATACCACCCATAAGCTTTATAAAATCATCTATGGTGAAACCCGTGAACTCATAGCGGATTGGACAAAATCGTCCAGTAATGAAGAGTTCATCGGTCTCATTATCAACAGCGGAAACTATCGGGACAAAATATGGGGCTTGGAACTTGTTAAGGGCCGGTTATGGATGTATCCGGAGATTAAAAGATTGATATGGGAACTGGCCGGGTCCGATGATTACAGTTTGTCCGAAAAAGCCATCAATACCCTGATCCCAAGAGATCTTGAAGATGAAATGTTCCAACGGGAACTGATGGCCCATTTTAGTAAGTTCGACTATGGAAGAAGGAACTGGCTCATCCAGTTGCTTAAAAACACACGGACCGTTTTCGCTTCTACCGTGCGCCTCCTCAATGGCCAGCTTTTGGATATGGAAGTTCCCCTGGTGGTGGAAATACTGGAAATTTATAAAAAGAATGGCATCAGGGATGAGGAAACGTTGAAAGCTGTGACGGAATTGAGCGCTTCGGAAAACAAATATCTGGCCGCCAAAGCCATGGAATATTTGAATACATATGATGGAAATCCTGATTTGTACATTTTCTAAATGTTGAGCCCCGCGGTGACGCAACTATCATAGCGAGAAGCGGAAACCATTCGGTTTAATTGACGGAGACATTGCCCGCACCGATGCGATCCCTTGACGTGAGCGTAAGCTAAGAGACTGCTTCGTTCCCGGTTGGCCGGAACAAACTGTACCTCCCCGAAGTGACGAATGTGTTCGTTATAGCAGGAAGCGACAAACTGTCCCCGACACCTCGGTGTCCCGTAGATGTTCCCATGACGTCCCGTACATTTGTTAGTATTGTTAAATTACAATAAATATTTGTACTTTTACAAGTGAGATGATCATGGCCGATGGTGACCGCTGTCCGCTCCAGTTCCAGGGTCTTGCCCCAGAGTCGTATTGTCCTACAAATGTCTGATCCGTGGCAGGTAGAACCGGACACGAATTCTCCCTTATGCTTTCATTTGATTTCAGAACTTGAAAAAAACAGGATGATATTTTTAATGCAATAGCATAATTATATGCGAAAAAGATTATTTTTCAATCTGCTTCTTAAAAACCTTTAAAAAAACCAATCGTATGCCAATCAAAATTACCAAAACCATCATTAAGGACATTCGCTTCCCTACCGGTAAAAACAAAAATGGATCGGATGCGATGATGATGGGAACGGCACAAGGCTATAAAATCGCTTTGATCATGCTGCTGGGTTTATGGAGCATGAACCTGGATGCGCAAAGTATAACATGGTATGATCCTTTGAAGGAAAATAACCAGGTCATCCATGGACAGGGCTGGCAAGATCTGGGTTATGCAAGGCTGCCCGATGAAGCCCAGCCTTTGGTAAGGGAACCCGTATGGAACCTGTCCAGAAATGCCACCGGCCTGTTGGTCCGTTTTACCACCAATGCCAAAAAAATCGATGCCAGCTATATACCCCTGGGGAGGTTGCAGATGCCCCATATGCCTGCTACCGGAGTCAGCGGCTTGGACCTTTACACTAAGGATGGAAAAGGGAGTTGGATCTGGGTAAGGGGGAACTATGCTTTCGGGGACACGGTGAGCTACAGTTTCGTGCTCAATGACAACGTTCAGACTTCCAGGGAATTCTACCTGTACCTGCCCTTGTACAATTCCGTTAAGGACCTCCGGATAGCGGTAGAAGAGGGCAGGGATTTTCAATTTATCCCTGTCAGCCCAAAGGAAAAACCGATTACCGTATACGGTACTTCCATCGCACAGGGAGCCTGCGCGTCCAGGCCGGGGATGGCCTGGACTTCGATCCTTTCAAGAAAGCTGGACAAGCCGGTCGTCAACCTGGGATTTTCAGGCAATGGCCAGTTGGAAGAATCTCTAATCCAATACCTCTCTGAGATCGACAGCGAGGTGTATATATTGGATTGCCTGCCTAATTTGGTCCGGGAGGAGTTTACAGAGGAGGAAGTAAAGAAGCGACTTATTCGGTCTGTAAAATATTTGAAGGAAAAGCGGCCATCTACCCCCATATTGCTGGTGGAACATGCGGGATACACGGACGGTAAGTCAAATCAAGAGCGGGCCCAGGCTTATATGAGACTGAACGAATGGTGCAAGGAAGCTTACAGGGAATTGCTGGTGGAAGGTTTGGAGGAAGTTTATTTATTGGAAAACGAGGACATAGCCCTGACGATGGACGCCACCGTGGATGGCACCCATCCGTCCGACCTCGGCATGCAGCAGCAGGCCGATGCAGTGGCAGACCTACTGAGGGAGATTTTATAGGATCTTCATTAAAAATTTCCATAAAGGCTGACGGGGTCAGTCTGGCAGCTTTAATAGTTTCATCGCATTGGTACGATAGACTTTTTCGAGTACCTCATCAGGCAATCCATAGCCATGCATGGCCCAATGATAGCTGGAAATGTTCCTGTCATAAAAATGCTCATCTTCGGTTTCGAGGATTCTGAAGGTGGTTTTGTACATTTCCTCATTCCTGCCCATATCGGTCCCGTATACCAACCGGTCAGCGTATTTTTGATAGAACCGGTTTACCGTTCTGGGAATAGTAGCGGTTTCGGCATACCTTGCGCTGTTGTCGGCATAAAGATTGGGATACTTGTCAAATAAATCGCCGAGAATTCGCAGGTCATAAGATGAGTTGGCATAATGACAGGCTATAAAGACAGTCCCGGGGTTTAGTGAAACCGCTTCTTCCAGTATCCGGATCATTCCATTGTGGTCCACAATCCCTTCCTGGTTGTCCAATCGCCATTTAAAAGCATTCATTAAGCCATCATTGGTGGCATCCATGGGATGATACATCCAGATCGGCTCCGCCACATGGATGCTGATGGGGATGTTGAGCTCACCGCATTTTTCTATCAAAGGCTTCATTCGCGGATCATTGATATGCATGCCATAAGCCTTCGTGGGCCTGGAATAAAAGAGGCCCTTGCCTTTGTCACCCAACTCGCCCACACCTTTGGCTCCCGCCGCAAAACACCTTTCCAGTTCTCTGACCGCGGCAGGGCCAAAATCAGGCTGTTCGTATCCGGTGTAGTCAAAACCGCAGAACAGGATAAACCGGTCCCCGTATTTTGAATAGGCTTGTACGAGCGAATCGAATTTCGCTCCCGTTTCGTATGTCATCACTACGGTTTTGTCAATGCCAACCTTGTCCATTGTATTCACCCATTCGTCCAACTGCTCCGGTGTTTGGGCATAGGCATGGGAGTGAAGGTCTATCACCGGGTATTTGGCTTTCTTTATTTCTGTATGGTTATTCGCATACAGTGACGTGGGTTTAAAATCTCTCAGCAACAATGCATTGACATCATCTTCCACTGCTTCTTGCTCAATTTCATGGTTTGACTCTTTTGACTGGGCGCAGGAAAGGACTAAAAATAAGAACAGGACATAAATCGGTATCACATGTTTCATGATGAAGGCTTTTTTGAACAATCAAATTAATTAAAATATTTTATTAAAACCACTCATGGATTTTCAATATTTTTAGGAAGTATTTATTTGTCAGAGCCATACTAAAGCCTATATTTGGTTGTTCAGATGATTAGATACGCCTGTAGGCTGTTTTTTCGTCATCCAAAATAACCTGATCAACATATATGCTCACACCGTCTACTCCTTCAGGAAGGTTGGTTTCCCTGGACGCCTACAGGGGAATTACCATGTTTTTATTGATCGCAGAGGCTGCGCTGGTCTACCGCGCCCTTATGGGGATGGTCCCGGAAGATTCCTGGGCTTTTCCGTTGGTCCGGCAATTCACGCACCATCCGTGGAACGGCCTCCGTTTTTGGGACCTCATTCAGCCCTTCTTCATGTTTATCGTGGGGGTGGCCATGCCTTTTTCCCTCAACAAGCGGCTGGCCGTTTCGGGCGACCGCAGCAAAGTCACGCGACATGTCCTGAAGCGGTGTTTGCTGCTGTTCTTGTTCGGCACGGGGCTGCATTGTGTGTACAGCCAAAGACTTGTTTTTGAATTGTGGAATGTTTTGACACAACTGTCTTTTACCATCCTTTTGACCTATTTTATGCTCCGTCAGCCATTTAAGGTTCAGTTGGCGGTCTCCTTGGGACTATTGGTCCTCACGGAGATTTTGTATAGGACCTATGATCCCTCCGCACCCTTCGTGAAAGGAGAAAATTTCGGCTCGTTTGTAGATATGATCCTTATGGGAAAAATCAACAACGGGGGTTGGGTGGCCATCAATTGTATTCCCACAGCCGCCCATACGCTTTGGGGAGCTATGTGCGGTAATTTGCTGCTTTCGGAGAGAACAAATGCCGAAAAAATAAAAGCTTTTCTCATCGCCGGCGTGATCGGCCTGGCAGTGGGCTATGGATTGGATATGGCCGGAATCACACCCATCATCAAGAGAATCAGCACCACCGCCTTTGTGTTTGCTTCCGGCGGATGGGCCATATTGACACTGGCTCTGTTCTATTGGCTGGTGGATATAAAAGGAATAAAATCCTGGACATGGTTATTTATCATCGTGGGGATGAATCCCATATTTATTTATTTATTTGCCGA
Source organism: Negadavirga shengliensis (assembly GCF_042652345.1). Classification (NCBI taxonomy): domain Bacteria; kingdom Pseudomonadati; phylum Bacteroidota; class Cytophagia; order Cytophagales; family Cyclobacteriaceae; genus Negadavirga; species Negadavirga shengliensis. The sequence goes on from NZ_JBHSJJ010000004.1 coordinate 126,300, forward strand.
AGTACTTGGCAACAGGTGGCTGTATGGCTTTGTCAAAATTTTCAATTACGGATTTTTGGAACCTACCGGTCTTCCTGAAGCCTTATTGGCTTTATTGAACGCCCTGCTTACTTTGGCGATAATGTGGTACCTGTGCTATTTTCTCTATAAAAAGAAGATCTTCTTCAAAATATAATGGATACTTGTGTAAAAAGTACTATGAATTGGAAACTGAAATACTAAATTCAACCGATCATTTAATATACAAAAATTATGAGCAACAATAGGAGGGAGTTTTTGAAGCTCTCCGGGTTAGCCGGAATAGGCTTGGTGGGGTCCGGATTCGGCAGTTTGAGTGCTGAACAACTGGATCAGGTGTGGCATCAAAGTAAGCGGGACCATGTTCAGCGTTTTAATATGTCCGGATATGCTGCCCCGAAAATCGGGACCGTGAGGGTGGGCGTGATTGGTCTGGGCATGCGTGGACCCGGGGCTGTAAACCGGTTAAGTAAAATCGAAGGGGTAGAAATAAAGGCCCTCTGTGACCTGCGTCCGGAGATGGTGGACAAAGTGATGAAAAAGCTGGAAGATACGCACCATAAGCCTGCGACATACAGCGGATCGGCCTATGCTTGGAAGAAACTCTGCGACCGCGATGATTTGGACCTTATTTATATAGCCACTCCCTGGCAATGGCATACGCCAATGGCAGTATATGCGATGGAAGCGGGAAAACATGCGGCCAGCGAAGTACCGGCGGCGGTTACTTTGGAGGAGTGCTGGCAACTGGTAGAAACTTCCGAACGCACCAAAAAGCACTGCATGCAGCTGGAAAACTGCTGCTACGATTTTTTTGAGTTGATGACGTTGAACATGGCCAGGAATGGCTTTTTTGGTGAGATCATCCACGGGGAAGGGGCTTATATCCACGATCTGTTGGATTTAAATTTCAAGAAAGGTGATGGCTACCAGGAAATGTGGCGGCTTCAGGAAAATTTCAGAAATGGAAACCTGTATCCAACACACGGATTAGGTCCCATATGCCAGGTCATGAACATCAATAGGGGAGATCAGATGGATTACCTGACTTCCCTTTCCAGCAATGATTTTCACATGAAGTCATACGCAGAAAAGCTGGCGGAAGAAGACGGATTTTTTTCCTCTTATGCCGTCAAAAATTACCGGGGCAATATGAACACCACCATGGTCAGGACCAAAAAAGGAAGGTCCATTATGATCCAACATGATGTGACTTCGCCCAGACCCTATTCCAGGATACACCTCATAAGCGGCAGCAAAGGGATGGCACAAAAATGGCCGCAGGAAGGCATTTCAACCGGGCATGGCTGGATGAAAGATGAGGAAGTAAAAGCGCTTGAGGAGCAGTACACCCCCGAGATCGTAAAAAAGGTTGGAGAGATGGCCAAGCAGATAGGGGGCCACGGGGGAATGGACTTTATGATGGACTGGAGGCTGATAGACTGTCTGCGTAACGGGCTTCCGTTGGACCAGGATGTGTATGATGCGGCGCTCTGGAGTGCAATTACACCTTTAAGTGAGTGGTCGGTGGCCAACCGATCCAATTCCATAGACGTGCCTGATTTTACAGCAGGGGCATGGAAGGAAAACCAACCTGTGGAACTTACGCTGAAGGGAGGCGGAACCACAGGGGTAAATGCAGGCTGACAACATTGATTTTTCATTTAAAGAACCCAATCGCCGATTGATTGGGTTCTTTGAATTTATTGGGGTGAATTTCCCTTTTTATCTTGGTGAATTCAGGATACGTACAGGACCAATCCTTTCAGGTAGGCCGTTTCCTGATGGAATACATTTACAGGATGATCTGCCGGCTGGGTCAGGTAGTGCAATATTTTGATGGGCCTGCCCGCTTCCAGTGACGCGGCGGTGATGGTGGCTTCGAACAGGTCCCTTGATATAACCTGTGAACAGGAGAAAGTAAAAATAATGCCTCCGGGAGCAATGTGTTTGATGGCGGTAGCATTGAGCCGCTTATAGGCTTGGACAGCTTTGTGCCTGGACCGGATATTTTTGGCAAACGCGGGGGGATCAAGTACAATCAGGTCAAAGCCGGGACCTATTTCACGGAGATAGCTCATCACATCGGCCTCGATACAAGGGTGATTTGAGGGATCAAAGCCGTTTGCCGCGATGTTTTTTCTGCACCACTCTATGGCCTGAGCGGAAATGTCTACGGAATAAACCTGCTTGGCACCTCCTTTTAACGCATAGACCGAAAAACCTCCCGAATAGGCAAAGGTATTCAGCACCTTTTTATCCTGAGCGTATTTTGCAAGCAGCTTTCGGTTTTCCCTTTGATCAATAAAAAAGCCGGTTTTTTGGCCTTTGATCCAGTCGATTTCAAACCGGTGACCATGTTCGCTCACGATGGCCGACTGCGGCTTTCCGTATATTAATGGGTTGTCAGGATCCCCATTTGAGGGGATGGTCGAAATGCTTTTGTCATAAACTGCTTTTAAATCTGGGCCGTATGCCTTTTTCAATGCGTCAGCGATGACATGGATGTGATGACAAATGCCTATATGGTGTGCCTGAATCACCGCCGTGCCGTTATAATAATCAATGATCAGTCCCGGGAGCAAGTCCCCTTCTCCATGTAGAAGTCTATATATATTCGTATCGGGATTTGCTGTAAGGCCCAAAATTTTTCTTAAGGATAGCGCATGGGCAATGTGTTCATACCAAAAGTCAAGATCAATCGGTCTTTCTTCGAATGAGAGTATCCTTATGGCGATGGAGCTTTCGGCATAGTAGCCTACCGCCAGAAACTCGCCTTTATGATCAACCAGACGGATCAGGTCACCTTCAGCGATCCCGTTTTCCTTTTTAGCCACCGCGCCGGAGAAAATCCAATGATGCTGTCGGAAAACAGATATTTCTTTACCTTTTTTGAGTGAAATTTCAGGATAATTTGTCATGATTTTGTAAAGTTGGATACATGGTGGAGCCGATGACCATTCCTACAGCACTTACCGTTAAAGCTGCCAAGTGGACAGGAATATGGAGATCATAAAAACCAAGCAGGAGGTAGGCAGCCATGCCCCACCAGATGGACCACAGCGCTCCGGTTCTGGATGCTTTGTTCCAATATAACCCCGCCGTCAAAGGTACAAATAGGGAAACCAATAACAACATGGAGGCTTCTGCTACCAGTTCATAGATGTTTGCTTTCCAAAAAGCAAAGAGTGAGGCAATAATTGCTACAAGGACCACATTCAACCGAAGCGCCCACAACATATGCTTTTCTCCCAGACGATCTTTAAATACCGGCTTGATGATGTTTTCTGTAATGATAGCAGCCGGGGCCAACAGCCCTGAACTGGTGGTGCTCATGATGGCAGAAAGCAATGCCCCGAAAAAGATGATCTGTATGGCCAGCCCGCCGTGCTGAAGTACCATTTCCGGCAGAAGCATTTGTGGGTTTTCCAGGTAAAGTTCGGGATACAGGATTTTTGCCCCTAAGGCAATGAACAATGGAAAAAGGCCGAAAGAAAGATAAAAGCCAGCGGCCAAAAACAATGATGTCCTGGCTACTTTTTCGTTTTTAGCAGACATCACCCTTTGGTAAATATCCTGACTGGGAATACTCCCAAGTCCTAAAATGGCCCATGCACCTACATAATGAAGCCACGCCTTGGGTTCGAAGGCAGGGAAAAAAGTGAAACTTCCTTCAGGGGCAGCATTTACAATATTCATCAATCCTCCGGCTTCATTACTTACCATCACGGCCACCCAAATCAGTCCGACCACAATGACGATCGTCTGAACAAAGTCAGTGATGGAAATGGCCCACATGCCGCCCATGAAGGTGTAAAAAAGGACAATAAAGCTGCTGATGATGATCCCGGTTTCCAGGCTTATTCCTGAAACTGCGCCCAACACCAGTCCCAATGCCACCAACTGCGCAGCGACATAACCAAAATAGGCGGGCACCATGAAGATGGAGGCGTTCAGCCCGACTTTGGCTCCAAATATTTTCTCGTAGACATCTCCCAGGGTCAGCAAGTTCATTCTGTAAATGGGCTTCAGATAGAAAATACCAAACAAGAGCAGACATAAGGCACCGCCAAAAGGATCTTCGATTACCCCTATAAGCCCATGTTCAAGGTATTCCGAAGATGCTCCGAAAATCGTTTCAGACCCAAACCAGGTAGCGAATAAAGCGGAGGCGCTGAGAAATAAGGGGAGCTGCCTTCCTGCAAGGACAAAATCTTTGGCATTTTTTATCCACCGGGATGACCAGACCCCCACGGCCATGGTTAAAATCAAGTAGAAAATGATGGCAACAACCAGCAATTTTAGGGAAATTAGGCCTTTGCATACATTCGGTCCCGTTGTTCTTTGATAGCAGGGTCCTCAAGATAATCTTCGTAACGCATTCTTCTGTCGATCGTTCCTGAAGGCGTGAATTCTATGATCCGGTTGGCCACTGATTGGACAAAAGTATGATCATAAGATGAAAGGAGTACCGTGCCGGTGAAATCGATGATGGCATTGTTCAATGCATGGATGGATTCCAGATCCAGGTGATTGGTGGGTTCATCCAACACCAAAAGATTGGGATTCTGAAGCATCATCCTGGAAATCATACACCTGACTTTTTCCCCTCCTGATAGCACGGAGGCCTTTTTCAGGGATTCTTCCCCGGTAAACAACATCCTGCCAAGAAAGGTGCGCACATAAGCCTCTTCCTGATTGTCAGAGTATTGGCTGAGCCAGTCAATCAACTTCAGATCCGTATCGAAATATTCTGAATTGTCGTTGGGAAGATAGGCCTTGTTGATGGTCACTCCCCACTTCAGGTGGCCGGACTGGACAGGCGTTTCTTCCATGATCGTTTGAAAAAATTTGGTAACGGCCTGCTTTGTCCTTGAAAGGAAGGCGATTTTGTCCCCTTTGTCCACCATAAGGTTGACATCTGTAAAGTAAGTCGTGCCATTCTCCTTTAATCCAAGCTGATCCGTGATGAGGATTTGGTCGCCCGCCTCTCTTTCCGGTTTAAAAATGATACCGGGATATTTCCTGGTTGAAGGTTGGATTTCGTCGACGTTCAATTTCTCCAGCATCTTTTTTCTTGCAGTAGCCTGTCTGGATTTGGCGACGTTGGCAGAAAACCGGTCGATAAAAGCCTGAAGCTCTTTTCGTTTTTCTTCGGCCTTTTTGTTTTGATCCGATTTCTGTTTGGCTGCCAGCTGGGAGGATTCATACCAGAAGGAATAGTTTCCGCTGTAAATATTGATTTTACCAAAGTCTATGTCCACAATATGAGTGGCCACTGTATCCAGGAAGTGTCTGTCGTGGGAAACCACGATGACCAGGTTTTTGAAATTGATCAAAAACTCCTCCAGCCAATTGATGGTTTCAGCGTCCAGGTCGTTGGTAGGTTCATCCAGAATGAGGATATCGGGGTTTCCGAACAGAGCCTGGGCCAGCAGCACCCGTACCTTTTGGTTGCCCGCCAGCTCTTTCATGGTTTTGTAGTGCAGATCTTCTTTGATGCCCAAGCCGGAGAGGAGGGCTGCGGCATCACTTTCCGCGTTCCAGCCATCCATTTCAGCAAACTCGGCCTCCAGTTCAGCGGCCCGGTTACCGTCTTCCTCGGAAAAATCAGCTTTCATGTAAATGGCGTCTTTTTCCGCCATGATTTTGAACAGTTTCTTATGTCCCATGACCACGGTTTTGAGTACCTCTTCTTCCTCAAAGGCAAAGTGGTCCTGTGACAACACCGCCATCCGCTGGCCCGGCGTAATGTTGACCTGGCCCGTGGTACTGTCAATTTCACCGGTGAGTATTTTTAGAAAGGTGGATTTCCCTGCCCCGTTGGCACCGATGACGCCATAGCAGTTGCCTGGAGTGAACTTAAGGTTTACATCTTCAAAAAGCGTTCTTTTACCGAATTTTAGGGATAAGTTATCTACTGAAATCATGGATTTAAATTCTGTTTTTCAAATTGAACCGCAAAGTTAAAGAAATATTTGGTGCTTTACAGTATACTCCGCCTGCGGGATGGACTGATTTGCCAGAGAATGGGTTGGCATAACCTTGTTTCTTACATTAATTCTGCTAGAGGTAGTATTTTAATGAGCTACGCAGGTTTGTTTCTTTTTTGATTTGGGCAGGTGAAATTTTATTTTATTGTGATAAACCAACAGTACCAGGCCACCTCCCAGAATACAGGCCGCCATCAGAACCACCATGGGTATGGCGGTGCCGTTGTGGAAGAAACTTACCAGCGCTGAGACAATACCCCCCAAGGCCATTCTCATAAATCCCATCATGGCGGAGGCACTGCCTGCATTTTGATCAAATGGAGCCAAGGATAAGGCCGCTGCATTGGGAACGCTCAATCCGTGACCTGTAAGGAATATAAACATGCTTCCGATCAATGCCCAAACATTGAACACGTCAAACCATACACCGCCAATGATAACCAATCCTACCAGCATCTGGTAGCTCAAAGCCACACGGATGATTTTTTGACTGCTGTATTTGACCAACAGCAGGTGGTTCATTTGGGTAGAACCTATCATGGCCACGGCCAAAAATGCAAACAGCCAGCCGTACTGGGTTTCAGTAAGCCCGTAAATATTGATAAAGACGTCAGAAGATCCGGCGATATAGGCAAAAGGGGCTGCCCCGGCTATACCGCCCACCAGTATATAAGTGAGAAACTGCTTGTTTTTCATTACTTCGAGGTACTTTCGGGCTACTTTGGCGGGCCGAAGAGAGATCTTCCGGTCGGGTTCCGCTCCTGTAGGCAGCGTCCATTTTATTGCTAACAAAATGAGCGCAGTAATGACTGCCAGCAAAATAAACATCCAATGCCAATCGAAATGCGCCGTGATATATCCCCCTAGGGTAGGGGCTATCATAGGCGAAACGGCGATCACCAAAGTCAGCAGGGCAAACGCCTGCGCTATCTTATTTACCGGGAAAATATCCCTTACCAAAGCCTGGGCGGCCACCATTCCGGCACAACCGCCGATGGCCTGTAAAAACCTCATGGCAATGAGAGATTCCACCGAATTGGTAAAGGCACATCCCACGGAGGCCGCTATGTAAAGGAACAGCCCGGCATATAACGGTTTTTTCCTTCCGTATTTGTCCAATAAGGGACCGTAAAATAACTGTCCGAATGCAATCCCGATTAAGTAGCTTGTCAGGGAAAGCTGCACTTTCGAAATATCCGTATCCAGGCTTTTGGCAATGGCTGGAAAAGCGGGGAGGTACATGTCTATCGAAAATGGACTGATGGTACTGAGAGCACCTAATATCAGGACCAGTAGAAAGTAGGGGTTCTTTTTCTTCATTAAAAGTTCAGTTGGTTTAATCCGTTTTCCAAAGTATTTTCATTTAACAAGCGTGTGTGGGGATAAGTTCTGGTTTGAGCAATGATAAAATGGTTAGTTGAATCAGGTTTAAATAAACTGCACAATTTGACCGGATGTAGCCTGTTGAACAGGCTTTAATTGCTTTCAAAGAAAGTATTTTAAAGACTTTTTTGTACAAAACATGGTCTTTCCATTCAAAAATAATTAAACCTATTTGATTTTGGCTTCGATTATATCCATAATACGATTTAAAAAATACAAAAAAATGAATTTAAATATATAAAAAATGAATTTAAAATATTGTATTCTTCCGGAAAAACGGTAATTTTAAGCAGTATAAATGTTTAGCGTGAATCCGTCATAATTCAAAGAATTATTATCTAAAATTTTACTAAATAGTTGTGGAATCTTTATTAAATCATTTTTCAGAGAAAATATTTCTTTGTTTTCTTCTATGGATAGGTGTACCAGTTGTCGAAAGTGTACATGCGCAGAATATTAGTTTCGATCAGTCTTCGCTTGATTTCGGAGATTTTCCACCGCTTTCACAAGGTACTTCTTTAAAATTTGGCCCCGATGAGCGGTTATATGCGGCACAGTTGAACGGTGAGATTAAGGTGTACACCATAATAAACACCATTCCAAATAAATATGAGGTAACAGGAGTAGAGACCATTTTGGGCGTAAAATCCATTCCAAATCGTGACGATAATGGTAATGCTGCATATGATAATAGGGGCAACCGCCAGATCACAGGTATAGCGGTAGCAGGTACACCTTCCCATCCGGAAATTTATGTTGGTTCCAGCGACCCTAAGTGGGGTGGTCCCAGTGGGGATAAAGCACTGGATACCAACTCAGGAGTAATTACCCGTCTTAAATGGACGGGTTCTGAATGGGAGGTTGTGGATTTGGTAAGGGGACTGCCGAGGTCCGAGGAAAACCATTCTACCAACGGTCTTGAGCATACCTATATTAATGGTTCACCATATCTTCTGGTTGCAAGTGGGGGGCTGACGAATGCGGGGTCTCCTTCGAAAAATTTTGCTTTTATCTCAGAATATGCTTTGTCCGCGGCCATTCTGAGTATCGATCTTGGGGCTTTGGGGGCTCTGTCCACCAAAGAAGATCCGATATCAGGCCGGAAGTTCAAATATGATATTCCGACATTGGACGATCCCACCCGAGCCAACCTCAACGGCATCTATGATCCCCATCATCCTGATTACGATGGTATAGATGAAAATGATCCTTTCGGGGGCAATGATGGCCTGAATATGGGAATGATTGTGGAAGGTGGACCTGTTCAGATATTTTCTGCCGGATTCAGAAATGCATATGACCTCGTGGTAACTGAAAAGGGTATGGTGTATGCGACGGACAATGGAGCCAATATCAACTGGGGTGGGCTTCCTGACTTTGAAGGAAATCCAAATCTTGTAAATAACAGCTATAATGAGAGCGAGCCAGGGGGTAGCCCTTTAAATCCGAGTCCGTCAGGAGAATATGTTGATAACCGGGACCATTTGCTGCTGATCACTGCCGACCTGAACCAATATCAATTTGGTAGTTTTTATGCAGGTCACCCCACGCCTATACGGGCAAATCCAGGCGTGCCTTATGAAGCTGGCGCATCTTTTCCTTTTAATCCGGGTGGAGCTGGTTTATATACCAAATTTATCGGAGATGACAATAATTGGACTAATATCGACCCGGTTTTTCCTCCTTCTGATAAATTCCGGACAGAAATATGGAGTCCGGTGGCACCTGGGCAGCCGGGGTTTGAAGAATATGCAGCAAACAGCCTACCAGCGAATTGGCCACCTGTGCCTTCCTCTTTAGCCAATCCGGCAGAGGCTGATTTCATAGCCCCTTCTTTATCTAACTCAAATGGGCCTCAGCCTGATATTGTCACCCCCTTTCCTAACAACACCAACGGGATTGATGAATACAAAGCCTCCAATTTTGGCGGAGCACTGAAAGGTTCTTTGATCGCCGGCAAGAATGGTGGTGAAATGCATCTTATTAATTTAAAAAATGATGGTTCCTTGGAGAACATCGAATATAACAAATGGAATTTGAACGGTGGAAATGCTTTGGGTATTGCCTGCAATGGGGATGAGGATATTTTTCCTGGTACCATATGGGTGGCTACATTTGATAACCGGATCATGATCCTTACACCCGCTGACCATGTCATCTGTATTTCTCCGGATGATCCGGATTTTGATCCGGATGCAGATTATGATTTTGATGGATATACCAATCAGGATGAAATTGACAATGGTACGGATTATTGCTCGGGGGCATCTGTTCCTAATGATTACGATAAAGATTTTGTTTCTGATTTAAACGATCTCGATGATGATGGTGATGGTATTTTGGATGAGGATGATCCATTCCAGTTGGGAGATCCAAGGGATTTGCCCATTGATAATGAATTATTCACCAATCAAATGGACAACCGCGGCCGGGAAAGCGGTTACCGGGGCTTGGGGCTTACAGGTCTCATGAACAACGGTGCCCCAAATCCCAATTGGCTGAATTGGCTGGATAAAGGGGAAGAAAGCCCGGGGCCAGCGGATATATACGGCGGAACGGCCGGAGCCATCCAGGTTTCCATGACAGGAGGAACGGCCAACGGTTCCTCTAACGATCAGGAAAAAGGCTTTCAATTTGGGGTGAATGTAGGTACGGTTACAGGATCTTATACAATTTCCTCCGGCCTGATAGGTCTGTCTTCACCAGGCCAGCTTTATGATTTTGAGGGGAACGGAGAGGTAGGAATCCAGATCGGGGATGGCACCCAAAGCAATTTCATAAAATTGGTTTTCACAGCAACCCATGTGATGGCGGCGCAGGAAATCAATGATGTAATGGATGCCGACCCTTTGATGGTGGGAATATCAGAACAGGCCAGGCCAGGCTCAAATACTTTGGTGCAACTGTCCTTCGATATAAATCCTGTGGAGGGAACGGTTGAGCCCTTTTATAAGTTTGGCGATGCCCCAAGGGTTTCTATAGGTATGATGGATGCTCAAGGAAAAATAAAAGAAGCGATACAACAGTTGGAGGTACCACTTGCTATTGGCATATATGGTACTTCAAATGATTGGGAAAAATCATTTATTGGGGTATGGAACTACTTCAGGGTAGAAGGTGACCAGCCTTATATTGTTAGGAACTTGAGAGATGTGAACAGATTGATGGGGGATCCGGATTATGAAATTAATTTAAATAATTATTTCAATGATAATGGAGGGGTGAATAATCTTTCCTATTCCGTTAAGGAAAATACCGATACAAAAGTAGGCGCGGTCATAAATGAAAATATGCTCTCTTTAAGCTTTCCTGATGATGCCATCAGCACTGACATCACTATCAGGGCAACCGATCAAAACGGTTTGTATGTTGAGCAGACCTTCAACGTGTCAGTGGAACAAGACATAGAAATATTAATGAGGATCAATGCTGGTGGTGTTAACCTTACTGATTCGATGGGGAATCCTGACTGGCTTGCAAACGATATAACCGGGGCTTTTTCATCTGATCAATACAGGGTTAATTCTGGATTGAATTCTGGTCATCCTTTTGACCCTAAGAACAGACACTCTTCAATTCCCTCCTATATTTCAGATGAAATGTATATCGCGATATTTGGAAGGGAGAGGTACAACAACCAGGACATTATGGAATTCAGCATCCCCCTTCCTGATGGTGATTATTTAGTGAACCTGTACATGGGCAACGGCTTCGAGGGTACATCGTCCCTGGTTCAGAGAGTTTTTGACGTATCCATCGAAAGTCAGGTAGTTGATTCAAATATAGATCTTGTGGCAAGGTATGGGCATAGGGTGGGAGCGATGCAACAGTACCCAATCAATGTTAGTGATGGGGAACTTAATATCAGCTTTATCAGAAACATACAAAATCCATTGATAAATGGAATTGAAATTATAGGTAAACCTATTCAGACTCCCATTGCAATTAAACCACTTACTGATCAGATAGATTTTGCCGGTACTGAATTGGATGGAGGACTCTTTGTGGAAGCATCAGGTGGTGATGGGAATCTAAATTATTTTGCGGAGGGACTCCCGCCTGGCCTGCATATAGATCCAGCCAGCGGAACCTTATATGGAAAAATTGATGATGAGGCTCTGGCCAACAGCCCTTATCAGGTGACCATCACTGTGGATGATGACGATCCGATCAGTTCTGATGCTGTTTCTTTTTATTTTACTTGGATCATCAGTCCCGGATTGAGAAACCAGACATGGAAGGTCAAAAATGAGGACGAAAGCTACTCAGCCCGTCATGAGAATGCATTTGTACAGGCCGGAAATAAATTTTACCTGTTGGGGGGGAGAGAAAGTTCAAGAACTATAAATATTTATGATTATACCAACGATACCTGGAAATCATTGAGCAATATTAATCCTTTATCTTTCAATCATTTTCAGGCAGTAGAGTACCAGGGGCTGATTTGGGTGATTGGGGCTTTCAAAACCAACAATTTCCCAGATGAGGAGCCGGCTGATCATATATGGATTTTTGATCCGGCTAAAGAAGAATGGATACAGGGACCGGAAATACCTGAAGAAAGACGAAGGGGGTCAACTGGCCTGGTGGTTTTCAATGATAAATTTTATATCGTAAATGGCAACAAAATGGGTCATAATGGGGGCTATGTAAATTATTTTGATGAATATAACCCTCATACCGGTGAATGGAAAGTCCTGGAAGACTCTCCCAGACCTAGGGATCACTTTTTTGCCAGTATCATAGGAAACAGGATGTACGTTGCTTCTGGCAGGTTGTCCGGTGGAACGGGAGGTACCTTTGCACCTGTAATCCCTGAGGTAGATGTGTATAATTTCAGTACCAAAAGCTGGTCTACACTGCCATCTGACCAGAATATTCCCACACCAAGGGCCGGAGCCTCGGTAAATAATTACTTGGATAAATTGATTGTTGCAGGTGGTGAAGTGGCTGGATTGTCAGAAGCATATGCCATCACTGAGATGTACGATCCAATTACCCAGACATGGGAGCACTTGGATGATATGAATTTCGGAAGACACGGTACCCAGGGAATCGTTTCCGGGGGAGGATTATACGTGTTGGCCGGATCACCCAATAGGGGAGGCGGAAACCAAAAAAACATGGAATATTTTGGGTTTGATAATCCTGTGGGATCTCCCAGTGTAGCCAGTACGCTTGAGGCGGAGGGAACAATACAGATCAAATCAGGGGTGTTTTCTAAACTGAAAATAAATATTGAAGGTGGAAATCAGGGCATATTTATTAAATCAATGAATATTGTTGGGGAAGATGCCGAAGACTTTGAAATCAAATCAGGCGTTTTAGAGAATAGCCTCCTTAAAACGGGAAGCAGTCATGAAATTATACTTGATTATATAGGTGAGAAGCTGAATGCTTCCGCTGTTCTTGAAATAAAATATGGAGATTCGTCCCAAGAAGACATAACTTTAATAGGAGATGGGGAATATGAGGAAACTACAATATTTTTAAATTCAGGAACCTTAAACGACGCCTCTTATCAAGGAGAAGAGTTTTTAGGTGACCGTAGTTTCGGTACCTATTTCAGTTCAAGTAATTTTAGCACATCACTTGATGCCAGTAATATACCGCTTTTTCAAACACACAGATTCGACGCAAATTTGAAATACAGTGTGCCCGTTTCAAATGGGGTGTACACGGTCAAAACATATCATCATGAGCTTTATTTTGGAGTGAATGGCCCGCAAGCACATGCGGGGCAAAGGGTATTTGATATAAGAATTGAAGGGAATTTGGTCAAACCTGATTTTGATCTATATGTAGAGAACAATAATCAACCAATAGAATTGGTATTTGAAAATGTAATTGTTTCTGATGGCTTTTTAAACATTGATATGATAGCGAGTGCCAATAATGCATCGATATCAGGTCTTGCGATTATTAATGAGGGTCAAATCGGTTCGCATGTTATCGCATCCATTGCGTCATCGGTTACTTCAGGGAATGCTCCTTTGGCTGTGGAATTCGATGGAAGCGGTTCTATAGGCAGGGGTCAATTAACTTACCTATGGGATTTTAAGGATGGAAACTTTTCCAGTGAAATAAATCCATCCCATGTCTTTACAACTCCCGGTATATATGATGTGAGTTTAACTGTAGAAGATGGACAAGGCAGAACTGACAGGAATACTTTAAGAATTAATGTATCGGATGAAATGAATGTTCCTGCATTTTCTTTGTTTCTGAATACTGGTGCCAATGCCTCTGTAAGTTACGAGGGGTACTCTTATCTAGGTGAGTCAAGTGTGCCTATCTATTTTAATACTTCCAACAACAGAACGGCAACAGGGATCAGCGATATACCGCTATATCAGTCGCATAGGTTTGCGGAAAATTTAAGTTATAGAATCCCAGTACCGAACGGGGATTATAGAGTCCGAACACATCATAATGAATTTTATTTTGGGGTAACTGGACCATCGGCAGCTGCAGGCCAAAGAGTATTTGATATATTCCTTGAAGGACAATTGGTCAAAGAAAACTTCGATTTGTATGTTGAAGGAGGAAATGAACCATTTGCCCTGACTTTTTACAACGTAACAGTTACTGATGGAAATCTGGATATCGATATGTTTGCGAGTGCCAATAATGCATCAGTTTCAGGGATATCAATTATATCTATGGATAGGGAATTCCCTGTTGCAGTATTGAATGCCTCAGTCCAGGATGGAATAGCCCCATTGACAGTGAATTTTCAAGGAAGTAATTCTACAGGAACTGGAACCCTAAGATACAACTGGGATTTTGATGATGGCTCCAGTTCCCAAGAAGCCGACCCTTCTCACATTTTTGGGGCAGGTCAATATATTGTTAGGTTGACAGTAGAGGATGAGATCGGAAATGTAGATTCAGAAACAGTAGAAATAAGGGCAAGGGAAGAAAATCCAGATTTCAGTTTATACCTTAATACAGGTTCTTCTGCATCAGTTCTTTTTAAAGACGAATTGTTCACTGGAGATGTTAATTTCAATAGTTATTATAGTTCCAGTAATTACAGGACTTCTACTGAGGTAAGTTCCATGCCTTTATATCAATCACACAGGTTTGACCCTCAACTTATGTTTAGCATACCGATACCTAACGGAAGCTATGTGGTAAAAACTTATCATAATGAGTTTTATTTCGGAAAAACTGGACCTTCTGCTGAACCTGGCCGAAGGGTTTTTGATATTGTTATTGAAAACCAAAAGGTTAAAGAAAATTTTGATATTTTCTTAGAAAGCGGCAATCAACCCATTGTACTTACTTTTAATAATGTAGATGTGACCGATGGAGTCTTAAATATTGATATGATTGCCAGTGCTAATTCGGCTTCTATTTCAGGAATAGCAATAATTTCCATAGATTCCGACATGGTTTTGCCAAGTGCTTTACCACTGGCCTCGGTTTCTGAGGGAGAAGTACCCTTAAAAGTTGAATTTGACGGTAGCCTTTCTACTGGAGATGGGCAGCTTACATATTTATGGGATTTTCAGGATGGAAATACCTCAAACGAAGTTATGCCGGTGCATGTTTTCCAATCACCTGGAATATTTCCTGTTAGTTTAATGGTTACAGATGAAAAAGGCCACACGGATAAAACAAGTATGGTGATTGAAGTTTATGATGTTATTCCGAATTTCTCTTTATACATAAATAACGGAACTTCTGCGAATGTAATTTTTGATGGCAACACATTTGGTAGTGATGCCTATTTTAGTTCGGGCTTTACGAGAACAATGACAAGTGCCAGTTCTATTCCATTGTATCAGTCACATAGGTTTGACTCTCAATTGCAATACAATGTTCCTGTACCCAATGGATTATATACCGTGAAGACTTACCACAATGAATTTTATTTTGGGAAAACAGGTCCTGCTGAAACCGAAGGCCAAAGGGTATTTGATATCTTTATTGAGAATGAATTGAAGAAAGCCGGCTTTGATCTGTTTGTGGAAAGCAACAATCAGCCTACAGAACTCATCTTCGAAAATATTGATGTGGAAGACGAGGTGCTTAATATCAACATGGTGGCTTCGGCCAACAATGCTTCTATTTCAGGGATAGCAATTATAAGGCAGAAAAGCCATATTGCGGATAGCGAAAACCTGCGGGTTGTTGTGCACGGGGATGATGAGGCGGTCATGGCGCATAATGCCACGTCGGAGGACCCTAAAGTGCAATTGTTTCCTAATCCCGCCAATAATGAGATAATGCTCCAAATAGATGCAGATGTTTTTATTCAGAATGTCATGTTTCATGATATGACCGGCAAACTCCTGCTTCAATTCAATACAAGAGAAAACAAAACTTCAGCGTATCTCATTCCAACCCATCGCTTAAGTCCCGGAGTTTATATGGTCAGTTTAGTCACGGATCAAGGTGTATTTAAACGGATGAAACTGATCATTAAAAGATAAAGTATTCAGGTGATCACATAAATAGTCACCTAACAAAAAAACCCGGCCAACAGACCGGGCTTTTTTATTCACTTTAACCACTAACAACCACAAACAAAAATTCATCATACTTATGAATATATCAAAAGATGACAAACATCATTTGTTGTAGTCCGTACGGGAATCGAACCCGTGTTTCATCCGTGAAAGGGATGCGTCCTAACCCCTAGACGAACGGACCGGGGCACAAGAAATCCTAAATTGTAGTCCGTACGGGAATCGAACCCGTGTTTCATCCGTGAAAGGGATGCGTCCTAACCCCTAGACGAACGGACCATTTTACTCAAAAGGACTCTCTTTTTCAAAAGGTGATGCAAATATAGAGGCTTTCATCTATAAAGCAAAACCGAACAAAAAAATATTCGACGCCCTTGCCCAAGGGTTTGAAACTTAGTCCATAATATTCGATCCTCTCACCATTTCGACTACAAGCCCGTTGTGCATGCTTTTGGCAGGAACTGTTTTTTGTCTAAAAGTAAACTTTTTTGACCCTAATTTGGTTTCCCTACAAAACCTATCGATTACTTCAATAACCAAAAAAAACCAAAACTATGTCATTAAGATTAGGAGACTCCGCACCGGATTTTAC
This sequence comes from Negadavirga shengliensis, assembly GCF_042652345.1. NCBI lineage: Bacteria > Pseudomonadati > Bacteroidota > Cytophagia > Cytophagales > Cyclobacteriaceae > Negadavirga > Negadavirga shengliensis. The sequence goes on from NZ_JBHSJJ010000004.1 coordinate 142,763, forward strand.
GGCTGACTCCACAGCAGGTAAAATTAATTTGTATGAATATTTAGGAGACAGCTGGGGAATACTTTTTTCCCACCCGGCAGACTATACGCCGGTTTGCACCACCGAGCTGGGAACGGCGGCAAAACTCAAGGAGGAATTTGACAAAAGAAATGTCAAGATGATTGCTTTGAGTGTAGACGGCCTGGAAAGCCATAAGGGCTGGGTGAATGATATCAATGAAACCCAGCATACTACTGTAAATTTTCCGATCATCGCTGATCATGACAGAAAGGTTTCCGAACTTTATGATATGATTCATCCCAATGCCAGCGAAAATGCCACCGTGCGGTCGGTGTTTGTGATAGGAAGTGATAAGAAAATCAAGTTGATCATTACTTATCCCGCAAGTACAGGCAGAAATTTTGACGAACTGCTGAGGGTGATTGATTCTTTACAGTTAACTGCAAATTATTCCGTGGCAACTCCCGCAAACTGGAAACACGGGGAAGACGTGGTAATAGCTCCTGCCATTACGAACGAAGAAATACCCTCCAGATTTCCCAAAGGCCATAAGGAAATCAAGCCTTACCTGAGAACCACGCCACAACCTAATTTACCCTAATTTGTAAGAAAACAGACCCTTTTTAAAAGTGGGCGTAAGGCTTGGGCAAACGCAATTTGTAACGGGATTACCTCCATCCTTTACAATCAAACCGGTGCCTGTCTTTGCGCCCATTTTAATGAAATCACGTTATTTTCAGATAATTTTTTTTTGCATCATCCCTGATGATTGAATCCGCCGTTGGCTTTTCTCCATCCCTAAAATTGTACAAAAATCCACCTTAAATAATTATATCCATTAAATATCCACAAGGATATAAGAATATTGTTTATTTTAGGGCCCATAACAAAACTGATTGAAATGAGTAATACCGACATTTATAGTGTTATCATAGGTTCGGGAAAATATCTTCCCGAGAAAGTCATTCCCAATGACTTTTTTTTAGATAAAACATTTTTTGATAGGGAGGGAAACAGGCTTAAGAAAACCAATCCGGATATTGTTGCAACACTGCAAAAAATAACGGAAATCAGGGAACGGAGATACATTAAAGATGACTATCTGACTTCTGATATGGCTTATCACGCTGCCAGGGAAGCCATAGCGGATGCGGCTATTGATGCGGAAAGCCTGGACTACATCATTGTAGCCCATAATTTTGGAGATATAAGAAAAGACAATACCCGCGTGGATGTATGCCCGACGCTTGCAGCCAAGGTAAAGCATAAATTAGGTATCAAAAATCCATATACAGTGGCTTATGACCTTCCCTTTGGCTGTCCTGGATGGGTACAAGGCATGATTCAGGCCAACTATTACATCAAATCGGGCGATGCCAAAAGGGCACTGGTAATCGGGGCAGAGACCCTTTCAAGAATCTCTGATCCTCATGATATCGATAGCATGATCTTTTCTGACGGTGCAGGGGCTGTGGTTATAGAAGGACGAAAAAACCAGGGCCAATCCGGTATTCTCAGTCATCTTACCCGGTCAGACACCTTAGAGCACGCCCATTTGTTGCAAATGGATGTTTCCTATAACCCGGAATACCCCGATAACACCCTTTTCCTGAAAATGAACGGGCGTAAACTGTATGAATACGCCATAAAAACGGTTCCCCAAACCTTAAAGTGCTGTATTGACAAGATGGGCCTTGGAATCCATCAGATCAGAAAGGTACTCATCCATCAAGCGAACGCGAAAATGGATCACAATATTCTTGAGAGATTGTTTGCATTATATGGTGTAAAAGAGATTCCCGGTGACTTGATGCCCATGAGCATTCAGACCTTGGGAAATAACTCCGTGGCGACAGTACCTGTTTTGTACGATATGGTTGCCAAAGGAGAAAAGGAAGGCCACCACTTTGAATCCGGGGCTTATACACTTTTTGCTTCTGTGGGAGCCGGGATGAATGTAAATGTTTTTATCTATAAAAATCCTTGATTTTCCTACCATCATGAATATCATTGATTCACACCAACATTTTTGGAAATATAAACCGGAAAGATATCCCTGGATAAGCGGTAAAATGCCTGCATTGAAAAAGGACTTCTCTCCGGCCGATCTTAAGCCTATATATAAGGTACACGGAATTTCGGGATGTGTGGCGGTTCAGGCAGTCCAGGATGAAGAAGAAAACCATTTTTTGCTTGATTTGGCAGCAAGCCATTCTTTCATTTTTGGTGTGGTGGGCTGGATTGACCTTCAATCTCCTGACCTTAGGGAACGACTAAATGCTTATTTGCCTTTTCAGAAGTTAAAAGGTTTCAGACATGTATTGCAGGATGAAGCTGACCCGGATTTTATCCTCCGCCCTGATTTTCAGAAAGGCCTGGAAGCCATTTTTGAGGCGGGATATAGCTATGATCTGCTGGTTTATCCGCACCAACTCAAAGGAGCGATCAAAACCGTTAAAAATTTCCCTGAAGCAGCCTTTGTCCTGGATCATATAGCCAAGCCCGATGTAAGAAGCAACCGCCTGGGGGAATGGGAAGACCTTATGGAAGAGCTGGCAGGTTCTTCCAGTGTTTTTTGTAAGCTTTCAGGTATGGTAACGGAGGCAGATTGGGACAGCTGGCATGTGGAAGATTTTTTCCCTTACCTTGATGTGGTCATCGAAGCCTTTGGAGAAGACCGGGTGATGTATGGATCTGACTGGCCGGTGTGCTTGTTGGCGGCGGATTACGGACAGGTAAAGGATATACTGGATAAGTATCTGGAAGATTATCCTGATGAAACCAAAGCAAAAATATGGGGTGGCAATGCAGCTGGTTTTTATAGGTTAAGCCCGGAGATCAATGGATAACAATAGAAGGTTCTGTCTTGCTCTGGACCTGAAGGATGATCCGGAGATTATTGAAAAATACAAGCATCACCACCGCCATGTGCCGGAAAATATTCTCAAAAGTATCCGGGAAGCGGGAATACGGGTAATGGATATTTACCTTACGGGAAACCGGCTTTTTATGATTATGGAAGTGGCAGAGGATTTTGATTTTGAAAAGAAAGAGGCCATGGACGCCGCAAATCCTGAAGTACAGGAATGGGAAGCCTTAATGGACACTTTGCAGAAAACCCTTCCCTGGGCCAAGCCGGGAGAAAAGTGGGTGTTGATGGAAAAAATCTTTTCTTTATAAAAGAAAAGCGCCGACCTGAAGTCAGCGCTTTTTGAGCTATGTTTTTTTTAACGGGACTCACTTTTTGAAGGTGAAATCCGGTAGTCTCATCATTTCACCGCCCTTCATGGCAGATTCATGGGCCAAAATGCCCACACAGGTGATATTGGCTGACTGACGGGCATCCGGATAGGGAGCCCTTCCTTCATTCAGTGCAGACAAGAATTCATGAACCAGATGCGGATGTGAACCACCATGTCCCGCGCCTTGAATAAAAGAGAGGTGTTGGTTGTCGTCTGAATCATACACCCCGGCCGTGGTGAAAGAAGCGATTTCTTCCGGCAATAAGTGGGCATAATCAGGGATTTTTACCCTGGAAGGCTCTTCTCCGGTATGGATCACACTGTCTTCATGCTCTATCAACGTCCATTCAAAGGATTTTTTTGATCCGTATACGTCAAAACTTTCCCGGTATTGACGGGCAGTGTTGAACAGGGAACGGGTCACTTCTGCAGAGAGGTCAGAATCCTTTAGTTTGATGTGGCAGGTCTCGATAGCAAACGGCGATCCGTATTTTTCAATGAGGTTTTCATCTATCCTTCCCGATCCAAAACAGGAGACGTATTCCGCCTGCCCTTTGGGCAATGCCAACACAGGTCCTACGCAATGTGTAGCATAATGCATGGGAGGGAGCCCTTCCCAGTAACCCGGCCAACCGGCCATTTCCTGCTGGTGGCTGGCTCTTAGGAACTGTATTTTTCCCATTTCCCCTTTCTCATACATTTCCTTTACAAACAGAAATTCACGGCTGTAAATTACCGTTTCCATCATCATATAGGTCAGCCCTGTCCTTTCGGTTTCTTCCACTATCTGCCGGCATTCTTCCACCGTTGTAGCCATAGGAACGGTACAGGCCACATGTTTTCCTGCCCGAAGCGCTTTTAATGACTGTTCTGCATGGGCCTGGATAGGCGTGTTGATATGGACCGCGTCAATGTTGGGATCTTTTAGTAGCTCGTCGTAATCCGTATACCTTTTCTCCACACCGAAAGCATCGCCTATTTCATTCAGCTTTTCTTCATTTCGCTGACAAATGGCGTACATATTGGCTAGTGGGTGCTTTTGGTAAATAGGAATGAATTCAGCACCAAAGCCCAGACCTATTATGGCAATGTTCAATTTTTTGTCACTCATTGTAAAAATAATTTTTGGTTATTTTAAATTGATTTATTCCTGGTGAAGCATCTCATTCCGCCCATTTTTTCAAAAACTGAAAACCTTCTGCGGCAAAACCGTCCTGGCTCTCCGCCAAGGGCCTCCAAATGCATACCGCCCCTGCCAGTTCCTTGATTTCAGGCGTGAAGCTTTCAATGGAAACTGTCCCTGTATAGTTGATTTTTTCCAGGCCTCTTTTGTAGGCATCCCAACGGGTCTGACCTGTTCCGGGGGTACCCCGGTAATTTTCCGATACTTGCACATGGATCAGTTTATCACCCACCTGTGAAAATGCCCTTTCGATATCCGGTTCTTCGATGTTCATATGGAAGGCATCCAGCAGTACCTTTGCAGCCGGATGGTTGATGTCCCCTATCAATTTCATCAAATCTTCTGCATTGTTGATAAGGTCGGTTTCAAAGCGGTTAAGAGGCTCCAATGCGATCTCCTGTCCGTATTTTTCAGCCATTTGGCATACTTTGTACAGGTTGTTAACCGCCAGGTCCCATTCCTTTTTTTTCTGTTCGGGAGATATCAGCCTCGCTTTTCCAACCGCGGAATACATGGGGCCGGCCACAAATTTTGCCCCCAGCTCACTGCTGACCTGGAAGCACTGTTCAATGTAATCAAAACTTATTTTATGAAATGAAGGGTCTTCGTTCGTCAGGTCTCTGCTGGTACCGAACGCCCCACAGACAACAGGTTTAAGGCCGTTTTCCTCCAGGGCCTGTTTTACCTTATCCGCCTCCAGGAGGGCTGGATCCTCTACGGGGATTTCCACGGCATCATAACCCATTTGTTTGATCTTTCCGAAAAGCGCTGTGGTTTCAGTAGTGAAGGGGGAAGTCCACAGCCAGGTGCTCACCCCCAATGTGATATTTAAACTCATTCTTTATGGTTTTCAATCAGGATTTATTCAACAATCATCACGCCGTTCATGATGCGCCAATGTCCGGGGACGGTGCAGATGTAGGGATATTCACCCGGAGTATCCGGTGCTTTGAATACCAATGATTCAGAAGCCTCGGGATTTACCAGTTGTGTGGCAGCGATGATCTCGGGGATCTTAGGAACGTAGTTCATGTCAGCGCCTTTTGGATCCCTGGCCAGTTCATCCGCCGCCTTGCCAATGGTTTCAAGACTGCCCTGCTGACCGATCACCATGTTGTGCTGCATAAAATCCTTATTTTCGAAATCGATGGTCACTTGCTGCCCCGCTTTTACCGTGAAAGTGGGCTTGTCAAATTTCATTTCATGCTGGATAACCCCCATTTTGACAGTCACGGTCCCTGAGGCCGGGGAGGATTCTTCACCAGCATTTTTATCAGCCAGGGCCTCAAATCCCTGGTCACCGGGTTTCCTTAAACTAAGATAAGAATCCCTGCCGCTCAGACGTCCTTTGAAATTAAACCAGTTTGCATAGTCACCTACCTGGTTTTCACCCATATTGTCGTGACCAATACGGACCCTGTCCGGAGACAGCTCTTTGCTGAATAAGCCGCCTGCTTTTCCGGTCGCTACGGTATTGCCATTGATCTTCAGTGCCATGTCACCCCCATCCAGCAGACTGGCCTGGATAGTGAATTGGTCTGAAGGCAGGTTCCTGCCTGAATGAAGTTGGTAACTTTTACCTTCCTGTTTTACAAGCCAGTGGATGGTGTTGTCCTGGATATACAGCACGTAGCCGTTTTGTTTGCCTCCCTGGGCCGTGATGATCCCTTCAAGGGGCTCGTCGGCTTTGCTGACGGTGGCCTGGATGTTGATTTCTTTTTCCCTCACATCCGGTGGAAACGGGATGGAAGACCTTCTGTCCAGGCTGTATTGTTCAGAGACCATTCCTTTGGCAATTTTCTCTGCCAGGTTCATCAGCGAATCAGGCTTGTTGACCGAATTCAACTGGGCCAATTGCTCATCGAAGGATTGCGGATGAGTCAATACCGCGGCAAATACCGCCTGTGGCAAATAGTCATCTTCACTGTTTTCATTTTCCAAACTTGCTTCATAGAGCAATTTGGAAGCAGCGGAAGAGGGGGGCATATCGGCCAGGGCCAGGAATGCCGCCTTGCGGGTATTAAGGTCAGGATCCTTCAATACACCAGCATCGATAACTGCCTGAAGCGTATGCTCATTTCTGGGCAGCACCATCAGCGCATTTTTTCGGACTCCTGCAGCAGGGTGGTTGAGGGCATTGGTAACCACACGCATGGCGTCGGCATTGCCGCCATCCAGAGCACCGATGCCGTGAAGCGCCCAAAGCGCATGGACGGCAGGATTGTTTAACCCGATTTCATCCACACTCCGGTCATCTACTAACTTCAGAAGATCATTGACAATAGACGTGTTTTGGGTTTCTACAATCAACCTCTGGGCCGTCATTCTCCAAAACATGTTGTCACTTTTAAGCCCGGCGATAAGGTCCCTGTTTTTGGTTTTATCTATTTTCAAGGTCTTGTAATCGTTGTTCCCTTTATAGACCAGGCGATAAATACGTCCATGTTTGGCATCTCTTAGCGGATTGATGTAGGCATTTCCCGGACCGTTTTCAAATCCTTTTGGAGTGGGATTATGCTGGATGATGAAATTGTACCAATCGGCTACCCAAAGGGCGCCATCAGGCCCCACTTCCGCATGGACAGGGGAGAACCATTCATCGGAGCTGGCCAGGATATTAAAGCCATTCTTTTCCGTGAAACCGGACCCGTCTTTTTCAATGATGGCATTATGGAGTACCCTACCCGTGGGTTCGGCTACAAAGGCCACCCGGTTCCAGTAAGATTTTGGGAAGTTTCTGGCGGTATAAAAATGATGCCCCGCAGCAGCGGTATATCCACCGTGCCAGTCCACTTGCCTCAAAAATGGGGTCAAATGGGGCATGTCATAATGGGAATCAATTCCATGCACGGCATTTACAGACCCGCCAATGACAGGACGCCTGACATATTTATTGGGCATGGCCAGGTAGGCACTGTGCTGGCCATTGGCTGTGGAAATAAAGACATTGAAATCCTCAGAAAAGCCCAGTCCCCAGGTATTGTTGCTGGTATTGCCCAGGAACTCGAAATTTTTTCCATTTGGATCAAAGCGGTATACGCCTTGGCTGAAAGAAAATTCCTGGCCGTCAATGGTACCCTTAAAACCGGAATAGCCCAAGACGCCCCATACTTTGTTGTCAAACCCATACCTAAGATTGGAAGGACCTGCGTGGGTGTCACTTTTTCCCCAGCCGGTAATCACCGTTTCTCTCAGATCAGCCTTGCCGTCGCCATTGGTGTCTTTAAAAAACACGAAATCCGGAGCCATGGATACCAACAGACCGCCGTTGATAAACACCATGCTGGTGGGTATGTTGAGGTTATCGGCAAACACCGTGATCTTATCCGCCTTGCCATCTCCATTGGTATCTTCCAGAATTTTGATTTTATCCCTTCCGCCTTCCTCTCTTACTTCGTTGGGATAATCCTCGGTTTCTATCACATACAGCCTACCTTCATCATCCCAAGCCATGGCCATGGGGTTAACGATATCCGGTTCTGAGGCAAAAAGCTGGAGCTCGAAACCAACAGGTACCTGTACCAGTTTCATTGACTCTTCCGGTGACATCGGGAGTTGGTATCGGGGAGCAGGGTTCCTTTTTTCGTAATTGGGTATCTCTGCGTCTTCAAACACAGGTTGGGGGATAGCATAGTCAGCCACCTGTTGTGCCACTTTTTCACCGACCGCCCACATGACGCCGTTGGCAACGAGGTTATGAAATTCCGGTTGGTTCCACGTGCGCTCATCATGACCGTAAGCGGTGTAAAAAACCCTGCCCTTTCCCTGCGTACGGACCCAGGTCCATGGTTCTCTATGATCTCCTTCCACCCGCTCCATCAATATGGTCATATCCGGATTGATGTGGCTGTGAACATAAGTTTCATCCCAGGTTTCAAATTCATTGATACCTGACATGACAGGATGATCAGCTTTGATGATGTCGACGGTGAAATCTCCCGTTCCATGTGACTTAAACTGACCGCCTACTGTTTCCACAAACCAATCGGAATTCCGGAAACAAAACGAAGCGCTATGGATGGGTAACAGCGCTCCTCCTCCCTCCACATAATCTTTTAAGGCTTTTTCCTGTTCCCTGGTGATTTCATCATGGTTGGCATAAATCATGACACCGTCATAATTTCTGAGATTGTCCCTGTGGAGATCGTCAGGGTCTGCGGTATAGGTGAGGTTAATGCCTTTTTGAAACAGAGGCCTTGCCAGCAAGGGCATCAATTTTTCTGAATCATGGTGCTGGCTTTCATGCCCCAGAAATAATATTTCCACTCTTCTCGGTCCATCTGACAAGCCGTATTGCGAAGATTTATCCCCGCAGGCACATATCAAAAGAAGAGTGCACAATACCAAGGTGATGTTTTTCATTTATTTAATGTGATTTTGGTTTCATTGTTTGCATTCTTTTAAAATACTAAATTGAACAATAATACTCAGGCTTTCTCACTGTTTTTTATCTGATTCTGACTGAATTTTATCTTTTTTATTTGTTATTTCGGTTAATTTTAACATAAATAGGTAATTCTGCTGAATGTACCATAACAAGGATGAAAATTGGAGGACTTGAGGAAGGGGATGTTTTAATTGTTTTGTTGTGGTTGTCATGGTTGGGGAGTGGGGTTTGGTTGCCTCCGAGGTTTTTGGTTTATGGCCGATGAAAAAACAAATTATAAACACATGGAACCGGGCATTTCAATATTGTCTCCCCTCTCCGGTAGGGAGAGGGGCCGGGGGTGAGGGAAAAACCGGATTCTCCCCCGGAATCATCCTAATCCATATGAAAAAATATTATGCTGTACAGAAACCGAGCATGACGAGATCATCACACTGTGGGATGCCCCGATAGCCCCGATAGCTATCGGGAGGGAAACATGCGAGATTCCCCCGAAACAAGTTCGGGGCAGGCTATCTGACCATTGAAAAACAAATTATAATCATATGAAAAAAGCATTTCAAAAATCAAGGATACCGGATACCAGGGTATTTGTGGTAAAAGAACTGATAGCTCCCCATTTTGACAAAAACTGGCATTTTCATCCCGAATACCAGCTTTTTTTGGTGTTGGAGGGTAGGGGAACCCGTTTTGTAGGCGATAATATGAAGACCTTCAAGGAACATGACCTGGTTTTTACCGGTCCTAATCTACCTCATTTATGGCGGAATGATCACGAGTATTTTGATAAACACAACGGTTTATATACTCATGGAATTGTGGTATATTTTCCAGAGGAATTTATAGGACAAGGGTTTATGGAAAAAGAAGAGGTGGAGGAACTGAAGCAATTGTTAATTAGATCCAACCGAGGGCTTGAAATTTTCGGGGAAACGAATACCCGCCTTCAGTCCATGATGCGCGAGCTGCTTGGTATGAAAGGTTTGGAAAGCGTGATCCAGCTCCTTAGGATATTAAAAGTACTGGCTGTTTCACAGGACTGTCACACCATTGTCCAAGCTGGATATACCAATCTCAACAAGGCCTCTGAAGAAGACCGTATGAGCCAGGTCTATGAATTTGTGATGGATAACTTCCAACGGGGGATAAGATTGGAGGAAGTGGCTTCTTTGACCAACATGACGGTGAGTTCATTCAGCAGGTATTTTAAATCCCGGATGAACAAGTCCTTTTCGGACTTTTTGTCCGATGTGCGGATCGGCCATGCCTGCAAACTGTTGCACGAAGAGCGGTTCAATGTGAGTGAGGTATGCTATGAAAGCGGCTTCAACACCCTGTCTAATTTCAACAGGCAGTTTAAGGAAAAAATGGGAGTGACCCCATTGGTTTACAAAAAAGACTATCAACAACAGTTTTGAAAGAATACTTGGACCCTGCTTTCCAACACCTGTATTTTCTCCTGAAATATTGGCCTTCGTTAATTTTGTTTTATATTGGAAAATCTTATAATTATCTGGATTTTCCTTACATATCAAAATGATCACTTATTTAGGTCTCTTTTTTTCATTACTGTTTCTCCAAGCCCGTGATCCTGAACCCGATTTTATGACCTTGGTTATATTGGAAGGGGTTAAGAGAGACAAGGGCATTGAGCTGCCTCCCCATATCAAGGAAAGTCTGATAGAGGAGTTCAAATCTTTTGCCGCCGATGAGCCTGTCCCCCTGGATAAGGTCCATTATGAAGGTTTGTTGAATACGCATCCGGACAGGGTCAAAACGGTAATCCATCTCGAAGACATGGACAAGCTGGCCATTTTTTATTGGCATCATGCGGTGTTCCTGGATAAGGCTTCACTAGATAAAATGAAGACTTTCGCCCTGGCTTGGGTAAATACCTATATTCCCGACGGAAACCCTATCAATGATAATAAGTTCATGCCGGTTATTTATGCCTATCACTATTTAAAACCCCACTTGTCTTTTGCAGAAGATGAGATATATGTGGACTGGATGACCCAGATGGCCAAAAGAGAAATTCAGAGAGAAAAAGTACCTCTGAACAATTGGGAAACCAAGAGGATTAACCTGGTGGGCACAATTGCCCTGTTGACTGGAAATGCCGGATATTCTGAATGGGCATTGAACCAATTCAGGTATTATATAGATAACGCGCTGTATTCCGATGGCACAAGTTCGGATATAAAGCAGAGGGACGCATTAAGTTATCATGTCAGCGCCATGAAACCTTTGCTTCAATTTATGATTACCATGGACTTTTTTGAAAAAGACAAACCCAAAAATCTTTTGTCGTTTGAAGGTGAAAACGGAGGGTCTCTAATAAAATCCCTGGATTATATCTTACCTTATGCCACGGGTGATCAGGTATATTATCAGTGGAAAAATTCAAAGGTCAAATTGGACCATGAGCGGGCCAAAGCCGGCATAGAAAAATACCAGCCCGGAACGCCGTATAAGGCCGAAGACGCCCATGAAGCATTGGCATTGGCCTCCTGGTTTGATGAAAAGTACCGTATAGACGCCTGTGATTTAATCCTATGTCATCTGTTAAGGTGATGCACGGCTGGAAAGCCGTTTTCATTTTAAACTTTTTCTTATATTGTTGCCCGGAACTACCGGTTATAGATAGAATTTGGTTAAGCGGAATATGCGAAATTGTTACCTGTATTTTCTCCTAAGTTGGATGCTGTGCGGGGCATGCGGACCTAAAAAAGAACATAAGACATATTTGTTTGAATTGCTTCCCGCTGCGCGTACAGGTATTGATTTTGCCAATTATTTAAAACATAACGAACAGGTAAACCCTTATACTTTTCGCAATTTTTATAATGGGGCAGGGGTGGCCTTGGGCGATATCAACAATGACGGCCTGACCGATATTTTTTTTGCAGGGAACCAGGGAGAAAACAGGCTTTATCTTAACAAAGGCGATTTTGAATTTGAGGATATCACGGAAAAGGCCGGTGTGGCCAGTCCCGGTGTCTGGTCCACCGGCGTGAGCATGGCTGATGTCAATGGTGACGGCCTATTGGACATCTATGTCTGCAAATCAGGTCCACCGGGAGGGCCAAACCGGCACAACCAGCTGTTCATCAACAACGGCGACCTGACTTTTACCGATAAAGCCCATGAATATGGCATTGCGGAGGAGGGGCTTTCCCAGCATGCCGTTTTTTTCGATTTTGATTTGGACGGTGACCTGGATATGTATTTGCTCAGCAACTCCCTGCGCTCAGTAGGGATATATGACCTGAGAGAAGGGCAAAGAGAGATCAGGGATACTTTGGGCGGCAATAAGCTGTATAGGAATGATGGGGATAAATTTACCGATGTAAGTGAAGAAGCAGGGATATACGGAAGTGTGATCGGATATGGACTGGGTGTTACTGTGGCAGACATTAACAAGGACGGCTGGCCGGATCTATATGTGTCCAATGATTTTTTTGAAAAGGATTACCTGTACATCAACAATCAGGACGGCACTTTTTCTGAAATGCTTGAAGAGATGTTGGAAGAGATCAGCATGGGGGCCATGGGTGCGGATATCGCTGACTTGAACAATAACGGCTTACCGGATATTTTCGTGACAGAGATGCTTCCCGACGATTGGGAGAGGGTAAAAACCAAAACACCCTTTGAAGATTGGGATAAGTACCGGGCCAATGTAGAGGCCGGCTACTATCATCAGTTTACCAGAAATACCCTTCAGAAGAACCTGGGCCCCAAACCTGGAGAAAACCAAATGCATTTCAGTGAGATTGCCCGCATGAGCGGGGTGCATGCCACGGATTGGAGCTGGGGGGCGTTGATTTTTGATATGGACAACGATGGCCTGAAGGATATTTTTGTCGCTAATGGCATAGCCAAAGACCTTACTGATTTCGACTATGTGGATTTTTATGCGGATGATTTCAGGAAAGTTGCCCAGCTCAAAAGAGACAGCCTGTTATTGACCAGTATGATTGATGAATTTCCTTCTGTGCCCATCCCGAATTTTCTTTTTAAAAACAAAGGAGGGTTCAGCTTTGAAAACATGGCAGACTCTTTGGGGATGTTCCAGTCTACTTTTTCAAACGGTGCTGCTTATGGAGACCTGGACAATGACGGGGATCTGGATTTGGTGGTTTCCAATATCAACGGCCCCGCATTTATCTTCAAAAACAATACCGACCGTTTTTTCGATCATCATTTCCTCCAATTGGAACTTGGCGGGCATTTTGGAACGAAAGTCATGGCATATGCGGGGGAAGACAAGTATTATGTGGAGCATTATCCGGTAAAGGGTTACATGTCCTCCATGGACCACAAACTCCATCTCGGTCTCGGTAATCATTCCATTATAGATTCGCTCGAAGTCATCTGGCCAGGCGGCAGGGTGCAAAAAATGTTTGATGTACCGGCGGATCAGTTGCTGGTATTGGCACCCAATGAGGGAGAAGATAAGGTCCATTTTGCATCCGGTATAAATGGGCGTATGCATTGGACCCCATCGGTTCACCAACTGCCCTTTGTCCATAGGGAATCGGAATATGTGGATTTTGATCGGGACAGATTGAGGTTTTATATGATCAGCAATGAAGGCCCGAGAGCAGCCGTCGCTGATGTCAATGGAAACGGTTTGGATGATGTGTTCCTTACCGGGGCGAAAGGGCAGCCATCGTCATTGTTTTTACAGCAAAGCAATGGATTCTTCAGAATGACCCAGCAAAACATCTTTGAAGAGGATGCTTTGGCGGAAGATGTGGATGCCCTGTTTTTTGATGCTGACGGGGATGGTGATCTGGACCTATATGTGGCTAGTGGCGGCATAGAATTTAATAACAACACGCCGGTTTATCAGGATAGGTTGTATATTAATGACGGAAAGGGGAATTTCAAAAAAGCGGTCCTGCCGTCAAGGTTTCAGAGCACTTCTTTTGTTAAGGCCCTTGATTTTAACCATAATGGCCACCTCGATTTGTTGGTAGGTACAAGGGCAGTTCCTTCTGTGTATGGTTTACCGGTGGATGTCATACTACTGGAAAACGATGGAACAGGCAAATTCGCCGATGTAACGGATGCCATAGCCCCTGATTTTAGACAAATAGGGATGACAAGGGATGCGTGGACAGGGGACCTGGATGGAGATGGACATGAAGAGATAATCCTCGTAGGCGAGTGGATGCCCCTAAAGCTGTTCAAATGGACAGAAAATGGATACAAAGACATTTCCGGGTCAGCCGGTCTGCACGATTCAGAAGGGTTGTGGCAAAGGATCGAAGTGGCGGATTTCAATCAGGATGGCCATTTGGATATTATAGCAGGCAACTGGGGGTTGAACAGCCGCTTGCAGGCCAGCAAAGAAGCCCCTCTGGCCCTTTACATCAATGACTTTGACGAAAATGGTACGGTGGAGCACATACTGACCATGGTTGAAAAGGGCAAAAGGATCCCTTTGGTGTTGAAAAACAGCTTGTTAAGACAACTGCCGGGTTTAAGAAAGCAGCTCCTGAAGTATGACAATTACAAGGACAAATCCATGGAGGATTTATTTTCCCGTGAGGTGCTGGAAAACAGTTTGGTATTGGAAGCCAAGACCCTGGAAACCAAATTGTACCTCAATGATGGCAACGGAGGGTTTCATGAAGAGAAGTTACCGTTTATGGTTCAATCCAGTCCGGTATATGGCATCGTTGCCCAGGATATCAATCATGATGGTTATCCGGACATTATAATAGGCGGGAACCAATCCAAAATTAAGCCCGAACTGGGCAGTATGATGGGAAATTACGGGATGCTGCTGGAAAACACCGGCGCAGCCCAATTCAATTGGGTTGAACCTGCCCTCTCCGGCATTTATGTGAAAGGAGAAGTAAGGGATATCAAGCCCATGCGAACAGGGAGGGGGACCTCATTGCTATTTACCCGGAACAATGATGCCCCGTTGATATTGGATTGGTCGGGTTCTGACGGACCGTTAAATCAAAAAACAAGATGAAGAAATTTTGGACTTATTATATTGGACTAACTGTATTGGTATCCTGTGGCACTAAGGAGGAAGAAGCCACTTTATTTGAACGTATAGGAGCCAATCATTCAGGGATTGATTTCCGCAATGACCTTACTTTCGACAAAGATTTTAATATATTCACCTATAGAAACTTTTATAACGGGGGAGGCGTGGCCCTGGGGGATATCAACAACGACGGCCTTTTGGACATCTATTTGACCTCTAACATGGGTGAAAACAAACTTTACCTGAATGAGGGGGATTTCAGATTCAAAGATATCACCTCAGAAGCGGGTGTGGGAGGAGAAAGGTCCTGGAGCACAGGGGTCGCCATGGCTGATGTCAACGGGGATGGATGGTTGGATATTTATATATGCAATTCAGGGGATATTTCCGGAGATAACAAGCAGAATGAACTGTTTATCAACAACGGGGATGGGACTTTTACCGAAATGGCGGAAACCTACGGTCTGATGGACCAGGGCTTTTCCACCCATGCCGTTTTTTTCGATTATGACAATGACGGGGACCTGGATGTGTATCTGCTGAACAATTCTTATCAGGCCATCGGGAGTTTCAATAAAATGCAGAATGAAAGGCCAAAAAGAGATTTTCTGGGAGGTGACAAACTTTACAGAAATGATGGCGGGAAATTTGTCGATGTGAGTGAAGAAGCCGGGATATACGGCAGCGTGATCGGATTCGGATTGGGTATCACGATAGGGGATGTCAATCAGGACGGCTGGATGGATATTTTTATTTCCAATGATTTTTTTGAAAGGGATTACCTATATATCAATAATCAAGACGGTACATTTACCGAAAGCCTTGAATCCTATATGCGGTCCATCAGCGCGGCCTCGATGGGGGCGGATATAGCCGATATCAACAACAACGGCCTTCTGGACATTTTTGTGACGGACATGTTGCCGGAACCGCAGGAGAGGCTAAAGCAGATCACCACCTTTGAGAATTGGGATAAGTTCCAGTTTAACAAAACCCATGGGTATCATTACCAATACACCCGCAATATGCTACACGTCAATAATGGTGACGGGAGTTTCAGTGAGATGGGAAGGTTGGCCAATGTGGAGGCCACGGACTGGAGTTGGGGTGCGCTGATATTTGATATGGACAATGATGGGCTGAAGGATCTTTTCGTGGCCAACGGTATTTATCAGGACATCACTGATCTGGATTATCTGAACTTTATCGGCAATGAGGAGACGATGAAGAAAATCGTGTCGGGACAGGATGTGGATTATAAATCCCTGGTAGATCCCATTCCTGTCAATGCGGTGCCTAACTATGCCTTCAGAAACCTTGGAGACCTCGAATTCACCAATATGGCTTCAGCTTGGGGATTGGGTAATCCGGTGCATTCAAATGGTGCCGCTTACGGAGATCTCAACAATGATGGGACATTGGATCTGGTCATCAATAATGTAAATAACGAGGTGGATATTTTCCGGAATAACAGCCGCGGTTTTTTTCCGGAGCACAATTTTCTTCAGATCCGGCTTATCGGTACAGGAACAAATACTTTGGCGGTAGGGGCACAGGTAAAACTGGAGGTAGACGGGGATATCCTCTATCAGGAACAAATGCCCAACAGAGGGTTTCAATCCTCTGTGGACCCTAGGCTTACCTTTGGTTTGGGTAAAGCTGGCAAGGTGGATAAATTGACTGTCCGGTGGCCGGACGGCAACATCACCGAGTTAACAGATGTGGCTGTAAATAAGAGTCTCACCCTCAACTGGGAAGAAGCGGAAGCCAATGTTTTGACCGCTGCGTTTTTCCCGGGGGCATCCACACCCTTATTCAGGAAATTGGATGCTGACATATTAAGCTATGGTCATATCGAAAATGAAGTGGTGGATTTTGACAGGGACCGGCTTACCTACCACATGTTTTCCCGGGAGGGGCCGAAAGCAGCCTTAGGAGATGTCAACGGCGACGGTCTGGAGGATATTTTTATTGGCGGGGCCAAAGGTTTTGCTGGTAAACTGTTTCTTCGTAAACCATCAGGCAGTTTTCAGGAATCTGAACAAGAGGCATTTGAGCGGGACAGGTTTGCCGAAGATACGGACGCCGTCTTTTTTGACGCCAACGGCAATGGCCATTTGGATTTATTGGTCACTTCCGGTGGAAATGAAGCCGGTTTCGGAGCACTGGAACTAGCGGATAGGCTTTATTTGAATGATGGCAGCGGCAATTTTACCCTTTATAGGGAAAGCGGGTTGGCCGCATTCAAAACCAGTTCATCTGTGGTGAAAGTGACCGACATCAATGGCGATGGAGCTCCGGATCTCTTCATAGGTACTTTTCTTTTACCCTACCAATACGGCTTGCCAGCAAGCAGTTATCTGTTTGTCAATGACGGACAGGGGCGGTTTAAGGAAGCATCTTCAGACATGGCCCCCGGTTTAAAGGAAATCGGAATGGTCACCGATGCGGTTTGGCTGGACCATGACAATGACGGAGATATGGATTTGCTAATGGTAGGGGAGTGGATGGCGCCTACACTTTTAGAAAACCAAGGCGGAAAATTCGTTAAAAAAGATGTTCCTGAATGGGAACATCTCAAAGGATGGTACCGGTCTCTGGCTGTAGGGGACTTTGATGGGAACGGCTATTTGGATGTGGTCTTGGGTAACCACGGGCGCAATACCAGATTCAAGGCTGATTCCAATCGCCCCATAAAAATGTATGTCAATGATTTTGATAAAAACGGCAGCCTCGAACACATCTACGCGCAAAAAGAAGGAGAGGGGCATGTGGTTTTTATCCTTAAACATGAGTTGGAGAAACAACTCCCATTTATGAGGAAAAGGTATCTCAAATACAGTGCATACAATGATCAGTACCTGGAGGATATTTTCCCTTCTGAGGATTTGGAAAATGCTGTGCTCCAGGAAGCCAATTATTTTGCATCCACCCTTTTGTTAAACCGGGGTGGCGATTTTGAAATCAAAGAACTTCCGGTGTGGGCCCAGAAATCATGGATATACAGTATCTGTATAGATGATTTTAACGGTGATGGCATAGATGACCTTTTGCTGGCAGGCAACATGAGCGGTGCCAAGCCCCAAGTGGGGAAATACGATGGCAGTTTTGGGGAACTATTGTTGGGCACCGGTGATGGCGGGTTTGAGTACTATCCCAACCGGTACCATGGCTTGAAATTGGAAGGAGATATCAGGGATATCAAAACACTGGAAATCAACGGCCAGCACGTTTTGATGGTGGTAAAAAACAACGATAAAGCCGAGTTCTGGACTTATTGAGGGTAGTAGCTTGCGAGTTGCTTTGGTTGGCTGAGTTGGACGGTGCGCGGGTCACGGCAGGAAGGGGGTGACACTTCTGCGGAAGTATAAGATTTAAGAGCTGAAATTCAACCATGACGTCAGGGTATGCTGTAATCATAAAGATAAATGATTATTATATTTGTATGTAATATGACAACAAAGGACAACATACTGAGGTTAATAAGCTCCAAGAAGGCTGAAATTTATAAATACGGGGTGAAAAGGATAGGACTTTTTGGTTCATATGTAAGAAATGAGCAGACTGAAAATAGTGACATTGATATATTGATCGACTTTGTAGCGGATAAAGAAAATTTTGACAATTACATGACTGTTTATGATATTATCGAAAAGTTATTTGAAAATCACAAGGTCGAAATTGTTACAAAAAATGGTTTAAGCCCCTATATTGGCCCAAAGATTTTAAACGAAGTGCAATATGTCTAAAGCGGCTATTGAATATTTGAAACATATTCGCGACGAGAGTTTTTTTATACTATCAGTAATCAATGAAAATACTACTAAAGACGATTTTCTTGCCGATGAAACTCTCAAAAGGGCTGTTGTAAGGAGTTTAGAGATTATTGGGGAGGCTGCTAAAAAGATACCTGTTGATTTTAAATTAAAATGGAACACGATACAGTGGAAAAATATGGCTGGAATGCGTGATAGATTAATTCATGATTATATGGGAG
The DNA here is from genome assembly GCF_042652345.1 of Negadavirga shengliensis. NCBI lineage: Bacteria > Pseudomonadati > Bacteroidota > Cytophagia > Cytophagales > Cyclobacteriaceae > Negadavirga > Negadavirga shengliensis. Next base: position 161,585 of record NZ_JBHSJJ010000004.1, read on the forward strand.
TGAATTATTCTATAGTTTGGGATGTGATTATCAATAAGATACCGGAGTTGCACAAACAGAGAAGTAAAGTTATTGGAAGTGAATAATTTAAAAACTATCGCAACTTATATATAACCAGCCTGTCATCATTTCTGCTGAACAGTAAAAATCGGCTGCCTCTATCCTGAACCAATTTGATGTCCTTGATATCCCCTTTTATGGACAGCCCGCTTTGTTTGGGGTTCATAGCTTTAAATTCCCCCTCCTCTGTTCCTTTCAACACCCATCCCTGGCTGGCATCATAAGGCCCATAGTAGGGAGCAGCATGGTGAAAGTTTCCCCCCAACACCAAATCCAACAGGCCATCATTATCCAGGTCGGTCACCAATATGGCTTCTACGGGACTGAACTGGGCTTCTAGGGGCAAAGGCTTTCCCGTCAACCTTTTTCCGCTCTCGTTGATAAAAACCATGGAACGGAATTCCAAAGCCTCATTTGTTTCAGCTTTCTCCAGCGTTTTCCTGTCAAGTATTTTGGACAGGCTGGTGCCGGCATACTTCTGATGTGTGCCGAATTCCTTTTTTAGCGAGGGGATCTGACGGATGAGCTCATCCCGCATGGCCACTGGAAATTCCTCATCCCCAATGGTGTAGCTAATGACCGGATCGGTTTTGCCATTGCCGTCAAAATCGTCCACATACAGTTTCAGGGGCGGCTTTAATTTGTGGTTGAGCCCTTGGTTTCCCGCAATGAGGTCGGGAAACCCGTCATGATTGACGTCGGCCACCTCCAGGGAGTGCCACCAGCCATGGGTTTGCCCCAGACCAAATTCATTTGTCTGATTGGTAAACTTTCCATTGTCGTTGATCAGCACGGTTATGGGCATCCATTCTCCCAAGATGACCAAGTCCATTTTCCCATCTTGGCTCAGATCCACCCAAGCCGCATCCTTCACCATGCCCAAATGTCCGCCGTCTGGCAAAGATGCCTGGGTAACATCCTCAAACTTTCCATCACCCAGATTTTTCAAAAGATAGCTTTTGGGCCTTTCCCCGTATCGGCCAGGGACCGTGCGACTTCCTAAGAATAAATCAGGTCTGCCATCACCGTCAAAATCGCCGGCAATTACGACAGAAAAATGGCTTTCCAATTCAGGGAGGGTGGAGTTGCTTTTGACGAAGTGGCTGTTTCCTTTATTGAGGTAAAGTCTACCCATGTTTGGATCACTTCCAGGTTCATTACCGCCACTTACCACGAACAGGTCTTGAAGCCCGTTTTGGTTGCTGTCGAAAAAGACGGCGTGGATGTCCTCATAGAGGCTGTCCGCTGTGAGCTCAGGGACATCCAGTTTGGTAAAAACCCCGTTTTCAAAACGGTGGATTTCACTGGATTGGTCTTTGGCTCCGCCCAAAAACAGGTATTCCATCCCACCTTCCGGATCGTGACCAAGTGCCATTTTTGGGCCTTCCCTTGATATCTTATGAGGAAGAAGGTATTCCTGATTGAAATCGTTGAATTCGTTTTCCCAGTGTTCAAAAGCCAGATCCAGGCTGGTGGAATCGGGAATCAATAGGATAGGGATATTCTCCTTCCGTAAAGGGCTATGATTACTTTCCCGGGCATCAGCCTGAGATAAGGTGATGGTTTGATTCACCGATACGTTCTTTAATAGCTGTTGTTTGCCACCGGGCCAAACCACCAGCAAGGAATCCACTTGCTGTGCATTGCCCAAGCCCATGTGAAGGGATGGCTCTATGGAGGATTGGAAGCCTCTGGTGGTATGGTTTTCATAAAGAATTACTTTTTCATTGTGATAAGCATATAGTTTTGCCCCTATGCCGAAGTGATTGTTTTTGACACCCTTGAACTTGATTTTCAAATAAGACGGTTTGTTTTCGCCGCTTTTTTCCATCAACGTGTTTTTGTAAATACTGGCTGGCTGATTGATGTGATTGACGATTAGATCCAAGTCCCCGTCATTATCCAAATCCGCATAGGCGGTGCCATTGGATATGCCGGCGTGTTTGATTCCCCATTTTTTGCCGGTGTTTTCAAAAGTCAGATTGCCGTTGTTTTTGAAAAAGAAGTCATGGACTTCGCCGGGAGGCATTTTTTCCGCAAGCTTTAGGTCAGCCATATCCGGATTTTGTACCAATCCCCCGGATATTTCGCTATCCGTGATGAAATTGATGTAATCCATGTCGTTGGGTCTTCTTTTGATGCCGTTGCTGATAAAAATGTCTTTGAAGCCATCCAGGTCAAAATCGGCAAACAAGGCGGACCAGCTCCAATCGGTGGCGTGGAGGCCTGCCAGTTGCGCTATTTCGGAAAATGTTCCGTTTCCATTGTTCAATTGCAAGGTGTTTTGGGCCACTTGCCTTCCGTAACCAAAGCGGAGTTTTAAGTCATAGATCTCATAAGCATCCTCGCCCGCAGATTTTTTGAGTATAACCTCATCTTCCGGATGCATGTCCAGCGCCAGGATATCCACCCAGCCGTCATTGTTGAAATCGGCCAGGTCGTTGCCCATGGAAAACCGGCTGCCGTGTCCAAGGTGACTTTCACTTACTTCCCTGAATGTCCCGTCCTTGTTATTGAGATAGAGGTAATCGTTTTCGTTGAAGTCGTTGGAAACATAGATGTCCGGCCAGCCGTCGTTGTTCAGATCAGCGATTCCCACACCCAAACCATAACCGATGTGGCTGGAATAAATGCCGGCTTCGCCGGTGACAGCCGTAAAACGGGTTTCACCCTTATCCAGATTGTTTCTATAAAGCCTGTCACCCGCTTCGCCGTGGTCCATATGTCTTAGAGATGCCCTGCCGTAGGAGCGTTCCGTGTGGACTGCATGGTTAAGCAGGTACATATCCAGGTCGCCGTCCCCATCGTAATCAAAGAACGCCGCTTGCGTGCTGAATCCTCGGAAATCCAGGCCATAATCCGCGGCCATTTCTGTAAAAGTCAGGTCGCCGTTATTGATGTAAAGTTCATTCTTCCCTTCCAGACCTTTGTACCCACTTACCCGGCATACGTAGATATCCAGGAAGCCATCCCCATTCACGTCAGCCATGGTGATGCCCGTTTTCCAAGGGCCTGGCGAAGACACACCCGCACTTTCTGTAATATCCTCAAATTCAAAATTACCCTTGTTGAGGTATAATTTGTTGTGGCCCTGATTGCTGCTGAAATAAATATCCGGTAACCCGTCATTGTTGATATCCCCGATGGATACACCGCCCCCATTGTAAAAATAGAGGTATTCGATGATATTAAAACCTTCATCTTCGGTTAATTCATTCTTGAAATAAATACCTGAATGAGACGGTGCAATGGTTTCAAAAAGAAGATCGCCTTTTTGTTCTCCTTTTTTACAGGAGACCAATAAAACCAGCATGGAAAAAATAAAAATACGGCTGACTTGCCTTTGGTCCAAAAAAAGGGGCAAAGCAGTTCGAGTGGTGATAATAGATGAACGAAAGGGGTTATTCTTCAAGGCTTTTTTTGTACTCTTCTTTTAGTCTTTTTTCTGTTTTCAGATCGGTAAAGACGGCCTGTACAAACTGATCATCTTTGATAAACAGGTTGATTCTTCTTTTACCGTCTATTTTGTAATAGACCTTTCCCTGGGTTTCGTGATTCAGCAATTGAAAATCCTCCCCGTACCACTCTTTGTATTTCCCCAACATTTTCTCCAACAATACGTCAGCTTGGTATTGTTTGTTCCAGGGCGCCCACGCGGCATAATTATACGTCACAGGCATTTCGAATATTTTGTGATCAATAAATGTGGGGAAAAACCGCATCACCACCTCTGCGTCAAAAACATCTTTTATCCGGTGTTCAACGCTGGTGCTACCCCCGGGTCCTTGGGTGATGAGTTTTTGGCTGTTCAGTTCTGTACAATGATCGAAAAAAGCCTGTTGCTCCATTCCCAGGTACATGCCAAGGAAGAGGCTGTCGGTTTCGGATATACCATCATTGCTCCCAAAAGTGAAACCATTGTCGCATGCGGTCAAAAACAACCCGCAGACCCAAAATGCGAGCGCCCATACAGAAGAGCAGAAGTGGGATCTATCCTTCCCGATATATCTAAAGTTTATTGGATACTTGTTCATGTTTAAATTCTATGTTAAAATATCACCCCAACCCCCTGCTTTTCGAAAGCAGGTAGCTGTGAAGTCAATATAGTTGCGTCCGACACTGGTGTTAAGGCAAGTGTCATTTTCGGGTTAACCGACAATTTTTGTCCGCGATTTTCACAGATGAACACGGATGATGGGATTTTTTCTGATACGGGGATTCTTCAAACTGCTTCTCAAGATTTGTGTCAATTAGTGGACCTTATATGCCCAAAAGATAATTTCTCGACGCCAGATAAACAACAAAAGCAAGGAAGGTTTCTTCACTTGCTTTTGTGTTTTCATCAAATCCCTCGCTCAATAGATTAATTATATCCAGGGTTTTGTTTGAGATTAGGATTGGCCAACAGTTGCGGCTCGGGTATGGGGAACAGTTCCAAATGAGAGCCGGTACTGTGGACCCTTTTAGGCCTGTTCATGCCTTGATAGGGCCACCAGGCGCTTCCATATTTTTTAAACCGGATGAGGTCTTGTCTTCTGGTCATTTCCACATACATTTCACGGCCTCTTTCTGCCAATAACTTTTCATCATCCAAAGTAGTGAAAGGGTCAAGGTTGCCTGCTCTTTCTCTGATTTGATTAACCAAATCCAAGGCTTCCCCTGTGTCCCCCAGTCTGTACTTGGCTTCTGCCAAAGAAAGAATGGCATCTCCCAGCCTGAATATGACAAAATCATTGCTCATGTTTGCAGTACCACCTCGTTCAAACTCGTACTTTCCGATTCTTGCTCCGGACTGTCTCAGACCGTTGGGCCATATTTCATTGATGTACGGCATGAAAGTGACGGGGGGGCCATCGGGATCACCATTTCTTCCTGTCGGATCCAGCGGCTCAACACCCGGATCTTCCAGTCTGCTGCCGTCATCTCTGTATTGAGGGCCTACAAGAAAATTAGAGAGCCTGCCGTCAATCGTACCGTCGGTTTGCTCCAAAGCCAAGCCTTTCCATACGGGGCCTTGGGTACCGGGGTTTTGATCGGGGTCCACATAGGAATTATAAAACTCCTGTACGGTCTGATACCCGTTCCATGGCTGTTCGGTAAGATTAAAGGAAAACTGGCTGGCAATGTGTAAGGTCATCATCACCCAGTTAAACCCGTGGGCAAATACTTTATCATACGGATATACCAATATGTTTTCATTGGAACTTGCGTTGTTAATGACGAAATTATCCCTGTAAACAGGTTCCAGGTTGAAAGGGCCGTTGTATATGATTTCTTCGGCATCAGCTGCGGCTTCTGTCCAGCGCGGGGTACCCGTATAGACTTCCGCATTCAGGTAAAGCTTCATCCTGATCATCAAAGCCGCCCACTTTGTCATTCTTCCGTAAGTAGTGCCATCCTTTGCAACGGGCAACAACGGGATGATTTCTGCCAGTTCCGACTGGAGGAAATTATAGATATCCTGTCTGGAGGAGTTTGTAGGTGATTCCGTCGCGGTGAAATCAATTACCAAAGGTATATTTCCAAACGCGTCCATCGCCCAGTAATAAAACAGCACCCTCAATGCTCTTAATTCGGCTATGAACGCGGCTGAATTAGGGTTATCCAACTGTTCAAAGGACAAAATCAAGCGATTGCAGTTGTTAATGCCTCCGTATAGGAAATTCCATGAATTCTGGAAAAACGGGTTATCCGGGAGAAACTCATGCTGGTGTAGCTGTAGCAGCACCCCACCGTCAAACCAGTCCCCACCTTTGGTAGCAATCACGATCTCATCAGAAGCCAATTCATTAATTGACCATAATCCCGAGTGATTTCCCAGCCCAGCCAGAGACTGGTAGGCGCGTCCGAGGGCGGAGATAAACTCTTCTTCAGTCTGGAAGAAGTTATCTGCCGTGATGTCGCTGAAAAGTTCCTCATCCAGGTCAGTGCAGGACTGAAAGGTAAAGGTAACTCCCAATACGAACGTCAGTAAGCTATATATAGGATTGATTTTCATATGGTTCATTTTAAAATTTAGAAACTTAAGTTCAGACCAAAAGTCGTAATGGTGGTCGTAAAGTAGGTTGCCCTTCTCTCAATGCCCGGAGCCAACGGGTCATTGTTGGCTTCGGTGTCCACATACCTTACTTCAGGATCTACTCCCGTGTACCCGGTAAACATAAATGGATTCTGAACGGATAAGAACATCCTGAACCGCGTGATCCGGCTATCCGGGTTGAGCTGGAAATTGTAACCCAAAGTAGCGTTGTCCAAAACCACAAAATCAGCCCGCTCCACATGACTGCTGTTGTACTCAGCCTTGGTAATGTTCGGATCATAATACTTTGTTTTTACGATGTTGTAGTTTTGCACTGTTGTTCCTTCGGTGTTTTCATAAAAACCCCTGTAGCTGTTGATGAGGTCATGGCCTATAGCACCTCTGAAGAAGAAGTTCAAATCCCAGTTTTTGTACTTTAGGTTGTTGTTGATGCCAAAAGTAAAAGTGGGATAAGCATTGCCTATTTGTGTTCTGTCCTCATTGCAATTACAGTAAACCGGATTGCCATCATCATCCGTGGCGGTGCCGTCGATTACGGCCAGCCGGGGACTTCCGTCCTCATTGATCCCTGCAAACACTGGTCCCCAAATCTGTCCCAAAGCACCGTTTTCCTGAATCCTGATCAACTGGGTAAGGTTCTGACCGGGTGATCCAAAATTAGAACGGTAATTTACTTCGCCAAAGCTCAAATCACCGGCAGAAAGACTTCTCAGGTTGGTTCTCAAAGTGGAAAAGTTAATACCCGTTGACCAGCTGAAACCGGACCGCTTTATCACATCATAATTAGCGGTAAACTCCAACCCACTGTTGAAGATTTCACCGATGTTCAGTTGGGTGGTGGGGAAAAGATTGGGAGGTACAGGAACGTTGATGGGCAGGATCATGCCATAGGTGGTCCTGGTATAATATTCAACCGCTCCCTGCAGCCGGTTTCCGAGCATGGCATAATCCAGCCCGAAGTTATACTCATCCTTGTTTTCCCAAGCCAAATCGGGGTTGGGGTTAGAAACGGGTCCGTACGCAGGTACGAATTCCCCATCATAGTAAAAGTTGCCCTGCCTCCCAAAACGCATCAATGACAGATAAGAGTTTCCCGGCTGGGTCCCTGTTCTACCATAACTGGCCCTGGCTTTTAGGAAAGTAAAACCTGGTATGTACACTAAGTTGGAGATGGTAACCCCAGCACTTACTGCAGGGAATAGCCCCCAGCGGTTGTTTACCCCAAACCTTGAAGAACCTTCATATCTGGCACTTACCGATAACAGATAAGTTTCTCGAAAATTAAAGTTGGTTCTTCCGAAAAAAGCCACCAGCCGGTTGGAGTTGGCATAACTTGACACATTGGCCAAGCCGTTTGCGAAATCCAAAGCAGCGCCTATGTTATTATAGGTGAAAGCATCGGTAAGGAAGTTACCAGCCTGCATATCTGACCCTTGATTAAAAAACTCCTGGTAGGAATATCCGCCCAAGGCGGCGAAATTCAGCTCGCCAAAGGACTTATCGTAGTTGGCCGTGGCTTCAAATAATTGGTTATGACGTTCGTGGTTTTGGATTCTTGCCAAGCCATTCCGGCCGTATCCACCTCCGAATTTAGCGGTTTTTGGAGAGTAATTTCCCCTCCAGTCGTGCTCTCTTTGAGTGGAATAAAAGACAGCGGCTCTAAAATTGTCCGTGAAACTGTATTCCCCTCTGATGCTGGCCAGGAGTCTGCTGTCCCTACCGTCTGCAATATTCTGTTCGGCGATGGATACAGGGTTAAACCAATCAAAAATATCCCGCTCCCTATATGCTCCAAAGGGCGCATCTTCAGGCCTGTCGCTATAAACAGGGATCGTAGGATTACTTATAATAGCATACCGGAACGAGCTTTCATTTCCAAATCTTCTGTCCACCGTAGTGTTGGAAATGTTAAGGGCTATGATTGCTTTATCATTCAAAGCCCTTTGGGTAAGGTTTAACCGGGCGTTTAACTGGTTAAAACCTGAATTGAGCCCAACCCCTTCTGTATTCCTGGAGTTGAGTGAGGCCCTGTAGGTGGTCCCTGCGCTTCCTCCGCCTACCGAGAGGTTATGGACGTGGGAGACTCCCGTTCTGGTTACCTCATCCATCCAGTCGGTGTTGGAACCCAAATCAACCGAATTGGGAACCTGTCTGTACTCGTCCGCAGTCATGACAGGAATGGTTCTTGCTACGTTTTCAGTGGCCACAGTTCCATTGTATTCCACGATCATTCTGCCATCTCTACCGCTTTTGGTAGTAATCAAGATCACCCCCGCGGAACCCCTGGTGCCATAAATGGCTGCTGCCGACCCGTCCTTGAGAATGTCAATGGATTCAATGTCATTGGGATCCACTGTACTCAGCGCACCGCCGATGACACCGTCAATCACTACAAGTGGCTCGGCATTTTCTCCGATGGATGATATACCTCTGAGCCTCACACTAAAGCCGGTATTGGGATTACCTCCCGGCCTGGCAATGTTCAATCCGGCCACTTTGCCCTGCAGCAATTGTCTGGGATCATTTACGGTACCCTGGTTGAAATCTTCAGCCTTTACGCTGGTGACGGCGCTGGTGATTTCTTTTTTCTCCTGAGTACCATAACCCACTACCACCACTTCGGTCAGCGCCTGGGCTTCTGATTCCAGCGTAATGTTGATGACGGATCGGTTATTGACAGCTTCCTCTATTGTAGCGAATCCTACAAAAGAGAAAACCAACACAGCATTGGCTTCCACATCAATGGAGTAATCGCCATCAATGTTCGTGACAACCCCCCTGGTTGTCCCCTTGACTAAGACACTGGCTCCGGGTATCGCTTCTCCGGTTTCCGCCTCTGTTACTTTTCCGGTTACTTGGGTTTGTTGGGCCATTGTTGCTTCTGAAAGCGTCATGGCCAGCATACAGGCTACCAGAAATGAAACTTTCCGTAATAGTTGTTTCATAAAATATAGGTTAGGTTAAGTTATTGTTATTCTAAGGCTCGTATTGAATTATTTCAACAATTTACTTTAATGAAGATCAGCGATTTATACAAAAATTGGTTGAGAAGCTTTTAATAAAATTACTTTTCATCCATTATTTAGACCGTCGAAATAATAGATATTTACCTTTATCATATAGCAATATTCAAAAAAATGTCCAATTAAACAACGATTGTCGGTTAAAAAATATAGAATAAAATTTCACACCTGCCCATCAGATCAAAATTAAATGTCGAACAGATATGATTTATTGTAGTTCTTTATCAAGGTAAGTACCACATAAATAAATTTAGTACTAATTATTGTTATAAAAATTCTTATAAATAGTTGTTATATAAAGTAAAGTTAAATATTTAATGGTTTAAAGACAATAAATCCCGATTTATTTTTGAGCCAAACGACGCTTTGCAAAATGTCATCTTCATTGCAATCGTTTTCGCTCCAAAAGCTTGAAAATAGAATAATTATAATTTTTATGATTTAAATTAAAAAGTGTTCGATATCTTTCCAGCTATGTACTCTTTTGTGTTTTCCGTTGACTTTATGGGTATTATGGGGTTGGGTAAAAAGAAAAGTCTGACCTTCAAAAAAATCCAGGTTCTTAAAGTGGTCGTCTATCATGATGTCTGCCTTGATGATTTCCTTTGATCCGCAAAAAACCATATGCTTCCAATCGATAAAGGGAAAATGTTCATTGAGCCAAGCCTGCTTTTCCGCTAAACTCAAGGGGAATTCCGTAGCGGCCGAAACAATAAAGACTTCGTACTTGTGGTTGAGCTTTTCGAGGATTTCCTGTGAATCACTAATAAGCGGGGCGGTCCGAAAAAAACCGGGCGTGTGGACATGCTTAAGAATGTGTGGGAATGCTTCATATTCTGTCAATCCCTCTAAGTCCTTTTCTTGGAGAAGTACCCCGGATTCCTCAAAATGCATTTGAATAAACTGGTGATAGACATCGGCCAGAACCCCGTCCATGTCTACGGCGATTTTTTCCATGGGAGGAGGACTGTTTATCAGGCTTCTTTTTTGTTCAATGCATCCACCAGTTGCCTGTTGAGTTTTCTCTCCCGTTCCAACGTATTTCTCCGGTGTTGCTCAAATTCCTCCCGCAATTCGTCCAACGTTTTCTTGGTTTCGGAGGTGACTGCATGGCTTTTTTTGAACCTGAAGTAAGAAATAATCAGTATGACCGTTAGGACGATGACCAAACCCCACATAAAGTTGTTATAGACGCTCTTATGGATCAAAAAGCCTAGAAAATTGAAACTGTCTCTTTCCTGGGCGGCTCTGTCCAAACTGGATTGGGTGTCGGACAGGTCAGCGTTTAGAGCCTTAATACCCTCCTGCTGTTTGTTGAGCTCGGTCTTGAGTTCCTGGATTTGGCGCCTGTAATTGGTAAGAGAATCTGTAATATTGGCTTGCAATTTATCCAGATAGGTTCTCCTCACTACTTTATATTCCTGGTAGTTTGAGGAAACGTTGTTGATATAATCAAACTGACTGGAAATGGGTCCCGCATCCAAAGAAGGTTCCTGCCCGGTATTTTCTTCTGATTGGCCGAATGCTGTCCCCTGAACCAAAAGCATGATTATTATGGTAAAAGTCCTGATCACTCGCATATTTAAATATTTTCTCATTTTTAATAAATAACTGCCCATATTTTACAATTATTATGCAAAATTAAAAAAATATGATGAACAAATCACCCATTGAGTCTACTATTCGTGCTTTTCGCTCCCCGGATTTAATGTTCTTTTTTGAAATCCAGCGCAACAGAATTGATGCAGTACCGGATACCTCCCCTGTCTTTAGGGCCATCTGGAAAGCGATGCCCTAAATGGCTATCACATTTGGCACAAAGGATTTCCTCTCTCACCATGCCGTGTGAATAATCCATCTCTACCCTGATGGCATCCGCTGAAACCGGTTCTGTAAAACTGGGCCACCCACAGCCGCTGTCGTATTTTGCACTGCTGTGGAAAATTTCATTACCACATGCCTTACATTCATATATACCGGTATCCTTGTTCAGGTAATATTGTCCACTAAATGGTCTTTCTGTACCTTTTTGCCGCAGTACATGATAGGATTCGGGATCGAGTTGCTTTTTCCATTCATTTTCATCTGAAGGGATCATTTTAGATGTTTTTTTGCTGCTGTCCGTCATCGTATATCCGATTTTGTAGTGCCACTATACTATCATAAACCATATCGCATTCATTATCGTTTCCTGTTGGACTCAATTGCCTGTATGATAACTGCACAGGCTTCTTCAATTTGAGAAGGTGTGATGGTCAGCGGAGGGGCTATCCTCATGGCATTGTCGCAAAACAAAAACCAATCCGTAACCACTCCCATGTCGATACAAGTGTCTATTATAGGCTTTAGCACTTCGAAGGTCTCAAATTCCACAGCCATCATTAACCCTTTATTGCGGATGTACTTGATTTCAGGATGAATAAGCAGTTTTTTGAACAAGGCTGCTTTTTCCTCTACCTTTTCGGTAAGCTGTTCTTCCTGAATGACCCGAATGGTAGCCAATGAGGCGGCTGCACTGACGGGATGTCCCCCGAAGGTGGTGATATGTCCCAGCAAAGGGTTGGTTTTTAGGCTTCCCATAATGTCTTTGTTGGCGATAAAGGCCCCTATGGGCATGCCTCCTCCCATGCCTTTTGCACAAACGATCATATCCGGAACGATGTCATCATGTTGAAACGCCCAAAACTTTCCTGTCCTCCCAAAACCTGTCTGTATTTCATCCAGAACCAGTAAGGTACCCGTTTCATCACATCTTTCCCTCAGGGAATGGAAGTATTCTTTATCAGCTATCCGGATCCCCGCTTCTCCCTGCACGGTTTCGATGATGATGGCTGCTGTACCCTTGGTGATGGAAACCAATTCTTTCAGATCTCCGAATTTGATATTTTTTATTCCCGGAAGTAGGGGACGGTAGGCCCTTTTGAATATTTCGTTGCCTCCGACCGAAAGTGCGCCATGGGAGGAACCGTGATAAGCATTGATACAGGAAACGATCTCCCTGCGGTTGGTATGGCGTTTGGCCAGTTTCAAGGCCCCCTCAACGGCTTCACTACCGCTGTTTACCAGATAGACATTGTCCAGGCCAGCAGGTAAGGTGTCACATAATGCTTTGGCCAGCTGCACCTGGGGTGTTTGGATATATTCCCCGTATACCATCAAATGAAGGTATTTGTCAAGTTGGGCCTGAATCGCCTGGATGACTTTGGGGTGCCGGTGTCCTATATTGCTTACACCTATTCCCGAAATCAGGTCGATATACCGCTTACCATCAGCTCCATGCAAGTAGACTCCCTCTGCCCGTTCAATCTCAATCATGAGCGGAAAATCCGTGGTCTGTGCCAAGTGGGACAAGAACAGCTGTCTGTTTTGCATGCCTTATGGGTTAATTTTTTCGATAAATATTTATTTAAGCGGGAAAAGAAGGCGCCAGGATTTTATAAGGTTGGAACCGGGCTTCTGAACCGGAAGAAAATCCCCAAGGGGAGGTTCTTCTCCTGCTTATCCTTAAGATAAAGTTCGCCATGCTCCGGATTATCTACTTTTTTGAAGGTGGAATGGACCAGATTGGCAGCAATCATGGAAGAGAAACTGAGGGAGTACATGTTTAAAACGAAGAAATGCCGGTCAGGATCCAGAAGCTCCGCGCAATGTTTCAGTAACGCATTGATGTTTTCTTCCAACACCCATTTTTCTCCTTTGGGCCCCCGTCCATAAGCGGGCGGATCCAATATGATGCCTTGATATCGATTGCTCCGCCGTACCTCTCTTTTAATGAACTTCATGGCGTCATCCACCACCCATCGGATATCCTGTTGGCCCGAGGCCTCCATGTTTAGCTTGGACCAGGTAACCACCTGCTTGACCGCGTCAAGGTGTGTCACATCAGCTCCCATGGACCTGGCAGCCACGCTTGCCGCGCCGGTATAGGCAAAGAGATTAAGGACTTTGGCAGGTTTCCCGGATGAACTGAAGCCCTTGAGCGTTTCGGCAATGTAGTCCCAGTTCACAGCCTGCTCGGGAAATATGCCGATATGCTTGAAGGACGTCAATGACAGGTTCAACTTTAGGGAGAGGCCATTTTGGTTGGTATAGCCTATGGTCCAGTTTTGTGGCATCTTCTTAATGATGTGCCAATTGCCTTTTTCCGGGTTGGATTTGTCTTTGGCAAAATGGGCGTGAGCCCTATTTTTCCATTCGGAATCCGGCAGGCTTTTGTCCCATATGGCCTGAGGTTCGGGTCTGCTTAGAATGTATTTTCCAAACCTTTCCAGTTTTTCAAAACCACCCGTATCCAATAATTCGTAATCCGGCCAGTTGTCTGGACTGAGCGAAAGGGATTGTGCTTGCATGCCGCAAAAATACGGCAATAATACCTATCAAAAAAATGGACTGCCGGGACAGAACCGGTATTTTGCATTTCCGCTTTAATAAAATAATTGATATTCGTTACAGTTTATTTCCGACAAATCGTTTATTTTGAATCCATCAAAAAACATTAAACTTAAAATACATATGAAATTACAGGTATTGATTTTGTTTTTAGTTTTGGGTACAGTAATCCTGATTCCAGCTATGGCACAACAAAAAGACATTAAATTACCACCCGAAGCCACCGAATTTTATGAACCAAAAGTAAAGGTAGTCACTCCCGGAAAGGAAAATAACCTGCCGCCCGCTGACGCGATCGTATTGTTCGATGGATCCAATTTAAATGCCTGGGTGAGCGACAGGGATGAGAGCGCGGCTCCCTGGAAAGTGGAAAACGGGATCTTCACCGTGGTTCCCAAAACCGGGGGCATTAAAACAAAAGAGTCATTCGGTGATGTACAGGTCCATGTGGAATGGAGGGCTCCCAGCGAAGTCAAAGGAAAAGGACAGGGGAGGGGTAACTCCGGTTTCTTCTTTATGGGAAAATATGAGTTGCAAATCCTGGATTCTTATGAAAACGAAACTTATTCCAATGGACAGGCAGCAAGTATCTACAAACAACATCCCCCACTGGCCAATGCCATGCGTCCTCCGGGTGAATGGAACACCTATGATGCTATTTTTACCGCCCCACGTTTTAACAAAGACGGTATGCTGATCTCTCCCGCCAGAATCACTGTTCTCCATAACGGCGTCTTGGTACAAAACAATGTGGAACTCAGAGGACCTACCGAATATATCGGCATCCCCCATTATGTGGCCCATCCCGAGGCATTGCCCATCCATTTGCAAGATCACGGCGATCTGGTCAGTTTTAGGAACATTTGGGTGAGAAAACTGGATTAATAGCAATACAAAATAACCTAAACTACAAAAATGAACTCAAGAAGAAAATTTCTACAAAAGTCTCTTGTGGCTTCTGCAGGCATGGCAGCACTGCCCAATATCATTTCTGCCGAACACCTGGCCGCCTTGAAAAAGCGGGTTGGGGCCAATGACCAGCTTAATTTCGGCCTGATAGGCTGTAAAGGTATGGGCTGGTCCAATATGAACAGCCATCTATTGCTCCCCGAAGTCAACTGCGTGGCGCTGGCGGACGTGGACCAAAGTGTTTTGGACCAAAGGTCTGCCAACGTGGAAGAACTGCGGGGCAAAAAACCGAAACAGTATAAGGATTACCGCCAAATGCTCGAAGATCCGGACATAGATGCGGTCATCATCGGCACACCAGACCACTGGCATTGCCTGAATCTGATTGACAGTCTTTCTGCAGGCAAGCACGCCTATGTGGAGAAGCCTTTGGCCAATTCCATAGAAGAATGTAAGCTGATGGTAAAAGCGACGGAACGCTACGGTAAAATGGTTCAGGTAGGACAATGGCAAAGAAGCGGTTCCCAATATGAACAGGCCATTGATTTCGTAAAGTCCGGCAAACTGGGCAACATAAGATTAGTGAAAACATGGGCCTACCAAGGATGGATGAATCCGGTTCCGGTAAAACCTGATGGTCAGCCTCCCCAGGGAGTTGATTATCAAATGTGGTTGGGACCGGCACCAACAAGGCCTTTTAATGAAAACCGTTTCCATTTCAATTTCCGTTGGTTTTGGGATTATGCCGGGGGCTTAATGACGGACTGGGGTGTGCATGAGATTGATATCGCGCTTTACGCGATGGGTGTAAGTGCCCCTAAATCCGTAATGGCCTCAGGAGGCAAGCTGGCCTACCCGGATGATGCTTCCGAGACGCCGGATACCCTGCAGACGGTATATGAATATGACGGCTTCAACATGCTCTGGGAGCATGCTACAGGCATTGATGGCGGCAATTATGGGACAACGGAAGGGATCGCCTTTATAGGCAACAATGGCACGCTGGTAGTCAACAGAGGCGGTTGGAAAGTGATCGCTGAAACGGAAAATGTCAACGGTGAAAGGAAGGAGAAAATAGAAGCGGTAAGCCATATCAAGCCGGAAGGAAACGCCCAGCAGCTGCACTGCAAAAACTTTGTGGAAGCCATCAAAAGCAATGATGCATCCAAGTTGAACTGTGGCATTAAAACAGGCTCAGTGGCCGCCATCAATGCCCATATGGGTAATGTGGCCTTCAAGCTTGGAGAAAAAATCTACTGGGATGCCGACAAAGATCAGTTTACCAGTTCTAAAGCCAACAACATGGTGAAGGCCAATTACCATAACGGCTGGAAATTGCCGAAGGTATAAACCGAAACAGGTTGTCTTTTATAAATTTGTAAAAAGGTACAAACGGTTTAGCTTGTACCTTTTTTATAATTTTTTGAGCATATATTTGATATGGCCTTTGGCGTCAAACATATCTTGGTAGATACCTTTGATATGGTGGCTGTCGTCCAGCAGATAAGTAACCCTTTTTGGGAGTCCTATGACGGGAATCAGTGCGTCATAAGCTTTACAAACTTTTCCTGATTTATCACTGAGTAAATGGTAAGGCAGGTTGTAGGTGGATTTGAATTTATAGTGGGTGGAAAGATCATCCCTGCTAATACCCACTATGGGTATGGCAAGATCTTCGAGAAACCCGAAGTGATCCCTGAACTCGCAGACCTCGGCGGTGCAGCCTTTGGTGAAGTCTTTGGGATAGAAAAAAAGAATACAGCTTTTGCCCCGAAAGTTTTTTGATAAGGCAAAATTTTCACCCGCGGTGGAAGGTAAAGTAAAATCCGGTGCTTTATCCCCTACATTGAGCATGGCGTCTTTTTTTATTAACCAACAATATTGATGCAAATAAGTTTGAATTATGGGAATTATTTGGGAAATCCCGAACCTTTTCTTTCTTCCCGGTATTATATTCTTTCATGTATTTATTATTCTGGAGTTAAAAGAAGAAAGTTTTGAGTGCCACAAGCGTCCGTCATATGCTCCTTGCGGGTTTTTTCTTCGCCTTGATGAATGTCACGGTGAAATTTCTCCCACATATTCCTGCGATAGAAATCATCCTGTTCAGGTCCGTATTCAGTTTTTTCTTCAGTTACCTTATTCTGAAAAAACAAAAGATTCCGGTATTGGGGAACAATAAAAAATTATTGATTATCAGGGGAGTCGTGGGGTCGGTCGGGCTGATCACCTTTTTTTATACGCTTCAGAAAATCCCCTTGGCCAGCGCGGTAACCATACAATACTTGGCTCCCATCTTTACAAGTGTGTTAGGCATTTTTATCGTGAAGGAAAGGGTGAAAGCCATCCAGTTCTTTTATTTTGCCATTGCTTTTGCGGGCGTGTTGGTCATTGAAGGCTTTGATCCACGGATTGAACCGGTTTATTTGCTTATTGGGATTGTTTCCGCATTGTTTTCAGGGCTGGCATATAATGTAATCCGTAAACTGAAAAACACGGAACATCCCCTGGTGATTGTTTTTTATTTTCCATTGGTCACCATTCCCGTTGCCGGATTGGTCAGCTTTTTTTATTGGGTACCCCCCCGCGGATGGGATTGGCTGTTGTTGTTGGTCATAGGAGTTTTTACCCAGTTTGCCCAGTATTTTATGACGATGGCCTACCAGAATGCCAATCTTTCAAAAGTAGCCAGTTTGAATTATGTAGGCATAATCTATGCCTTGGGGTTTGGTTATTTACTTTTCGGAGAAACTTATAATTTGGTGACCTATTCCGGGATGGTGATGGTCTTGTTGGGCGTCATCCTCAATGTGAAGTTTTCGGGCAGGCCGAAACTGAAAATCAAGTCAGGTGCTGAGTCAGGGAAGAACGTTGTCCATAAAAATTAAAGAGGACTAAGTCCCCTTTAATTATCTGCACGTTTAATCACGGAGGATTATGCCTTTGGCAATTCAAATCCCGATCTGTATTCTTTCCTCACAAATTGGTTGGCCGGTTCGAAATTGGTCACTTTCATATTTTTACCATCCCAAAGCAATTTGGTGTCCCTGCCTGGGTAGTTATAGCCTTTGCCGTCGGCCCTTTCCTCTCTGTAATCATAACTTCTGATGGCGAGGTTGCCCATCAATACGGATTCCGTCAAAGGACCGGCTATGGAGAATGGAGAGCTCAGTTCTTTGAATTCCCTGCTTCCATGTCCGGCAATACAGGCATTGACCCATTGGGCGTAATGCCCGCCAATGGCCCCTTCAACCCGGGGAAGAGACGGGGCTACATTCAGGCTTTCATTTAGGGAAGTAGGTAAGAGTTTTGGGTCCATTCCATAAGTGGAACACATCATTTTACCGCGGGTTCCTTCAATGATGACACCATTGCCGCCGTCACCCATCTGCTCATCGGGACCGAGTTCTTCCGGCCTGGAAGGTTTTATCCCGCCATCCATCCAATGGAATTCCAGGTCCCTGCCCCCCGGTCTGTTGAAACGAAGGGTTACATGCGAAGAAGGAGGGCAACTTTCGGGGAAATAACCTCTCTTAAATTCATCCACATAGACTGTTCCTACACTGCATTCCGCTTCGGTAGGATACCCCAGGTCCAATACCCTGAACGGCGGTTCCATAATATGGCATGCCATGTCCCCTAGGGCTCCCGTACCAAAGGCCCACCAACCTCTCCAGTTGAATGGATGGATGTGTTCCACATAATCTATTTTTTGAGCGGTGCCCAGCCAAAGGTCCCAATCCAGGTGTTTGGGTGGTTTTTTGCCCTTGGTTTCAGGCCATGGAACTCCCTGTGGCCAAACAGGACGGTCTGTCCAGCAATGGACTTTTACGGCTTCGCCGATAAGACCCGCCGCATACCATTCCCTCATCTGTCTTACCCCATCTCCGGAAGCACCCTGGTTGCCCATCTGCGTGACCACCTTGTATTTTTCGGCAGCTTCCGTCAACACCCTTGCTTCATGGATGGTATGGGTCAGGGGTTTCTGTACATACACATGTTTGCCCATCTGCATGGCCATCAAGGTTTGTACCGCATGGTTATGGTCCGGGGTGGAGACAGAGACCGCATCGATGTTGTTACGTTCCTTTTCCAGCATTTCCCTGTAATCCCTATAGTATTTTGCTTTGGGATGGTCTTTGACGCTTCTTTCCGCTCTGTTATCATCTACATCGCAGAGCGCCACAATTTCCGCATTCCCGCTTTCGTAAAAACTTCTGATATCACTGTAGCCTTTTCCTCCCACACCAATGCCTGCAATCATCAGCTTATCGCTGGGGGCCTTATAGCCCGGGCCACCGATTACGTGTCTGGGCACAATATAAAAGCCTGCCAAAGCAGTGGCAGAGGTTTTCAGAAAATCCCTCCTGGAATTGTTTTTTTCGGGCATATTGTCCTTTTTCATGGTATTGACCTGCTACTAATTTTTTAATTTTTTTAGATAATGAACGGCCTAAAGTAAAAAAAACTTATCTAACTTTTCAATAATTGTTCTTTTTATGTAAAAAACGGAGGATTTTTGGTGTAAAAGAGACATCTACAAAAAATGATAGTAGGATTGGATGAGAGACAGCCATGGTGTAACATGGCTGCAAAACCTCAACCTGTTTTTGAGGTCAGGCCGTAAAAAACATACAGTCCAGGATACCATAGCGACAGTTTTGTGTCTTTTCAGCTACAGTGCTATTGCTGTTAGGCTCTAACCCAGGTTACCTTTCTTAAGCTCTTCCACGGCATGGTCAGCCGCCCTGGCGGTAACGGCCATATAGGTAAGCGAGGGGTTTTGGGTACCCGAAGAAGTCATGAATGCCCCGTCGGTTACAAACACATTGTCACAGGCATGCAGCTGGTTCCATTTGTTCAAAAGGGAAGTTTTAGGATCATTTCCCATTCTTACACCACCCATTTCGTGGATATCGGAACCGGGAGGTGCATGGCTATCACTTGCCGAGATGTTTTTGAATCCGGCTTTATCAAACATTTCGGAAAGCTGCACGATATAATCTTCCACCATTTTGTCATCATTTTCCGTCCATTCGCAGGAAAGCACCAATTGAGGGATCCCATATTTATCCTTCAGTTCAGGGTGGAGTCTTACATGGTTGCTCTCTATGGGCACCACTTCTCCCATCATCCAGGCGCTTACTCCCCATGGCCCCAGTTGTCTGTCCAGTAAGTTGGCTTTTAAAGTTGCCCCGATGCCTTCCCTGCTGTAGCGGGCCGCCCGTCCTGACCCGCCAAAGCCCACGGCATAGCCTCTTAGAAATCCGGTTTCCTGCCTGTGGACATTTCTGAATCTGGGGATGTAACTGTGGCTGGGGTTTTTTCCTTTGCTCATCATGTCTGTAAACTCCTCACAACGGCCGGATATCCTTCCTCTGTAGTTGTGCCAGGTGATGTACTTGCCAAGCAGGCCATTGTCATTACCCAGGCCGTTGGGAAACCGGGACGAAGTGGAATTCAGCAGGATAAGGTTGGAGTTGAGCGCGGAAGCATTTACAAAAATGATTTTTGCAAAATATTCATGGACCTCCCTGGTTTCACTATCGATGACCCTGACCCCGGTGGCTTTGCTCTTGCTCTCGTCATAGATGATGCTGTGTACTACGGCATGCGGTCTCAAGGTCATGTTGCCGGTCTGCGCCGCCCAGGGCAGGGTGGCGGCATTGCTGCTAAAATAGCCGCCCAGCGGACATCCCCGGCTGCACAGGCTCCTGTGCATGCACTGATTCCGGGACTGCTGACGGTGTATCTCCTGCATCTCCGTGATATGGGCGCACCTCCCTTGTATCAATTGCCTGTCATTGTAATTTTCGGCCAGTGTTTTTTGAAAGTGTTTTTCGACACAGCTCAGCGCTATCGGTTTTAAAAATTCCCCGTCAGGCAGTTGGGGTATGCCGTCTCTGTTGCCTGAAATGCCCGCAAACCGCTCCACATGGCTGTACCAAGGGGCAATATCTTTGTACCGGATAGGCCAGTCAACGGCAAACCCATCCCGGGCAGGCCCCTCAAAGTCAAAGTCAGACCAGCGTTGGGTTTGTCTGGCCCATAAGAGCGATTTTCCTCCCACCTGATAGCCCCTGGTCCAGCGGAAAGGTTTCTCTTCTACAGTTTCCTGTTCCCCTTCCTCCATAAAAAAATGAGCGGATGATTCATGCATTCTGGGTCCCCTGGCACCATATTTCCTTTGTTCCTCCAAGGGGAGTCTGCCTCCAAATTTGAACTCCCAGGGATGCTTATTGGCACCTGGATAATCCTCTATGTGCTTGACATCACGGCCCCTTTCGAGTACCAATGTTTTCAGTCCTTTTTCGCAAAGTTCTTTGGCGGCCCATCCGCCGCTGATGCCTGAGCCAATGACGATGGCATCATAGGTCAGGCTTTTCTGCGCGTCTATGTTTAAATTCGCCATTTGAATCGAATAGGTTAGGTTTAAAGTTTGAATTTTAATGTGCCTTCAACATTCCCATGCTTATACCTTAAAAGGCCGATCGGGTACAGGCAAACATCCCTCATACCCACCCGGTGCCATGTCGTAGCTGGTGAAATGGGTAAGGTAATATTCAGAGGTGGTAAAACCGAGAATGGTAAGTTCTTTTGCCTGGTCAAAGAATTGTTTTATTTCCTCCTCTTCATCGGATTCCATCGTTAGAAGAATGGTCTCGCGTTCCTTGCGGCTGCATTTATAAAATGATTTGTTGTGCGGGTCTGATGCCAGGTTTTCCAGGTGGTCCAAACCTGCAATAAAGGAGTTTTGAATCTCCTCTTCGTAGCAATTGGCCAGCAGCCTGTCAATAAAGCGGTGAACATCCAGCTCTACTGCTCCCAAGGTGTCGGTTTTGGGAATAAAGGTGTCCACCATGCTTTCCAGGTTTTTCTTCTGGGTGCTGTTCAAGGGCAACCAGCGGAACTCATCTTCTGTAGATATGGAGGATTCCTGTCCTGGGCCGCATCCGGGTACCACCATCATTCCCCAAACGCTGATGGCCATGCTTTTTAATGCATCTCTTCTGTTCATAGGATCATTAATAGGTTATGATAATCGTAAGGTATACACAATTTTCAGCTAAGCAGGGCATGCCGTGGTGAAATCAGCTTTCTTTGTTATTTTGCTCCCTATTGACTAATATAGAATGTTATACCTTAAGGAATTTAAAAATATTTTATTTTGGATAAAAAATGAAGAAATTTATACGGCCATTTTTCGATGAGCAACAATTTTACTTGAAGCCCGGGCACCATAAGCCCTCAATGCAGTGGTTCTGAAATATTCACCTGAAAAATAAGATTTTGATGAAGCGGAGAGACTTTATAAAAACATCGGCCCTGGCAGGTTTCGGACTAAGCATGGGACCAAGCTGGATCAAAGCTGCCGAAGGGCTGGAGGCAGTGGCCATTACACAGGGTCCCAAGGCACACTGGTTTGGCTATTACGACAAATTTCAGGTAGATCCCAGTGGCCGGTTTGCATTGGGATGTGAAGTGGGGTTCGAGGGGAGATCCCCAGAAGCCCCGGACCGTCTTGGAATCGGTTTAATCGATTTGGAGGAAGATAACAAGTGGATACCATTGGGCAGCTCCAAAGCCTGGGGTTGGCAGCAATCCTGTATGCTCCAGTGGATTCCAGGTTCTGATGAAGAGGTAATTTGGAATGATAGGGAAGGGGACCGGCACATCAGCAGGGTAGTAAATATAAAGACCGGGGAAAAAAGGATCTTGCCGGAACCCATCTATGCCCTTGCCCCAAATGGAAAATTTGCCATTGGCACTGCTTTTAACCGCATCCAGAACCTCCGCCCAGGCTATGGCTATGTGGGCATTCCCGACCCCTTCCAATCTGTTAAAGCTCCTGAGGAAATAGGACTGTACAAGATAGACCTGCGCAGCGGGGAAAAACAGATGCTGCTGACCATAGCAGAACTGGCTTCCTTACCTCACCTGGATAAGGATGTATCTGATAACTGGCATTGGTTTAACCATTTGCTGGTCAGTCCGGACAGCAAACGGCTGCTTTTTTTGCACCGGTGGCGTCCTGAAATCCTGGAAACCCAGGTGATGGCCAGAACCGGGTTTGTGACCCGCATGATCACTTGCGATGAAAACGGAAAGGACCTGTATGTGGCGGATCCATCCGGCAATTCATCCCATTTTGTGTGGCGCGATCCCCGGCATATTTTTGTTTGGACCAAACCTATTGATAAAGAAGCAGGTTTTTGGTTGCTGGAAGATAAAACTGAAAATACCCGGCTTATAGGAGGAGAGACCATGACCACTAACGGGCACAATACCTACGTGCCCCATACCGATAATGAATGGGTACTGAATGATACCTATCCGGATAAGGAAAGGAAAATCACCCTTTATCTTTATCACATCCCGACCCAACGTCAGGTGGTTTTAGGGAGGTTTTACTCCCCTGAATCCTATTTCGGGGAATGGCGCTGTGATTTGCACCCCCGGTGTGACCAGCAGGGGAAAAGGGTGTTTTTTGATTCTACCCATGAAGGGATGCGACAGATGTATTATATGGATATTTCCCGGATCGTGGGAAATTAGGCAGAAGTGGCCATTGGATGTTCATCAGGCCTGGTTGCTGCTTCCGGGTTTGCTTGTGATGAGATTTTGCTGATAAAAATCTATATAATGAGTGATCTCCATCATTATTGGGGGATAAATTCCTGATGATTTTTACTAAAAATACCTTTGACCCATGAAAAACGATATTCCCCATCATACTTCCCATAGTGCCATATATGGTTTGGGTTTTATAGGCGCGGCCATTTATTATATTTCCCAGGCGACAAGTTTCTGGCTTGGGGTCCTCGGTCTTTTAAAAGCTATGGTTTGGCCGGGCTTTCTTGTGTATGAAGCACTGAAAGCCCTAGGGGCATAGGAACGGCTGTTTATAAGTATTTCCGTATTTTCCAATCGGTTCAATAACTTAAATCTCCAATCATTTTAACAATCCGGTTGGCTTTGGTTTCCGGTTTTTTAGCATCTAATATGTTGTCTATATAGGATTTCTTTTCCCAATCAGGCAGCTCATTGAATCTTTGGAGAGCGAGCGGTACCTCTTTAAGGCAATCCAGAATTTCCGATGGGATAGTTTGAGGGCGTTTGTCTTCAAACAAAACGATTTTAACCCAGTCCCCGGCTTCTTTTTTAATTTGTTTCCGGATGGCAGCTTTTACAGGGAGGAAGAGGTGACCGCTCCCATCGGGCATAAGTTTGTAATTGTTGAGCTCAAAACCATCGATCTTTCCCCTTACCCTCATCCATCCAAAAGGAAAACGTTTTTCCATGGGGATTTCCGGAATGAGGGCGTAGGTCCAGCCCCCTTTTCCGGGGAATCGTTGGAGCTGGTAGCGCTTGTTTATCAGAGGCTTTTCCTGCATGGGTGAGGAGTAAGGGATATGGATAAAATTTTTGTCAAGATAGCCGGTTTTAGGAAAAATCGGGAACTCCTTCGGGGTAAATAAATTTTCCGGAACTGTTAAAATACCCTAAATCCATTATTTTGGGTGTAAATCCGGTCAGGAAGCGGGGAAAGCGTTCCGGCGTGGTTGTTTGCGTGGTTATATCAGAAAGTTTATTGTGGCGATCCGGTAGCAGTTCGACCCTTGCAGGGTCGTTTTGATGGTATAACCGCCTTCTGGTCCAAAGGCTGCACCCGTGGTTACTGAGAAGTTTGACCACTCCGTGGTCATTCTTTTTAGGGTTGGCATTTTGTTTGAAAAACGTAATCATTGGATTGATATTCATTATAAAAACCTTGGCCGGTTTAGTTCCTTTGTATCACTAAATTTAAATCATCCAAGGAAATGGTACCGGGAAATAAAAAATGGAAAGCTTTTAGTTTGGTTGCCTTTATCCTGTTTTTCTGTTCATGGCATGTTTATTCACAGACGACTATTAAGGTCCAGGGAACCAAAAACGCTGGAGAAATAGAAAGAACAGACCGGGTGGTTCCTGAAGCATTTGGATATCCGGGAACAACTTATCCAATACCGACTTGCTAAATTGTTTGAATTTCGTAATATATTGTTTGGTAGGTATTATTAATGAACAAGGAATTGATCTAATTTTGAAATTTAATTAATGGCCCCAATATGGTGTTGGTATTTAGGAATGCAAATGGGCGGAAACAAAATTGAACCATTTTATCCGTAAAGAACCTGGAATTAAGCCTTTACAAAAAGCAAAAATCATATACAAATTAAATAGTACCTGCCACCAGCAAGAATGCCATTTGCAGGAAAATTTCGAAGCGATAAGATATGAGGCCTCTGTCACCAATAAAAGCTTTCCTTTTAATTAAGTTGAAATCCCTTGGAACTGGATTGTGGGTATTAATTGGCTTAATTTATAAATAGTTATGCGACGAGATTTTGTTTTTATAGGAGAAAAGAGATCCTGTTATACCAAAAATCAACCAATTACTATGGAGAAACCTGAAACCTTAGAGGAGTTTTACAAAAGGAAATTCAGTTGGCTTCCCGAAAACATCCGTAATGATATCGGGCACTTTAACATGTTCCGGTTGGAACCCTATGCCCAAGGGAAAGTGTCCTCCATTCCCTACCGACGGAGGGATTTTTACAAAATCATGCTGGTCAAGGGCAAGAGCAGCGTATATTATGCGGACAAAGTGGTGGGGGTGGAAAAACAGGCGCTTTCATTTTCCAACCCCTTGATACCCTACAAGTGGGAGCATCAGGATAACCTTTTCGGGCGCTATTGCATCTTTAACCAGTATTTTATGAGCCAGTTTGGCAATATCATGCAATATGAGGTATTTCAGCCCGCAGGGAACCATGTTTTTGAGCTTGCTGATGAACAGGTCTTTGAGGTCGAAACCATTTTTCAGAAAATGGAGAAAGACTTCGACTCTGATTATAAGTATAAATACGACAGTATCCGTAACCATATTTTTGAACTGATCCATTATGGGTTGAAACTCCAGCCCAATGCCCTGACCGACAAGCAGCCATCCAATGCCTCTCAGCGCATTTCGGCGATGTTCATGGAATTGTTGGAAAGACAGTTTCCTGTGGAGGATAACCACCCTAGAATCGCGTTGCGGTCGGCATCCGAGTTTGCCGATCACCTGAATGTGCATGTAAACCATTTGAACCGGGCGGTAAAATCCACCACAGGGAAGACCACCACCCAGGCCATCGCCAATCGCCTGGTGCAGGAAGCCAAAGTCCTACTTAAACACAGCCATTGGAATGTCTCCGATATCGCCTATGCCTTGGGCTTTACCGAGGTCACACACTTCAACAATTTCTTTAAGAAGCATATGGATATCAGTCCGTTGAAGTTCAGGGAGAGCTAATATTTACCGGTAATAAAATAACCATACTCATTATTTTAGTCAATAAACCAAAAAATTAAACATGAAAACTTATCTGATCGGCATAGGGCTTTTATTTCTTAGCATATCTGTGTCCTTTGCACAAAGCGGAGTTGAACAGGAAATAAAGGAACTTTCCAAAGCAAAATGGCAATGGATGGCTGACAAGGATGTGGGTAAACTAGAACCGTTGTTTGACGATAAATCAAAATTTGTCCATATGAGTGGAACCTGGAAAAAAGACAGGGAGCTGGAAGTCATTGAAACCGGGAGCATTTGGTACAAAAATGCAGAGGTTCATGATGTAGCCGTTGAAATTTTTGGTGAGACTGTAATTCTTTGGAACCGCATCACGCTACAGGCAGTGGTCCGTGGCGATGAGGTATCGAATGAATTCACGGTCACGGAGGTCTATCAAAAACAAGACAACTCCTGGAGACTATTGGCCTTAACCTTTAGCAGTGTACGCGATGTGCATCAGATTGTTCATTAATAAATAGGGCACTGATAAATATCCAAATATTACATTTCGCACTCCTTTCAAAAGTTTGATGAAATGCTGTCCGCTATGAAGTTACCCCTGATAAAGCAGGGGCGGCTTACTTGATATTTATAAGGCATTGTTTGAATATCGTAAGGAATCTTTCTTTAAAATCCTGTAATTTACTGGTTGTTAATCGCATAGCCATTTCTCTGAGGCCGGTACCAGACCAGTAATCCTTTGGGTTATTGGATTTGTATTTGTAAATTGGAATTTGACGTATATTTATTGAAAACAGCACTTCAGTTTGTGCTTAAAATATCAAAATGACTTCAAACACATCAACAATCAACCGACGGTCTTTTCTCAAAGTTTCTGCCCTGGCAGGGGGTGGCATGCTGCTGAATTTTGGATGGCTGGCAGGATGTAAATCCAATGCCCCGGAGGAAGCCCTTGGTATGCCCAAGGAATGGTTTGACATCAATGGGTTTTTAAAGATCGGTGAAAATGGCTTGGTGACCATTATGTCCCCCAATCCCGAAGGTGGCCAGAATATCAAAACCGGCATGCCGATGATCGTGGCTGAAGAACTGGATGCTGACTGGTCCAAAGTGGTGGTGGAGCAAGCGCCTTTGGATACCGGAAACTTCACCCGCCAGTTTATCGGAGGCAGCCAGGCCATCCGGATGGGATGGAAGGAACTGAGAACCGCTGGCGCTACAGCCAGACAGCTCTTGATCAATGCCGCTGCACAAACCTGGGAGGTATCCCCTTCTGATATCACTACGGAATCGGGCATGTTGATCCATAAAAACAGTGGCAAAAAAGCCCACTATGGAGAAATGGCCTCCTTGGCTGCCACGCTTCCTGTTCCTGAGGAGGTCAAGCTCAAGGACGTTTCCCAATTCAAGCTTGTCGGGTCTTCCCAAAAGAATGTCGATGCCCATAAAATTGTCACGGGAAAACCGCTTTTCGGCATAGACTATTCCAAGCCCGGCATGCTGATCGCCATGATTGTCCACCCACCGGCGCACGGCATGAGGCTAAATTCCTTTGATGCTTCCGAAGCGGGAAGCCTTCCGGGGATCCATGACATTTTCCGCATCAAATCCCACCAGGATGACTATGAAAGGCTGTTTTTTGATACCACCTCATTCACTGATCTGGTGGCCATAGTCGGAAACTCCACCTGGGAAGTAATGAATGCCAAAAAAGCCCTGAAAGTGGAGTGGGAGGCTTTCGACGACTATGAAGAAAAAAGGGATTGGAACGGCAGAAAAGAAACCCGGGCTATTCCGGCAGGACTGGAAAGTTCTGCCGGACACTTGAAGAAAATGGCTGAAGCGGCTAAGAAACCTACAGTACGAAGAAAAGACGGTAATCCGGAAAAAGCCTTCAACGAGGCGGCGATGGTAATTGAGCGTACCTTTACGGCGCCGTATTTGGCCCATAACTGTATGGAACCGATGAATTTTTTCGCCCACGTCACCGGGGATAAGGCGGAATTGGCGGGGCCGCTGCAAAAACCCGAGTTGACGGAACTGGCCCTGTCTTCCAGATTGGGCATCCCGTTGGAAAACATTGACATTCAGATGACCCGTCTGGGGGGTGGATATGGGCGCCGGTCCTACGCCCATTGGCTGATCGAGGCCGCAGTCATTTCGCAAAAGGTAAATGCTCCTGTCAAGCTGGTATATACCCGGGAGGATGACATGACAGGAGGGATATACCGGCCTGCTTATCAGGCCACCTACAAAGCGGCGTTGGATAGCGACAATAACCTCATTGGATTTCATATAAATGCGGGAGGGACAACCGAGGGACCACTTTACCCCGACCGTTTTCCCGCGGGTGCCGTGGAAAATTACCTGGCAGAGGATTGGGTGGTTCCTTCCAACATCACGGTGGGTTCGTTCCGCGCTCCAAGATCCAACTTCATCGCGGCCGCCGAACAGTCTTTCTTGGATGAGGTCGCGGAAGCTGCGGGAAAGGATCCCATAGATTTCCGCCTGGAACTCCTGAAAAAAGCCAAGGATAACCCTGTAGGCGAAAACAATGATTATGACCCCGACCGGTATGCAGAGGTGCTGAAATTGCTCAGAGAAAAGTCTAATTGGGACGCCGGGGCTGCTGGCATGCACAGGGGGGTGGCGGCGTATTACTGTCACAACAGCTATGCGGGACAAGTGGTGGATATCAGCGTTGAAAGCGGAAAACCTGTTATCGAAAAAGTCACCTGTGCCGTCGATTGTGGATTGGTAGTAAACCCTGATGCCGCCACGAATCTCTGCGAAGGAGGCATTGTAGATGGTATTGGCAATGCCCTCTATGGCAAGCTGACTTTTGAAAAAGGGGTTCCTCATGCCTCCAATTTTGATAAATACAAAATGATCCGGATGAGCGAAGCACCCAAAAAAATAGAAGTTTATTTTGTAAAGAATGACCATGATCCCACCGGATTGGGGGAACCCACTTTCCCTCCGGTATTCGGAGCACTGGCCAATGCCTTGTATCAGGCAAATGGAGAAAGATATTACAAACAGCCCTTTCTGGGTTGATGAGAACATAAAAAGAATCATCTAATCATTGGACCAATGGCAAAAATCAATTTGAATATCAATGGCAAATCACAACCGGTGGACGTTGACCCCAATACGCCTATATTGTGGGTATTGCGGGATCATTTGGATTTGGTAGGTACAAAATATGGATGCGGTATCGCCCAGTGTGGGGCCTGTACTGTCATTATGGACGGAAACGCCGTACGTTCCTGCTCCATACCGGTATCTGCCGCGGAAGGTGCCAAAATCACCACAATAGAAGGTCTTTCGGAAAAAGGAGACCATCCTGTGCAGAAGGCCTGGCTTGAACATGATGTTCCCCAATGCGGCTATTGTCAGGCCGGTCAGATCATGAGCGCGGTGGCTTTGTTGGAAAATAATCCCAATCCAAGTGACGAAGACATAGACAATGCCATGGACGGTAACATATGCCGCTGCGGTACCTACGTGCGCATCAAAAAGGCCATCAAAACCGCCGCAAACTCCTAATCCAAAAGCACTTGACCATGACTATCGTAAAGACCCAACTCAATCGAAGATCATTTCTGAAAGTCTCGGCCCTGGCAGGAGGAGGCATGGTGCTCAGTTTCAGTTGGCTTACAGGATGTAAGCCCAGTCCGGAACAGGCAGCTTTGGGCTTGCCGGATGAATGGTTTGAGCTGAACAGCTATATCAAAATCGGGGACAATGGAGTGGTAACCCTCTTTTCCCCCAACCCTGAATTCGGATCCAATGTGAAAACTTCCATGCCCATGATCCTGGCGGATGAACTGGATGTGGACTGGAAAAATGTGATCGTGGAGCAGGCTGATTTTTTCCCGGAGCGCTTTGAAAGACAGTTTACCGGGGGGAGTCAGGGTATCCGGCAGGGATGGAAGCCTTTAAGAACAGCAGGTGCTGCGGCGCGCCATCTCCTGCTGGCAGCGGCTGCCCAGACCTGGGATGTGCCGATCGATGAAATAAGTACCGCTGAGAGCAGGATCCACCATAAGGGAAGCAATAAAAAGGCCCATTATGGGGAAATGGCAGCATTGGCGGCAACCCTGGAGGTACCTGAAGAAGTGAAACTGAAAGACATCAAGGATTTCAGCATCATCGGGACTTCCCGTAAAAATGTGGATGGCCAAAACATCGTCACCGGCAAGCCCATGTTTACCATGGACTTCAAGAGAGAAGGAATGCTGATCGCCATGATCGCCCACCCACCGGCGTTCGGCATGCAGCTTAAATCATTTGATGCGGAGTCGGTCCAGTCCATGCCGGGAATCAGGGAGGTGTTTAGCTTCAAGGTCCATCACGAGGGATATGAACAAAATGCCTTCGACACCACCACCCATCC
This sequence comes from Negadavirga shengliensis, assembly GCF_042652345.1. Taxonomy (NCBI): domain Bacteria; kingdom Pseudomonadati; phylum Bacteroidota; class Cytophagia; order Cytophagales; family Cyclobacteriaceae; genus Negadavirga; species Negadavirga shengliensis. The sequence goes on from NZ_JBHSJJ010000004.1 coordinate 191,743, forward strand.
CGAATTGGTAGCCATTGTGGGCAATTCCACTTGGGAGGTTTTACAGGCAAAGAGGAAACTGAAAGCGGAATGGGGAAAAGCGCCCGGCAGGGAGTTCGTCGTAACCGGGTGGGGCGGTAATAAGTCAACCGTAATGGTGCCCGCAGGACTGGAAAACAGCGAGGCGCATTTGACCAGGATGGTAGAATATTCCAAACGGCCTTGTAAGACCCTCAGAAAAGACGGTAATCCTGAGGAAGCCTTTCAGAAAGCGGCCAAGATTTTGGAAAGAACCTACACAGCCCCGTTTTTGGCCCACAATTGCATGGAACCGGTCAACTGTTATGCCCATGTGACGGCTGAGAAAGCTGAGCTTTATGGCCCCATTCAGGCACCTGAGTTTATCATGGGAACGCTGGCGGAGAGATTGGGGCTTCCCAAAGAGAAAATCCAGATCAACCTGGCCAGAATGGGGGGTGGATTCGGTCAAAGAGCCTATGGACATCACATGGTGGAGGCGGCAGTGATTTCGCAAAAAGTGAATGCGCCGATAAAAATGCTCTACACCCGCGAGGATGACATGACCTATGGCATTTACCGTCCTGCCTATACCGCTACCTACAGGGCTGCTTTGGATGAAAACAACCAACTTACCGCTGTCCATGTTAAAGCCGGGGGTATTCCCGAGACGCCTATCGCTCCCAACCGGTTTCCGGCGGGTGCTGTGGACAACTACCTGGCCGAAAGCTGGGAAATCGAATCCAACATTACCATTGGAGCTTTTAGAGCACCTAGATCGAATTTTATCGCCAGTGCGGAACAGTCCTTCCTGGATGAACTGGCAGAGGAAATGGGTAAGGACCCGATTGATTTCAGATTGGAACTGTTGGAGAGGGCAAAAACCAATCCCGTGGGCAGCAACAATGATTATGATCCAGAGCGCTATGCCGGTGTGCTCAAACTGGCGAGGGAAAAATCAAATTGGGATGTGCCAAAACAAGGTATTCACCGTGGGGTGTCGGCCTATTTTTGCCACAATTCTTACGTGGCTGAAATTTTGGACCTGAAAATGGAAGGAAACCAGCCTGTAGTGGAAAATGTGGTGGCAGCGGTGGATTGCGGCATCGTCATCAACCCGGATGCCGCGGCAAACATGGCAGAAGGTGCGATTGTGGATGGGATCGGAAATGCCTTCTTTGGCGAAATGCCATTCAAGGATGGTGTCCCCCAAAAGAACAACTTCAACAATTATAAGATGATCCGCATGGGGGAGGCACCCAAATCCGTAGAGGTTCATTTTGTCAAAAACGACCATGAGCCTACCGGGCTTGGCGAACCTTTGTTCCCACCTATTTTCGGTGCCGTGGCCAACGCCTTATATAAAGCCACGGGACAGCGATACTACGAACAACCGTTTGGCAAAGCGTTGCAGGCCCCCGGTTTGAGGATGTGATGTGGTATGGGAAAGGGTGAACATTCAAAAAATACCGTATCCGTATTGTAAGGGTACGGTATTTTGGTTTTCAGGAGCTGATATGTTTAGCGAAATCCATTTTACATACATTCTCTATGCAAAATGATTAAGCCGCGGAAAAAAAGTTAAAAATCATTAAATTAAAGCCAGCGATGGATGCAGAAACATTCTTTTCCCGCTATGAGCCACAGGTCTTTGCCAATGCCATTAAACTTCGGAAACTCCTTTTTTCCAATCTTCCGGATATCACCGAACAGGTTGACCTTCCGGCAAGGATGGTGGCCTATTGCTATGGCCAAAAATATGCAGAACTGATTTGCACCCTCATCCCCTCCAAAAAGGGATTGAAGCTGGGTTTCAACCGGGGCCTGGAACTCCCGGATCCGGAGGGAATCCTCCAGGGAACTGGAAAAATCTCCCGTTATGTGGAGATTAAATCAGAAAAACAAATTTATTCCCCGGCTTTGAAAAATCTGGTCGCGGAGGCATTGGCCGCTTATCAGCAGCGCATGGCCAAATCATGATCTTTTTGCCTGAAGAAAAAATTCCAAAACCAAGACAGCCGAATAGTAAGTTGTCAAAAAAGTATGGTTCTATTTTTTTCTGTAATGCAGTATGGGACCATCACAAGCGCCCCAGGTATTCCTAAGTTCCTCCTGGTGGGTGATGATTAATTCTTCATTCCCATCCTGAGTACATGATCCCAGGATTTCTTCTCCGGATTGAAATGTAAGGGTAAGGTAAACCCTTGCCATACTTGAGTCCGTCATTTCAGCTTCCCTCCAAGTGAAAGTTCCGGAAGCCTGGAATTCACCGTCTGCCGAATTTCTGGTTTTCTCAAAAGTATTGTTTGAACGAAAGACGTAAGTCTCTGTCCATGCCATTTCATCTCCTTCTTGGACTTCTGCTGTCCAGCTGCTGCCCATCTTAACCAATTCCCACTCACCCCGTATGGCGGATTGGGGCTGGAATTCATCATCCTTACAACTGCTTAAAAGAAACGTTGTCAACAATAATGTATGTAGAATAAAATTTTTCATGGAGTAGTTTAAATGTTTTGATTTATCTGTTTAACAATACGGAATTTAAGCTGTCTTTGTCCCGGTTAAGTATAAATAATTCTAAAAAAAAGAGGCATTGGTGCGATAGTTGCGCCCATTCAGCAAAACTAAATATACAGATTTTTTTTTAACATGATAAGCGAACATACGAGGGCTTTTCTGAAGGACCTGGGGGTGTTTCTCCAGCTTCCCGGCCTGATGTGCCTTCCCACATTTGTTGTGATTGCTGTTTTTGAGGAATGGTATGCGCTTAAACCATTTATTTTACTTGCCGTAATCAGTTTTGCGGTTGGACAATTCTTATATCGGCTTTTTTATAACAACAGGCGGACGCATCCGGGATCTGCTTATGGTTTGGTGAGTTTTATATGGTTTCTACTTCCGTTATTGGGGACCATATCCTTTTATGGAGTGGCGGTGCTTATTCCCGAACCCAATGAACAGGAGCTTGTTTTCTCCGATATCCACAGCGCCTTTTTCGAATCCATGTCGGGATTTACCGGGACCGGTCTGACCATGCTTGATGACAGCAGTATGATTCCGCATTGTTTGCAATGGTGGCGTTCCCTGTGTGAATGGATAGGTGGATTGGGTATCATTTTTCTTGCGGTAATTCTTCTTGACACCGCCCATGAGAATGAACGCCTTTATCAGTCCGAGGGCATGGGATGGACAAGAAAAGGTCATAACACGAAAAGCAAAATCATAAAAATCTGGTGGATTTATATAGGCTATACCGCGTTGTCCGTCGCTTCCTTCTACCTTGCAGGGATGCCTATATGGGAAGCCCTTAACCACGGTCTGACAGGGATATCTACTGGTGGGTTTTCGGTTACGGCGGACAGTTTTATTTCCTACAACACCACCATAAAGTGGGTGGCGGTCATCATCATGCTCTTAGGGGCCCTGAGTTTTAAGATTCATTATCTTGCTTTGATACAAAAGAATTTCAGGTCACTGTTTCGCCAAACCCAATTGCAATATTTTCTTGCATTATGGATATTTTTTCTTCTAATCGGTGCCATTTCCGCATACCCGTCCACCGATACCGTAGATATTATTTTTCAAATGGCATCCGCTTTAGCTACATGCGGTTTTAATTCTGTTGAGCTCACGGATTATTCCCATATGTTTTTATTTCCGATCATGATGGCCATGTTCATAGGAGGAAATGAAAGTTCAACCACGGGAGGCTTGAAAACAAAAAGGTTGGCATGGATAATAAAGACTTTACAAGCCCACGTAAGACAATCCACATGCCGTGATGAAGAAAAGTTCGATATTAAAATACGATTCAACGGAAAAGCGGTGGACAATAAATCCGCCTATCTTCAGGTCAGGATGGCCACCGTTTTGCTTTTCCTTTGGATTTCTGCGCTAACCATCGGGACTTTTACACTCCTCCATGTCCTTCCAGAGGAATATGGTTTTTTCGAAATTTTTTTTGATGTGAATTCCGCATTGAACAATGTGGGCTTAAGTTCGGGGGTAGCCCATCACCGTTTGCCCGCAGAAGCCAAATGGGTTTTGAGCATCATCATGTGGATGGGAAGACTGGAGATCATCGGCGTGATCATCATGTTTTCCTATTTTCTGAAGAAAACTTCAGTATAAGGAATTGTAGTTTCGGGTAGGGAAACGCGGTACTTTTTGTAAGGGGAGGGATCGCAGATCAGTATCAGGAATTAAGAAAAAAACTTGGAAATTAGGTTTTAATTTCGCAAGTTTCATGAAGCATGAACAGTGATTTTTCAGGATATAATTTTGACCATCATTCCGAAAAGATGAAACCGATGTCAAATTGGGAAATCCTGTGGTATCATCTGTATCCAGGACTGTTGCTCACCGCGTTTTTTATAGGTGCTACCTCGTTACTGCAAGGCAAAGGTATTCCCCCCCAGCTGATCCTTTTGCTTGGTATTCCGCTGGTCATCGTTCCGGTGATGTATTTTCACCTTTTGCATGCAAGAAAAAGTGAAAACAGCAAGAGCATAGGATCTATAGTAGAAAGTTATGGAAATAAATTACCCTTTAAGCGGCTGGCAGTTTATTCCTTGATGCTGGTAATATTCGCGTTTGTAGTCTATGGAGTCACCCAGCCGGTCAATGTGTGGATAACCGGGAAGTTACTGTTCTGGCTACCTGATTGGTATAAGATTCAGTCATTCGAGGGTTATGCCGGAAATATAATCCTCATCACTTTGATCGCTAATTTGATCCTGAATGGCTTGGTTGCCCCCTTTATAGAGGAGGTGTATTTTAGGGGCTATTTATTGCCCAGAATGACAAGGTACGGGAAATGGGCTCCGTTGATGAGCACCGTCTTGTTTTCGTTTTACCATTTCTGGCAGCCTCAAATTTATGTCACCCTGATTATTGCATTGTTTCCCATGGTCTATTACACCTGGAAAACGCAGGATCTTAGATTGGCCATTTACACACACTGTGGGCTGAATGTGATCGGCGCCTTGCTGTCATTTGCGCTGATCATGCAGGGAGGAAGCAGTTGATTTTTTAACAAGGGCAGGTTTTGGTGTGTCTTCCCCAGCCTGTGGATAAGGGGGTAGAGGCAAAGGGTTACTATACGGTAGGAATTGGCTTGGGATCAGTCTAGGATCATCGTAGGAGGGGATGTGGGTGAACATTGGCTTTTATAGGGATTTGGGATAACGTATCCTTGGCCGAAACCTGCTTTAACTTGCTTTTAATGGGTTTAGCGGCTTTTATTATTGTCAACGCTTAAAATGAGGAAGAAACTGTTTAATATAGGTCAGGCGGAATTTAACCTTTCACCTGGATTCGATTACATGCCTGTTTAAGTTCGGTTGAGTAAGAGGGGCGAGAAGAAAATTTGGCCTATGCTTTAGTAGCCACAGCAGAAAGCGGGGCCATTACTGGTAGATGAGCCCAAAACGGGTTATAATTGAAATGATTTTTATGAATGGTTTGAATAAATTAACTTATTGCTTAATTTTGATGTGAAAAGAAAGGCGAATTGGATAAAAACTTCGGATGATGGCAAAAAAGCCTTTTACCTGGATGATGAAAATTCTGGCGAGATTTTGGCATTTCTAGAACAAGATCCGGCAAATGCCAAAAAATTCAGAACAGCATTGGAGCTGATTTTAAACCATAGAGCTCCAAGAGATATTTATGATAAAGAAGATTTCGAGAAAGGTTGTGAACACATTACTGCAATCAAATTGTTTAAAGGAAAAAAGAATCCCAGGATTTATTGTCAGCAATTTTCAGACGGTCAGACAGAGCGTTTTGTAATTATCGGGGTAGAATTGCTAGAAAAGAAAAAGTCCCAAAAGCTGACAGAGAGAGAAAAAAATATCATTCGAAGAGTAGCCAAGTTCGAATACGACTTAACCCAAGAATCATGAAAACATCCGTAAAAAATAAGTTGGATAACTTGTTGGCGTTCAATTCATCAGAAGAAGAGCTGGCCTTCAAAGCAGATTTATTGGCCATGCAGTTTTTGGGATGGGTAGACCGGAAAATGGAAGAAAAGCAAATGTCCAAGAAGGAGTTGGCGGAGAAAATCGGCACCTCTGCTGCTTTCATTACCCAATTGTTCCGCGGAGACAGAAAACCCAATTGGAACATTCTGGCCAAGATGTCCCTGGCCTTGGACTTGGAGTTTAAGGTGATGACGGAAGCATCGATACAGGAAAAAGTAAAGGAAGAGCTGTCTGAATATCACCGAAGATGGGTCAAAACCCAGAAATATTTACGTTTGAAAAATCAAGTCACTGATCCCAAAATGGTCATGGCCGTGGAGCCTGCCTCCGAGGATGAATATGCTATGGCAGGATGAAAGCGAGATTTTCCCCTTTACAGTTATTGGACTTCAAACTCCTCCAGTCCCACTATGAGTTTATTGTGCCTAAGGAGGATGAAGTTGACCTCCAAGACTTATTCCAGTCCTATCTTGTGGAAATTGATTTTTCTATAGGGAGGAATGAGGAGCAAGGAGAAATCCAGGTATTTACCAAGCTTGAGGTAAATAGGGATAAAGATGCCAACCTTCCCGGCTATAAAATGATGGTCGAAGGAGGGGGAACTTTTAGGATCCAAAATGCGGATAAGCTGGAAGAAGGTCTTAAAGTCAACCTGACCCAATTTTCCACCCTCAATATGATGATCAATAACCTTCGGAATATCCTCTATCAGCTCACCAACCTAGGACCGATGGGAGGATATTTGCTTCCACCGATTGATATCACCAAGCTTTTGATGGATAAAGCGGAGGAGCAGAAGGGGAGTCATTAGAAGGAAAAAATTGATAAGCTTTTGTATTGGTCATCCACGAAATGTGCCACTTGATCCATCTCAACTACAGCAAAGGTTTTTATGAACTGGAATCTGAAATGATGCCCGATTGGGAAAAGTGGAAATTAAGGCTGGAGTAAGGCTTTGGCCTGGTGTTACGATTTAGTTCTATTTGACAAATTTCCGGAAGGCGGAGACAATTTGGAAGATAAAGAAAGCCAAGACGATACGTTGGAGACCATCAAGGAAATAAACCCAAAATGGATGTTCGATTGTTTCAAATAGATAGGAAACTCTTCGAGTTGGATTAAAAAGCTGGGGCCATAGAGATCCGTGTTCCGAAACTTTAGCCCAGAAAAAGTTCCAACCGTCAAAAGAGAAGTCTGGCCAAAAATTAATTTCAGGATCAGCCATAATAAAAAGTAGAGGGAATATTCCAGTAGAAATCAATGTAATACTAAAGAGAGGCTTTATCCAGTTTTGGCCATGATCATTTGTTTCTCCCAAAAGTATGCTGATTTTGTCAGATTGGTATTTAATGTAATTACTAAATCGACTAATAATACTAGCAAGCTTAACTTTCTTTATCCGATTTATAAAAGATTGTTTTTCAGTGGCTATTAAGTTTATTTTTCTTTTTGATCTTAAATATTTATCATGAACTTGAATTTCTCTTCCCTTAAAAAGTAATGCAGTTATTCTGTCGGACTGTTTTTCGGCGGCAAGTTTAAGCTGCCTATAGATTTCCCTTTTTTGGGAAAGAGCTTTTGTGTTATTCTGTTCCTTTTCGTCTACCTCTAGATTTTGTGGTTCAAACCATTCTACGCCATTGACAAAAATGTTGTCAAATCTGGAGTCGATGATTCTCACAACAGGATAAATTAAAAAATCAAAATCATAAAACTCTGTATTTCCTAGGTTAGAGTTTTGAATAAGAAATTCTTCAGGGACCCCATCATTTAACTCTGGGTTATTATTATTAAATGAAATTAGGGATTTATTAAATAAGTGAGTCAATATCAGTTTATCATAGGAGCAATCTCGAAGAAAAAGAGAATTGTTGAAGTTGTTGCCTTTTAAAGTTACCTCTTTGAAAAACGTATTTCGGAAATCAATTACACCTGAAGACTTTTCAGAAAAACGGATACTAAGTTTATTAGTCTTGAAATTATCACCTTGAAATTCAATTCCATTTTTAAATTGAGAGTCTTGAATCCAAATTTCTTCCGGTAACGTCATATTTCTTACTTGTTCCCCATTGTCCTTTCTTTTAAATAGAAATTTATCATTAAAGATGGATCCGATTATGGAAAAATATTTTTCAAGCTTAACTGCTGTAATATCGATTTCTCCATAAAATTCTCCATAATTCCAAATTAAACCATTGAGATTGCCGCTCCAGATTCTAATATCTTTTTCAAAAATTGAATCAGTACCAACAAATGCAATTGATGGAGAATTAACAGATGAAATTCTTGTTTGACATTTCGAAATGCAATTTCTAAAATCAACTCCAATATTTTCAATGGTATCTCCTGTAATATCCAGCTTACTTTTGAATATTACATTTTCAAAATTATACCCTGCTTTAGGAAAGTGGTTTGAAAGACTTTCAAACCAATCTATTTCTAGTTTTTCTCCTTCCTCAGCATAAATATCTATACCGAAAGGGAAGATACATTTTGAAATGCGAAGGAGAATATATGATCCATTGATAATCTCAATTGCGCCAGATTTTTGGCTAAAATCTTTAGGTTTAGTATCGTCAGATATGCAATTATTGAATATTAATGGTTTAAGGAATTTACAGTCTTTTAGAATGATTTTCTCCCCTAAATTAAATTTCATTTCATGATCCCCAGATAGAGATACAACACCTGTGAATTCGAAATTCATAAGGGTTAGAGAATTTCTATTGTACTTTTTTAAATCAAATTCAATATTGCCTGTGACTCTTGTTATTTGAGAAGAACTTCCTAGAGTTAGCGGAGACGGATTGCTATATACTTCTTCTAAAAAACTTACAGAAGTTTTCTCCACTACTTCTACCATTACTCCATTTTCCCATTCCATTTGTGGGGGGGGCATTTGTGTTTTGGAGATTAATTTTGAATAGTCTGATATATTGAATTTGGGTATCTCCATAATTAGTTTTAATTCATTTAGTTTGTGTTACTAAGAAATGAACTACCTCCCCCCAATCAACCTCTCCAACCTCGCCATCATCTCATCCTTCTCCTTTAGCATCCGTTCATACAAAGCAATTTTTTCTTCATGTTGCTGCACCAGTTTATCTATAGGATGGAATGTGGGATGATTGTTATAAATGCATCCTGTGGCACTATCATTGGCATGAAAAGATTCGCAATAATGTTCACCGCCTGCTCCCCATCAAAATTCCGGAATGCTTCCACGGGGATATGGAGGATATCAGAAACCTTACGGAGAATGTCCTCTTCGACGATTTCTTTTTGTTCCAGAAGGGAGATTTTCTTTTGGGACCAGTCTGCGTCCAGCTCATGGGCCAGCGCACCCTGCTTGATGCCCAGCATCTCACGGAAACGCTTGATATTCCTGCCCTGGTGGATATTACGGGAAGGCGAATGTGCCATATTGCTTGGTTATTAAAAAACTTAAGGACAAGTTAAGGAAAATGTAGGGATTTGGAAAGGGGTAAAGTTTGAAGGCGGGAAAGTTTTAAGGTAGAGAGTTAGGTCAATTGGTTATAAGAAACCACATCAGCATCGATTAAAATAACCTGGTCACTCTTCATCCCCTTTGTTTTGCAATGTTGAAAAATCTACCCCCAAATCTTCAAGTAGTGAATAATAATGAGATTCGGAGATTTTGTTTTGCTCAAAAAGTTTTCTGGCTAAGTCCCCATAATCCCCGATCACTTCTTTTTGATTATCCTTTTTATAAAGTTTAATGGAATAGCCATGGGCCATGGCACTTTTCCTTACATCGGTGGCTAATTCATCGAGATGGTTTCTTTTAATAAGATTCAGTTCGGCCAGGCGGTGAAGCAAGGCTTTTCTGGAACAGGAAAAGTATTGTTCTATTCTTAAAATAGTAGCCAAGCTGATTTTACCTTTGGCCAATTCAGCATCCGGGATCAAAGTAATGACCCCCTCTTCAGGCATTAGTAATTTTGCTGCAAAAGAATCGGCATTATATTCTTCTTTGGCCTTTTTGTCAAAATAGCCTACTTGACAAACATGATAATCAAAATTTTTCTGGATATAAAGGTGGTATAATTCATGGCATATGGTAAAATGCTGATGCCCTAAAGTTCTGGCGGTATTGATCAACATGAACCGATTATTTGTTCCCACTTTGATGGCCATACCGGAAATACCCATGGCCAAAGGTCTGAAAACCGCCAGTACGCTGAGTTTGTGGAGCAGACTTTTCAGATGGATACTTTCCTGATTGCTGTACCCATGTTCTGAGCGAAACTGAGCTGCATATTTTTCAAGTATTCGCGGATTCATTTTCAATGACGGTTTTCATCCTGAGATAATTCATCACGATTTTTTTGAATCCTGCTATCTGTTCCAGATCTTCGGGATCCAATGTGTCAGCCCGAAAGGCAAGGGCAAGGTTTACCCTTGCCATACCCATATCTTCCTCAAACAAATCATATTCATCTACGCCAAAGAGGTTAGCTATCTTAGATAATAGAGAAGAGGGCATGGAGCGCTTTCCATTTTCATAATAGCTCACCTCCTCTCTATTGATTTGAAGATAATCCGCTACTTGTTCTTGGGTCAAGGCCATCTTTTGACGCAGCACCTGGAGGTTTTTTCCTATTATTTGATCTTGTTCCATATCGCTTGGGTGTTAAAAAGTTGTTACAAATATATATACTTTTGTTAAAGTAACATCAAAATGTAACAAATTGTTTTATAGAAGATTGTGAGTCCATTGGTTTTCATAGGTCCCCTACAGGTTCATTTATTTACTTTATAATCAATAAATTGAATTTTTTACGCATATTTAGTTGGGCAAATCGGGTTATATGCTACTCAAAGGAATAGATTGGTTGATTTTGGGGGCTTTTTTTGTTGTCTCCTTGGGCATCGGGATCTTTAGTTCCCGCAAATCTTCCAAAAACGTACAGGAATTTTTCAAAGCCGGAGGCAACCTTCCCTGGTGGGTTCTCGGTACCTCAATGGTGGCCACCACTTTTTCTACCGACACGCCCAACCTTGTCACCGATATTGTGCGGAAAAATGGGATATCCGGCAACTGGATATGGTGGAGTTTTTTGCTTACAGGGATGCTGACGGTGTTTTTCTTTGCCCGCCTATGGAAGCGGTCCGGAGTAATGACAGATATAGAATTCTATGAACTCCGCTATAGCGGGAAGGCGGCTTCTTTCCTTCGGGGGTTCAGGGCTGTTTACTTAGGGCTTTTTTTCAATGTGGTGATCATAGCCGGGGTATCGCTGGCTGCCATCAAAATCGGCGGAGTATTGCTCGGGATCAGTCCCATCAGCACATTATTGATAGCCGGATTGGTTACAGTGTTATACAGTTCGTTAGGGGGGCTACGGGGGGTTGTGTTTACAGACTTTATCCAGTTCTTCCTTTCTTTGGGTGGTTCCATCGCTGCCGCTTGGGTGGCTGTCAATCATGAGAAAATAGGTGGTTTAGGAAACCTTATCCGACATGAAGCGGTAGTTCCAAAGATTACTTTTATCCCAGATATGGGCCACCCTGAGCTTTTTCTATCCATTTTTCTGATACCGCTTTTTGTACAGTGGTGGTCGGTATGGTATCCGGGTTCTGAACCTGGTGGTGGGGGATTTATTGTACAGAGGATGTTGGCCGCCAAGGATGAAAAAAATGCCCTTTGGTCGGTAATGCTGTTTACGGTGGTCCATTATGCCATCCGCCCATGGCCTTGGATCATAGTGGCCCTTTGTTCCATTATCGTATTTCCTGATCTGGAAGCATTGGGAAAGGCATTTCCTGGGACAGGGGAGGCCATTGTTCAGGATGACCTGGCTTATTCGGCCATGCTTTCATTCATGCCCGTTGGGATCATGGGGCTGGTGGTCACTTCTTTGGTGGCAGCGTATATGTCCACCCTTTCTACCATGCTTAACCTGGGAGCTTCTTACGTGGTGCATGATTTTTACCACAGGTTCATCCGGCCAAAGAGCACCCAAAAGCACCTCGTGGAAGTGGGAAGGATAGCCACGGTAGCCATCATGGTGATTGGGGGTTGGATGGCGCTCAAGTTGGAGAATGCCCTGCAGGCATTTGGGATCCTGTTGCAGATTGGGGCAGGAACAGGACTGATCTATATCCTGAGGTGGTATTGGTGGCGGATCAATGCCTGGAGTGAAATGGTGGCCATGGCCGTGTCCTTTATGATCGCATTATATTTTGGGTTTTTTCATGCTAAGTACTTCACGCCGATGGCCCATTGGCAGGAACTCATCATAGGAATCGGAATTACCACAGCAAGCTGGATGTGTATGGCTTTTTTAACGCGTTCCACCGACCTTGAGGTACTTAAAAAATTCCTGATAAGGACAAAAGCACCGGGAAAGGGGTGGAAAAAGATCAAAAGGCAACTGACTGAGGAGGAGGCTTCCCTATATGAAGAGGTTGATTTTGATTTTCAACAGGCATTGATGGCTTTCGGTCTTGGGGTTATATCGGTATATTGTTTTTTGTTTGGGACGGGAAAATTACTGTTGGGCGAGCTATGGGCGGGTGTTGGCCTCCTTTTAGGGAGCTTTTTAGGATTTTACTTCCTTTATAAACGGAGAAGGGATTAACTTTCGATGAATTTACTAAAAGACTTGAAAATGATACAGATCATCAACGGCGATATCATCACCCCCTTTGAAATCATTCCGAAGGCCAGCCTGCTGGTCAAAGACGGGAAAATCAATGCCATACACAGAGACAACCGGATGATCAAGGGTGTTGCCGTGATAGACGCACAGGAACAATACGTTTCGCCGGGTTTTATCGATATCCACGTGCATGGCGGGGGAGGCCATGATTTTATGGACGGGGAGGTGGAAGGCTTTTTGGAAATCGCCAAAATGCATGCCCGGCATGGGACTACGGCCATGGTGCCTACTTCCTTAACCAGTGAAAAAGAACAGTTGCTTGACCTTTTAAAAGTATACGAGACCGCCCTTGCCGAAAACACAAAGGGTGCGGCTTTTCTGGGGCTGCATCTGGAGGGACCCTATTTTGCGATGAACCAAAGGGGAGCCCAGGATCCGCGCTACATCCGGGATCCGGATCCGGAGGAATATGAGGATATCCTGAAGCATGCCCATCTGATCGCGCGTTGGAGTGCGGCCCCTGAACGGCGGGGGGCGTTGGAATTCGGCAGAAGGCTTGTAGAGGAAGAGGTTTTGGCGGCCATTGCCCATACAGATGCCGTCTATGAGGAAGTGGTGGCTGCGGTGGAAAATGGCTATTCCCTGTCTACCCATCTGTACTCCGGAATGTCAGGGGTCACCCGAAAAAATGCTTTCCGTCATGCCGGGGTGATCGAGAGTTCCCTGCTTTTGGATGAATTGGACGTGGAAGTCATTGCGGATGGGGTTCACTTGCCGGCGCCTTTTTTGAAGTTGATCTATAAGGTAAAGGGGCCTGACAAGGTTGCCCTGATCACGGATGCGATGCGGGCTGCCGGAATGCGGGGAGGGGAGAGTATTTTGGGACATAAAGACAATGGCCTGAAAGTTTTGATAGAAGATGATGTGGCAAAATTGCCCGACAGGAGTTCTTTTGCCGGCAGTGTGGCCACTACCGACAGGCTGGTACGAAATATGGTGAAAATGGCTGATGTATCCTTGCTCCATGCCATCCGTATGATGAGCACCACGCCCGCCCGGATTATGAAAGTGGCCGGCAGCAAAGGGAGCCTTGTACCTGGCAAGGATGCGGATATCGTTGTTTTTGACCGCGATATCCAAGTACAGCTCACCATGGTGGAGGGCAGGGTGGTGCATGGGGAAACCCAGGTTGATTAATTTTTTTGGGTATAGCGAGGTTGTTGTTCTGTCTAGTATTTGACTGAATATCAGTGCATAATATGCCGATAGTAGGATTTTAAACCGGGTGGTATATCATTCTGAAAATTCCCGGAGGGGCTTAAACCCCTCCAAGAAAATGAGGCGACTAAGGTTTGATTTGTCCCGGCTATGGGGAATACCCTGACAACCCAGCACCATCGGACAACATTGTTTTATTTTACATCAATCCATTTCTCCAGTTTGTCTGATTCAAAGATGGCATGAAGGACTTCGGCGTTGACCCGGGCATTTTCCAATGTGACGGGGACTTCAGAATCGTCCAGGATGGCTTGGGTAAAGGCATCGGCCTGCATGGTGTATTGGTTGCTTACGGGGAGCCTGATGATCTCAGGCTGCGGATTGAGGAAATTGCCGTCATGAATCCTGATTTCATTGGCCTGGTCAGGTGGGGCATTGAAAGGAATCATTACCTCGAGAAGTTTCTTTTCTCCATAGAAGAGCATCCGTTGGTAAGGGACCAGCTGGGTGCTAACCGTAAAAGTCATATGGATGTCATCCGGATAATGAAGCAGTACGGAACCCAGCCTGTCAGTGCGGAAGTTGGGATCAAATTCCAGCATGGAAACCACCCTTCCGGGATCTTTTCCCAGCACAAAACGTGAGGTGAATACCGGGTAGCAGCCAATATCCCAGATGCCGCCTCCGCCGCTTTCGGGAATGTTGCGGATATTGTCTTTTTGCACATTATAGTAGCTGAAAAATCCGTGTACGGCTTTTATTTTTCCAAGTTGGCCGCTTTGGACGATTTCTCTTGCTTTTATCCACTGGGGATTGGAGGCTACCATAAAAGCTTCACCCACCTTTACTTTATGTTTGTCCCTGGCTTCGATGAGCCCATCAATTTCCTCGGGGTTCATTGCCAATGGTTTTTCGCAAAGCACATGTTTTCCCGCTTCTATACACTTTAGGGTATACGGCACATGCAGGTCGTTGGGCAGTGGATTGTAGATGACATCGATCTCCGGATCATTGATCAGGTCCTCATAAGACCCGTATGCCTTTGGGATGCCGAGTTCTTGCGCGGAGATTTTGGCCTTGTCCAAGTCTCTGGAAGCAAGTCCGTAAACTTCATGGATCGGGCTGTTCTGCATGGCCGGAATTACTTTTTCAAGAGCAATTTTCGCGGCACCCAATACGCCCCATTTGATTTTTTCTGTCATTTTGTGTTGCATTAATGGTTTATCCAAAAAAGATCAAAAAAGCAACTGCAAGGCTTAAAAGGCATTACAGGATCTGGTTTTTTGTCGATTGACAATTTAACCTATTCAATCCAAAAGACAATTCGAAACCCGAGAAAAGATGTTGCTTATGTAAATTGATTATAAATTAGGGTACTATAGGGTGTTTTTGCGATTGGAATTTATTTCGAAAAGCAACCTTACGGATGAAATTTTTGAAATAAATTGTAGTTTTTAGCATGTTTAATACACTTTTTATTTTAAAAATCACCTTTATACAGCGGATTTCCAATCGGATGAAATAGTTATTCCAATATTTGACAACTCCAAAATTTCTGCCTATTATGCAATCGATTGCGCAGGCAGTATGACGGTTGCAATCAGTCAAACAATGAATTCAAAGATTAACAAATTTATGGATTATGGAAAATAAGTTTTCTAGAAGATCATTCCTTTATTCGGTCAGCATGCTGGCGGCGGGGTCCGCTTTGGCAACGCCTCTGGCGGGGTTCGGGATGAAACGGAAGCTAAGGGTAGTCTTAGTAGGAACCGGTGTCAGGGGGATCTCCTTCTGGGGAAGGAGGCTGGTGGAGCAATATTCTGACATTCTCGAATTTGTAGGGTTAAGTGACATTAATCCGGGAAGACTGGCATACGGAAAAGAATACATGAAGGTGGACTGTCCTACATTTGTCAATTTTGATGAGATGCTGGCAAAGACCAAACCTGATTTGGTGATTGTCACTACCAAGGATTCCACCCACCATGAGTTTATCATCAAGGGGCTTGAAGCCGGCTGCGATGTGCTTACTGAAAAGCCTTTGACCACGGACGAAAACAAGTGTCAGCAAATTCTTGATGCAGAGCGGAAATCCGACAAAAACCTGATTGTGGGCTTCAATTACCGGTGGAGTCCCTATATCACCAAAATCAAGGAATTGCTTCAAAACAACGAAATCGGCGAAATTACCTCTGTGGATTTCCATTGGTACCTTAATATCCACCACGGCGCTTCTTATTTCAGAAGGTGGCATGGTGTGGCTGAAAACGGCGGAACTCTTTGGGTTCACAAAGCCACGCATCACTTCGACCTGCTCAATTGGTGGTTGGATTCGGATCCGGAGGAGGTATTTGCCTATGGCGCCTTGGAGCATTATGGTAGCAATGGCCCTTTCCGGGGGAAAAGCTGTAGGTCCTGTCCCCACAAATCAGATTGCCAGTATTATTGGGACATTACCAAAAGTTCCCATGACATGAAGCTCTATGCTGAAAACGAAGAGCACGATGGTTACCTCAGGGACGGCTGCGTATACCGGCATGAAATTGATATATACGATAAGATGTCCGCGCAGATCAAATATGCCAACAAAGCGGTAGTCAACTATTCTCTGACGACCTACAGTCCCTATGAAGGCTGGAAAATTGCATTCAACGGACAAAAAGGAAGGTTGGATGCCTGGCTGGACATTCCGTTTATGAGCAAGGACAGCCTGGATCAGGAAGCATTGCATGCCGCGGAGATGAACCAGAACCTGGGAGATGATGTAAATCAGGAGCCTTTGGTACTGCATAAGAACTGGGAGAAACCGCAAATCATCTCAGTGGTCAGCGAAAGGGGAGGCCATGGCGGTGGTGACAAAAGATTGCATGACAAGATTTTCAAAAATCCCGAGGCAGCGGATCCTTACAAGCATTCCGCCGGTATCAGGGATGGCGTCATGTCTGTGTTGATAGGTGTGGCCGCGAGAAACAGCATTAAAAGCAAAGGCCCGGTCAAAATCGCTGACCTCACGGATTTAAAACCCAGTCCAAACAGGGCTTAATCATTTTAATTTTTCCCCTCCTTTGGAATTTACGGTTCCCGGAGGGGTTTTTTATGTTGTTTTTGTAAATTTAAACCAAGAATAAAGAAAAACCGCAGCGCTATGAAGATTGAGCATTTTGCCTTAAATGTGTCCCATCCCCAGGCCATATCTGACTGGTATGAGAAAAACCTCGGTTTTAAAGTGGTCAGAAAAATGGATAAATCACCTTATATGACTTTTTTGGCTGATGATAGTGGCAAGATTATGGTTGAGCTCTATCATAACCCAAAAGCATCTGTACTTGATTTTCAGCAACTGGATCCCTTGATGCTTCATTTGGCCTTGGTGTCAGAAGACCCGGATGCGGATAAGGAAAGGCTGGTAGGAAAGGGGGCTGAGCTGATCAGCGACGACACCCTGGAGGATGGTTCCCGCTTGATCATGCTCAGAGACCCGTGGGGGCTATGTCTGCAGTTATGCAAAAGGGCTAAACCTATGTTGAAGTAGGGGAGTCTTGCCCCGATCACCACTCTTTGCCGTTGGGTTGGTTTTTAAGATGAAAGGTACGGGATATATTGAATCCAAAATGAATGTCTCCGCTGAAAGGATCACCTGAGGTGGCAGGAATGAAGCCTACTTCGGTCATTTCCCGGGCATTCGTCAGATGGAGCTGGAAAACATGCCCCCCGGTTTCTATGTCCAGTCCTATCGCCATCGCGTTGTAGGAAGGCAAATTGCCTTCCTGGAAGCGGTAGTAATATTCGAGGTTCAAACTTACCCTGTTGCTTAGCTTGTACCTTCCGCCCATGCCCAAGGCGATCATGGCATTGATTTCATCCGGGGTTTCGACCATATTTCTATGAACATAAGTCGGCATGAGTTGCAGGGAAAGGTCAGGGCTGAATTTTCTGGCGATAAGCATTTGATGGGCATAGCCAAGCCTTCTTTGGGTATTCATAGGCAGGTCAGGTCTCCGGGTGGTGTTGATCGCGGTATTGCTTAACCATGTGAGGGATATTGGTGTGCCTGAATTCCCGCTGTCCTGCCAAAGCAAGCGGTACTTGACAAAAGCATCATACCGTTTGTTGAAAGAATTTCTCCCTGCGCCAAGCGTAAGCCTGTCGGAGAGTGCATACTCCAATCCCAGTCGTATATTGGCCTGGTCTAAACCGAAAAACTCATAGGACCCGGTATTGATCCTTCCAAAGCGGTGGGAAATCATGAAATCCAACACACCGGTTTTTCGGGTCTCCACGGAATGTCCATTAACGAGTCTGGTCCCTTTGAAGGTAGAGGCCGTCTTTTCCGTTTCCACCACGGTTTCTTCTTTAAGCTGCTCCAATAAGTTGTCCTGTGAAAATGATTCTGCGACCACTACGAAAAACAATAGGGTTGCAGATAGGTTTTTTATATTCATTATCCTGCTTTTTCAAAAATAAACCGAACGGTTACATCTACTTCTTCCGCGATATTCATAAACAACACCCTGGGAATACTGATATCATAATCTTCCAGTTTCACCGGAAAAACTGCCTCCATGGTGATCCGGTTGTTCTCATTCCGGAATTTTCCGGGAATCCGTACATTTTGGGTTACTCCGTGGATGGTCATTTTGCCCTCGGCCACAGCATCTTGCTCACCGGAAGTATTGAGATCATAACCGGATATTTTTCCTTCAAAGGTCCCCTGGGGATATTTATCCGATTCCATGAAATTTTCGTTGAAATGTTCCTGCATCAGTGATTTCCGAAACCGGAAGCCTTTAATGGGCACAACAAACGCTACTGAACCTGTTTCCGAATCAAACAGTCCCGTGGCTGTTTTATTCTGAGCCTTGATGTCTTCCAGAGGGGCGCTGCTAAAAAAACCGGCCTCCCCTGATACCGATTTGTATTTTTGGGCATAGGAGAGATAACCTGAAAACCAAAGTGAGAGGATCAATATATATTTCAAAATTTTCATCTCCATTAATTATCCTGAGCTCCGTTTTCCACCCAGCAATATATGTTTTCTTTTTGTGCTGCAGTAAGGGTTCGTCCTGAATCGGACGGTGGCATAAAACCGCTTTGGGTGAAAGTCCGGATTTGGGTGGCATTTTGAATAATATTTTCTTTGACAGAAAGATCAACCCTTCCAGTCCCGGATACATGGCATCCGGATATAGCGCAGTTTTGATTGATGATGGGTATGATGTTTTCTGACAAAGTGGCTGTATTTTCCTTACAACGGTCATTGTTGTTAGGCAGCAGGTCCTCTTCATTATCGCTGGAACAATGGATCAGGAAAAAAACAAGACCCAACATGATGATTTTTTCAGTAATTTTCATGGGTTCAAGGGTTTAGGTTTTGATAAAATGTAAAATTAAGTAGTGGTTTTTATTGTTTGTCGAGTATAGGCTGATGGGAAACGTTAATTAACATAGGATGGGAATGCACTGCAGAGACAGCAAGGCCATCCTTACAGCACATGTTCCCATCCACTCTCCCCCTCAGTAACCATTCCCACCGTTACCTGGATCGTCATCATCATCATCCCCATTATTCTCTCCTCCGCTGTTACTGCCAACATTCCCCTGTGCAACCAGCGTGGCCATGGCTGAAGTGCTCAGGTGGACATTGGCATGACCGTCGAAGTTCAACAATTGTTCGTAAGTAATGGGGGTACCATTATTCAACTCGGATACAGCGGTTTCACTGACACCGGTACCTCCATCTACAGATTCCAGCCCAATTACAATCGGACCGCCCTGGCTGGCGGAGTTGGCATGTATATGGGCTGGATGTGAATTGCCTGCTTCTGTTCCCGTCAGTTCAATTTTCACCATAGTGGTACTTTCATCCTGCTTGGTGAAAGTAATGGTTCCACTTATCGCTGGATCTGATACGGAGTTCATCGTGTAAACTTTTTGCACTATTTCAGGTGTCGGCTCCTGATCGTCATCCCCACAGGAGACCATAAATACGGACAGGGCCAATACTATTGATAGCATCCGGATTGCCTTTAACTTTTCCATAGTCTATTTGATTTAAAAGGTTTATATACTTTTCGATTCATTCCTCATGTAAAACTGTCACATTATGTCATTATAGGATATCTGAATTTTTCATCATCTGTAATATTTCAATCCAAGGAAAACACCAAAACTTTTGAGGGACAGGTCACCTTGTCCGATTCCCTGTATGGGAAGTTTAAAGTAAGGTTCGGCCTGGAAAGCAAGTCTGTTTCCCAATCTTCTTTCATAACCCATACCGAGGTTGATGATATTGAAATAGTGGTTGCCTCCAGCTTTGGTGTCCACTTTTTCGGTATAATTATTACCGCCATAAGAGCTGTAAAATAAGTCATACTTCTCCCGAAGCATAAAATATGATGACACGCCCGTACTGAGGAAAAACCTTTGTTTTGGCCTGTCCAGAGCATAAAAGCGGACATTGGCCGGCACGTCTATGATCCAACAGTCGCCTTTAAGTCCCACAGGGGAAGGTTGATAATTTTTCCGGTAACCTTCCCCTCCTTCATAGGTCTTATAGGCATGAATAAGTCCTGAGTTCAGGCTCCACCTTGGATGGAAGAAATATTCCAGGTTGAAGGCGATGCTTCTCCCGGGATTTTGCATTCGGTTCAACTTGATTGCACTGATGTCGGGGGCTACCATCAAACTCATAGAAAACCTTCCTGTTGGCGCAAAGGATACTGTTTTTTGAGATGGAATGGGACGGGATACCGCCTCTATTCTGACGGCGTGGGGTTCAGTTCCCAAATTCCGGCCAGATTTCATGGTTGCATTTTGGTGTTCATGGACCTTCTGGATCATTTTATCCAATGAAGGAGCCGAAACCCCTGTATAGATTTTCTTATCGGCTATGTAGGTTTTGTGACCTTGTGCCGTGTCATCGGGAGTAACAGGCAGGTAAGCCTTATCCTCTCGTATATTTTTTTGAATGCCTGGGGGTTCATTTTTGCGTATTATTGCCGTAACAGGCAGGATGAAATTATCCGGGACGGACATGTCGCTGCGGATACTTGTACCCGGAAAACTTTTTTCCGGGTTGCTTTCTGTTACCAGGTCTGTGGAATTAAGGTATCCAATGCTATACCAAATTAATGCCGCGGATATAAGCACCAGGACCAATCCGATAATGTGCTTACTGCCCCACCCCCCTGAAGTGGAAGTTTCGCCTTTATCCAGAAGCCTGCGCATGGCTTCCCAGTCGCCTTCATGATAATCAATGTGGGGGACATCTGAAAGACGGTTCCTCAGGAAATCATCAAATTCCTTATCATTCATGTCGGATATATGCTTTTTCATGATCCCTTGGTGTTAACATTTTCCTCAATTTCAGCCGGGCCCGGGAAAGATTTGACTTGGACGTGCCAATGGATATTTCCAACATGTCGGCGATTTCTTCATGACTATACCCTTCCATGACATAAAGGTTGAAAACTGTGCGGTACGCGGAGGGTAATGACTGTACAACCGTAACGATATGTGTATATTCCAGCTCGCTGATGATGTTTTTTTGTAGATCTGGCATTTCAGGTATCAGTTCCAATCCTACCTGATTTGCATGCTTTAGGTTTTTCTTATAATGGTTTAGCGCAGCATTGATGAGTATTTTTCTGAACCAAGCGGTAAAGGACCTTTCTCTGTCATATTGTTGGATATGGGAAAATAACTTCATGAATCCATCGTGTAAGATTTCAAGTGCCTCTTCCCTGTGGGCCGAATACCGCAGACAAATGCTCATTCCATAGCTGTAATATGTTTTATACAGCGATTCCTGACATTTCCGGTCTTCTTTGGCCGCTCCGTCCAATATTTTTGCAGTTGGTTTTTGTTCCACAGTTCCTGGGGATTGCATCAGTCCATACAACCATTATTCGCTAATGGTTGCGTGGTACAGATATTAATTTACAAAATAAAAAGCTGAATATTAGTGGGTCGCAAAAATGGTTGGTGATCCATTGCGTTTCCCTGCCATTTTTTGGAAGGTAAAAGCGTTCTGAAAAAAAATATTTTTTTTGTGTTTTTCAGGACAAAATCCAAACGGGTTCCGTCATGTTAAATAAAGCAGGTTGTTGTGATTAATGCTCTGAAAAATGAAGAATAAACTACTGTTTCTGCCGGATATTTTTTTTGTGCTGCTATTGATTATGAGCTGTGAGCGGGCCAGTTTGGAAAATCTCAGAAATGAAGCCATGAAAAGTTCAAATGTACCTGGATACAGTGACTTTCATTTTTCTAAGAATAATTTAACAACATATCAGCTGACCATAGAAAAGCAGGTTTTCGATTGGGAGAAATTGTCATATAAAGCCAAAGAATATTTAGAAAAAATAAAACTGAAAGCAGAAGACTATCAAGAGTAAGTTGGTGATTTTTTAATACTATTTTGAAAAAGGGTAAGTGTCTGTGCGCTTACCTTTTTTCTCAGATGCCGGTTGAAAGGAATGTAAGATTTTGTTTGTTAAAACAATGTGCTGCCGTATTTTTGAAAAAGACCGTGCGTGATTGTAAAAAAATCCCAGGTATAACCATTTATCTCTTATAAACCTTATTGAAAATGACCATTCAATTCTTTGCTCCGCAGTGGGGCAATACCCTTCCATTTGAAACTTTTTGCCGTAATGTTAAAGAAGCGGGCTACCATGGTGTGGAGACGGCTTTGCCCTTCGAAGAAAAAGAGAAACGCGAAATGATGGCGGTGTTGAAAGCCCATGAACTGGAACTGGTGGGACAGTATTTTCAATCATTCGAAAGTGATTTGAAGACGCATGCGGAAAATTATGAAAGGTACCTTCGCCATTTGATAGAGGCTGCCCCCGTGTTGATCAATTGCCAGACCGGCAAGGATTATTTTTCTTATGACCAAAACAAAGCTTTGTTTGAGCTGGCAGGAAAACTGTCCGGGGAGAGTGGCATTCCCATCATCCATGAAACCCATAGAGGTAAATGCCTTTTTGCCGCTTCCATAGCCAGGACTTACTTTTCCAGTTTGCCGGATATCCGTATCTGTCTGGACATTTCCCACTGGTGCAACGTGCATGAGTCGCTGCTTGCTGACCAGGAAGAAGCGGTATCCATGGCCATCTCCAGGACGGACCATATCCATAGCAGGGTAGGGTATGCCGAAGGTCCCCAGGTCAATGATCCCCGGGCTCCGGAGTGGTCGGAGGCCCTGGAAGCCCATCTGGGCTGGTGGGACAGGGTAGTGGACAGGCACCGGGAAAAAGGAACTGTTTTAACCGTTACAACAGAGTTTGGCCCTTTGCCTTATATGCCTACCGTTCCTTATACCCAAATGCCCGTAGCCAACCAATGGGAAATCAATGTATACATGATGAATTTACTGAAAAAACGTTATGGGGTTTAGGCTGATGACAATCGTTGTCTGCATTTGTCGGGAATCTTCATGAGCGTCTGAGACAGAGCCTGTTTTATAAGGGAAAGCGATGAATCCCACAGCATGTGTGAAGGGATCCGGAAAGTCGGGAATAAGGGGCCTTTGCAAAGAGTCCAACAGCTGCCGGATCTGAATTGGATCATTTGGCAGAAGATCCGGGGAAAACCCGAAACCTGTACGAAACCGGAAGGAAGTTAAGGGAAAATCTTTTGGACAAACGGTGTGATCATTTAAGCACAATCCCTTAAATTTGGGTTATGCCCCTATTAAAAAATCCTATTGGCAGTACTGATTTAGTTCCATTTATATTTTGCAAATTATCCTTTTGGATGTTAATTGCGACGTTACTTATTTCAATGACAAATGATTGATCTGTTGCTTGCTTACTCAAGAGCACAAAAAAAGCCCTTTAGAAGACGTTTATCCAATACTCCGCTTCAGTTTATCATCCTCTGTATTTTGCTCATTTCTGCCTGCAGAGAGGAACCCACCATTACCTCGGTAAATTTTGAGGAAGAGGAATTCGCCGATTTTGTGGAACCGGATTTCCCTTATATCACCACTTCTATGGACGCAAGGGCATTGGGTGCCGGTTTTCCGGATGACAATATCTCAGCCAGAAGCATTGCTCTTCGTTTGGGAAATGATGCCTATGCCTGTTTTGATACCGACATGCTGCGCTGGTCGGTGGCCTGGACCGGGGATTTTCTTCCCATGGTTACCATGGCACAGATATCTTACAACGATTTTTACGAAAAGAAAAACCGGATTCCTGTAATTGGAGGCGATCCCCAATTGGCCACTGGACTTTATCCGGGTTGGTTCGGACAAAACCCCGATTTTTCGGACCCAAGGCCACCCGCTCCTGATCCTGAAAGCCCGTCCTGGGGCCCTATTCCAGAAGATATCGGCCGGTGGAACGGCATTTATGTACTGGGAAATGAAACAGTGATGTCTTATGTGGTAAAGGGCACGGATGTTTTTGAAAAGCCCGGTAGCCTGGTAAAAGACGGGGTAACAGCCTTTACCAGAACCTTCAGGATAGCTCCTTCCGGCGAGTCGCTTTCCATGGTAGCCGCTGAAATCAGGGAAGGTAGCAACGCCGAAAATCAGGGGAAAAAGGCTTTGGTTTACCGGGATGGCCGTTATACCGGTGCCGTCCTCTCCGGAAATACACAGGGCGTTGAACTTCAGGTTATTGATGACCGGTACCTGGTCATGCAGCTGGCGCCCGGTGATGAGGACCGGGAGTTTACCCTTATTTTGCTTCAGGCCCCGGAAGGCAGGGAAGACTTGTTGGATAAGATGGCTTCCGGGGTGATGCCTGAGATGCCTGATTTTCAAAAGGGAGGCAAAAGTCTTTGGTCAGAGAAAGTACTGACCAGAGGGCAGCTTTCGCCGGATACGGCAGCTTATGTAACAGATATGCTTACCCTACCTGTGCCCAATCCCTGGTCCAGAAACGTGCGGGTGGTTGACGTCGCCTTTTTTGACGGCAACAAGGCGGCCTTGGTGACTTTTGAGGGGGATGTATGGCTGGTGGATGGCATTGATGACAAGCTGCGCCGTTTGGAATGGAGGCGGTATGCCTCCGGACTGTATGAGCCGCAGAGCATTGAGGTGAAGGACGGTGAAATTTATGTATTTGGGAAAGAAGGCATTGTAAAGTTCCATGACCTGAACGGAGATGGGGAGGCAGATTATTATGAGAACTTTTCACATCTGATGGCGCAGTCAATAGAAACCCGCGAATGGGCCAGCGACATGGTGGCTGCACCGGATGGCAGTTTTTACGTAGCCAAGTTCGGCGCCCTGGATATGGGGCCGGAAACATCCTCTCCAAAAAGAATTACAGGATTTAGGGACGGATCCCAGCATGCAGGATCTATATTGAAAGTTTCGGCAGATGGGCGGTCCATTGAGACTTATGCTTCAGGGTTCAGGGGACCTTATATGGGAATTCACCCCGAAACCGGCATCATATCCGCCTCGGATCAACAAGGCAACTATATGCCTTCCACACCGGTCATGTTGGTAAAGAAGGGGGATTACTATGGTGTTCCCGCCACGGCGCATCGTGAGGATGTGGAGGATTTGGCCATAACACCCACTACGGTATGGATACCCCATGCAGAAGACCGTTCCGGCATTAGCCAGGTTTGGCTCACTGGAAATAAGATGGGCCCGTTAAACAATCAACTTATCCATTTTTCCTATGGGCGTCCGGGGCTGTTTCGCGTGATGCTGGACAGTACTTCGCGGGGGCTGCAGGGCGCAGTTTCCGTGATCGATGCCCATTATCCCGCACCCACTATGAAAGGAGCGGTCAATCCCCTGGACGGCCAACTTTATATTACCGGCTTTTCACTTTGGGGTCACAATTCCAATACCTTGAGCGCCTTTCTCAGGTTGAGGTATACGGGAAAGGAAAGTGTGTTTCCGGAAAAATTCCAGGCGAGGGAAGGGGGGATCATGCTCCGTTTCGGCACGGAACTGGATGAATCCACGGCTACAGACGTGAGCAATTATGCGGTAAAACGGTGGAACTACCAACGTACCGAGAAATACGGATCAGGACATTTTAAGCCGGACGGTTCGGTGGGCGAGGAACACCTACCGGTACTGGGTGCCTATCTTTCCAATGACAGGAAGGCTTTATTTTTGGCAGTCCCTGAAATGGAGAAAGTCATGCAGATGGAATTAGCCTACCGGCTAAAGACTGCCAAAGGCAAAGATGTTAAGGATGTATTATGGCTGACCGTCAATGACCTGGACCAGCCGGATTTGCTTGCCGAGGGATTTGGTGAAGTGGATTGGATAAGCCTGGTGGCCAACTATGATCCGGCCATGGCCTTACATGGAAAAGAGGAGGCCGCCACCACGGTAAGGGGCGAAGAACTGTTCGTTAAAATGGGATGTATTGCCTGTCATGCTGTAGATGGCAAAGGTGATGGTAAAATAGGTCCTGGTATGAAGGGCCTGCTTGGTTCTGAGAGGCAATTCAAGGATGGGTCCAATGCCATAGCCGATGAAGATTATATCAGAGAGTCCATTGTTGCGCCCGGTGAAAAAGTGGTGAAAGGCTTCGAAGGAGAAATGCCTTCCTTTTTAGGCGTCATATCCGATGGGGACTTGGAATCACTGGTAATGTATATCCGATCCTTATAGCCTGCGGCGAACCGGAGCTCCATTCAGGAGATTTACTTGCGGAATCGAAAGTTATTTGGAATATGAGCCCAGCATTAGCTTGATTGTCTTATTTAATACCCATCTGATAACAATTTAACCCATCAACCTGTATAAAAAATGGAGAAAACCAGTATCTGGAAATTACCCGGTTTTTTGATCTGCATTTGGACTTTTTGTGCTTGTACCCACCCGACTACTGATGGTTCCGAGGCCCTACCCAATATCGTCATCATTTACATGGATGACCTTGGATATGGGGATGTGGGTGCTTATGGGGCCACGGAGATCAATACACCCAATATGGACAGGCTGGCCAATGGCGGGGTGCGTTTTACCAATGGTTATGCCACTTCGGCGACATGCACTCCAAGCCGGTACGCTATCCTGACAGGTAGGTATCCCTGGCGGAACAGCGAAGCCAAAATTCTGTCCGGCACTGCCCCCTTATTGATCAGCACCGACCAGTTGACTTTGCCCAAAATGCTGAAGGAGAGGGGATACCATACAGGAGTAGTGGGTAAATGGCATCTGGGGTTGGGAATGGGGAATGTAGACTGGAACCAACGCATAAGCCCAGGACCCAATGAAGTAGGATTTGACTATGCCTATATCATGGCCGCCACACAGGACAGGGTTCCCACGGTATACATTGAAAATGGGCAGGTAGAAGGTCTGGACCCGAATGATCCTATTCAGGTGGATTATGACAACAACTTTGAGGGGGAACCCACTGGCAGGGATAATCCCGAATTGTTGCGGGTGAAATGGCATCATGGCCACAACAACAGCATTGTGAACGGTATACCTCGTATCGGCTTTATGAAAGGCGGAGAAGCCGCCAAATGGGTGGATGAGGAAATGGCCGATAATTTTCTCGAAAAGGCCCAGCGCTATGTAAGAAACCATAAAGACCAACCCTTTTTCCTTTATTATGCCCTTCAGCAACCCCATGTTCCCCGTACACCTCATCCCCGTTTTGAGGGGCTGTCCGGGATGGGCCCCCGGGGAGATGTCATCCTCGAGGCGGACTGGTGTATCGGTGAATTCCTTCAGACGCTGGAAGAAGAAGGTTTGATGGAGAACACCCTGATTGTTTTTAGCAGTGATAATGGACCGGTATTGAATGACGGTTATTACGATGATGCAGTCGAAAAACTGGGGAATCATGTCCCTAGGGGGCCGTTAAGGGGCGGAAAATACAGCCTTTTTGAAGCCGGCACCAGAGTGCCGTTTATCACTTATTGGCAAGGGAAAATCAAACCAAGCACCTCCGATGCCTTGGTGAGCCAGTTGGATTTGTTGAACGCGTTTGCCGCGTTGTCGGGCAGCGACCGGAGGAGTCAGGACGGGGAAAACCTGCTGGATGTCTTTCTGGGAAAGACGGAGCATGGAAGGGAAAACCTGGTGCTGGAAGCGACTACCCGTACCGCGCTCCGCCATAAAAACTGGATCATGATTCCCCCATACAAAGGGCCTCCGGTCAATGAACAGGTCAACATTGAACTGGGCAATGATAAGGATTTCCAATTGTATGACCTCAGCCAGGATATCGGACAACAAAAAAACCTGGCTAAGGAAAATCCCGGGAAGTTGCGGGAACTTGTGGACCTGTTTGTCGGCATAAGAGGGGAGGGGTATGTGGACACGGAGGCGTTGGAGTTGAAATGACCCACTCCTTCGGTCTCTTCCTGAGAGGGGTGGGTTTTATCATTGGAGCGGAGCACGGTGAGCTGGGAAATCGAAATCAAGATAAAATGGGTATTGCTTTCATGCAGGATATAGATGGGTAAATAGGTTTACATTTATAAAAGGTCAAAATGAAAAAGAAACTGTTTTTGATGACGCTGGGCTGGGGCTGGATTACCTGCTGTCTTATGGCAGCGCCTACGCCGCCGTACCAGAAAAAACCCAATATTATTTTTATTCTCACGGATGACCTAGGTTATGGCGACCTGGGGGTCTTGTTTCAAAACCAGCGAAAGGAAGAGGGAAAACCTTACCATAGCACGCCAAATCTGGACCGGATGGCTGAAGAAGGCATGGTGCTTACCAGGCATTATGTGCCGGCCCCGGTTTGCGCGCCATCCCGGGCATCTTTGTTCTTGGGCTTGCATCAGGGACATGCGGAAGTGAGAAACAACCAGTTTGACAAGGCGCTTCCCGACAACCACACCCTTCCCTCAGTTCTCAGAGAAGCCGGGTATGCCACTGCCCTGATCGGTAAATACGGTTTGCAGGGCCTTGAGGGGGATAGTCCGTCAACATGGGAGGCTTATCCTACCAAGCGTGGTTTTGATTATTTTTTCGGTTATGTAAGACATACAGACGGGCATAACCATTATCCGGCCCATCAGGCACCCGATAGGCCTTCTGTGGAGCTGTATGAGGGCGAAAAAGAGATTTCTTCACAGCTTGAAGGCTGTTACACTACAGACCTTTTCACGGCCAGGGCCAAACAATATATCATTGAACATACCAAAGAAAGGGCTGGACAACCTTTTTTTCTTTTTCTTGCTCATGATACGCCCCATGCCGGGCTTCAGGTGGCATCTACGCCTTATCCCAAGGGGGGCGGGATCAACGGAGGGGTTCAGTGGATCGGTCAACCCGGCAAATTCATCAACACGGCTACAGGAAAAGTGGACCGTTACATCCACCCGGATTATGCCGACAAAGATTGGCCTGAAGTGCATAAGAGATTTGCCAGTATGGTAAGAAGAATAGATGATACCATCGCCGATCTGAAACAACTGCTTGTCGATCTTGAAATAGATGAGGAAACCATGATCGTTTTTACCTCCGACAACGGTCCCCATCATGAATCATATGGGTACGGGGATTATGCCCCCACTTTGTTCGAGAGTTTCGGGGTGATGGACGGCACCAAGCGGGATACTTGGGAAGGAGGTATCCGGGTGCCCACACTTGTGAGGTGGCCGGGAGTGATCGAAGGAGGGAGCGAAAATGACACCCCAACCGCCTTCCATGACTGGTTGGCTACCTTTGCGGACGTGGCCGGCTTACCTGCCCCCGCCAATACCGATGGGGTATCCATGATGCCTCTTTTGACAGGAGCGCCCGATCCGTTTGGTGGCAAGGTATACATTGAATACACGGTGGGAGGCAGTACTCCGGATTATCCAAGTTTCGATGCCGCTCACAAAGGGCAAAAAAGAGGGGAAATGCAGGTGTTGTACCTTCATGGTTTTAAGGGCATCCGGTATGATATCCAGTCCCATCAGGATGATTTCAGGATCTATGACACGAAAAAGGACCCGAAGGAAACCGATGACCTTGCCGGTAGCACCCGGTTTTTCATTGACCTGCAACAGGAAATGAAAAATACGGTGCTTCAGTGGAGACGGCCCAATGAGAGCGCTGTGCGGCCTTATGATGATGAACCCATCCCCGCGGCCCATGTGGATGCCGAAATGAAAAAGGGATTGATGTTCAGGTCATATGAAGTTGCCGCGCCATGGGTACCGGACGTCAATACCCTCACCACAGCACCCACCGAAATTAGGGATGGGAATTATCGGGATATAGAAGGAATCGCAGAAGGCGGGACAGTGGTGTATGAAGGTTATCTCAAGGTGGAAGAAGCAGGAAGCTATACGTTTAGCTTGAGATCCGATGCTTCGGTAGTGATGCATCTGCATGAGGCTTTGCTTTTTGATGCGGATAAAAATTATCATGGAGAAAGTTTGGAAGCCAAAGTCAACCTGAAGGCGGGGTACCACCCTTTTAGTCTCGTGTGCAAAACATCCAAAGGACAGGAGGCCGGTCCTTCGTTACAATGGAGCGGCCCTGGTTTTGGAATGCAGCCGCTGGAAAACAAGCAGGTTTATTATCCTGATTTTGGCAAAAAATAGGGGGTGCTTTTAGGAAAAGGGTTTGCTGAATAGCCGGCTGCTCTGTGCAGAATTCCCGGTGCATTTGCTTTATTCCTTTATTTTTGTTTTAAAAATATAATAACACTGACAATTCTTTTCTAATGTATGGATCTCACCTTGGTCTGCACATTGGATAAAACGGTTATCGCCTATTCCCAAAATAAGATTACCCGGCTTTTCCGAAGGAATAGGTTGGGCCAGGAGTCTTCCGAACCGTATATATGCAGTGACAAAAAGTTGGATAAATATTTTTTGGAATTTTGGTAAAATATGGGGAATTTATCCGTTCAATGATAGAACTATGGAAAACGCACCCAATTCCCGAAGAAACTTTCTCAAAAACACAGCCTTGGCGACAGGAATGACCGCCTTGGGGTCATCCATGGCGATGGCCAGACAAGGTGGGGAAAATACGATAAAAAAAGCAAGGGCACCCAGAGAAGTATGGGTGGCTGGAGTGAGTCAGGAAAGCCTTTCCACAGCGACTTCTGAGGAAATGTCTGAACTGTTGATGGGATATATGGAACAAACCGGGACCTATCATCCCGACATTATTTGCCTGCCGGAAATATTCCCCACCTCCAACGTTAAGAAAAGCTATACTTTAACAGAAAAAGCAACAATTTCCGATCAGGTAGTAAACAGGATGGCTTCATTTGCAAAGGCACAGGGATGCTATGTGATTGTGCCGGTCTATACGGTTGAAAACGGAAATACTTTCAACTCCGCAGTCATTTTGGACAGGAGCGGCAAAAACATGGGAGAATACCGCAAGATGCACCTGACCGAAGGGGAAATGGCAAAGGGGCTCACGCCCGGACCTCTTGATCCACCTGTATTCGACACGGATTTTGGAAGGATCGGTGTACAGATCTGCTTTGATATCATGTGGGATGATGGCTGGTCCAAGCTTAAGGAAAAAGGCGCGGAGATGGTTTTTTGGCCTTCCGCCTATGGAGGGGGGCAAAACATCAACCTCAAAGCGTTGTCGCATCGGTATGTGGTGGCTACAAGCACCCGGAAGGGTGCTTCAAAAATCGCGGATGTTACCGGGGAAGATGTAACTTACACGGGGTTTTGGAACAGGAATCTCTACTGTGCACCGGTGAACCTGGAAAAAGCTTTTCTACATACCTGGCCTTATGTGGAGCAATTTGACCAGATCAGGAAAGAATATGGCCGCAATGTGAGGATTACCAATTTTCATGAGGAGGAATGGTCCATTATAGAAAGCTTGTCGCCTGAAGTAAGTGTCGCTTCCATCATGAAGAAATATGGTCTGAAAACATATGACCAGCATCGGTATGATGCGGAAATGGCACAAATAGAAGCCAGAAACAAGCTTAACAAAAAATAATTGGATAACAGACTGAGGCAGCATGAAAGTATCCGTATATCATATTCATTTATTCCCTCTTATATTCTTTATGATATCATGCGGGCAACCCGAAGCCGTTGACCAGGAAAATCTGGAAGGGGATTCCGAAAATTATATAGAAGCAACGCTCCGTTCCAGAGAGAAAGCCGGAAACGGAAATTGGAAAGTGGTCGAATCCAAAGAAAAATGGGACCCAGCAAAGACCGCCATCATCATCGTGGACATGTGGGACAAACATTGGTGTGAGAGTGCTTCGGAAAGGGTGGAAGAAATAGCCCCCGTAATGAACACTGTAGTAAATCAAGCCCGGGAAAAAGGCATTATGATCATTCATGCCCCCAGTGGTACCATGGAGGCCTACAAGGATTATCCTCAGAGAAAAAGGGCGCAGGAAATGGCCCCCCATACACCG
Source organism: Negadavirga shengliensis (assembly GCF_042652345.1). Taxonomy (NCBI): domain Bacteria; kingdom Pseudomonadati; phylum Bacteroidota; class Cytophagia; order Cytophagales; family Cyclobacteriaceae; genus Negadavirga; species Negadavirga shengliensis. The sequence continues at coordinate 223,870 of NZ_JBHSJJ010000004.1, forward strand.
CCGGAAAATATCCAATTGGAACAATGGTGTTACCTGGACCCGGATGCAGAGGCCGCATTGCCCATTGATGACAGCGACGGGGGTTGTGATAAACCCTGTGAAGATGGAAAACCCTGTGAAGAAAAGGCGGTATGGTCCAGTCAGACGGCGGCGATAGCGATACATGAAAATGATTTTATAACTGACAGCGGGCAGGAAGTTTACAATATTTTTAAAGAAAACGGCATCGAAAACCTGATCATCATGGGGGTACATACCAACATGTGTGTTTTGGGCAGACCCTTTGCTATCCGGCAGATGTCCAATTTGGGCATGAATGTGGTGCTGATGCGGGATATGACGGATGCTATGTATAATCCGGAAAGCAGACCAAAGGTGGATCATTTTACGGGTACGGATTTGGTGATCGAACATATAGAAAAATATTGGGCACCCACCATGCTCAGTTCCGATCTTACCGGCAAGCTATTTTTCCGGTTTAAGGAAGACGATAGAAACCTTTGATTTCTTTCACTGACATTTTTTCATAGGCAAAACGGTTCAAATTGTCAGTGAAAATGACAGTTTGAACACATATTTTCCCCAATTCGGGAATTGGCATTTCGTTTGAATTTTCCTTTTATGAACAAGTTTATCGCTTGATGCAGGTTGGTTTTCACTTGTTTAAGAGAGACCAACGCAATTGAAAGATTTAATCGGATGTCTTACTCAAACCCTATTAATGATGGAAAATGTATTGAGCAAACCTGTAATGAGACCCGGTCAAAGGTTCTTTGATGATTTTCTCACTAAAGATCTGTTCAACTTCGGCTGGGGAGCAAAGAATGTTTCTTATGTGCCCATGGTGAATATCATGGAGACCGCTGAAGACTTCAGGATAGATTTTGCCGTACCCGGGATGAACAAGAATGATTTTAAGATTGAGATGGAGAGCCAGGTACTTACCATTTCCAGTGATGTGCCAGGTGGTCAAAATGGTAACGAAGAATTCAGCTATGTCAGAAGAGAGTTCAACTATCAATCTTTTAGAAGATCTTTTCAATTACCGGAAACGGTGGAGTTTGAAAAAATTGAAGCAAAATACCGTAACGGAATGCTGAGTATTTTTATCCCTAAAAAGGACGAGGCGAAAAGAAAACCAGTAAAAGCCATCAGTATTTCCTAAGAAATTGCCCTGCTTGAATGCTTCTGTTTTTAAGCAGGGACTTTTGTTTTTATCAATGGTAATGATATCTCGGTCTGATTGCCAAATACTTTAGGGGCATACCAGACATATAGTGGATACCATAAGAATCAGAACATATAATTAAAAAAATATGCTTATGAACACTTCTTATTTAGATTATTATAAGCTGATACTGGAAAAAGTAAGTTTTGATCATCATCTTTTTACCAAAGAACTTGAGAAGGCCAATCAGGTGCTGACGCTGGAAGAAAAATCCAAGCTTAGAAAATGGCTTCTAGAGAAAAGGGTCATTCCCCGGCCCACTTACAGGGCCCATCAAAAATTGGAAGAGCCGGTAAACCTCAGCTGATACAACTGATTGAATGAACCATGGCCATAGTATTGTGAGCCATGGTTTTTTTTTCAGTGCTCCTTTTTCTCCCCCTTCTCATGATTTTTTCCGGGGTTTTCCATCAGGCGTGAGAATGGACAAATTTCAATGATTGCCGGTCCTTATGACTGTTTGCCAAAAAAGTTTTTTAACCATGGCTTAAATACTGCTGCCAATTCAGATCACTTTCCCATGCGGCCTTTCGTGTAAATCCCATGGTGGCTTTTTTAAAATATTTGGTAAATTAGGTGTTCGAAATAATATAAACACTAATTTTTACGAAATCAATTTTAAATTAATTTAAAAACCGTATTTTGAGTAAAACCATATGACTCCTTCTATCAACCGAAGAAAATTCATGAGTACGGCGGCATTAGCAGGTGCGGGACTGGGACTGGGCTCTCATTTACCCGCATTTTCGAATACGAAAAAAATGAGAAATGACAAGAGAGTGGGTATTATCGGTTTGGATACCTCTCATAGTGTGGCTTTCACCAAAGCCTTCAATGCGGCCGATGCAAAAGAAGATCTGGGTGGCTATAAAGTGGTGGCTGCATATCCTCACGGAAGCAAGGACATTGTCTCTTCAGTAAAAAGGATACCGGAGTATACGGAGCAAATCCAGGAGTTTGGCGTGGAGATCGTGGATTCAATAGAAGCCTTGTTGGAGAAAGTGGATTATATATTGCTGGAAACCAACGATGGGAGACTCCATTTGGAGCAGGCACTGGAAGTTTTCAGGGCAGGCAAGCCGGTTTTCATAGATAAGCCTATTGCTGCTTCTCTGGCCCACACACTGGCCATTTTTGATGCAGCAGAAAAATATAACGTTCCTGTTTTCTCCAGCAGTTCGCTTAGGTATATGGAGAACCTTATGGCCGTGAATGAAGGCAAGATCGGGGCTGTCCTGGGAGCGGATACCTATAGTCCCGCGACCCTGGAACCCACCCATCCCGATTTGTTCTGGTATGGCATACATGGGGTAGAAACCTTATATGCAGTAATGGGGGTTGGATGTAAACAGGTAAAAAGAACCTATACGGAAGGGGCCGATTTGGTGGTGGGCACCTGGGAAGATGGGAGGATTGGCACATTTAGGGGAACCCGTGCCGGAAGTCATAGCTATGGGGGCACTGCTTTCGGCGAAGAAGGTATTGCCTCTTTGGGACCGTATGGCGGTTACAGGCCGCTGCTTGTTGAGATAGCCAAATTCTTTGCCACGGGAAAGTCACCTGTGAGCCCCGAGGAGACCATTGAGATATTTACGTTTATGGAGGCGGCGGATGTAAGCAAGAAAAAGAAAGGACAGGCAGTCGCTTTAGCGGATGTTTTGAAAAAGGCCAAATCAGAAGCCTCCAAATTAAAAATTCAATCATAATTCAATAACAACATCATCCAGTTTATGGAAAATTCTAGAAGAGACTTTGTGAAAAAAGCTTTTGCAGGTGCCGCCGTAGTATCGGCGGGTGGGATATTGCCAGGGTTTTCTGCCAAAAGCTATGCCAATATATTGGGCGCCAATGAGAGGATCAACGTCGCAAGTATGGGCGTGGTAAGCCGCGGTCATGCCGTGGGCACCAATTTTGCCAGTCAGGAAAACTGCGAAGTCATTTACAGCTGCGATGTGGACAGGAGAGCTGCGGAGAAGTTTGTGAATTCAGTGGCGGACATACAGGGCCGAAAACCCAAGATAGAAAAAGATATAAGAAAAGTATTGGAGGACAAAGAGGTGGATGCCTTGATAGTTACTTCTCCTGACCATTGGCACGCACCGGCTGCCATCATGGCCTGCAAGGCGGGAAAACATGTGTATCTGGAAAAACCCTGCAGCCATAATCCCCGGGAGGGCGAATTGCTTATGGAGGCCCAAAAAAAGTACAATAAAGTCATCCAAGTAGGCAACCAAAGGCGATCCTGGCCCAATGTGATGAAGGCCATTGAAGAGCTGCATAGCGGTGTAATCGGCAGGCCTTATATGGCAAAGACATGGTATGCCAACAACAGGGGACCTATTGGTGTGGGGAAAAAGGTGGCTGTTCCGGATTGGTTGGATTTTGAACTGTGGCAAGGGCCTGCTCCGAGAGAGGATTATAGGGATAATATTGTTCATTACAACTGGCATTGGTTCTGGCATTGGGGTACGGGGGAGGCGCTGAACAACGGCACCCACATGGTGGATCTGGCCAGGTGGGGTTTGCAGGTGGATTACCCAAGTAGGGTAAATTCGTCCGGTGGCAGATACCGTTACGACGATGATTGGGAAACCCCCGATACACAGATCATCAATATTGAATTTGAAAATAAATCCTGCATCACTTGGGAAGGCAGAAGCTGCAATGGCAAACACGTAGAAGGAGGCAGTGTGGGTGTTCTGTTTTATGCTGAAGACGGCACGATGTTGATAGAAGGGGGCAATTCCTACAAGATTTTCAACCTGAAGAATGAGGTGATCAAGGAGGCTAAAAATGATCAGGTCATCGATCCTCAAAACCTATCCAATCCTGCGCAGGCTTTGGACGCACTCCATATCCAAAACTTTTTTGATGGTATCAAAAAAGGAACAGAGGTAAGGTCTGAAATCGTCGGCGCACACCAGAGTACCCTCCTTGTACAGCTGGGCAACATCGCCCAAAGGACAGGAAGAACTTTGGACATAGACAGCAGCACCGGAAGAATAAAAAATGACAAGCAGGCCATGGAACTTTGGTCCAGGGAATACGAACCCGGCTGGGAGGTTACTGTTTGAGCTGGATTTGACCGAATTTAGGGCTAAACCTGAGGGGTTTAGCCTTTTTTGTATTGATGAGCAAACTGTTTACCTAAGTTGATCCTATGGAATTGAACCCAATTGACCTGATTGTAATCGGGCTGTTTTTTCTTTTGATGTTATTGATTGGTGTCTGGTCTTATTTCCGGAACAAAAATGCCGAGGATTACTTCGTGGCAGGGGGCAAGCTGCCTTGGTGGCTTTCCGGTATATCCCACCACGTATCCGGATACAGCGGCGCAGTGTTTGTCGCCTATGCCGGGTTGGCATATACCCATGGCTTTTCTGTATATATCTGGTGGGCCTTTACCATCGGGTTGACGATCATGGTCAGCGCAAAAGTCTTCCCGGTTTTCTGGGTCAGGTTGAGGAAGCGCTTTCAGATACAATCTCCCCTTGAGTTTTTGATTACCCGTTATGATCTTCCCACCCAGCAGTTGATGGCCTGGAGCGGCGCCTGGTTAAAACTATTCGATATAGGAGCGAAATGGGCAGCCATAGCGATATTACTGAACGTGTTTACCGGGATATCCCTGCCTGTTGGGATATTGGTATCGGGTGGGATCTCCCTGATCTATATCACTTTTGGAGGCCTATGGGCGGTGATCCTTACCGATTTCGCGCAGTTTATTGTCCAAATTGTGGCCGGCATCGTGATGTTTGTGGTGGTGCTGGGCAGACTGGGCGGGACGGAAGCCCTATTCGGATTATGGGAACAGCTGCCCCCAGAAAACAGCCAGCCTTTCAACGAGCCTTATACAGTAGGATTTGCCTTGGCTTTCTTATTCATCAACTTCCTGTCCTACAACGGCGGCCAATGGAACTTGGCTACCAGGTACATTTCTTCCCCCACAGAACAACAGGCATCCAAAGCGGCCTGGTTGTCTGGTACACTTTATCTAATTTGGCCGTTGATCCTGTTTTTCCCGATGTGGGCAGCACCGGTGATTCTTCCGGGAATGGAGGATCCCACCCAGTCTTATGGTATCCTAACATTGGAATTGCTTCCGGTAGGACTGATAGGTTTGGTGATTGCTTCGCTGTTTGCCAATACCATGTCCATGACTTCCTCCGACATCAACACCATTTCGGCGGTGATTACAAGAGATATTTTGCCGGCAGTTTCCCATAAATTCAAAGACAAAAGGACTTCTTTGCTCACCGCCAGGATCACCACCTTTCTTTTCACGTTGGGCACCATCCTTATCGCCTTGCAGTTCGAACGTTTTGGGGGGGTGCTGGGACTCATCATCAGTTGGTTTGGTGCCTTGGTAGGTCCAATAGCCGTTCCCATGCTGTTCGGCGTGATTCCCTGGTTCAAGTCATGCGGTCCGCGGGCAGCCATAAGCTCCATACTGGTGGGTTTTTCGGCTTTTATTGTCACCAAAAATTTTGACCTCGGGAGTCTGGCCTTGGAGGTAAGTCTTCCTGTCATCACTTCGACGATCACTTATATCCTTATCGGCTTTTTACAACGGGATATTGTTCCCGGGAAAGTCAGGGCGATGTTGGAAGAGATTTCCAAAGAATAATTATAAATTTAAACCCGGAGTCCCCGCGTGATCTTTTTCCCCGGGGCATTCCCGAATTGAAAAAACCTAATTAAACCTGTTATGCCATGAACAAAACCATATTGTTTTTGATGACGGGGCTATTGTTTTGCAGCCTGTTATCATCTTGTGAACAGCAAACTTACGATCAGCCATTGGAGGTGTTGGAGTCCATCAGGCTGAACCAGCTGGGCTTTTATCCGGATGGCGCAAAAAAAGCCGCCGTAGTGGATATGGATGGCGTGGAGACATTTTTGGTGGTAAGTGATAAGGATAACCGGGTGGTGTACAGGGGGAACCTGTCAGATCAAAGGTCATCGTCATTTTCCGACCGGGTTACGCGAATCGCGGATTTTTCTGACATGACTGCCACCGGTCACTTCAGGTTGGTATTACCGGATAGGGGGCAGTCTTATTCTTTTGCCATTGATCCCTCGGTTCATGAAGATCTTTCCAAAGGGGCATTAAAAGCATTTTATTTCCAGCGGATGTCCACGGAATTGTTGCCGGAGCATGCTGGAGAATGGGCGAGACCCACTGCCCATCCCGATGACCGCGTAAAAGTCCATGCCTCGGCTGCCAGTGCTGAAAGACCGGAAGGAACCATCCTTTCTGCACCAAAAGGTTGGTATGATGCAGGAGATTACAACAAATACATTGTCAACAGCGGTATCACCATGGGTACCCTGCTCGCTGTTTATGAGGATTTTCCCTCCTTTGCAAAAAAACTGGGGATTGGTATTCCGGAATCCGGTAACGATATCCCTGATTTACTGGATGAAATCCTGTGGAACCTGGAATGGATGCTGGCCATGCAGGACCCCTATGACGGAGGGGTTTACCATAAACTGACCACGGCAAAGTTTGAAGGCAGGGTCATGCCTCATCAGGCTACCAGTCAAAGGTACGTGGTGGCCAAAAGCACAGCTGCGACGTTGGATTTTGCCGCGGTGATGGCCCAGGCATACCGGGTATACCAGGACTTTATGCCTGATCTGGCCAACCGTTGTCTTGAAGCGGCATTGAAAGCCTGGGACTGGGCGGAAAAGCATCCCGATGTCCTCTACCGTCAAAATGAAATGAACGAACGGTATAAACCGGAGGTGACTACAGGGGCTTATGGAGACAACGACGTAGCCGATGAGCGGAACTGGGCGGCATGTGAACTCTATGTCAGCACGCGGGACAATAGGTTTCTTTCGCACATCGAATTGGATAATATCGCTTTTGAGCTTCCGGGCTGGAGAACGGTCGGATGGATGGGATATTACTCCCTGCTTAGGTTCAGGGATCAGCTCAGCGATTTTCCCCAAGGTGACATGGACCGTATTCAGGAAGTGCTGCTTAAGCAGGCCCGCCATTATGCCAGCCATGCCAGGGAAGAAAACCCCTACCAGGTGGTAATGGGGCAGGATGCAAAAGATTTTGTATGGGGAAGTAATTCAGTGGCGGCGAATCAAGGCATAGCATTGATTCAGGCTTATTTTTTGACGGAGGAAAAGGAATACCTCGATATGGCTCTGGCCAATCTGGATTATATCATGGGCAGGAATGCTACCGGCTACAGCTATGTGACCGGGTATGGCCATAAAACGCCCCGGGATCCACATCATAGGCCCTCAGGAGCCGAACCCGATAAAGCTCCCATACGGGGATTGATCGTGGGAGGGCCCAACCCGGGCCAGCAGGATGGTTGTGATTATGAGAGCAAGATAGCCGATGAATCTTACGTGGATGATTATTGCTCGTATGCCTCCAATGAAATTGCCATTAACTGGAGTGCACCCTTTGCTTATCTTACTTTGGGCGTTGAGGCGATCAAAGGAGGGGATCGTCGTTGAATTTAAGTTGAAAAAAACCTTCCAGGTTTATATCTATCGGTTATATCCCAATGGATAAAGCCCGGAAGGTTTTTTTATTTACTTTTACTGAAACTGCTTAGCCACCCTTTTGAAGTAATCCATGCTTTCTTTTACTTCGGGCAGGTTATTTTCCCAGTTGTGTTCGTATTCAGCGGAAAAGACGCCTTTAAATCCTTGGCGGTGCAATTCGTGCAGAACGCCCGCCACATTGCAGTTGCCCGTGCCCCAAGGCACGTCATGGGCATTTCTTACGCCTCTTTTATCCAGGTCTTTCATGTGCAGGCTGATGATCCTGCCTTCCAGTTTTTGGAGGCACTCCACCGGATCCAAGCCGGACCGCAGCCAGTGGCCGATGTCCGCGCAGACTCCCATCAATGGGCTTCTGTTTTCCAATAATCTGAGCGGTACTTCCGGATGCCAGTACATAGAAGGCAGCGGATGATTGTGTAAAGCAATCCTGATCTGATGCTGTTCACAGAGCTTTTCGATAAGGTCATACTGATTGGGACGGGGTTCGGTGGTGATGATGCCAATGCCCATTTCTTTGGCAAAGGCAAAAAGCGCGGGCCACTCCTCATCACTGGGACTTGCCACGCCATAGGCTACGGCTTCGACATCGTATTTTTTCAGCAGGTTTTTGATGGTTTCCCTATCGCTGGCAGAAGCGGAGAAATGGGTAGTGGCTTCGCCAGCTTTGGTTATTTTTTGACCGGGATAGAGTTCGACGTACTTCACCCCGATGCTGTTGAGCTTTTCCAGGGCTTCTTCCAGGGAGAAGAGCCTAAAGGTATAAGCCTGGCTGCCCACCTTCCAGTCAGCGGGAATGCCGTCCTGCGCTGAGGCCCTTAGGGTAAAAACCAGCACAAAGGCTAAAAGCACAAATTTCAGTTGTTTATTGTTCATTAGGTTTGGTGTTTAAGTAAATTAATCAAAGCAAAGCCCGAAAATATCGAAAAAATATTTATTTGAGTTTGCCATTGGTAAAAAATGAAGGAGGAGGGAAGGGCTGTTGTTGCTTTTTCATTGTTGTCGCGATAATCCGATAATAGCCGGGATCACCAGAACAGCTGGAAAGCGGAGCGTTGTGGTGGGGGTCCGGACAAGTAAATGATGTAAACTTTCATGGTAATTATATAAGTTATTTTATATTTTTTTATGAAAATTTGTATTTGATATTATTTATTGTGTAATTATTGTACTAACCCTATATGGAAATAATCAGACAAATCCCGATGAACAACAAGCTAAACGATCCCGGAAAGTCTAGTGTAAAACGAGAGGATATTGCAAAAAATACAGTGAGCGCGGAGCCACTGTAATGGAAGATTTAATTCACTTTGACCACAACAACCATGAATGTCATGCGGGATGATGAAAGGAAATTTGACAATGTTGAAAAAAATGAGTTTTGATAGACAAAAAGCCTGAAGAATTTATAACATCCATCGCCAAATCCCGATTCTGGAAGAGAAAAGAAATGGATTGAACCGCTAACTACTCAAACCCTACCAACCAACTACCCCGTGTACATTTGATGTGCCGGGGGTTTTTTATTGAATCCGCTATCGGCGTCTGTTCCATGATTTATCTGCAAAAACATATCAGGGTTCGGGATGAATATCAGGGTAATATTTAAATTTGACAATGTTATGGAAATCTGAAATAATCGGTAATGAAAAATATCTACCACAGTATAAAATATAGTTTCGCTTTTTTTGGTCTGGTATTTACCTTGGGAATGGGACATGCCCAAACCAATGAAATTGAAACTCTTCGTGAGCGGTTGAAAGTGGATGCCTTGGAGCACAAAGGGTTTATGCCCCGTGTGGAACAATATATGAAACCTGAATTTAAGGAAGCGGAAGCTTATCTTAATACCATAGAGGCCGATGGCAGCTGGAATGACGTGGATTACCACGACCGGGACAACGAATGGGATCCTTTGGTAGCATTGAACAGGACATTGATCATGGCATTTGCCTATGCCAACCCTAAAGACAAACTATATGAAGATGCAAGGTTGTTGTCGGGAGCGGAAAAGGCCCTGGGGTACTGGTATAAGGTGAACCCGGTTTGCGACAACTGGTACAAGAACCGTATTGCCAAACAAATGTACCTTGGGGTGATCGGCTTGCTTCTGCAGGACGCCGTTGATGACAGCCTTCTCCAAAAGATCATTGAGGATCAGACGGATATGCCTGCCATGACGGGCTCCAACCGCACTTTATTGGCAACCTCGGTTTTTTATCGAGGGGTTTTGGAGAAGAATTCCGAAAGAATCATGTCAGGGGTTAAGGGAGTAATTGACCAGGTTGAAATCGGCGAAAAGGAAGGAATACAGCAGGATTACAGTTTTCATCAACATGGGCCTTATTTATATAATGGGAGTTATGGAAGCAATTTTCTGAGAGAAACCATTTGGATGGCTGCCATGGTACAGGGTACCCGGTTTGCTTTTACTGAAGATTATCTGAAAGTACTCCGCGATTATTATTTCCAAGGTACCCGGTGGATGGTGCGCAAGGGGGTTTTGGATTATAATGTAAGGGGCCGTCAGGTAGGAAGGCCCAGTGGTTTTGACCAAAGGGCAGAAATACTCGTGCCGCAATTGGCATATTTTATCAAAGGCGACCCAGCGTTCCAGGAGGAATATAGACAATCCAAGGAAAGCATCCTCAAAAGCCGCCCCCAAGTGATAGGCAACAAGCATTTTTGGAGATCAGATTACACGGTGCATCACCGGCAGGATCATTTCACTTCACTAAGGATGTGCTCAGAACGGACAATTGGCGTGGAAATCGATGTGAACTCGGAAAACCTTCTAGGATATTATTTGCCGTATGGCTTGACCTATATTTACAGAAGAGGGGATGAATATGAGGATATTTTTCCGGTTTGGGATTGGGCGAGGTTACCCGGGGTGACCAATCCTCATGAAATTCCCGTTATCAAAGGAAATTTCAGTCAGGAAGTGGCCTTCGTAGGAGGCGTGAGCGATGGTGCTTATGGTGTTTCTGCCATGGAGCTGGATGTTAAAGCGACCAAGGGCAGAAAATCCTGGTTTTGGTTTGACAAGGAATGGGTGGCATTGGGGACCGATATCACCTCAGAAAGTGACAGCTTGGTCACCACCAGTATCAATCAGACAAGGCTTCATGGAGAAGTTTTGGTGGATGGAGAGATTTTCCCACATGGTGAAGCAAAGATCAAAGCACCTTCCTGGATTTGGCATGATAGCGTAGCATATGTATTTCCCGATTCTCCCAAAGAGCTGAAGCTGGAAGCAGGGGAAAAAAGCGGAAGACTGAACCTGATTTTTGGATTGGGGCCTGATTCGCTGTACCGCCAGGAAGTATTTTCCGTTTGGTATGAGCATGGGATAAAGCCCATAAATGAATCCTATGCCTATGCCGTTTTGCCTGGTGTGTCACCGGAAACAGCTAAGAGATATACCCAAAACCCGCTTGTCAACATAGTGTCCAACACTTCCAGGATCCAGGCGGTGGCCCACAAAGATTTGAAAATCACAGGAATCGTGTTTTATGAAGCAGGTGGTTTTCAGGCTCATGACAATCTCTGGTTGGAAGTCAATGCACCTTGTTTGGTGTTGGTGAACCATAAAACAGAAGAATTGACGATCAGCGACCCCACCCCCCTTTTGAAAACCTTGGAGCTCGTCCTTAAATCCGGGGAAGGGGAGGAAAGACACGTTCAGGTCTCACTTCCGCGAGGACTGGATGCGGGGAAGAGTGTGGCGGTAAAGAATCAGGAAAAATAAACTCCTCCAAGAATGGGGAATCTTTTATCGCAATCAATCTTCCCTATCTCTCAATCCTTATGTACTTTCTCTCACGATCAGTTCCGGTTTGATGATCCTGGTTCTGTATTCAAAAACATCCTCTTCCGAATTGATTTCCTCCAACAGCATTTCGGCGGCCATTTGCCCCATTTCGAAAGACGGCTGGGACATGGTCGTGATGGAGGGGGTGATGAACCTGCCTGTGTCATCATTGCCAAAACCGGCAATGGCCAATTCATCAGGAACCCTGATGTTCATCTGATGGGCTGCGTGCAGGACACCGATGGCCAGGATATCGGCAAAGCAAAAGACCGCGTCTGGGTGGATGTTTTTTTCCCATAAAGCCCTTAATGCCCCGCCTGCCACTTCATAACCGAAATCCTCCAACTCGATTTCAAACTGCGGTTGATAGGGCATTCCTGCTTTTTCCAACGCTTTTCGGTAACCTATGAGCCTTTCCTGACAGACCCCTAATGACAGCGGCCCTCCTATGTATGCGATTTTGGTTTTCCCCCTTTCGATGAGGTGAGTGACGATTTCATAGGCCCCTTGCCGGTCATCGGACATTATTTTTGAAGTGTCGATATCACTACATGCCCTTTCAAAGAGCACCACAGGAATGGATCTGTCTATCACATGCCGGATATGATTGTATTGACAGGTTTCTTTGGAAAAGGCGATGATGATCCCGTCGGCCCGGCTGTTTGCCAGGGTTTCCACGATCTCCACTTCTTTCTGAAAGGATTCCCCTGACTGGAAGATCATTACCTTATACCCCTCATGATAAGCGATGTTTTCTATTCCTGCGATGGAGTTGGACCAGAAGTAGCGGTTAATGGTAGGCACCACCACCCCGAGGATTTTTGATTTTTTGCTGCTGAGTCCGCTGGCTAGCAGATTGGGATGATAATCCATTTCCCGGGCGGCCTGGAGTACCGCAAGCTTGGTTTCTTTTTTGATTTCCGGGGAATTCCTTAAAGCCCTTGATACCGTAGCCACGGACACATTCAGCTTTTCCGCTATATCTTTTATGGTGGTGGGCTTTTTCAAATTGGATGATTTAAAAAGTCGAAGTAAACAATATGATTCATAAACAACAAACATTTTTGCAGGATAATTTGAAATGCTTCCTCAATGGATTTTATGGTTTTTCTTTTTAAAGTCCTGCGATCTGTAAAATATAAGTTGTTTTAGGCTGATGTCCGGTTTGCTTGAAAATCAAAAATAAAGACAATTTCTCCATTGCGGTTTTGTCAATAGAAAAGTCATTTTATTAACATATTTATAAATGTAAACGTTTTCGATAACGTTTACGGTATAAAAATTCAAAAATAATTATAAAATCGTTTTTTTATATTTGAATCGCCACATAACTTGAAATAAAATTTCATAAAATCTCATTTAAGAGGTTTTTAATGATTAACCTAAAATATACCTCTATGAAAAAATTATTACATGGAATGTCGGTAGTGGTGATGATTTTGGTGGGGCTTAATCACACCCTTGGCCAGACAAGAGCAATTTCGGGGACAGTCTATGATGAAGACAAAGCGCCGCTTCCCGGAGCCAGTATTTTGGTAAAAGGTACCAGTTCCGGAACGGTAACAGATATCGATGGAAGATTTGATATCAATGTACCGGATCCAAACGCTGTTTTGGTGGTATCTTTTCTGGGTTATTTGCCCCAGGAGATAGAAGTAAATGGAAGAAGTACCATCGATGTCAATCTCGAGGCGGACATGTCGGAATTGGGAGAAGTGGTCGTGGTAGGATACGGGACCCAGAAAAAAAGTGATCTTACAGGAGCAGTGGCTACCGTAGGAGGGAGGGACATCGCCGAAAGGAGGACGCCCCAGGTTTCACAAGCCCTGCAAGGTGCCGTCGCCGGCGTCATGGTTAGAAGGAGCAACAACGCCCCCGGATCTTCGGCCAATATCCGTATCCGGGGTATCACCAGCATTGGCGACAGCAATCCCCTTATTATTATGGATGGAGTGCCTATCGATAACATTGACCACATCAATCCCAATGATATTGAAAACATCTCCGTACTGAAGGATGCAGCTTCAGCTTCCATTTATGGCGCGAGGGCTGCTGCAGGTGTCATTCTGGTAACCACCAAAAGAGCCAAAAAGGGAGAATTGAGTTTAAACTACAATTTCGAATACGGGACGGAAGTTCCTACCAGGATTCCGGAATATGTAAATGTGGTCCGCTACATGGAACTGGTCAATGAACTGAGATGGAATGATAACGGAAACGACGGCAATGAGTATCCTCTGTATCCAAAAGATATGGTGGACAACTATATGAGCTTGAATGCTTCAAACCCGGATCTATACCCCAATACCAATTGGGTGGATCTTATCTTGAAAAAGCATGCACCGAGACAAAGACATTCCATCGATATTTCCGGTGGAACGGATGCTATCCGCACAAAGGCCTCGGTTGTCTATGACAAATTTGACGCGCTGTATGAAGGCCGTACTTTTGAAAGGGTTACGACCAGAATCAATACTGATGGTAATATCACCAAAAGTCTCGGATTCACCGCGGATGTTTTTTTAAGAAGGGAGATCAACAATCAGCCCAGCATGGATCCGATTTATTACATGCATATTTCCGCACCGGTATATGCTGCCGAATGGAGTGATGGCAGGGTGGCTGAAGGAAAAACAGGGGCAAATATTTACGGACAGTTGAAGCATGGGGGATTTAGACAAAACTGGGAGAATCAAATCGGAGGAAGGCTGGGGCTAAACTATGAGCCTGTCGAGGGATTGAAGTTTTCAGCCATTGCTTCCCCCAATTTTGGATTCAACAAGGGCAAAAACTTTCAAAGAAGGGTCCCTTATACCGCTTGGGATGATCCCACCGCTTTTTTGGGCACCCTGCAATGGGCCAATTCCACCAATCTCAATGAATCCAGAAATGACAATTACCAGTTGACCACCCAATTGTTGGCCAACTATGACAAAGTCTTTGGAGACCATACGATTAGTTTATTGGCAGGAAATGAAAGTTTCCAGGCTTTTTATGAGAACCTTAGCGCTTCCAGGGACCAGTTCATTTTAGACAATTATCCTTACCTTAACCTAGGGCCTTTGGAGTTCAGAAATAACAGCGGAAGTGCGTGGGAAAATGCCTACAACTCATGGTTCGGCCGGTTTTCTTATAATTATGCAGGAAAATACTTTTTACAAGGTAACCTCCGGTATGATGCTTCCTCCCGATTTGCCAAAGATTACCGATGGGGCTCCTTTCCATCCTTTTCCGGGGGCTGGGTGTTGTCAGAGGAATCATTCCTTAAGAATGTCACCCCGATATCTTTCCTCAAATTGAGAGCTTCTTGGGGAACCTTAGGAAACGAAAGGATAGGAAACTACCCTTACCAGTCTACCATCGGTTTCAGCAATGTCCTTTTCCATCAGGGATCAAACGTTGTTTCTTCACAATCCGCCGCACAATGGCAATACGCCATTCCCAATATCTCCTGGGAAAAAACAGTATCCCACAACATAGGCTTTGATGCCAATTTTCTGAACTACAGGCTGAGATTGTCAGGTGAGTATTTTAAGAAGACGACCAAAGATATGTTGCTGCCCTTGGAAATACCGGATTATATAGGCTTTGATAATCCTGACCAAAATACCGGTGAAATGTATACCGAGGGCTGGGAGCTGGATTTAGGTTGGGCAGATGATATCAATGAATTAAGTTACAGCGTCAGTTTTAATATTTCTGATTTCCGGTCCATTATGGGCAACCTGGGAGGAATCCAGTTTTTAGGCAATCAGGTCAGAATGGAGGGGAGTGAATTCGATGAATGGTACGGATACAGGTCCGACGGGCTTTTCCAGAGCCAGGAAGAGGTCAATAATTCGCCGGTGATGAATGCCTCTGTAAGACCTGGAGATGTAAAATACATGGACTTGAGTGGTCCCAATGGTGAACCGGATGGCAGGATTTCCCCTGAACATGACCGGGTTTTATTGGGAGGCAGCATG
The DNA here is from genome assembly GCF_042652345.1 of Negadavirga shengliensis. Lineage (NCBI taxonomy): Bacteria > Pseudomonadati > Bacteroidota > Cytophagia > Cytophagales > Cyclobacteriaceae > Negadavirga > Negadavirga shengliensis. Next base: position 239,411 of record NZ_JBHSJJ010000004.1, read on the forward strand.
CCAAGGTACTTGTATGGAGGCAATATCAGGTTGGATTACAAAAATTTCGACTTTGGAATCGTAATTCAGGGTGTGGGCAGACAGAATGTGAGGCTTTCAGGTTTGATGGTGCAGCCCATCATGGAAAACTGGGGACATGTACCGCAGATTTTGGACGGCGACCATTGGAGCCTGTATAATACGGAAGAACAAAACATGGAGGTAAGATATCCAAGGCTCTCCAGGGTGAGTGAGGCCAACAATTTTGCCATGTCAGATTTTTGGTTGATTAATGGGGCTTATTTTAGGTTGAAAAATATCTCATTGGGTTATACGCTTCCCCGGCCGGTATCAGAGAGATTGGGTATGCAAAATATAAGGGTTTACACCAATGCAAGTGACGTGTTCACCATCAACAATTTCCCAAGGGGCTGGGACCCTGAAGTGTCCGCCAGTGGCTACCCCATCACCACCTCTTTTCTCATGGGAGTTTCTGTTCAATTTTAAAACCATAGTAACATGAAATTAAAAGCATTAATATATACAGGGATGATAATGGGGACCATATCCTGCGCGGATCTGGATCTCAACCCCTTGTCTGAGGGATCCAGCGAAGCCTGGTATTCCAATGAAACCGAAATCAGTATGTCCGTAAATGACCTTTTCAGAAGCGTTTTTTGGCCAGGGCACAGTGACGAGTGGACAGATGATTATACCCGTCGTGAAGCCCTAACCCCCATCACCAATGCCACGATCAACGGGGAATGGGGTACAATCAATACATTTTGGGGCAATACGTACAAAGTAATAGCGAGGGCAAATACGATCCTTTTGAACCTCGATAAGGTTCATGGCACAGTGCCTGAGGCCACGCTCAATAAATTTGCGGGGAACGCTCATTTTGTAAGAGCAGCCAAGTATGGAGAACTGGTGTTTTTGTTTGGAGACGTGGTTTATTCGAGAGAAATACTGGATTTGGATGAGGCCTTCACTTTATCAAGAACTGATAAGAATACAGTAAAACAGGCTGTTTATGAAGACTTTGACATTGCCGCAAACTTGTTGCCTGTTGCTTATGGCTCATCTGAAAACAAACAGGCCACCAAAGGAGCAGCTTATGCCATGAAAGCCAGGTTTGCATTGCAAATGGGGGATTATGATGTGGCCAGAGATGCGGCCAAAGCCTGTATGGATTTAGAAGAATATGAACTGTATCCAAATTTTGATGCGTTGTTCCTGACTCAGACAAGAAATCCAAGTGAAGTGATTTTTGCTATACCCAGATCCAGAGCCTTGAATGTGACTTGGGGCGTAAGGGACTTCTTGCCCCGGAACGCAGGGGGATGGGGCGGTGCCCAATCTCCTTCATGGGATCTGTTTCACGGATTTCTGTGTACGGATGGATTGCCGGTAGATGAGTCACCCCTGTACGATCCTCAAAACCCTTTTGAGAATAGAGATCCAAGGTGCTCTTCTACCATAGTGGAATTCCAAAGCCGCCACCTCAACTTTACCTATCAGCCGCACCCGGATTCTCTTACCGTGATGAATTATAACACGGGCACCAGACAAGGCAATAACGACACCCGCTCGGTTGCTCCATTTGCCTCTTTTAACGGATTACTCTTAAAAAAAGGAGTTGATGAGGACTGGCTTCCCAATTTCGCCGCAGAAAACGACAATATCATTATGCGATACGCCGATGTACTCTTGATGTATGCCGAAGCGAAAATTGAGTTGGGGGAAATAGACCAGACCGTACTTGATGCGATCAACGAGGTGAGGGCTAGGGCCTATCAGGTGGATAGGGGCAGTGTTACCGATTACCCCGCTGTCACTACCACAGAAACTTCTGCGTTGAGGAAGATCATACGGATGGAAAGGAGGATGGAGTTGGCTTTCGAAGGTCAAAGGTACAGTGATATCATTCGCTGGAGGATCGCTGACAAAGTGCTTAACAGGGATATCTACGGCATGCTGGATGTGGATGAGTTGAGAGAGAAAGTGGTTAATCCCGGCTTGTGGTTTTTTCCCATGACCCCGGAAATCGATGAGGATGGGGTGGCTGATCTGACCCCCATGTTTGAAGCCGGCTTGGTCAAAAGACTTGCCATCAGGAGGTTTGAAGCCCCCAAGCAATACTTGTGGCCCATACCGACAAAGGAAATTCTCATTAACGGAAACCTCAAACAAAACCCAGGTTATTGATCTTAATTTAATGATGCTCCAACCAGTACTGTTGTCGAGTGCTGGTTGGAGCATTTAGTTTCTTCTAACCCAAAAAACAGAAGTAATCATGAAAGATTTATGGCCCTTTTCCCTTGTATTTTTAGTCACCATCTTCTGTAAAACCCTGGTCTATGGACAAAATGAAAAAAAGATCCCGGCCCAGGTAAGTGGCGTCTATCCATCACTTTCTATGACTGCTGATCATTTTCCCAGAACCGAGGCAGGTACGGGGGCATTGATGCCATGGGCAGATAAATTATGGGTAATGACCTATGTGGCCCATCTTTCTCCGACAGGAAGCGGTACAGGATTATATGAAATTGATGGAAACCTTCAGTTGAAAAAACATCCGAAGAGTATTGTTGGTACATACGCTAACCGACTCGTGCATACCCCCAGCATGCAATTGAGTATCGGTCCCTATCTTATAGATACTTTAGGTAATGTTCGGTTGATCGAGGAATTTTCAAATCATAGGTTGGCAGCCACAATGACGCATTTAAAAGATCCGGAGAATAAACTTTATTATCTGGCCATGGAAGGGGAATTTTTTGAAGTTGACGTTCATACCCTGGAGGTAAAACAACTGTTTCAGCTCATGGATGAGTTGAACGCCCCGAAAGGCAGTAAACCCCATTTTAAAAGCGGTTTTACCAACCATGGAAGAGTAGTGGTCTGCAACAACAGTTATAATGAAAAGGATTTTAATGGAGAGTGGCAGGCAGGGAGGCTAGCAGAATGGGACGGCAACGGCGAATGGGAAATAATTGAAAAAACGGCTTTCACGGAGGTTTGGAGTGCCGGATCATTTGGTCAGCCTATGGTGGCAACGGGATGGGATGACATTTCGGCTATCATGCGGGTATTTATAAATGGTGAATGGAAAAGATACCGGCTCCCTAAGGGCAGTAGGACGTTTGACCAAACCAGTTGTACAGAATGGATGCGGGTGAGGGAAGTTGAAACGGAAAGGGCGTTGATGGATTGTCATGGGTTGTTTTATGAAATTGGGATGCATACCTATGGGGGTGAGCCATGGGCCATAAAGCCCATTTCCAGCCACCTCCGGGTAGTACCTGATTTTTGTTCATGGAAAGGCATGTTGGTCATGGGAGGAAACCAGGCCACTCCTATGAAATTCGGTCCTCAAGACAGAAACCCCCTCGCAGGGCAGCCCCAAGCCGGGTTATGGTTTGGAAAAACAGATGATCTTTGGCATTTTGGTAAACCAACAGGAACAGGCGGCGTCTGGTACAAAACCGGTGTCAATGGAGGTGAGTATTCTGATCCCTACCTAATGTACGGCTTTGACAAAAAATCGGTTCATCTTTACACGGAATCGGAAACAACGGTAGAATTTACCATAGAAACGGATTTCATGGGGAACGGGGATTTCAAGGTTTTTGAAAGGATAACCGTGCCGCCCGGAGAATATGTCCATTATGAATTTCCAGATGCTTACAGCGCTCACTGGATGCGCTTTTCAACAGATAAAAACTGTATAGCATCCGCCATGGTCATATATCGGTGATTGCTTCAATTTTATTTTATATTACAACATATATTTTCCAAATTTTGACCTATTACATATGATATATAAAAAAATATCGGTCGGTTTATTGCTTGGTTTGGCTGTCTTCGGATGCGATGTGCCTGAAGAAAACAATGGTTATCCTTCAATCAGTGGCATATATCCGCATTTGGCTTATTACAACGAAGAAGGGGAATGCGGGACAGGGGCAGTAGTCCCCTGGGCTGGGAAATTGTGGGTGGTAACCTATGGACCGCATTTACCTTTCGGATCCTCCGATAAGTTGTACGAAATCGATGAACATCTCAACAAAACTGAGCGTCCTGAAAGCATAGGCGGCACACCAGCTAATAGAATGATCCATGATGAAAGCCAACAGCTTTTTATCGGGCCTTATGCCATAGATGCGAATGGTAAAGTCAGGACCTTGGCTTACGAGGATATGCCTGGCCGTCATACCGGAAATGCCCGGCATTTAACCGATCCCGAAAACAAGCTTTATTATGCTACCATGGAAGAGGGATTTTATGAGGTGGATGTTCACACGCTCGAAGCCAGAATGCTTTATGAAGACGCCAATGTGGGCCGGCGCAAGAGCAGTGATACGGACAGCAATCCTCCGGGTTCATTGTTGCTTGGAGCTCACGGAAAAGGTGCATATTCAGGCCAGGGCGTGATGGTTTATTCCAATAATGGCGAATCGGGCCAAAAGGCGTTGGAACAGTTTGACATAGAGGCAGGATCACTTTCCGAATGGGATGGAGAAGACTGGAAATTGGTAAGACGCAACCAGTTTGTGGAAGTCACGGGGCCCGGAGGCATTTATGGCAACAGCAATCCCGAAACAGACCCGATATGGGCAACGGGATGGGACCATAAATCAGTCATCCTGGGCGTCAGAAATCCCGATACAGGCTGGGATTTCTACAGGCTGCCCAAAGCCAGTCACAGCTATGATGGCGCTCACGGATGGAATACCGAATGGCCCAGAATCAGGGACATTGGAAAAGAAGGCCAGCCGGATTACCTCATGACCATGCACGGGATGTTCTGGAAATTTCCTGAATCATTTACGGCAAAAAACTCTGCCGGCATCCGTCCGCGTTCATCCTACTTAAAAGTCATCGGCGACTATACCCGGTGGAACGACGGTCTGGTATTTGGCTGTGACGATTCCGCACAGAAAGAGTTTCTTAACAAAAGGAGTGCAAAGGGAAATATAGAAGGGCCCGGTCAATCGAATTCAAACCTTTGGTTTACTTCACTGGATTTACCGGACAAGCTTGGCCCCGCTACCGCCAATGGGGCGGTTTGGCTGGAGGAAGAAGTGGCTGCTGATGTACCCTCAGAGCCTATGCTCTTCTCAGGTTGGGACTTCAGAAATATTTGGATTAAGAACCACGGCAAGCTGACCGTTGAATTTCAGTTTGAAGTGGATCGGTCCGGTGATGGAAGCTGGGAAAATTTCGAAACCGTGGAGCTAAACGGGGGTGAATCACAAATTTTGCCATTCGGAAAAGAGCAACAAGGGGAGTGGTTACGCGTCAGGGCAGATAAAAACACCATAGCAACAGTTCACATCGCCTTTACGGACAAAGATGAAAGAACCGCTTATACCACTGGAATTTTTGAAGGGATTAATGATATCGAAAAAGACAGGTTTTCTGCCGGTTTGCTGTACGGGCTCGGGGATAACAGGAGAAAACTGGGAATTGCGGCACTTCAGTATAATAGCTTGGAAAGCAATGATCTGGGGTATTACGAGCTGGATGAAAAAATGAACCTTGTAGAAGTAGAGGATCCGGAAACATTTCAGTTTATCAAAGACAAATTTGCGATACCCGAAAACGTGTTTAAGGTGGAGGAAGGTTCCGTTCTCATTACGGACGATTCAGGTAGAAGGTGGAGGCTTCCTTTGGGAAATGATCGCTTCACCGGGCCTTCGCTTTCAGGAAACCTCAGGATATGCCGGGAAGTGGCCACGGAGAGGGACCTGTTCAACTGCCATGGGACTTTTTATGAACTGCCTGCGGAAAATGCGGATGGTTTTGCCAAGATCCGTCCCATAAGTTCCCATAATCTTAAGATCAATGACTATGCCTCTTACAGGGGAATGTTAATCATGACAGGTGTGGATGGATCCAAGGCCGTCGATAACCCCCATATCATCATATCAAACGATCAAAAACTGGCCATATGGGCCGGTGTGATCGATGATCTCTGGAACCTGGGTAAACCTGTGGGGAAAGGTGGGCCCTGGGTAAACACCAATGTCAAAGCCGATACCCCCTCTGACCCTTATCTGTTTGGTTTCTATGACCGGAAAAAACTTAAGTTGAGCCATAAGCATTCTGAAGCCGTGAATTTTAGAATTGAATTTGAGCCTATAGGACATGGCCCCTGGATGGCATATAAGGAGGTAACCGTCAAACCTGGGGAAACCTATGAACATGATTTTCCAATTGGGTTACAGGCAAGGTGGATCCGGTTTGTGAGTGATAAAAACTGTAATGCGACCGCCTGGTTATCCTATGAATAATCAAATCTATTGGAGGATGGAAAATAACCGTGTCTTTCGTTGCCTGCTATGTGGCCTGTTATTCCTGATGGTTGATAGTGCTTGGCCACAGCATGCATCTTATGAAGATTTGACAATAGACTTGAACGGCCCCTGGCTTTTCAAAACCGACCCCAATGGCATTGGGGAATCAGAAGGATGGTTCAATGTCCAACAGCCCGGAGCGTTTTGGCATAAAATGGAAGTGCCCGGCAACTGGGACCTGCACAATGAATATGCCCATTATGTGGGGAAGGGATGGTACCAAAAGTCTTTCACCCTGCCTCCGGAACTTAAAGATAAGACCTTTATCCTACACTTTGAAGCAGTCTATCACGACTGCACGGTGTGGCTTAACGGCAGAGAGCTTGGCAAAAACAATTCGGGTTTTTTGCCATTTGAGTTTGAAATAACCCCACTCCTCCGGCAGGATGAAGAAAATACCCTCACGGTTTGCGCGGACAATACCTTCAAAAGGGGGGCTATCTGGAACTGGGGAGGAATCCGCAGGCCCGTGACGCTGAGGGCTAATGAAGGGGTCAGGGTTATACATCAACACATCACTCCGGAAGTCGATCTGCAGAAGCAAACCGCGAATGTAAGCATCAGGTTGTTTTTGGAAAACCACCTAAACCATCCCGTAACGGCCTCGGGGCATGTTCTATTGACCGCCGGAAACGGATTCAGGAAGACCGTGCCCTTTTCGCTCGGTATACCGGCCCACAGCAAAGGGGAAACCGTAGTCAAAACCACGATTGACAAAAAGGATTTTCACCTTTGGCATTTTGACGATCCTTTCATTTACCGATCGTCAATAAAATTGAACGGTAGTCAAAACCATCCGGTTAGCCATGCTTTTGGGCTTAGAAAGATAGAATTGGATAAGGAAACCTGCGAATTCAAACTGAATGGTGAGTCAGTCCGGCTCATGGGCTTGAATCTCGTACCGGACGGGAGAACCACAGGTAATACCATGCCCTTATGGCGGATCAAACAGGACGTGGACCTCATGAAAAGCCTGAACGGCAACCTGGCCCGTTTATCCCACCTTCCTTTGCCGGAAGAAATGCTGGACTACCTGGATGAGCGGGGCATCCTCATATTCTCGGAAATTCCCCTATGGGGCTATGATCCGCTTGCGGACCCCGATAAGGAAACACCTTTTGAATGGCTGGGAAGACTGGTTCATTTACAGTACAATCATCCTTCCATCATCGGCTGGAGTACAGGTAATGAGATTGGTTATTATCCGACCGCCGGGGATTATGTGGCCAAAAGCATTGATTTTGTCCGCGGACTTGACAGTACCCGTTTGGTTTCCAACGTTACCCACACCGCCCATTTAGAGGACGATTATATCCGGTTTGCGGATATGGGCTTGCTCAATAAATACGGCAAGAACCTGGCGCCGATAACCCGGCTGCAACATGAAAAACACCCTGATAAAGTACTCTTCTACAGTGAATATGGCATAGGCCAATTCGGAGAAGGGTTGGATGCCACTATTGAAATCAAGCCGTTGCTGGATTCATTAAGGGGTTTTTCTTATCTGATGGGTGCATCCGTCTGGACCTATAACGATTATAGAAGCAGCTTTGTGGGAACCCAGGAATTGTCCGAAAACCGCGCCTGGGGTGTGGTAGACGCCTACCGGAGAAAGAAACAAGCTTATTTTGATTTGCAAAAGGAACATGCCCCATTTAGAGAAATGAAAGTAATCCCCGCTGTCAAAGAAGCTGCCATTTCCCTGTTGCCGAGAACAAAGCTGGATTTGCCGGCGCATCCGGTAAGGGACTACAAAGTGATGTTTCAGTTACTTGACAAGGACGAGAAAGTAATGGATGGTGATTTGCTGGACTTACCCGACATCTTCCCGAGAGATGCATTATGGGAGGAAAAGGTGCAGTGGCGGGCAGAAAATCCGCATGCGCTGGAGGTTGTCCTGCTTAGTCCACAGATGGATAAGGTACTGGACACGATGATCTATTTCCAAAAACCATCCCGACCAGCAGATTTTGAAGCCTTTGGAGGAAGGATCCAACAAAACAATGTCCCTGCTCAATCCGGCGCCATCCGAGTATTTTATGACAAAACACCCCATGCCACCGCTTATAAGCTGAAATATGGCATTGACAACCTGGATCAGGAAACGGGACCCAGCAGAGAGGATTTTCTGGATATCGGTAAGCTGGAACTGGATCAAACCTATCTGGTCCAGTTGGTAGCCATTAACCCCGCCGGAGAGACGTCTTCCGATCCTATCCGGGTAAAAGTGGGCCGGCGGGACTTTCTCCCCCCGGGTGTCCGGTATGTGGAGCCAGTCAACGAGGGCTTTTTTGTAGCCTACGTTACGGATGAAACGGATTTTCTCTACAGGATAAGGTACCGGGAGAAAGACGGTCCGTCCGGTAATGACAAGATCATCTCATCACGAACGCCGGGGCTTATGGCCGTTCGCCGCCTCAAAAACGGCAGGCCATATACATTTGAAGTACAACGCATAACTGATAACAATTCCTATAGCCGTTGGTCAAAAACCTATGAGGTGGTCCCCGACGGAGATCAGCTTCCAGCTGTTCCGTGGCTCAAAAGTGTTTTCCTGAATAAGAGCGAAGCCGTACTTTCTTTTGTTCCTGTTCCGAAAGCCATAGGATATGAAATCCAGTACAGAACGTCGGGCAGGGGAGAAGCCCGATGGCATAGCTTTTTTCTCAACAGGTCAGAGGTAAATTATGGTAGGATAGGTGACCTTCAGGCCAACCAAACCTATGAATTCAGGATAGCTGCCATGAATGCCAATGGCAAGTCTGCCTATAGCCCCATCATCAAGAGATAGTCCATGAACCTTATCATCAAATACATAGCGCTGAATATTGCGGGATGGTGGGGAGCCGTGCTGATGCAAACTTATATGCATCCATCTAGCGGTGATTACTTGCCAGATCGGGAATTAATCCTGCAAGTAGAGACGGATTCCATTCGCTACGAATTGTGGCTGGCTTATGATGAGCAAGGCAGGCCGGAACAGTATGTGGCGGACATATTCACCCCTGTGTGCTATTCCAATAAATGTTATCCCGTGTTTATTGATTTTTATTGGGATCTCTTGGGAAACTTTAAGCGGTATGAGGTGCCATCCGGCAAGCCGCTTACCAAACTGGACCACATTCCCTTTGAAGAGCACGATTACGAAAAACTTCATGAAATCCTCACCAATACATCATCCATGCTCAGGGATTACCGGGCTGAAGACTTGGTGGTGGACAACCAAAAGGATTTGACCCAGGGGGTGGATGCGGTTACCGGGGCCACGCTCAAAACGCTGCAAAATGAAGTGATAGGCGGTGCTGTTTATTCCTGCTATACCTTGTGGCATCTGGCTCATGGTGAAATGGCCGCCATTGCGCGACAACATACAGAAGAAATCCATGACGGGGAGATGCTTATAAGGTTTTTAAAAAGTCAGGATCATCGCTATCAATATTGGGCCCTGGAAAAGGTATTCCAGTCCAAAAGATATATAGAGGCCAGGTTTGCCGATCCTGTGCTCGCCATTTTGAGGGGCAAAAATATCTTTATTGCCCAAAACCTTTTGGAAAACCTTCCGGCGGAAATGCTTGAAAGCAGGGAAAGACAGGAGTGGTTGTGGGAAACTTACTTAAGCAGCCCTTACCGTTTGCAGTTGGCCATTTTGGACAGACTGGAGCATCTGGATCTCCAGCCCGGGTTGATCGAAAAGATGATTGACGGGCTGGAGAATTCCAACGCCGAACAGAAAAGAAAGATCTTTACTGTTTTGAAAAGTCAAAAGGATTTGTCAAAAAGAGGACAAAAAAACTTGGCTTTGTATCTGGATGATAACCATTGGAGAAAGGAAGTATACCACGTCCTTTCCAACCAAAGGAAACTGGACAGATCCGTTCGCATAGAATTGAACCAAACTGAATTCGAACAATAAGACCAAAAAATAGAGATGATGATGAGAAAATACATAATGTTCATTTGCCTACTGCTCGGCATGTCCGGGACTTATGCCCAGGAGAAGCTGTTTGTGGAGGCGGAATCCTTTGATGACATTGGCGGTTGGGTAATTGACCAGCAATCGTTCGATGTGCTGTTTTCCTCCTACCTGATGGCCCATGGCATGGGTAAGCCGGTGGCCGATGCAAGCACTACCGTGAGATTCCCCAAAACAGGGACTTACCATGTGTGGGTAAGGACAAAAGACTGGGCGCCTTTTCCCAAAGGCCCGGGTGAATTCAGACTCCTGCTCAATGGCATCCCTTTGAAGCCGACTTTTGGGGCGAATGGTTCTGATGAATGGGACTGGCATTATGGAGGCGAGGTAGAGATCAGGAAGGAAGAAACCACCCTTACCGCGCAGGACCTGACAGGGTTCAACGGTCGTTTTGATGCCCTGTATTTTACAACCGATAAAAATGACACTCCTCCTAATGACCATGAAGCACTGTTGGCTTTCAGAAAACAGCTGCTGAATCTCACGGAAGGTCCAAAAGATGCGGGTGAGTTTGACCTGGTGGTCGTAGGTGGCGGTATTGCCGGTACCTGTGCGGCGATCTCCGCATCCAGGATGGGGCTGAAAGTAGCCTTGATTCAGAACAGGCCCGTGCTTGGAGGAAATAACAGTTCGGAGATCAGGGTGCATCTGATGGGAAGGGTCGATCAAAACCATTACCCCAAACTTGGCCGGATCGTGCGGGAACTGGACAATGGAGATCCAGGTAACGGCAACCCTGATGCGGACAGGTATGGCGATGAAAGAAAACTGGCCATCGTGAGGGGGGAGCCTAACATTTCCCTTCACCTCAACACCCATGTATATGACGTGGAAATGGAGGGTAATAAGATCAGGGCGGTAATAGGCAGGGACATTGCGACGAACCAGGAGTTTCGGTTCGAAGGTACTTACTTTTCAGATTGCACGGGGGACGGTACGCTGGGTTATCTGGCAGGGGCTGAATACCGGTGGGGAAGAGAAAGCAGGGAAGAAACCGGCGAATCCCTGGCCCCGGAAAAAGCCGATGATTTTACCCTTGGGACGTCCAACCTTTGGGCCTCTCTGGCGAAGGACAAGCCATCGGATTTTCCAGAAACACCCTGGGCCATACAATTTTCCGACGAGTACCATATCGATGACCACAAGGCTGACTGGCAGTGGGAAACCGGTTTTGGCAACTTCAACACCGTCTACGAAGCTGAAAAAATCAGAGACCATAACCTAAGGGCCATTTATGGAAACTGGTCTTATCTGAAAAACCACAAAAAGGAAAAGTATGCCAATCACGAGCTGGCTTGGGTGGCCTATATCGGAGGAAAAAGGGAATCCAGAAGGCTCATGGGCGACCACGTCCTGACACAAATGGATATCCAGGAGGGCGTGATGTATCCGGATGGCTGTGTCACGGCCACGTGGACCATAGACCTGCATTTTCCGGATGAGAAAAATTCAAATTATTTCCGGGGGGAAGAATTTTTCGCCGCCACCAAACATATCCGGGTACAGCCTTATACGATTCCTTACCGCTCTTTGTACTCCCGAAATATCGACAACCTGTTTATGGCCGGAAGAAACATAAGCACGACCCATGTAGCGTTTGGAAGCACCCGTGTCATGAGAACATGCGGCATGATGGGGGAAGCAGTGGGCTATGCCGCTTTTGTTTCCAAGAAACAAGCATGTAGTCCCCGGGAGGTATATACAGACCATTTAGAAGAATTTATGGGTATTATTGAATCTCCATTAAATATTTACGAATTTCCGGCCATTCCAAAAAATTAAAAACATAAAAAATCCGTTTCCTGCCGCCGTCTATCGGTCCGCCGGCGCCGGCAAGGTTGGGGATTAGAACAAATAATTATGCAGACGACCGCTATTTTCGGAAAATTTCAAGCTGTTATCACTTATATACCATGCGGCTAGTGTTATGTCAAGTATGAAATGTCGGGTTTCGGATCACCCCCCATTAATTTAGTAAGATGTCCACGCCTGCCTCTACGCTGTCGCCACAGCTTTAGCGTAGGAGCCCGGCAGTCAGGGATTGCACAGCCTGCCCCGGACCCGGTCAACGGGACTAGGGGAATTAGCACGAAAAGAAAAATATCTAATTGAAAAGCTGTTTCAATTACATGGTTCTTTCCATAAAATTAGAGCCAATTAGTGTAATTAGTGGATAAAAAATCGTCGGGATTTCCGTCAATTTACACTTGACATGATACTAAGACAAAAAGAGAAACAAATGCAATAAATGAATAGGTATGCAACAGCTGGATTTTCTTACCATCATCATTTTTACGCTGATCATTTTGATAGCCGGACTGTCTTTTGGTCGACGGGGGGGAGACATGAAATCCTTCTTTGCAGCAGGAGGAGCGGTTCCGTGGCCCATCAATGGTCTTTCCCTTTTTATGAGTTTTTTTTCCGCCGGCACTTTTGTGGTCTGGGGATCCATTGCTTATGAATGGGGTTGGGTGGCCATTACCATACAGATGGCGATGTGCATCAGTGGCTTTCTGATAGGCGCTTTCATTGCGCCGCGCTGGAAGCGTACGAGCGTGCTGACTGTGGCGGAATACCTTACCAAACGTTTTGGCAAGCATACGCAACAATATTATACTTATATTTTCCTTTTCCTTTCCTTGGGATATACCGGGGCTTTTCTATATCCCGTAGCCAAGATACTTAATGTGGTCACCGGTTTCGATATCTATTACGCCATTTTGTTACTTGGCGGTATCATCATGGTCTACACGGCGGTAGGAGGACTCTGGGCCGTGGTGGTCACCGATGTGCTGCAATTTGTGATACTGACCGCAGCGGTCCTGATCGTGTTGCCCTTGTCCCTGGATAAGGTAGGGGGTATGGACAATTTTATCAGGGAGGCCCCGGACACATTCTTCCGTATTTTCAATGGAGAATACACCCTTGTTTTCATTATTGCCTTCACCGTTTATAACCTGGTTTTTATTGGGGGGAATTGGGCATATGTACAACGATATACCTCTGTGGCTGACACGAAGGCAGCGGGAAAGGTGGGCTGCCTTTTTGGTAGTTTGTATCTCATAAGCCCACTTATTTGGATGCTTCCACCGATGATTTACAGGGTCATAAACCCTAGCTTGTCAGGGCTGGATACCGAGGGTGCTTATTTGAGGATGTGCATGGAAGTGTTGCCCCTCGGTATGCTGGGGCTGATGTTGGGGGGAATGATATTCGCTACGGCGAGTTCGGTCAATACGTCCCTGAATCTTGCCGCAGCGGTTTTGACCAATGACGTGTACAAGCCCCTTTTTCCACAAGCTTCTTCAAAGCACCTTATGAAGGTGGCCAGGTTGGCCACATTGCTGTTCGGTCTCGGAACCATAGGGGTGGCCTTTATGGTGCCGTTGGCGGGAGGGATTGTGGAGGTGGTATTGAGCATCAGCGCCGTCACGGGAGGAGCCCTGTATGCCCCGGCCATATGGGGGCTTTTTTCCAAAAGACAAACAGGTGCCTCCATCCTCGGGGCTACCACCGTTAGCCTCATAGTAAACCTGTTCTTCAAATTTATCTCGCCGCGGGTTTTTGGTTATTCCCTGGACCGCAGTGGAGAGATGCTGCTGGGGGTCTTGATGCCCTTGTTGTTGTTGGGAGGTTATGAAGCGTATGCCTATCACAAGAACAGAATCAGCCATCACTATTTGGAATTTGCCGTGCATCGTCCCGAGGAAAAAGGAAATACCGAAGAAAGTCAAATTCAGAACATATATGGGATTAAAGTACTTGGCTGGGCATTCCTTTCCATTGGGGCCATGTTTTTGGTGCTGTGTTTGTGGGCGGAGCGGGGATTGGTTTATACGGCGGTGATGGGGATCCTGATTCTGATACTTGGAACGGTTTCCATAGGGTATGCGGCCCGCGAGGAAAACAGCATAAAAAAGAGAGCAAAACAAATCTATTAAACACTATGATAAAAGAAGGCTTTGAACCCGAAAAGAGAAAGTTGCGGGAAGAATACATAAAATCGGATCTGGTCATTATCGGAGGCGGAATGGCGGGCAGCTGTTGTGCCATTACTGCGGCAAGGGCAGGGTTAAAAGTCACTTTGGTACAGGACCGGCCGGTACTGGGAGGCAACGGGTCCTCAGAGATCAGGCTTTGGATATTGGGCGCCACCTCCCATATGGGAAACAATAACAGATGGGCGAGAGAAGGGGGTGTGATTGATGAGATCCTGGTAGAAAACCTATACCGCAATCCGGAGGGCAATCCCTTGATTTTGGATACCATCATGGTAGAGAAGGTAAGCCAAGAGCCAAATATTCGCCTGCTGCTCAACACCGCTATGTATGATTTGGAAAAGAAAGACAATGAGCAGATTGACGCTGTGTGGGCATTTTGCAGCCAAAATGCGACTCTGTACAAATTGAAAGCACCGTTATATGTGGATGCTTCCGGGGATGGAATCATGGCCTTCCTGGCAGGGGCGGCGTTTCGAATTGGGGCAGAATCTGCAGATGAATTCGACGAGTTGTTTGCCCCTAACCAGGATTATGGGGAGTTGCTGGGCCATTCCCTCTATTTTTACAGCAAGGATACCGGCAAACCTGTGCGGTTTGTGGCTCCTGCATACGCCAATAAGGAACTTTCCAAACTTCCCCGCTTCAAAACATTCAACCTTAAAGATCATGGTTGCAGGCTTTGGTGGGTGGAATATGGGGGAAGGAAGGACACCATCCATGAAAGTGAAAATATAAAATGGGAGCTATGGCGTGTGATATATGGGATTTGGGATCACATTAAAAATTCCGGTGAGTTTCCCGAAACCTCTACCCATACACTGGAGTGGGTCGGTACCATCCCCGGGAAACGGGAAAGCAGGCGTTTTGAAGGGGATTATATGCTCTCCCAAAAAGACGTGGTCGAGCAGCGGGAACATTCCGACGCGGTTTCCTTTGGCGGATGGGCGCTGGATCTGCACCCGGCGGATGGGGTATATGGCGACAAACCTGGTTGTACCCAGTGGCACGCAAAAGGGGTTTACCAGATTCCCTACCGGACCATGTACAGCAAAAACATCAAAAACCTCTTTCTGGCCGGACGGATCATCAGTGCCTCCCATGTCGCTTTCGGCTCATCCAGGGTAATGGCCACCTGTGCCCATAATGCCCAGGCAGTGGCCATGGCTGCTGTTTTGTGTAAGAAACATAACCTACTGCCGGCCACTATTGCGGAGAATCAATGGATCGGTAAATTACAGCAAAACCTGATTGCCAATGGCCAGTATATCCCCCGAATAAAATTGGATGATCCGGCGGAGTTGGTAGCCAGGGCCAGCATCCAGGCTTCTTCCCGGCTCAAATTGCAGGAACTGCCTATGGACGGGCCCTGGAAAGCCCTTCATTTTTCGATGGCCCAGTTGATGCCGTTTCCTGAAGGAGAGTTGCCATCTTTTACCATCCGGCTGAGAACAAAGGAAAAAACGGTTCTCAAAACAGCATTAATGACAAGCAGTAAAGCAGGTAATTTTACCCCGGATGTTACCCTGACTGAAAAGAGCTATGTGTTGGAAAAAGGGGAGCAGGATTGTACGCTGGTTTTTGACTACCGCCACCCCGAAACGGGTTATTTATTCGTCTGTTTGCACGTCAACGACCATATTGAGGTCCGGTGTTCGAACATGCGGTTATCTGGATTGGTCACTGTTTACAACAAATTCAACAAGGCCGTGGCGATCAGCAGCCGGCAGGATCCACCCAAAGATATTGGTATAGAATCCTTTGAATTCTGGCTTCCGGAGAGGCGCCCTGAAGGCCACAATCTTGCTTTCAGATTGGACCGGGCTTTGGATATCTTCGGGGAACGTAATCTGCAAAACGGCATATTCAGGCCCGCCTTGCATGCCAATGCCTGGATAGCGGATTTTCAAGATATTCAACCATCAATTGATATAAATTGGAATATATTGCAGAAAATCAGAAGTTTATACATATATTTTGATACCGATTTTGATCATCCCATGGAATCCACTTTGATGGGACATCCTGAATCTGAAATTCCTTTCTGCGTAAGAAAATTCAAGATATGTGACGGAAACGGCACGGTGATCTCCGACATACAAGACAATCACCAAACGATCCATAGGGTAACTTTTGAACAGCCACTGGAAACCGCAAAGATCAGGATTGTCATGGAACAGCCCGGTCAGCACGTTCCAGCAGCCCTGTTTGGGGTTGTGGCTTATTGAATTACTATTCAAGATCTATTGATTATAAAATGAAGAGGATTAAAATTATACTGTTAGGTGCATGTGTGGCACTATTGGGATCAGGGCAATTGCTGGGACAGGAGCCGCTTGTATTGGCCAATGATTACATACAGATCCAGTGGCAAAAATCAGAAGATGGTTATGTCATTGATAAGATCATGATGGCGGCAAATGACGGGTGGGAGGTAATTTCCAATCCATCGGGAGAATATACCCTACTTTGGTCCAAAACCGAACCCAAAGAAAGGACAGATAGGGAATTCACTACCGCCCACGGAGAAGAGTTTCCGGGAAGCTCCTATAAATATTTGATAAATACATGGAAAAACAGAACAAGTGCTTTTGCGCTGAATGTAGGTCATGAACCTGAATATTTTTATCCTTCCCATGCGGAAATGATCAGTCCGGATGAATTGAAATTCTCCCATTCCACCATTTTTGCAGACTTTGACATACATTGGAAGCTTGACCGGGACCAGCCTCAGGATATTTTGGTCTGGATGGCCTGTACAGTTAAAGTACCCGGTTATTATTCCCTGGCTTCCCCTTCTTTGCTTACGGTAGATGAAAAAGGCTTGAAATGGGCCACTGTACCCGGGTATTTCCATGGAGACCGGATGGAAGAGAATCTGCCCATCAGTTACGCCTATGGAAACGGGGTTCCAGCCTTGCCCATCATATTCAGTGAAAAAACGGCCAGTACCTTAAGCCCTATTATCGAATCCAAAGAGGGATTCACGCTGTCGGCTATTGCCATGCCCGATATGGCCAGGAATCCGTGGATAGCAGACCGGAATAACCATCATCAATGGCAATTGGGGCTCTCTCATAAGAACAGCAGGTCCTTGTTGAGCCCTACCCTTTATTATCCCATTATGGGTGAGGGAAATGCCTATTTTAAAGAGGGGCAAAGCTTGGTGATGGGATTTCGATTTCATCTCAGTAACGGCGATTGGTTTTCTTCCATGAAGCACGCCGCATACACCGTGTATGATTTTGAGAAAAGTCTGCAGCTTCGCCGCAACCAGGAATCCCTGAGCCACAGGCTGGAGCGGATGGTAGGGTATTTGACCGATCCCGAAACCTCTCTTTGGCGGGTTGAGACATTTGAGGGCAGGGAAATAGGGGCCCAAGCTTATTTGGGAGGTGTGGTAGGCGCAGACCGGGATGCGATGAAAAACGCCGATTACGGGGCCATGTGGATGTTGGCACAGGCTACAGGCAATCCGTTATTGAAAGAAAAGGTCCTTCCCTATGCGTTGCAGTTCAAATTGGCACAGCAGCAGATGGAGCCAGGGTTTTTCCAAGGCGCCGCCATAGGCCAATATTATCTGTCCAAGTCCAAACGCTTTGTGGAAGAATGGGGGGATATGGTAGAACCCATTGCGCTGACTTATTATATCATGTTGGACATAGGGAATATGCTGCTCTTCGAGCCGGATAATCCGGAACTGAAGGAACGTCTGGGACTTGGGGCCGCCCTGCTTATGGATTGGCAGCGGGAAGACGGGAGTTGGCCGGTCGCCTTCAACAGGGAGGAGGAAGCGCTTTTTAAAGAACTTCAGGATTTTCGGCCCACTTTCTATGGTCTTCTTGTGGCCTACCGGATGTTGGGGGATGAAAAATACTTGATGGCGGCCAAAAAAGGTGCCGATTGGTTTTGGAACAATGGCGTAGTCCATGGCAGTTTTTTGGGAGTATGCGGGGATGCCCGTTATGTACCCGATTTTGCCACGGGGCAAACCGCACAGGCATTTTTGGACTTGTATGAATCAGCACCGGACCCAAAATACCTTGAAGCGGCGGTAAAGGCGGCAAAGGTTTATACCAGTCATGTCTATACCCATCCCATTGCGGATAAAACTTTGGTCAACACTAATGGCAAACTGAGACAGAATTGGGAGATATCCCAGGCCGGGCTGAGCTTTGAACATGGCGGGGCCATTGGTTCCGCTAACGGCAACGGGCCCATTCTCCTCGCCAGCCATGCGGGGATGTTCATACGGATGCATGCATTGACCGGAGAGCGGTTGTTTGCCGATATGGCGAGGGCTGCGGCCGTTGGCAGACATGCTTTTGTGGATGAAGATACGGGTGTGGCCTCGTACTATTGGAGAAGCATGGATGCGGGGGCAGGACCATTTCCACACCATGCCTGGTGGCAGGTCGGTTGGATTACCGATTACCTGATGGCTGAACTGGCGCTTCGTTCAGCCAACAGGATCAACTTCCCAAGCGGTTTTGTTACGCCAAAAGTAGGCCCTCACAAAACTTATGGATTTGCTCCCGGGACGGTTTTGGGACAGGCTGCCGGGTTGGAGGTGCTTCCCGGCTTTGTGAAAATCTCCAATCCAAATTTTGAACACATCATTGCCGCTTCAATGGACAAAAACAAAAGGTGGATTTTGTTGCTCAACCAGTACCATGAGGTGCAAAGCGGTACCCTGAATCTTGCCTCCTCAAACCAGGGAGAACCCGGAACAATCAGATTGTTGGATGCAGAAGGAAAGGCGCAGAAGACTTTTGTGAAGGATGATGCCATAGAGATTCAGGTCGATGGCTATGGCCTTGCCATTTTAGAAATTCAATATTGATTAGAATATGTTTATGAATAAACCCTCCATATCGCTGTTATTGCTGATCCTTTTTGTGTCTTGTAAATACGACACCCATGAATTTGTGCTTGAAAACGGGACGCACAGGTTTATCCTGAGCAGAGACAATACAGCTTTCCAACTGGAAACAAAGGATGGTGAAGTCCTTTTACCCAGACATCCAGACGGAGGGATTTTATTGGGTGACGAAGGGTCAAATAATTTAACCTATAGTCAATTGGTTTCGGTAACCGCCATTGCCCATGATCGTTTAAAGGGCACAACGGTAAATAAGAATGGTAAAGAGCTGGAATTTGAAATTACATTGGGTGAGCATTGCCTCCAAATCGTGTGTCAGCCTGCGGATAAAGGCAAACTGACCATGGAATTGCAAACAGGGGGAATAGGGGGACCTGTATATGGACTGGGAGATCATGGCGGCTATGAAGGGAGAACAGATCTTTTCGGATACACCAACGACCATTTGATCAATGACAGGACAGACCGGTACAACTGGAACCACTACCGTTTCATTTCCTCATTTGTCATTTTTCCAGCCCAGGGAATTGGTCAGGTGGTTTTTGACCGTGGTTCCAAAAGAGTGGCTTTTGGTCAACATGGCAACCGGATGGGTGTAAACGGCTCCGAAGTATTACGTGCCTACTATTTTTTTGGCCAACCCGAAGAAATTTATGCAGCCTACAAAACCGCTAAAAATGAAGCAGGCTATCCGGATAAGAAGCCTAAATATGAATTTTTTGAAATCGGGTATGAAGCCTTTGGTTCACTGGGGTGGAACACTTATCAATCTTCCGTGGAGAAAGATATTCAGATGTATTTGGATAAAGGCTATCCCTTAAAATGGGCGGTGGTAGGCAGCGGGTTTTGGAAGGGGGAGCGGAGAACACCCAGAGAAGGCAGCACCACGGCTTTTGG
This sequence comes from Negadavirga shengliensis, assembly GCF_042652345.1. Lineage (NCBI taxonomy): Bacteria > Pseudomonadati > Bacteroidota > Cytophagia > Cytophagales > Cyclobacteriaceae > Negadavirga > Negadavirga shengliensis. The sequence continues at coordinate 259,502 of NZ_JBHSJJ010000004.1, forward strand.
GATTTGGGACGAGGAGAAGGCCCTTTCCCGAAGCGATGGTTTGCCAAATCCCCGCTATCCGGATGTGACGGGGTTCAAAAATTTTTTTAAAGAGAAGGGCATCAAGCTCTTGCTGGGTTCCAGAATAAACTTTAAAGCACTTGAAGAAGATGGGGGAAACTATTATCCTGATAATGACGGCCCTTTTATCCCGCAGGCACTGGAAAGGGGATATTTCGTCAAAGATGCAAACGGGGAACCCGGGAAGTTCAAGGTTAATTTCCCGCAGGGAAGCAATTATATACTCAATACGGATCTTCCTGAGGCTGTCGACTGGTTCATCGAACAGTTTGACAGATGGGGTGCTGATGGCATAAAAGAGGATATGATGCTTCAGGACGGTGTACTGTTGAATAACGACGGAAAACTGAACCCGGTCAATGAGAAACTGATGGACCTGGGTAAGATGGTGATGGTACGCAATACGGCCTACGGTGTTCCCGGAGACATCATGCGGCTGGAAGACACTAAATACGGCTTCGATCAGGACAGGACCCTGATCAATGCGCTTAACTATGCCTTCAGTGGGGTGGGGAACATTTACCCCGATATCGTGGCCGGCAAATACCTGGAAAATCCTTTGTCCGAGGATGAAAAGAGGTATTTTGTCCGCAATGCCATGACGGCTGCTGTGATGCCTGTCATGTCACTGGGATATGGGCCCTGGCATATGAAAAGCCCCGAATACGAAATGGCGGTCAAAAAAGCGGTGGATTTTCACCACCAGTTGGTCCCTTATATATACAGTGAGGTACAACGGGGCTACGATACAGGCTTTCCGTATGCGATGACGCCCTTGCCTTTGGCTTTCCCCAAGGATGAAGATACCTATTACTTGGCGGATTCTCTTAAAAAACAATACAGCTGGATGATGGGAGAGTCGCTAATGGCTGCCCCTCTCTTTGGAAATGATTATGCCTCCGCGCAGGAAAGGGATGTCTATTTTCCGGAGGGCAAGTGGATGGATTGGCAAAGTAAAGAAGTGATTGAAGGACCCCGAACCATCAAAAATTATCCTCTTCCGGATAATAAAATACCGTTATGGGTAGGAGGAAAGGATGTGATCGTCCTAAGGGAGGAGGAAGGTCTCCGTGCCTATTATTTCCCTCTTAATTTTTCAGGAAGGCCTTATACCTTTTATTTTCCGGACGGTCACTCCACTGCCGAAATCCATACGCCTGCGGTTGCCGGTGACCGTTACTTTGTGCAGCTTCCTGATGGAAAGAAAACGGAGTTGAAAATTAACAAGGACATGGGTGGCTTTGGCTTTTCCATCACGTCCGGCCAGCGATATGTCCTTTCCGCAGAATAAAAACGAATAAGTGAAGTATACAACCCAAAATGATCATGATCAAATATCCAACAGCCTTTCACATAACCGATATACCTATTGTGCCGATTATTTTTTGCTGTTTTCTTCAGTTCTCCGCCATTCCACTTGCCGCGCAGAATGATTTGGCCCAAACCGGCCAGGCAGTTGCCAGTTCCGCCTTGGAGGGCAATGAAGCCGCCAGGGCCATCGATGGGAAAAGGGAAACGCTTTGGGCCAGTGGTAAGGATGATGAGGAGCCATGGCTCATGGTAAGACTGCCGGGGGCCACAGAGCTGACCCGGATCCAGGTCATTTTTGGGCAGGAACTTGCGCCACCCCAAAATTTCCACTTGCAGTATCTCCTTAACGGCGAGTGGCGTAACATCAAAACCGTGAGGGACAACGGGAGTCATGCTGCGGACATCCTGTTGGAGAAAGAACTTCTGACCGATAGGATCCGCCTGGCTTCAGGAGAAAGCCAATCCATGCAGGTGGCTGTTTTTGGGCTTTTCGGGCAGCCTTACGAGGATACGTCAGCCATGGAAACAAAAGCCGTATTGGTCAACCAGAGCGGCTATAATTTGCACAGAACCAAACGTTTCACTGCCCCTGAAATACCGGATCACACCGGCTTTGAAATACGACAAAAAAACCGGCAAGAGGTTCTTTATCGGGGCAAAGTGGTGGAAGAAAAAGGAGACTTTACCGATTTCAATCCCAGATCTGACAAGGAATATGTCATCAGGGTAGGAGATGAGGAATCTTTTCCTTTCCGGATAGGGCCGTACTGGCTTGAGCGGGTGACGTACAGGTTGATGTTGGACTTTATGATCGGCGCCCGGCATTATGTGGGCAATGTGGAGGAAATCCGGCCCCTTTCTTTTGAATGGCGGGACGGGGATTTCTTTAACTGGGCCCTGCAAAGCTTTGTGGCTCTTTATTTGGCCAATCCCGGGGCTTTTGAGCGCATGGAAGTTACCGCACCTTATAGGGACAATGCAACCTTTCCCGAAACCTATAAAGGGCTTTGGGGCGCTCTGGAACCGTATATTGAAGAAACGCCTGACATCGTGCGGTTGATCCATTGGGATGCGGATGTGAAGGTTTCCCAAAGATTGGATCACGAAATGCAAAAAGCCGAACTCGCCCATTTTCTCTATGCCTGGCCTTACCTTAAACGTTGGCTTCCCCAACAGAACTTCAACAGGGTTTATGAGTATGCGAGGGAGGTGTGGGAGAAAAGCACCGTTTCCGAGCATGCCAATTCCAAATATGACCAAAGTCCCGAACATAATCTTCTGGCTTTAAAAACCCGGTTGGGAACCACCAAGGGAGAGATGCCTCCCGGGTTTTCGGTCATTCCTAACCTGATGATGTATAAGGTAGCCCAGCGGGAAAATGAAGCCGATGCCCATAAATATTTCCAGGCGGCTTACCGGCAGATGGAATGGATGATCGCCAATTTGGATTGGCATGATCCCATGACCACCAAAGGCCAGCGTATGTCCGAACACTTGACCATGCGGGCATTTGCTTATTTTCACAGCCAATTTCCGGATCAGGCGCCGGCTGGCCTGGTGGAAAAAGTTACCGGTTGGGCCGGGGTAGCTCTGTCGCGTTCCGACAACATGTGGGATTTCAGAAAATACGACGATGATGATTGGGTGCCACCGGGATGGAATGAAACCGGCAACGTCCTTGGATTTCCCGCAGCGGCATTGGCTGCCATGTCGGTTTTGGGAGATGGGGATATCAAGGATAAGTTGGAAATTTTGGTGTGGTCACATATGGAAAATGCCTTTGGGAGAAACCCGACGGGAAGACAATTTTCTTACAAAGGCCCCGAAGAAGTGGAAGGGGTAGATCTGGGTTGGTACAGCCGGCATAAGGGGGGGATAGGCCTGCTGGAAGAATTGCCCTTTGTGTTTGACGGATCGCCCAAATCGTTTCATTATCCCAACCATCCCGGGGCCGGTAACCTGGGATGGACGGAAGGCTGGGTACAGTTCAACACGGCTTTTAATACCAGTATGGCTTATTTGGCCAATTACTATACGGAGATCTCCCTTGAAAAAAAGAATACCGGTCAGTTGACTATCCGTCTAAAAGCTCCGCTTAATTTTCACGAGGATCAAACGGACAGTTTGGCAATGAATATCCGTAACATGTTAGGTGACAGCATAACTGTGGTTTTGAAGGAGGAAAACCCTTTTTCAGACACCTTGACGGCTACGGTAAAAATTGAAGATGGCGGTATAAAAGCCGAAGGACAGGTTTTACCGTTAGGAAAGGGAGGTAGTATAGAGGCAAGTTATGGGTATGGCTATTTCAGAAAAACAGCGACAATCGTTGTGGAATAACTATCCGCAAAAAAACACAAGGATCATGTTTTCCTAGTCCCCGGTGGATGCATTCATCAAGATATGCCTTTTGTGATCATTATTGATTTTCGGGCACATAAAAAATTCACGAAACCGGTCCTTGTGGGGAAATAAAAAACTTTTCGTTTATATCGGGATAATCAAAACCAATATTATTTTTAGAAATATGCAATAGTTTTATCAAAATTCTTTAACTTGTATAGGTTTTGTTTTAATATTCTTTTATGTCCTCTATTCATAAAGGTTTAACGGTGACTGTTTCTATTGATGAAGATAGGTTGGAAGCTGTTAATGCCTTGCTAGAGGGATTTAGGAAAGACCTGGCCGACGATGTGGCCACATACCGTCAAAAACTACCCAGCACTTTTTTTATCAGCTGGCTGACCTTGCCCGCTCAAAGCTATGCGGAAAAAGAACAGTTGCCTGCCCGGATTTTGTTGATGACCAGTTACGTGGGCAGCAAAAGGCGGCACATAAAGGAACTGGCCTCCGTTATGGGAAAACATTTGAAAATGGTGTTTGGTCATAGCCATGAGTTTCCGCATTGGGTTGAGGGAAATAAAGGGATGGAGGATTTTTTGAATAAGAAAGGTGTTTTCCACGCTTTTTATTCGGGTTTTAAGTTTGTTTTGCCGGAGGATGTTCCTAAGGAAAAGCACTTGAAGGAAACGGTGTATACCTACTTGAATGAACAACGGAGCACAGAGGGGTTCGATCAGCCATCTCCGGAGCAGATCAAACAAAAAATCGAGGCATTCATATGTGATAATCCTGATTTAAAATGGGCGTACAAAAGGCCGCACGAAACCAAAAGAGACCGTTTAAAGATGCTTGTTCCACTGTTGCTCTTTGCGTGCATCATGCTGGGATCTTTGGTTTGTCTGGTGCTTTCTTTTTTTATGGATGTTCTCATTTTAAAAATAGGGGCAATTATTCTGCCTGCATTCCTGTTGGTCATGTTTTTTCTATTCCTATGGCTTAGGATCAACGAAAACAACCCCCATATTCCCAATAAACCGGTAGAGGACGGTTGGATCAGGAAAATCGTCATGCGGGAAAAAAATCCTGTGATCAATGAAATGACTGTAATTGCTCCCTTGAAAAAAGGATGGATCAGAAGAATTTTTCTCGCGGTATCCCTCCGTCTTATTTCACTGGTAGGTTATTTCACCTACATACCCACGGTACACACCGCCCGGTGGTTACAAATAGACAAGGGCAAACGGCTTGTTTTTATTGCGAATTTTGACAACATATCCGAGGCTTATGCGCATGATTTTGTAGACAGTGAAAACAGATCCCGGAATTTGTCGGTGATCTTCAGTCACGCAGCCGGCTTTCCTCCTACAAAGTGGCTGGTAAAAAAAGGGTATAACCACAGAAGCGAATACATGAAAGGCGTGAGGGCCCATCAGAAAATCACCCAATTTTGGTATGCTTTCAACACCGAACTGAGCGTGGAAAACCTAAAAACCAACAGGAGGTTTAGGGAAGGCTTGTTTAAATCGATGGATGAAGATAAACTCAGGGAATGGCTTTTAACGATCTGAATTCATGACGCTCGAACTGAATGACATGCAAGGTTTATTGGTCAGGGGATTTGGTAACCTTCAGGGAGCGCAGTACCTGTTGCTCCGGTTTACTGAAGCCGAAAGATCCAGAAAGTATATAAAAGAACTGCTTCCACTGCTTACCAACGCTTTGCAAAAACCTGATGATCATGCCGTTCAGCTGGCTTTCACCTATGAGGGGCTGTCTTTTTTAGCACTTCCGGACGAAACCCTGCAAAGTTTTTCCAGGGAATTCAAAGAGGGGATGACGGAACCCCACCGGCAGTTTGTCCTTGGGGACACGGGTGAAAACACTCCTGAGAACTGGGTTTGGGGAAGCAAAGCTTCGGGTGAAATTCATTTGCTTCTCATGATTTATTCTCATAATGCAGAGACCCTGGCTCAAAAGCTGGTCCAAGAAGAGGCAAGGGCCGAAGCCTATGGACTTGATCTCCTGCATTCCCTTCCTACGGGAATGCTTCATGACCACAAGGAACATTTTGGTTTTAGGGATGATATCTCCCGTCCGATAATACAGGAGCTGAATAAAAAGCCCACATCGGAAAAAGAGATGACTTTTCCGGCCGGAGAATTCATCATGGGTTATAAGAATCTTTATGACGAGTTTGCTCCCTCACCGGTCATACCTCCAGAATTTGATAAATCCGATGACCTGCCTGATTTGACCAATGACAGTGCCTTTAAGGATTTTGGAAAAAACGGCACTTATTTGGTTTTTCGGCAGATGGAACAGGATGTTTTTGCTTTTTGGGAATACCTGCTGGGTCAGTCAAAAAGCAAGGAAGAAGCCATCCGGCTTGCCAGCAAGATGGTAGGGAGATGGCCCGATGGATCTCCGCTTACTAAAACCCCCGATAAGAATGATCCGGATTTGTCCACCTTTAATGATTTTGCTTTTTGGGAAGAGGATAAGTGGGGATTGAAATGTCCCATAGGGGCGCACATCAGAAGGACCAACCCCAGAGACCACCTCGTGACCGAAAAAACACAAAAGGATTCTGCTGAAATGGCTTCCAAACACAGAATGCTTAGAAAAGGGAGACCTTACGGGGAACCGGTTTGTGGGGATCTCGAACCGTCGCAGCTCATGGAGTTGCCAAGGGATCATAAAGAAAGGGGGCTGCATTTTATTTGTTTGGTGACAGACATCAGAAGGCAGTTTGAATTTATACAGAACAACTGGGTGAATTTTCACAAATTCGGCGGGTTGGAGTATGACGCTGATCCTCTTATAGGCAACCATTACAAGAACGGAAATATCAAGACAGATGAATTCAGCATACCGGAATACCCTATCAGAAGAAAGCTCTGTGATCTGCCCAATTTCACCTTGATGAAAGGGGGCGGCTATTTCTTTTTTCCCGGTATAAGTGCCGTCCGTTTTCTGGCCAACTATGATTGAAAAAAGCAACCATAGAGAAGAAAAAGAAATCCAGGAGATCATCAAAACGATGAAGGATTTTCTGGCCAAAACCTACCCGGATGGGAATATTCGCAGAAATTTTCATCCGAAAATGCATGGCTGCGTAAAAGGCATGCTAGAAGTTAGAAAGGATATTCCTGCCCCTCTCCGGTGTGGTCTTTTCAAAAAACCTGCAAGCTATGAAGCCTGGCTCAGGTTTTCCAACGCCCCGCCGATAGCACAATCCGACAAAAGGAGTTCGGGAAGAGGTTTGGCCATCAAAGTGTTGGATGTCCCTGGAGAGGTCCTGGAACCGGATCCCATTGGGAAAAATAGCCAGAATTTTTTGCTCACCACCAGTCCCATTCTTTCTGCATGGAATATCTCTCTTTACAGGAAAGCCATAAAGGCGGTCTTGTTTGGATGGAAAGAACGGCTGCGGTTTGCTTTGAACCCCGGGCATTGGAGAAGCCTTTATTTGACCTTAAAATACTCCAAAAAGCACGATAACCTCCTGGCACAAACCTATTTTTCAGGTGGGGCATTTAAATATGGCACCGGAAAATATGTCAAATTTCTCTTAGAACCCCATCATCCTGAACTGGAATATACCTTATCGGAGCCCAAATCAGATGATTTTCTGAAAGCACAATTAAAAACTGATTTGGTGACCAGTAAACAGGGGTTTACCCTGTGCATTCAGGTTCATGATAATGAAAAAACAGAGCCTTTGGAAAACACCTCAATAGTTTGGAAAAAAGAAAGCATTCCCGTAGCGGATCTTTGGATACCCCGCCAGGAGTTCGATTTTCCGGAAAGGGAGGAGTTGGGGGACGCCTTGGTGTTTTCACCGTGGATCGCTATGGCAGACCATGAGCCGGTGGGGGAGATAAACAGGGCAAGGAAGCGTGTATACCAAGAACTTGCTGAGTTACGCTCATCTTAAAAATCAATCCAATATGTTTTTAACAAAAGAGTTAGTAAAAGTCTCTCCGGCATAAAGGGCTTGATTCTTTTTCCAACGCTTGAAATCAGGAAAAGCTTTTTGCACCGTTTCACCGGTCCAGGGCAACAATGAGAGCCCCCAATGGGGAACCCCGCCAATGCCGAGTAATTCCCTTTCCAGCCTCATCAGCAGGGAGATGGTACCGGTCACTCCTTTTACGCTTACTAATTCAATCATGCACATATCTGCCTTGTTCATCATGGAAAGATAAGCAGGGCATTGCTTCACAAAGCGCAAAGAAAACGGTGCGGCCAAATGGTGTTCATAGAACTGGGCTTCTTCACATACCTTGAAGATAAGGTCCACCGCCTCAAAAACCCTGTCCATCTCAAAACCGATTTCAATGGCATACCCATAAAATTTCAGCTCGCCCAACCCCTGATCCAGTACCCGGTAAGAGTCCCCTTCAAATCCACCCCCTTTTTCCGCATGGTCAATTAACCGGGTAAGGGAATTGTTGGTTAACCGGGGTATTGCTTTGCTGTTTCTATTGAACACCCAGGGAGAAAGACGGCCCGATATCGAAATTCCGGAAACAAAGGAAGAAATATAATTTCTTTGTTTTGTCGCATTGGACGGGACTTTACAAGAGCGGGAGTAGTCTCTGCTGGTAACCAGGCACTTCCTTTCAGCGTCATCATCATCCGGTCCGTTTTTGTCAATATATGGATTGATCAGTACTTCAAAATGTCTGTGCGCATTGACATACTCATAGAGATTGCCTTTCAGCATCTCTTTTTTTAGCGTTTCCCAATCCCAAAGTTTTCTTTCTTCATATAACCGGTAAGATTCCTGTACTTCCAGAATCAAAGAAAAAACAATGCCCATCGAGCCTATTCCTACCAACGCGGAGTTAAATACATCATCATCCTGGATGAGTTGTATACCATGGGTTTGGACTTCCGGGCCGGCATTGAACAAATCGGCATCAGTGATACCATCGTGAGGCTCTATGCGAAAAGGCTGGCCACCTTTTCCCACAATGGTCACGGACCTCACCATGCTGGGGAGTGGCCCGATTCCAATCCCGGATCCGTGGGTGGAAGTAGCTATGGCCCCCGAGATGGCCTGAATACTGGAGCCTCCTTTGTTCATCAGGGCAAGTCCGTCTTTTTCCAAAGCGGTAATAAGGTGATGGACTTTGGTGCCTCCCCCGGTTTCGAATAAAAAATGCTTTTCAGTGGCTTTTTCATTGCGGAAGTTCACTGTTACCTCAAAGCCGTCGACGAATTCTTTTTTTATGAATTGTACCGGTCTTCTTTGAGTCAGGTTAAGGTCATGGGTACAAACGATGTAATCTTCACACTGGGAAATGGCCGTCAATGCATGGCCTGAACCCACGGCCCTCACTTTTCTTCCTCTTTTCTCAGCCGCTTTTACCAATTCACAGGTTTCTTTTAACCCTTCATAATCGTAGGTATGCCACCGATCGCGGGTGGACTCAAAGTCTTTCACATTGCCGTTACCGGGAACAAAAAATTTCAAAGGTTCTGATGAATGGTTGCCATACCAGTTGCACCATCTTTGGCGGTATGTTTTTTCTTTTCCGAAAATTTGGCTGTAAGAAAGCTCTTCATCGAAAGACAGGATCACGAGCTCGTGACTGGGCATACCTCTGTTAAGCCGGTTTTCAATTAACCTTCGTACTACCCGTGGTTTAATTATTCCATTTATTCGACTGACCCAAACTGTTCTTCTTTCATAGGTACAATGGTTGGTTAAGGTGTCATCAAGTTTTTCGATATGTGAGGGTATATTTTTCCTATTGAAAACAACCGCGATCAAAAGTTGGAAAAAAACCCAGGACACCTTTTTTTTACCGGTCTTTTGCTTTAGGATGCCTGAATAAAAAGCCATGATATGTTGTATTTAAGTCAATATCAAAAAGTATGACCTAATTTAGTTTCGATTTAAACAAATTCAAAATTTTTGTTGGGAATTTACTGAATTTGTAAAATGCGGTTAGGCAGCATTTATGGTCTGGTATTAAGGATTATCCCGTATTTTTTAATCCGCTCGCCAAGGCTGTGGTGATTTCCAGTAACCGGGTCACAAGAGACTCCTCGTCCGAATCATCTTGGCCTTTTCTTTTTCTCCATTGCTTGAGGTTTTTTATCTGCAATTCATGGAGTGCAGACAAGGCATTTTTTCTTCGTTGTAGGCGGTCCAGAAGGCCGGGTCTGCGCTTGCCTCTGTCCAGATCAAACATGGCGCCTATCTGATCAAGGCTTTCTTGGTATTCGCTCGAGATGATAGACATGATTTCAGCCCGGGTTTGTTCAACTTTGACCAAACCTGCGTAGGTTTTCATGATATCCGGGTCGGAATTCATCAGATTGGTCTCTACCTGAATTAAAATATACTTCAGCAGCGGCCACTCATTAGCAAACTTTCTGAGCTGATGATAATTGTCTTGGTGGGTCGCTTTCAACCTTTTTAGAGCATGACCTATGCCAAACCACCCTGTAAGATGGAAACGCGACTGGCTCCAGCTGAATACCCAAGGGATGGCCCGTAGATCCTCCAAGTTACGCGTCCCGGTACGTCTGGCTGGTCTGGAGCCTATTTTGCTGAGTTCCAAAACATCAATGGGAGTGGCTTCCCCGTAAAACTCAATAAATAATGGATGGTGGATGAGTCTGGTGTAGCTGTCTTTGGCATAGGAAGATAATTTCCTGAGAGCATCGATGGGATAATCAGAATGATCCTGCGGAAACAGGCGGTAACCAGTCTGCAAGGCTGTTCCTGAAAGCAGCATTTCCAGATTATAAGTAGCTGTCAGCAAGTTGGCAAATTGCTGGGCGATGGTCTCTCCCTGAACGGTAAGTTTTATTTCGCCGCTTAGGTTTCCCGGAGGCATACTGTCCAAGAAACGGTGGTATTTTCCACCCCCTCTGCTGATTGTCCCTCCAATTCCATGGAAATACCTCAACCTAATGCCATGTTTGGTCCCTACCTGTTGAAGCTGTTGCTCGGCCTGGTAAATATGCCACCTGCTGGCGATGATGCCACCATCCTTGTTGCTGTCGCTGTATCCAAGCATGACTTCCTGTATGTCGGATTCGCTTTTTTGATTGATGGGATGTGATAGAAAATCATCCAATATCTTGTCGGCATTCAAGAGATCTTCTATGGTTTCAAATAAAGGAACCACCTGAAAAACCTTTCGATCCAGGCCTACTTCACGAAAAAACAGGTACACCAACAATAAGTCACTTACCCGCCTGGTCATGCTGACAATAAACGACCCGACTCCGTGAGGCCCATATTTACCTGTAAACTCTTTCACAGCCCTGAAGCATTCCAATACTTTGTCCGCTTCAGGACCGAAGGATTTATCTGCTGTGGCAAAAGGACGGTCACTTTTGAGTTCATCAGTAATAAACCGGATCCTTTTTTCTTCCGGCCAATCGCTGTAGGGAGGCAGTTCTGGGTAGGTTTCTTGTAGGATCTGTTCCATGGCCTTGTCATGAAAACTGCTGTTTTGTCGAATATCCAAACGGGCCAGGTGAAAACCGAAGCATTGAACCTGACGTTCTATGGAAAAAAGCATGGATTCGACTATTCTTTTTGCACCGATTTCCATCAGGCTATTTCTAAGAATCAGCAGGTCTTTGGCAAGATCTTCAGGTCCCGTATAGTATGGCTGATCTTCTGTAACTTCATTTTTAATGGTATTTTCAAGTTGCAAAACAAGCAAATTGATAAATTGTCGCCAGGGTTCATAAGGATTACGGTTGACAGCCTTTTCACCTTCCTGTCCGAATGTGTTTTTCTTTTTGACAATTTCACGGAGAAAAAATTGTGGTACAGTATTTCTGATTTCTGAAAAACTCATGTCAGCAGCCAATTCAAGTAGTTGGCTGTGCAATAAAAGCAAAGCTGCTTTTCTATGTTCTTTTAGAGTGTTATGGGTCAAGGAGGCAGTAACATACGGGTGGCCGTCACGGTCACCACCTACCCAGCTTCCGAATTGAAGAGTAGGAAAATGTTCCGGTAAGCACAAGTTGTCTTTATCAAAGCCCATTTCAAGCCAATTTTGTTTTAAATTAGCATCAGTGTGTTGTAAGGCTTTTGGGAAGACCTTGCTGAAATAATGCATGACGTTGTTCCTTTCCATTTCAACAGTGGGCTTTTCCAGATAAACCTCTCCTGTTCTCCACCACCTTTCCAGCAATGTCATGATTTCCTGTTCAATGATTTTTCTTTCCGAAAATGAAAACGTGGTGTTTTCCAGTTTTACAAGGTTCAGATAAATTTCCCTGTGCAGGTTAAGAATTGAGGCCCTTTTGGCCTCCGTGGGGTGAGCAGTAAGTACAGGAATAACCTTTATAGCACGGATGACTGTAAGCATATGGGTTTCGGTCAGCCCCTGGGATTTCCAGCGACGGAAAGTTTCTGCCCATGAGCCTCTTACAGATTGCAAACCCCAACTGTCTATTTGTCTTCTGCGTGCCTGTACGGCGGTATTTTCCTCTACCAGGTTCATCAATTGAAGGTATATGCTAAGAACCTGAATGTGTTTTTCCTCCAGTTCTATACTTACTTTAGCGACTTCAGCTGGATTGACCTTTTTCGTCAGCAAATCGGCCAGTTGTTCTTCCCCCAGGTCCTTTAATACTTTTCGGAAACACCTGGTTAAAAAATCCATATCTCTATTTATTTTATCAAAAATGCTTTCTTCAGAAAATGCTTTCATAAGTATTTATTTATGAAGGGTTGGCCAAGCTAATTTAATCATTTCAAACAGCAATGAAAACGAATACTCGCCTGTGCTTTGCTTTCTTTTTTGCATCTATAAGCAAATGAACCCTTTGGATTTTGATACAGCGGTTTTTTTGGCCACATGAATTATAACTAAATTATATGAAGGGAACTTTAATCTTATGGATAATTGTAATTATATAAACTGTTCTTGGGTTTTTAGAGAATTGAGATATATTTACTTCTTTGTCACCACCGGCGTATTGCCTACCGATGAAAATGCAAAACCCTTTCCTATACCTTTTTGTTTGTATGCTGACAGGCAGTCTTGGTGTGGCCATATCAGCCAACGGCCAAGGGGAGGAAGAGACGATAGAAAAAAATGTCTCTGTATTCCCTATGCCGGTCATATCGGCAAATCCTACGGCGGGGTGGATTTTAGGCTTGTCCCCCTCTTTTAATTGGAGAAACGGACTTCCTGAAACCACCATGATGTCAACGGCCTTGGCCATGGCTTTGTTTACTACAGAGAACCAGTTTTTTTCATCTATCCGGTCCAACGCGTTCCTAAAAGATGATGCCTGGGCCTTGTTAGCAGATATCCGTTTTAGCGTTAACAATCAACCCACTTTTGGGCTTGGATCCGGAGTTGCACCGGCTACGGTACCGGGAACACCATCTGTCTCAGGGAATGACCCCATCGAGGAGCGGATATATTTCAACCAGTATAGGTTCTATGGTACTGCTTTGAAAAAGGTCCAGGGAACGAGGTTCTTTTATGGCTTGGGATATTTGTTTGACCGTATGTATGATATTCATGATGAATCGTTGGATCTGGGATCCCATCCCATCGGCAACACCTTCCACCATGACTACCAAAACCAAAAAGGCTTTCCCACAGACGCGTATACCCAATCAGGGGTGTCATTCAATGCCGTCTTGGATAGCCGCGATAATGTGGCCAATGCCTATAAAGGCCAATTTGCCTGGTTTTCCTACCGGGCAATGCCCCGGTTTCTGGGAAGCACCACCAACAGTGGGCAGTTGTGGACAGAATACAGGAAGTACATTTCTTTAAATCCGGAAAGGCCTAGACATGTATTGGCATTTTGGACATTCGGATGGTTTGTGGCTGCTGGCGAGGTACCTTATATGTTTTTGCCGGCTCTGGGATGGGACATGTTTAACCGGTCTGGAAGACCTTATACCTTTGGAAGGTTTAGGGGAGAAGATTTGGTGTATGGAGAGATGGAATGGCGCTTTCCCCTTCAGAGACACAAAGATTTTATCGGAGGTGTCCTATTTGTGAATGCGACCAGCGCCAGTAGCAGGACAAGGGATGTAGGTCTTTTTAACCATATACATTTGGGCTATGGACTGGGACTCCGCTTCAAGGTACTTCCCGCTAAAAGGCTGAATGTGGGGGTGGATTATGGATGGGGGGCTTATGGTGCATCGGGATATTTCATCAATATATTCGAAACCTTTTAATCTTCCCCTCCGTGTTCATAACACCGGCAGTGCATCAGTCCTTTTTACCCCGGATCAATTTTATGTTTGAACTGTTACATCAAACCATTATGCCTCATGTTAGTCTCTCTCAGGGAGAAAGAAAGATACTGGAAGAGGCTTTCGTGTTCAGACAAGTACCTAAAAAGTTCAAATTGGCGGAGGAAGGTAAGGTGGCAAAAGAACTGTATTTTATAAACAAAGGACTGCTCAGACTTTTTTATTCAAAAGAGGGGGACGAAATTACAGCCTTTATTTTTCAAGAAGGTTTATTTGCGGCCAGCTATGATTCCTTTCTCAGCGAAAACCCAAGTATTCAATCTTTGGAGACGTTGGAGGATTGCGAATTGCTGGTGGTGGCCAAAGAAGAGATGGAGGAGTTGTACCGTCGGCTTCCTGCCATGAATACGATTACCCGAAAAATCGCAGAGCAGCGGTTCATCAACGCCCAGAGGCTTCTTTCTTCATTCATTTTGGAAACTCCGGAAGAACGTTACCGAAAATTCGAGACCGATCACAAAGACTTGTTGCAGCGGGTACCCCAGCATTATATAGCCTCTTTTTTGGGGATTACCCCGGTAAGTCTGAGCAGGATACGCAAGAGACTACAAAAAAAATGATTTGAGATCCTTTGTTTCTACTGACCCAGCCATTCTTTCAGGTCGCCTGTCTTTTCCCTGCTTACCAAAATGTCGTTATCCCCGCTTCCCAGAAGTTTTATCTTTAACCTGCTGTTGGAATAGGCATAGATTTCGGCAATGGATCCAAATGAGGCAATGTATTGACGGTTGAGCCGGAAAAACTGCTTTGGGTCCAGCATGCTTTCCAGCTGATCCAGCGTAAAATCAAGCACATATTTCCTCTTATCACGGGTTTGCATAAAAGTTATCTTTTCCGCACTGAAAAAAAAGGCAATGTCCTCTACCGGTACACTTTGTATCTTTTCCCCGAATTTTACCAGAAACCTCCGTTTATATTGGGCGGTTAAGCTTCGCAATACCTCCTGTAGGTGATCATAGTTGGGAAGGATTAGACGGTTTTTGAATTTTAGGATGGCGTGTTCCAATTCTCCGGCGTCAATGGGTTTAAGCAAATAATCCACGGAGTTGAGCTTAAATGCGCGGATGGCAAATTGGTCGTAAGCAGTGGTAAAGATAAGAGGGGATTTGATACTGATGTTTTCGAATATTTCAAAACTTTGGCCATCGGCCAACTCAATGTCACAGAAGATCAGGTCGGGAGCTGCATGGCCTTTCAGCCATTTGAGTGTTGAGGAGATGCTTTCCAAATGGCTGAAAATCAGGGCCCCGGGAAGTAGCCTGGAAACCATTTGCCTTAGTCTCTCGGCCGCGTGGCGCTCATCTTCTATAATCAATAGGGTGAGTTGGTCGTCGGTCATAGAAGTGGTTGGATTTTTGAAAAAACATCTGTTTTCAATAAAGGCAATTCCACCAAAAAGATATCGGTGGATTCCCGGATTGAGGGAGAGACACTGCTAATCAAGGCATATCTTTTGGTAATGTTGTTGAGCCCTATCCCGTTTTTTTCTTTTTTCCCCGTTTTCTTTCGTTGGAGATTGTTGCTGATCACCAGGTTTTGACCCTTTATACTGATGGTGATCAGCAAAGGGTTTTCCGTGCTGGCCACGTTGTGTTTGAATGCATTTTCCAACAACAGTTGCAGCGACAAGGGCGGTAAATAGAGGTTTCCGGAATGAGGCACAGCTATATGATAATCCATGGCAGTCCCCAACCGGATTTTTTGCAGGCACAGGTAGCTTTTGGCAAATTCCAACTCCCGGTCCAGGCTCACCAGTTCTTCCCCCTGTATGTCCAGCACATAGCGATAGATCCTGGACAACTGCTGAATAAATTCGACTGATTTGTCGGCATTTTCATAAACAAGGTGTGACAACACATTGAGTGAATTGAACAGGAAATGGGGGTTTAACTGATCTTTGAGTGACTGGTAGCGACTGGCGAGGTTTTCCGATTTGAGCTGTTCCGCTTCAATGGCCGCGTTGCGCCATTCGAACAGCCAGGACCGGGCGGTGAAGAATGCCATGAAGCTCAATCCCAGTGTCACCGGTAATTGGGTATGTTCTAGCAGAAGCGCCCAGGGGATCGCATCTAATGAAAAATTGCCCTGTACATAGACAAAGATGAAAATAATGATGAAACTCGCCACAGCGCAATAAGTGCCATAAACGAGGATTGTTACGGCCAAGCGTTTGATGGGAAACCTGACCCAGGGTATTCTTTTATCCAAAAAACAACTGGTGAGATATCCGCCGAAACTCAAAGGCGTTGATATGAGAAAGGAATAGATAAAACTCGGGAAAATGTCAGTTATCCCTTCCCAAGACAAAAAACACCTGGGACAAAAAAACAACATCAATAAAAAAGCTATCCCGGCATTAAGTAACAGGAAATGAGGTGCCGACCGCCAAATGCTGTCTTTGTCTATGTCTGATGGGATAGGTCTCGCTCTCATTTTATTTACCGCTGGAAAAGGATTAAATTATACATATTCACCGGATAATCAAACAGAAGGGCTTGCTTTTAACATCATGGAGCGTTTTCACAAGCTCCTACCAACTGTTCTATCATTTCTTTCCCCCAACGGGGCTCCAACATATTGTTTCTATTTTTTGCCTTCTCCTGGTTAAATAGTTCCGAACTTGTTTTTGCCAGCTTACAGGCTTTTTCCGTGCTTTGACCAAAGAACTGTGAGGTGCCGTATTCCATCTGGGCCAACAGGATAAGTGCCCTGGGATTATTGGGGTTCAGTGCTGCTGCTTTTTCAAGTGTTTGTAAAGTGATGGCTCCCATATCTGCCCCTCTTGATTGGGGATCAGCGCTTAATTCTCCCATCAGGACAAATCCCTTTAACGCCATGATTTCCGAATTTCCGGATGACAGTCCGGCTGCTCTGTCCACCAGCCTTTTTGCCTCTGCAAAATACTTGTCTTTTGCTTCCAACCCCCCGTTGGTCATGAAGCCCATGTAGGTATATGCCAGGCTGCTGTAATACAAGGGGTGCCATTCGTTGGGATGAATGCCCTGAATGCGGGCAAATGCATTGGCGCAGCGCTGCAGGTCTTCTATGGTGGCCGCCTTTTCCAGCCGTGCTATTTCTGAGGACATGGCCTGGATATAGGTTTCATTGGAAGCTTTGATGACCAGTGAAATCAAGATCAATAAAAGGATGAGGATAAGGTACTTTTTCATGGCTATATACATTTAAAGGTTATTTAATTGATTGGCTGATTTGTCTTTGGAAAGGGTGAGGAAAATACCTAAGAACAAAAAGCGGGGGGCTTGGAGTCCGACCGGAATGTTTTCGTATTTTCCGGAGGCATTTTTTTCGGCAGCAAACTGGTATCCGAATATATTTTCCCGTCCCAGCACATTGTTGCTGGCCAGGTGGATGATCAGACTGGGCTTGACAAGGTAGCTCCAGGAGAGACTGAGGTCTTGAAAACCCCTTGTCTTTGCATTCATCTCTCCGGGATGATTGGGATCTGTATAAGGGTAACCATCATTGATGATGAAAGAGGCACTGAGCTGGGATCGGAGCATGTTGACAAAATGCTTGATCACAACGGAGCCATTATGTCGTGGCGCAAAACCCGGCTGGACTTTTTCGGAATATCCCGCAAATTTTCTCCGGCTGTCTATAAAGCTGTAGGTAATCCAGAAGTCCGTGTTTTTGAAGGTTTTCCGGTCGCGGTAAAAGAAGTCGAATCCCCGTGCCTGCCCCTCTCCATCCTGGCCGATGTGGGTATAGAAAAATGGCTGACCTCGGAATGTTAGTAATTTGTAATAGTTTTTGTAAAAAGCCTCAGCTCTGAATGTTATCCCGTTTTTATCCAATAAATAATTGACAATAAGGTGGTTGGATTGTGAATTTTGAAGTTGGGGTTGTAGTATCCGGAACTCCGGTTCCGGTGATTGGCTGAATTTGCCGGCCGCCAGCGAGAGCTGGCCCTGGTGCCCAAACCTGTATGCCAGCGAGGCTCTCGGGTCAAGCCAGGCTTGTCCGGCTTGACTGCTGTATCCTGACCGCAGTCCCCCCCGGAATATCCATTGCTTGCTGATATAATAATCGGCCTCGGTAAAAAAGTTGCTATGATGATCGATCAGTTTGCCTTGTAAGCGTTCTGAAATGAAATTCTGTCGAAGGCTGAAAAGGTAATGTTCTAATCCTGATTTGAGAGAGAAGCTGTCCGAGAGGCCTTTAACACCCACCACTTTCACATGTCCAACCTGGTTAATATGGTGTACGTCTTGCTGATCCAAACCCAGTTTGTCCACGTTACGCGAGTATGAAATGCCGCCATACAGGTCCCATTCCTTGGAAAAAGCCTGTTTGAAAGTTGATTGGGCAAATGTATAGTTGTTCTGAAGCCGGATCAAGGCTCCTCTTTCCTGTACCCCCGGGGAGGGTTGCCAGATTTGCATGCCACTGGATTCTTTGCGCAAATAGGCCTTGATCATCCCGCTCTTGCCCCAGCGTTGTTTTGCGGCCACTTCGGCGTCCCAGCCGCTTGGAGCCCTCTCCCAATCAAAATTTTGCCGGACAAGGGCCTGATAGGGAGAGAGGTCAAAATAATTGGAAGTCGCTGTAATGCTGTTTTTCTCACCGACCAGGGTTTGGGTAAACCCACCGCCTACCGACATAAGACTGATGTCTCCCTGGTTGCGCAGGGGAATGTCGCTGGTGGACAAGGACAGCGCTGAAGAAAGGGCATGTCCGTACTCCACGGAATAACCTCCTGTGCTGAAAAAAGAGCCTTTGAAAAGGTTTGGGTTGAAACGGGTGCGTGTGGGCACGTTGGCGGCAGTGGTACCGAAAGCATTGCCCACTTTCATACCGTCGATGAAAATGGCTGTTTCGCTGGCATCACCGCCGCGGACGAACAGCCGGCCGTCATTTCCCACGGCCGCGGTACCCGGTAGGGTTTGAAATGCCCCGGCGATGTCTCCCATGGCACCCGGTACCGTGACAATGTCAATAGGACGCAATACCACGGCCTTTTTCTCGTCTGAAGCTCCCATGGCGCCGGCGGAAATGGCGACGGCATTCATCTCACCGATCGCTTCTTTCAGGACCACATTGATGTCATAACTGCTTCCGGACAATGTAACGGGGATTTCACGAGACCTGTAGCCCATGGATTGGAATACCAGTATATGTTGTCCGTTCAGTTCGGTTTGCAGAACGTAACTGCCATCTGTTTCCGAAGAAGTGCCCTCATAGGTGCCTTGAAGGTAAATGTTGGCCCCTGGCACGGGATTTCCATCCGGGCCTTGGACAACACCCTTAACGGTGGTTTGCGCCCAAACCTGGATATGGAAAATCAGGAAGAATGAGGTGAGGAGCTTCATGAGTTTGGCCTTTGTTTCAAAATTCAGCAGAAAGACCTGGGCATGAAATTAAACCTGACCGAACCGTAGTTTTTTAAGGATGGAGTGTGGACATAAGTGGACCAATTGGGTCAGCATTTGTCAATTATTTTCATCATTGTTCTGAATACCAGGCTGGGGTTGGCAGTTTGGTTAACGGTACCGGTGATATAAATCGATTTTTCCGGAACATAAAAGGCGATTGAGCCTACTGATCCGCAATGCCCGATGATTTTGGGTACCGCTTTGAAGGGCGACAATATCCTGGGGATATAAAACCGCTGTAGCCCTATTCCATATTTAAATGGGAAGAAAACATTGTTCCATACCTCAAGCTCAGCGAGTTGCTCCTTTGCGTAAAACTTTCCTGAAAAATAAGCTTCAAGAAAGCGTCGAAGGTCTTTGGCTGAACTGGCTACATCATGATGGGTCGAACCAAAGTATTTGTCAAGTGGAACGGTATTTTGTTTATTGTACACGGGCATATAAGACGTCCCCGATTTTGAAGGCAATACCTCTGTGTCCTGCATGTCCAGTTCCCGGAACATCTCCGTATAAAGTTCGTCTATGGGTTTTCCCTGTATTTGTTGTAAAATTTCGTCGAGCAACCTAAAGTTGGTTTCTCCATAGCTGGCCTTACCCGGGGTTCCGGGAGCAAATTTGGGTTTCATTTTTTTGACCTCCGATACCACTTTGCCGACGGGCCAGGCCTGGTCTTCTCCCCGAAGGATAAAATCCATGTTCTTTTTGCCATCCGGTCTTTTATCTATCAAATAGCATGGCAATCCGGAAGTATGGGACAAGAGGTGTTGAACGGTTATCTCACCCGAAAAGTCCCTTCCATTGATGGTGACCAGGTCTTTCCAAAAGATTTGCGGCAGGTATTGAGTGATTTTATTGGACAGCTGAAGTCTGTTTTCCGTCACTAACCGGAGTGTCAGGGCGGATGTGAAGAGCTTGTTGATGCTGGCAATATAAAACCTGCTGTCAGGTTTCAAGTTACCACAGGCAGACGTAGAATCGATTTGTCTTTCCCGGGAATAAAGATGAAATACCGCGCCGTGGATCAGCTTGTTTTTGCAGACGTTGCCGGTAATAGATTCAAGAATGGTGGTGGTCATGTATAAATGGTGATCAAGTGCCTTGTCAGGACTTAAAATTACAAAATTTCCTTGATCTCCAAACAGCATATGGTTTCGCGGCAAGACAAACGAAAAAAGCTTCCGAAAATAAGTTGTCTCCGGAAGCTTTTGCCTGTATAAAAACGAATCAGGTTGATTTTTTAATCTACCACCCACTTTTTTGCTTCCGGGCTTTTTTCAAACGCGAAAGATTTAAGCTCTATTCCGGGAACAAATGTATAGGAGATTTCAGCCAATTTCTGTACCCAATTTTTATCGGTGACCAACGCCACCTTGTCTACTTTTTCGGTTATCTCCTTCATGTTTTCCAGCCCGAATTTGAGATCTTGCCAGACGGCTTTGGGCTCTACACCGTCGATGCTGTGTAATTCCATATAGATATTGAACTTATCCCGTCTTTTCATTTCAGGTAAGAATTCAGAAAGCGATTGATAAAAGGCCTTTTCATCAAATTTCCCATCCCATTTGTAGGCAGTGACATGATCATTTTGAAAATCGATTTTGCTTAACATAGTAATAAAATTTTAGTGGTTAAATATTTTGAGAACGAGGTTAACCATCAATTCAATAATCATGCAAAGCATACTATATGAATTGATAAATTAAATGAAAAGGATGGGGGAAATCTTGGTTGTCCAGCTTCTTTCTTTACAATTGTTAATGTTCCTTTTCACTATACGGTTTTATGTTTGTTATAAAAAATTGCCTATTATGAAAATTAGAACAGAAATCATCATCAATGCCTCTAAGGAAAAAGTCTGGGAGATATTGACAGACCTTGAAAGTTATCCTCAATGGAATCCCTTCATCATAAAAAGTGAAGGAAAGGTGGTTCAGGGAACCCGCCTGAAGAATACCTTGAAAAACGGTGAAGGCTCCATGGTTTTTAGACCCCGCGTGTTACAGGTAGATCCCAACCGGTATTTTGAGTGGCTGGGCAGTTTGTGGTTCAAGGGGCTTTTTGATGGACACCATTATTTTGAAATCCAGCCTGTTAAAGACAACCAGGTAAAACTGATCCATGGAGAAAACTTTTCGGGTATACTCAAGGGGCCTATCCTCAAAAAAATCGGGCATCAGACCCGAGAGAACTTCGTCAAAATGAACATCGCCCTGAAGGATTTGGCGGAAAGGGCTGATATCGAGGTTTAGATAGCACCCAGCGGCCGGTTTTTGTCATCCGGGCTGGCTTGTAACTTAGCTTCCATTGATAAAATATTGTAGTTGCCTTTGTTGGGGGAACACAAAGTTTCGTAGATTGGGGATTTAAGTTACCAGACAACACTGACCATGTCCAACGAAAAACCGGCCATACTGATCATCGGATGTTTTGATACCAAAGGAGAGGTTTTTGCACATCTTAGGAATGAGATATTAAAAAAAGGGGACAGGATTCTGATGGTCAACGCGGGAGTTTTGGGATCCACCACATTATTTCCGGTTGATGTGGAAGCAGATTTGCTGGCAAAAAAGGGCGGAACGTCCCTTCAGGATTTGAGAAACAAGAATGACCGGGCCCTGGCACTCAGCGTTATGGCGGATGGTGCGGCGGTTTTGCTGCATGAATTGTACCGGAAAGGAAGCATCAAAGCCGCCATCGGAATGGGAGGCGGGGGCGGAACCTATCTTGCTTTAACCGCCATGCAAAATCTACCCTTAGGTTTTCCCAAGCTTTGTGTGTCCACTTTGGCTACCCGTGATGTATCCGGTTTGGTTGGAATGAAGGACATTGTATTGATGCCTTCCGTAGTAGATGTTGCAGGAATGAACAGCATCATCCAGCCCATCATTGACCAAGCTGCAGCGGCCATTACCGCCATGGCCGGTACCGAGTCCATTTCCAAATCCCCCAAAAAAGGAAGTATCGCCATCAGCATGTTTGGCAACACCACGGCTTGTGTAAACCGCTGCACGGAGCTGCTCCAGAATAAGGGTTATGAAGTGATGGCTTTTCATGCCAACGGTGTGGGGGGCAAGGCCATGGAGGCCCTCGTGTTGGAAGGCTGTTTTGACGCGGTTTTGGACCTGACCACCACGGAATTGGCGGATGAACTTTGTGGGGGAATATTGACAGCCGGGCCCAGACGTTTGGAGGCAGCAGTTGCCATGAGATTACCATTGGTGGTGGCTCCCGGCTGTCTGGATATGGTTAATTTTGGCACTCCGGATTCCGTGCCAAAAGGGTATAAGTCCAGACATCTGTACAGCTGGGCGCCGGATGTGACCCTTATGCGGACCAATGAAGAGGAAAACAGGCAATTGGGTCAAATAATAGCGGACAAACTCAATCAGGCTATTGCGCCGGTAAAACTCCTTTGGCCCCATAAAGGTTTTTCGCAATTGGATGCACCAGGAGGAAGATTTTACCGGCCGGATGTCAATGATGCCCTGTTGGTTTCATTAAAAAACCACCTGAGAAAAGATATCCCCGTGGAGCAATTGGATGTCAATATCAATGAGCCCCCTTTTGCTGATGCGGCTGTGACAGCGCTCTTGTATCTGTTGAAAAAAATAGGGCAGGAGTAGGCTGCACTGCTAACCGGATCCCGTTTTTTCTTGAATACCTATTCTTTATAAGGTATCTTGCTTTTTTTATTTTAAAATCTAAATTCAGAACACATTATGCCAAATCCATGGACAGGAAAAGGCAATCCTTATAGCCGCCAGGAGGTGAGGGATCGTCTAAGAAATACTTTGCAGAACAGGAAAGCCATCATAGCAGCAGGTGCCGGCACGGGCATCAGTGCAAAATTTATAGAAAAAGGCGGCGCCGATCTGATCATCATCTATAATTCCGGCCGTTTCAGGATGTCAGGACATGGTTCCACGGCGGGCCTTATGGCCTATGGCGATGCCAATGCCGTAGCCATGGAGATAGGTGAATTTGAAGTGTTGCCGGTGGTGGAGGAAGTTCCCGTGATATGCGGGGTGCATGGATCCGATCCGAGAAGAAGGATATGGCACCACCTTCTCAAGGTAAAGGACATGGGTTTTTCGGGGATCAACAACTTCCCCACCCATTCGATTGTAGACGGCAATTTCAGGCAGATTCTGGAGGAAACGGGTATGGGCTTCGAAAAGGAGGTGGAAATGATCAGGATTGCCAATAAAATGGATCTGTTTTCCATCGTTTATGTGGCCAAACCGGAAGAGGCGATGCAAATGGCTGAAGCGGGGGCGGATGCCATCATTTCCCATGTGGGCACTACGGTGGGCGGGTCCGTAGGGGTAAAAGGAGCGACCTGCACCATGGAAGAGGCCATTGAGCGCACCCAGGACATCATTGATGCTTGTAAGGACATCAATCCGGACCTGTTTTTCCTGGCCCACGGCGGACCTATCAACACCCCCGATGATGTCCGGGAAGTTCTCAGGCATACGCCGGCGCATGGATTTGTGGGTGCATCCTCCCTGGAAAGGATGGGGGTGGAGCAATCCCTGACTGACCTGACAAAAGCATTTAAAAGCATTGGGGTAGGAGGGGCCTGAGTTGCTCGCAAATACCCTTGGCTAACACAGACTTTTGTCTTTAAAGAAATAGCCTAAGGCCATTCATAAAAATTGGGGGTTTTGATGTATCGTTTTTTTGATAAAGTAATGATGTAATGAATCCAACAGTCAGCAAGATAAAGGAGGACATTCGAAAGCTTGGTATCAGCGAGGGGGACAGTCTTTTGGTCCATGCCTCTCTCAACGCTGTGGGGAGATTCCAAAACCGGACAGAAGTTTTGATCGACGCTTTTTTGGAAGTGTTGGGTCCGGACGGGACATTGCTGATGCCCGCTTTATCTTATAAGACAGTCACCAGGGAAAATCCTGTTTTTGATGTACGGCAAACTCCTTCATGTGTAGGGGCTTTGACGGAATATTTCAGGACCATGCCAGGGGTGGAGAGAAGTATCCACCCCACCCATTCCGTGAGTGCTATTGGAAGGCGGGCAGGCTGGTTTGTTGAAGACCATCTGGAAGATGATACCCCTTGTGGCTCCCATTCGCCCTTTGCCAAACTGAAGGAGGTAAATGGCCGGGTCATGTTTTTGGGTTGTGGTCCAAAGCCCAACACCTCTATGCATGCCATCGAAGAGTTGGTGGTTCCCCCGTATCTGTTTGGGGATCCGGTGGTTTACACCTTGCACCTTGCGGATGGGAAAACCATAGACAAAGCATATATCCGGCACGGATTCCAAGGTTACGAGCAACGATATGATCGGTTGTTGGATGTTTTGGACAAGCAGGATTATAGATGTGGCAAGGTATTGGAAGCAGACACGATAACGGTCGACAGTGTTTCCATGTGGGATAAGGCAGAAAAAAAATTATCACAGGATCCGTTGTATTTCGTGGACAAAGTTTGAACAGGAAATTGGAAGTACAGCTTATTTTAGGGATTCGCCTCTTGGAATCCTTTATATTTTCTATAGTAATAACAGGGAGATATATAGTTCAGTTACCACTCCGAATGTAAGGATGAAGACATAAAAGAACCCCAGCAGTAAAAATTTAAAGAGGGTTTTGAACCAATGTTGACGATGAATGTTCCAAACGGAGATGTAAGCGTAAATGGTTACGATAAGAAAGCTGTATTTGAACCCATAGGAGGCTGCCTCCATATTAGAAACGAGATAAATAAGTATCGCCACCCCATATATGGTATAGGCAAACGCATGTAAATGCAGCCCATGAACGAGGTGTTCGATGTAGTAGTGCCCGGTGCGTGAGAACAAAAGTTTTAGCAACAGCGCAAAAAAAGGCAGCAAGGCAAACATCATAAGGGGCAGGTTTTTGGCAGACTGGGCTATAAACATATTGGAGTTGGCTACAAAATTTCGTTTTTTCTCCATACTCAAGTTTAAGCCAATGGAAAAGTTGCTTTGTTCCAGTGCTTTGCCAAACTCCTCCGAACTGACTGTCCTATCGAGGGCCAGGTATTTGAGCTCTTTCCATGTATGTCTTCTTTCAAGAGTGTCCCGCAAATGAGGGAGAACGTCAGTTCCGTTGTTTTTGGTATAAGGCGCTGCCGATTTACTCAGGACGGATCCGATTTCTTCCTGCTCATCCGCTGGCAGGTCTTCTATTTTTTGGATCGTTTCGGTTTCAAAACTGGAAAAATCCTGGCTGAAAACATCGTCCAAAAAGTTTTTGGGAATAACGAGTCCGATGATAAAGAAGTAAAAAAGAGAGAAGATCAGGTACAGCCGGATGGGGTGGGTGTATTTTTGCCTTTTTCCTGCATTATAAGTCTTGGTCAGATTTCCAGGCTTGAAGAAGAAAGGGGTAAGTGTTTTGAAGAACTTGCCGTCAAAGCTCAGAGAATTGGAAATAAAATCACTTATAAATACCCTTATCGGTACTTTTTGATCATTATTTTCCTGTCCACACTCGGGGCAATAGTTTTCTTCTTGGTGGAGAACTTTTCCACAATTCAAACAATGATCTAATTTTCTGCTCTGTTTCACAGGAGATAGAATAGCCTACTAAAAATAATCAAGATATGTCAAAATAAGTTGAATTAACGCTATATAAAAAACCACAAAGATTTTTGTTGGAGCTTGGTGAGAGGGAATACAAAAAACCTTCCGGCAAGGGATTTCCTCGCCGGAAGGCAATCAGTTGGAAAGTGGATATTAAGGAAGCATTTTGCTTCTAAAGACCATGAGTTTCAAGCGTGTCATTTCATGCATGGAATAGGGTATGCCCCCCATCCCTTCTCCGGAAGCATCTCTTCCTCCAAATGGCATCCAGTCCACCCGGAAAGCCGTGTGGTCATTCACCATCACGGCTGTGGCATTGAGCTTGTCTACCGCTTCCAGAGCGATGTCTATGTTTTTGGTGAAAACAGCAGCCTGGAAATGGTAGTCCAGGCCATTGGCCAGTTCAATGGCATTTTCCCTATCAGAATAAGAATAGACGCAGACTACCGGTCCAAAGATTTCCAATTTGGAAACCCTGGCATCCTGAGGGGGATTGAATAAAACCGTGGGTTCAAAGCAGGTGTCACTGATCCTGTTTCCACCACACAACAGTTCCGCCCCGGCATCTACAGCCTCTGTGACCCATTTTTCTATCCGGTCTACTTCTCCTGTGCGGATAAGCGGCCCGACTTCCGTGGATTCATCGAGCGGATCACCCACTTTGAGCTGTTTGGCTGCTTCTGCCAAATCATGTGCCAGTTGGTAAGCCAGTTCCTCATGGGCAAAGACCTTTTGGACGGATACACATACCTGGCCGGCATGGTAAAAGCCGCCTTTTACCAGCAAGGGTAACATTTCATCCACGTCAGCATCTTTTTCCACGATTACAGGGGCGGTCCCCCCATGTTCCAGCGCACAGCGTGTTCCCGGGGCGAGTTTTGATTTGAGGTACCAGCCCACTTTTTCTGACCCTATAAAAGAAAGGTAGTTGACACGCTTGTCGGTCACAAGGGCTTCTGCCAGTTCATTGCTGCAAATGACTGATTGGACCCAGCCATCGGGGACCCCTGCTTCTCCCAATATATTCAACAGGGCGAGGCAGGAGAGCGGAGTGGCAGAGGCTGGCTTGACGATCACCGGACATCCGGCCGCAAAGGCTGTAATGGTTTGGTGAACAATCAGGTTCAGCGGATGGTTGAAAGCAGATATCGAAGCCACCACACCGATGGGTTCCCTGACCGTAAAAGCCAGACGGTTAGTGGAGGACTCGGTTATTCCCATGGGGATTTGTCCGCCTTTGAGTTGGGTAATTTCCTCGGTTGCAATTTTCACCCCGTTGATGGCCCTGAGGACTTCTATTTTAGAATCCTGATAAGGCTTTCCTCCTTCTCTGGCAGCCGTTTTGGTGAGTTCTTCCACCTTCCCTTCCATGATCTTCCTTACTTTTTCCAAGATGGCGATTCTTTTGTGAGCCGGGAGCCAACGTGAAGGGTCTTTGAACAGATTGTAGGCGGTTACCAATTTGGCTTCCAGTTCATCTTTACCGATCATGGGTAATTCTTTGATCAGACTTTGGTCATACGGTGAATGGATTTTCAATACTTTGGTATCACTCATAGCTTCGCGGTTTTTTCTTTTATCAAAACATTAAGGATAGGATGGTTCAAGGAATAATCCACTTGAAGGTCGATGACATGAACGCCCGGACTGTTCAGGGTTTTATCAAGGATATCCTGAAAATCCCTGTCACTTTCAGGGCGATAACCATGGGCGCCGTAGCTGTTGGCATACTGGATGAAATCAGGATTTTTGAAATCCAGACCAAAATTTTTAAAGCCCATGTCTTCCTGCTTCCATTTGATCATGCCGTATGCATTGTCATTCAGAATAA
Organism: Negadavirga shengliensis; assembly: GCF_042652345.1. Taxonomy (NCBI): domain Bacteria; kingdom Pseudomonadati; phylum Bacteroidota; class Cytophagia; order Cytophagales; family Cyclobacteriaceae; genus Negadavirga; species Negadavirga shengliensis. Next base: position 287,278 of record NZ_JBHSJJ010000004.1, read on the forward strand.
TCACTACAAGATTCAGTCCCAATCTCACCGCGGTTTCCAATTCCTGGGAATTCATCATAAAACCTCCGTCACCGCAGACAGCCACTACCTTTTTATTGGGATAAAGTAGGTTTACCGTCATCGCAGAGGGGAGACCGGCTCCCATGGAAGCAAGGGCATTGTCCAACAGCAAGGTGTTGGGTTGGCGGCAGGTGTAATTCCTGGCAAACCAGATTTTATAGACACCGTTATCCAGCGTGATCACGTCGTTATCCCCCAGTTTTTCCCTGAGCAGATTGACCAACCTCTGTGGCAGCATGGGGAAACGCTCGTCTTTAAAGTATTTGGAAAGGTGCCCGGCGACCTCTTCTTTTACCTTTTTATAATAGGAGAAATCCCAGTTTTTTGCTTGGGTAATCTGTGAGGTGAGTTTCTTAACTGAACTGGTGATGTCTCCCACGACGTTGAGTTGAGGAAAATATACCGGATCGACTTCTGCCGGAGCGAAATTCACATGGATGACCTTTTTGCCGCCATGTTTCATAAAGAACGGAGGCTTTTCTATCACGTCATGCCCTACATTGATGATCAGATCTGATTCGTCGATGGCCGCGTGTAGAAAGTCGTTACTGGAAAGGGCAGCCGTACCCAGATACTGGGGGTGCCGTTCGTCAATCACCCCTTTTCCCATTTGGGTTGTAAAAAAATAAATGCCTGTTTCGTCCACAAATTCGGCGAGTGCCTGGCGGGTAACTTTTCGGTTGGCTCCTGCACCAATTAGAAGCAGCGGCATTTTGGCGTTCTCTATCATTTTCACAGCGGCATCAATGGCCCTGTCATCCGGCTTGGGAATGATATAATCCACCACTTCGAAAACGGTTTCTTCCCCTTCTTCCTGTGCGATGTCTTCAGGGAACTCCAGGTGCACGGCCCCGGGCCTTTCTTCCGAGGCCAAACGGAAAGCTTCTCTTATGTTGGAGGCAATGACATTGCTGTTCACGATTTGTTTTGTGTATTTGGTGATGGGCCGCATCATGTCTACCACATCGATGATCTGAAATCGTGCCTGTTTGCTTTTTTTGATAGGCTTTTGGCCCGTAATCATCATCATTGGCATAGCCCCTAACTGCGCGTAGGCGGCAGGTGTCACCAAGTTGGTGGCCCCGGGTCCCAAAGTGGCCAGGCAGACCCCGGGTTTTCCTGTTAACCGGCCATATGTGGCGGCCATAAATCCCGCACCTTGCTCATGTCTGGTAAGCACGAGTTTGATTTTAGAGCTACTCAGGGACTGGAGCAGGTCCAGGTTTTCTTCTCCGGGAACTCCGAAGATATATTCTACCCCTTCATTCTCCAGGGCTTTTATAAATAAATCAGAAGCTTTCATCAAATAAAAGATTTAGTTTTGAAATGTATAAGTGGATAATCATTAAACAAAGTTGTCCTGTATTGAAGAATTTATGTGTTTAGAAAGAGGCACCATAGACCCCGGCCATTAGGGCGTCTATGATCTTCGCTATTTCATCAGGATTTTCTCTTTCCAATAAATAAAACTGGTTAGCTTGAGGGTCATCCCGCCATCGGTTGCTTCCGTCCTTATTTACTATGGCCTTGCCTTTTTTACTTAAATCCCAATATTGTCCAGGGGATACGGCATAGAGTATCGCTGCTTGATCCCAACTTTGCCGGCCTGCAAAATTGTTGTACAGTTCATATGCCCTGCGGACCGGATGGCCATCGGGCAGGTAGGCCTTTAAAAATGTTGAGCCTGTGATGATATTATTGCCGATTTCCCAACCGGCAAATACGACCTTGCCTGGCCATTTATCCACGGAAACCGCGGTGGATTCCGGATCCGGGCGATAGAAATTGGCTTCTTTTCCTTCCGGATAATGGCCGCCCATACAGACCCATAATTTCACCTTCCTTTTCACCAGGTCAAGGCCGGACAGGTTACTGTATTGGTCGGGTGATGAATCCAGGAGGTTTCTGAGGTTGGTCAGGTGACCGACGGTAATGATTGTGACACTTGCATCAGCCTGATCCGCCAGAAGTTTTCTGTACAGGTAAGAAGCGTCCTCTGCTTCATCATAACTTCCCAGCCGATGGTGAAATTCCTGCGCAATTGTTTTTGTGTATTTAGAAAAGCTCCTCAAATTTACATTTTTTTCTACACCAATGGGAATTTCCGGTCGCCCGAAGTAGTGATTCAATGCATCCGTGCATTGCGGGGCGTGCTGGTCATCACTGGTGACAATGATTCCTAAGATTTCTGCTCTTCCATGATCTGCCAAAGTGTGGAGCATAGCGATAGCGCCCACATCGTCTACATCCGAGTCGATATCTGTATCCAGAATTATTTTTTCCATCTGAGCAAATGAATAAAAAGGGAGGAGAAATACGAATGGGAATAAAAAGGCGATTGGTTTTTTCATAGCTGAATTTAGCGGTTTAGAGGAAGAAATGAAAAAAAGAAGTGTAGAAACTTATCATAAAGATGGGGAAGGTTTGCCCCACTGTCTGGCTTCGGGGCCATAAAAAATAGATATTAGATATTTTTTTTGGAATAAAGATTAACCAATTTTACTTTTTTTGGCATAAACACATTTTTATATAGATTATTATTGCATAATTTTAATTTAAATAAAATATATTTTATATAATAATGTAAATATTTTGGCATTGTACTTGCGACTGTAATGGTAAGGTCGATCAGTAAATACCTATAAGCAATTTGAAACTAAATCACTTAAATCATGAAGACCACACTTTATTTATTAGCATTATCAGGAGCATGTCTCTTATTTTCCTGCGAAAACAGGAGACATGATACAGAGAGAGACGGAGATCCTATACATAACGATAGGAATATCGACAGAGGCGCAGATACTTTGGACAGGCAAATGGATCGAAGAGACACCACTCCAGGCACGATGGACGATAGAGGGGGGGCGTTGAATGACAGGGGAGTCCCATCCGAAGGTATAAATGATCACAATGCATTGAGAAATATGCCGCGGGACGCCCGTGAAAAAATCAACAGGGATGCAGAGGAGAAGGAACGGGAGCTGGTAGATGGCCGGGCCGTTGATCATGGAAATGTTAACCATTATGAATTGACATTTTTGGAAAAGGATGGCAACCAAATCAAGGTGATGTATGATGAAACGGGGGAGGCCGTAGGTGACTAGAAAAAACCGCATCAGCTTGACCGGCTGCGCCTTAAAAAATATGAGTGACAACCACTAATTGTTATTAAACATAACCACAACAACCACATAACCACAACAACCAATTATTATTAATTATCATCAATAAATCAATTTTAAAACCCTACAAACCAGCTATTTGTTATGAAAAAGTTAATGTTATCCTTAGCGATCTGTGGCATGTTTGGCTATACTGCCGTACAAGCCAGCAGCATGTTTATCGGTGATCCGGCAACGGAGGTATCGTTTTTACAAGACGATAGAACAAAGATTGAGCCTGAAGAGCTTCCCGATCCTGTAAAGGAAAAAATCAAAAGTGACAATAACATCAAGTCCAAAAACATATCTGAAGCTTATACAGAGAGGGCGGACAATCAGATGTATTATGTAGTCAAATTTGAAAAGGACCAAGACGGTCAGGAAGTTACCAAAAGGTTTGATGCCAGAGGAAACGAAGCTGCCATGGATGATAGGGGACGTGGCCAGCGTCCGGCCCAACAGCCCGGTCAACAAGGTGCTCCAGGTCAGGAACGTCCACAGGGTCAGACACCTCCAGGTGAAGGTGCGCCACAACAGGGTGCACCTGGACAACAGGGAAGTCCCACTCAGGGTACTCCCGGATCTGAAAGACCGGTTAACCCTAATGAATAAAAATATGTAATGAAAGGTCTTTGATTAAAATGAACATAAAAAGTGGCAGTCAGTGGCAGCCACTTTTTTTATGTTCTGGAAAATATTGGGGCTACTTATTTTTTTGGAATTATTCTGACAATTCCTTTTCCTTCTATTCCTGCATAGATGTGTCCGTCGGGTCCCATTACCACATTCCGCGTCCTGCCCAGGCCGTCGATAATCCGCTCTCTTTTGATAACTTTATTTCCCTTTAAAGTCAATTTTTCCAGATAAGCAAAACTCAATGATCCCACGAGGAGGTCCCCTTTCCATTCGGGATAGCGGTCTCCGGTGACTATGGCAAAACCACTTGGAGCAATGGAAGGTACCCAATAATACAGCGGTTGTTCCATTCCCGGTTTATCCGTGTGCTTCGTAAGTACACTGCCGTCGTAATTGATGCCATAGGATATTTCCGGCCAGCCATAGTTGGCTCCTTTTTTTATGATGTTAATCTCATCCCCACCTCTGGGACCGTGTTCGTGGATCCATATTTCGCCTGTATCGGGATGAACAATCATCCCTTGCGGGTTACGGTGTCCATATGAATAAATGGCTTTTTTTGCATCAGGTTTATCTACAAAAGGATTATCATCAGGGACATCTCCGTTATCTTTTAACCTGTATATTTTGCCCCCATCACGCGAGATGTCCTGCGGATTTTGCTGGTGATTTCCTCTTTCACCGATGGAAAAAAACATATATCCTCCCTCGTCAAATACAATCCTTGAACCGAAGTGATGACCCGCAGTGGTATTGGGTTCGGCTTTATAGATCACTTCCAGGTCCGTCAGGCGGTTGCCGTTCAGTTTTGCCCTGCTGATGGCCGTATGTGCCCCAGTGCCTTTACCTTCTTCGGAGGAATAGGCAAAGTAGATCCAACCATTATTTTCATAATCAGGGTGGAGCGTGATGTCCAGCAGCCCCCCTTGTCCTCTCGCCCTTACCGGCGGAACACCCTGGATATTTGTCTTTTGGCCATTCCGAAAAAGAATAATTTCCCCGGTGCGTTCAGTAATCAACATGCCCCCGTCCGGTAAAAATGCGAGTCCCCACGGCACCTTCAAGCCATCCACTACAGTTTCAACGTCGTAATTGTCCCATTCCGGTGAGGTCACTTCTGGGCCATTTGGAGGGACTTGACCCATACAGGCATATCCTGTATAGAATGCTGCTAATAATAAGATTACGTGAATTTTCATGGAGATAAGTTTATGGTTACAGATGGGAAATCGGGAAATGATATTTCTTGTTTGAGATAAGTTTTGTGACCGACTTTGAATGATAGTATATTTAAACGCAACATTCAAATAGAAACACAAAATTATCTTTATTTTCGAATGCGATAATAACTTTTATTATGCTGTGTTCGTTTCACCAGTATCAAATGTATAAAAAATGCGACATATATACTTTTGCCTCTTGGCTTCTCTGACTTTGTTTTCTTCTTGTTCCCGTGAAGAAGAAAACCTGTATACCGGCAATGAAGTTACTTATCAGCTGTATCAATCCAGTGACTACCCTTATGAAGGGAAGGCGGAAATCAAGGAACTCAAATCCGGTGATCTGGAAATTTTGCTCAGGCTCAACGGTCCTACTTCCAAAGAGGCTTATCACTTTACCAGCCACTTTCATTTTGGCAGCTTCAACGAAGCAGGTGCCCATGTTGCTTATCTATTAAATCCTGTGGATATCAGTACTTTGGAAAGTAGAACCGTTCTGGGCAAGCTGTCTGATGGCACTTCTTTGGATTTCAGTGCTTTCCGTAATTTTGACGGCCATATCAAAGTTCACCTGGCGGATGACGGACCTGACTACAATGTGATCCTGGTTGCTGGCAATATCGGGAGCAATGACAACTCCATTTCCGGATTCAACAGAGCGAATATTTCGGCCTGTTCCCCTTATTATCCGGAATAGGTGAAAATCGCATAAGGATTAAGCGAACCCGTTTTGTAGTAAATGCTGGCAATTTGCTCCCTGATAAAAGTCCGGGGGAGTGAAAATATTCATTATAATAAATGAAGGGGATTTAGGAAAAAAGGGAATAGATAGAGGCCAAATACGCTAAAAATAAAGTTACAGGGCAGACGTTACGGTATCGGATCGACGGAAGTCAGGAATCATAAGAATATTAAAAAAGGCGGAAATGATCCGCCTTTTTATGCAATGTAAGCAACAAATAAAATACTGACTAATCAACGTGTACCTCATATACCATTTCAGTAATATTTCCGTTCACATCCTCGGCCCAGATAATCAACTCTAAGTGTTCTTCTCCTTCCGGCAGGATGATGGCGTTTTCGCCAGTTAAAAGTTCAGCCAAATTTATTTCTTTGGTGTCCGGGAGTTCAGCCCCTTGGGCTCCATCTATCCAGTTAGATGATCCCCACATTTTTTCGTAAAAATCTTCATCCATAATGCGTTGGTTTGGATTTCCATTGTGGTCATCATGCTCCTCTGTTAACCTTACCGATAAAAATGCTAGGTCAGAACTGAGTTCGTGAGTGCCTCTCCCGACGGTTCCCTGTACTTCCAATGCTGCTCCCGCTTCGCCATCCAGCTCGTCATCGTGTAAATTGGTGACGTCAATCACCGGCGCATAGGGAGTCCTGATATAAAAAGTGGCCAAATAATTAGAATTATCCGCATAGCTGGTCTGATTGCCCAGGATATCTGTAGCCTCTATGACAAAATCATAAGGACCTGCCAGTACGGGGCTTTCCACACGGGAATTGGGACCTGCCCAGTAAATGTCGGTTCCTGTGGCGTCCACATTCACCCTTGTAGCCCCCGCGGGAAATCGGAAATCCGGGTTGGATGCATTGGGGCTATATATATCACTTACGTTTAATTTTTCAAAATCGCTTTTAACTCTGGCATGACTGTGACCGTCGAAGTTGGCATGGATACTTACGCGAATCTGCTCTATTCCTGTGGCATCATCCACCCCAAACCTTACATGCATATGGTCTGTACCGGCCTCTCTTATTTCGCCGTTTCCAGGTCTGATTTCTTCACGACCGTCTGCATTTCCTATTACCGGCGCATCCAAATCCCGGATGGGATCATCGTCTGTTTCACAGGAATACAAGAGAAAAGCTGAAATAAAGATGCAGGATAACAATGTCTTTTTCATATTTTTTCTTTACATTAAATATTGTTGCAAATGCATTACTGTTGCAATTTTAAAATTTTTATTTCTTTCTTCCTAAGGTTTTTCAGCAAAAGATCAGTTTTTTATGTCGAAAGGTATTTTTAAACTAACGGATATGTTCCGGCCCTGTTCGGGTAAGTTCAGTAACCTGTACCGGCTCAGGTGGTTGAAATAATAGGTGTTGGTAAGATTTTGACCGGAAATCTGAAATTTAATGGGTTGGTTACGGAATTCCATGTTCCAGCCTAATCCCGCTTCCACCAGCCCGTATCCAGGGGTAACCCGCTCGTTCCTATCCACCCTGTCTTGCCTAGAGACATGGCGGTATTCCACAAAAATGTATCCATTATTAAAAATGTGGGAAATGGTGGGCAGCTTGTATTCAGCCCCCGTGAGGATGCTAAATGGGGGTGTTAGGGGTAGGGGCAGGCCACTGTCCAGATTTAAGTTATAGATATACTCTCCCGCCAAGGACAGGTTGAAATTGGGGAAAACAACCCATTCTGCTTTTACCTCTCCTCCCATAAACACGGCATCGTTTTGCCGGTACTCCCACATGGTGCTGGCCCCGGGAATGGTAGAAAACAAGCCTGTAGGAGCCAGATAAATGTAGCCGTCATAATAGCCAAAAAAAGGGCTGATACCTATTAACAGGTTTTTTTTGGCGTGGCTGTAGTTCAGGTCCGCCTGATAACTCCTTTCACTGTCCAGGTTTGGATTACCGATTTCATGACGAAAATTCCCATGATGAATGCCATTGGTTGACAATTCAATGGGGGTGGGGATCCTGTAACTGCTACCCAGATTGATTTTAAGGTTGTTTTCATGGTTTATGATCCATGAAAGTCCTGTAGATCCACTTACATTGAAGAAGTTCCTGTCTATCTGAGGATTCCGCTGTTCGTATTCTCCCGTTGGATTAAGCCGGTCATATATGGGCTGCAGGTGTTCCTCAATACGGTGTTGGGCACCATCTCCTCTGATTCCTGCGTTCAGGATAAAATTATCCTTCCATCTGTATTCATGGAAGTAGAAAAAACCTCCCTGCAAGGACTTGAATGCGGGAAGCAAAAACTCAAATCCGGTGTGCCGGTTTTCCATATAGGAGGACTGAAAACCGATAATGGATTGATGACTTTCATTGAGATGTTGGTTGTATCGGACATTGGCCGTATAAGTGTTCAGAAATAATCCCAATGCCAGGGTGCCTTCCGGGTTTGGACCGATGCCGTGGGCATGGGGAAGCGATTCTTCCAACCTCCGGTTTTTCTGGTATCCCAAGTCGATTTCCAGCCAATTTTTATTGAGTTGCACGGTGGTGTTGGAAATCATTTTCAGGTGCATGTTGTCCTGACGCGGAAACTCAATATTGCTGTTATCCCCGTTGTGGCGCAGGTTATAGCTGTTGGGGATGCCTACTGCACCTGTAAAAATACCGGCTTTCTGGTTAAACTGGCTGACGGTAAAGGTTGATTTGCCCCAATCCTTTCTAACGCCTCCCATGACGGAAAAATGTCTTTCCCTCCCTGCAGTGTTCTTCAGCCGGTTGTCATATACCGGCAACACGTAGCCAGCGTATACAAATTGATCGGTGGGAACGCGATAATCATTAAAGTCCTGTGCGGTAAATCTTGCCCTGAAAACCATGTCGTTTTCATTGCCTTCCACCATGGCGGTATTGCCCCACATGTTATTGTTGGTCCGGTAACTGCTGATCAGATGACCTCTTAGGTTTCCTTCAGCGGGAAGACTACCGGGGGAAATGTTGATCACGCCGGCCATGCCATCAGACCCATAAATCAGAGAAGCGGGTCCCTTAATGACCTCTACCCGGTCTACATCAAAAGGATCAATTTCCAGACCGTGGTCAGCACCCCATTGCTGACCTTCCTGCTTAATCCCCCGGTCATTGACCATTATGCGGTTAAAACTCATGCCCCGGATGACGGGTTTGCTGATACCTACTCCGGTATTGATGGTGCTGATCCCCGGCAGCTTTTCCAGCGCATTTGCAAAAGTGCCGGTATTGTTTTTTTCTATATAATCCCGGTCTACTACCTCAATGGACTGCGACTGTTCTACAGGGCCGTTTTTGAAAGGATTGGCCTCTATGGTCAGACTTTGCAGGGTGATGGCTGACTCTGCCATTTGAACTTCAATCTCCCTGTCCTCCTGTTCCAAAGTAATGGTTTTGGTCACTGATCTGAAGCCCATGTGGGTAAAATGAAAGTGGTAATTGCCGGGTCTTAAGCCTGAAATCGTAAAACTCCCATCCCAGTCAGCTATAGCGCCCTTGCTCAGTTCGTGGATTTGAACATATGCCGGAAGACCTTCTCCTTTTTCTGTAAGTATCCTGCCCCTTACAATAAGGTTGAGGTCACTTTGGGCAGATAGGGAGCTGCTAAAGCATATGCATATAAAGAATAATAGAAGATGTGCAGCCTTCACCGGGTGGAATTTTTGCAATATTATTTCATATGCAAATTTATTTCATTTGGCATAAAGATGCAAAGGTATTGCAAAAATATCTGGTATGAAATTTTATCCTTCCTAAAGGTTTCTTTTTCTTAATTCGTCCAATAAGTAGGTGAGCCCATTTAATTTTATTTCATACATGCTTTCAAGCCATATGCCCAATTTTCCTTCGGGAAAGCCCTTTCTTTTAAACCAAATAAGGTAATGTTCCGGTATATCACAAATCAGGGTGTTTTTATATTTCCCGAAGGGCATTTTTTTGGTGATAAGATCAAGGAGAATCGTGTTGTCCATAAATAATCAGCCTCTTAGGGGCAGGGTGTTTTAGTTTAACCAGGCATTCCAGGGGATTCTACTCAGGATCAGTATAAAAGCAATTCCGTAAAACATGTAGATGCTTCGGAAGCGGTTTCTGCTTTCCTCCAATTTTTTAGCCCGGCTGTAGCCTATGGTGATCAGGGCTACCGCGATGACATTGATCATGGGATGTTCCAAAGCATACAGTCTGCTCACGGAATCAGACATGGCTGCGCCACTGAGGTTAGAAAATCCCAATGGGCTCAGGAAATAGAGTATAATTCCGACAACGAGTTGGATATGGGAGGGTATAAGCCCAAAAAGACCAAGTTTCCGATCCTTTTCCCCAAAAGCCTTTCCGCTTAAAGCTCCAAAGAGCGCATATACAAAACTGATGGTAATACCCGCCAATACCAGGTAGGCAAGAAATGAATGAAGATGCAGTAAGCCGGTGGTCATAGTAGATGGATGATTTATTTGACAACTAAATAAAGAAAAAATTAAGATTAATCCTGCATTTTGAAGTTATTATTACTGGTCTGAGCGGTTATTTGCCTTTTTTATCGCTGCTGAACAAATAACCTAACGGTTTTAGTGCGGGCACATTGCAGCAGATGATGGTCACAATAGCAAATAATGGAAGAGAAAGTATCATCCCTGTCACTCCCCACACGGCATTTCCTAAGATAACCGCCAGAATAATAAAAAACGGATGTATATCCAGCTTACCGCCCAGGATTATGGGCTGGAGGATATAGGTCTCGATGAATTGTACGACGGCATAGGTTAAAGTTACACCTATTAAGGTCAGGGCGCTTCCACCGGAAATCACTCCCATCACCATGGCTATCCCGTACCCAATAAAATTTCCCACAAAAGGAATGATGGAAAGCACTGCTGATATCACACTTACAAATAAAACCCTGTCTACACCCGATATGGACAGGCCGGTGGCGTAGAGAACTGCCAATACCACCATAAGGATCAGTCTCCCGAATAGGTAGCTTTGTACTACAGCCGTCGACTTAGAAATGATATCTCTTACTTCTCCTTGTTTTGAATCTTCGAAAAGCATGAGGATGAATTTTTTAAACCGGCTTCTGAAATGGATGAAGAAAAAAATGTATACAAAGGTGATGAGAAAATCCGTCAGGAAGTCAAACACGCCGGCAACCACAGAAAGCGCTTGCTTGCCCTGTTCTTCTGTTTCTTCATTCCCTTTGCTCCCGTCACTTTTTTCTTCTTCTCCAAAAGCGGGATGATAATTTTCCAGATCCCCTTGCTCTAAAGGCGTGTGTTCCAGTATATACTGTTGTAAAGTTTCAACATGGGGTTTTACGGACGCTTTTATCTCATCCCAATCGTCAACAAAATCCTTGACCTGAAAGGAAACCACCAAAAACAAACCAATGGATACACAGAGCAACAGCAGGACACTGAAAGAAGTGGCCAACAGCTTTTTTATTCCCCACCCTTGCAGTTTGTTGGCAAATGGAAACATCAGTAAAGCCAGAACGGCCGCCATCAGAAGCGGGGCTAAAAATCCTTTTGCTTTTTCCAGTCCAAGCCATAAAAAATAGTTTCCCGCAATAAAAAGAAATGCATACAGCAGGTGTTTTTGGATATATTTTGAACCCTCTTTATTGGCCATGGTTAAAAATGGAATAGATTGGTTGGACAACAATAATGATGCTGGAATTTGCTTTTTTGGCTTATCGCCTCGTTTTATTGAGGAAAGTTGGTACAAAAATGTACACCAGCGGCTTTTTTTATCTTTCCCGCGGGGATCGGGATTAGGGAGAAGATTTTTATTGGTATCTTGATTGGGTAATTTTGGCAACTATATTTTCAACCGGTAGGAAACAAAGCATGACTAAAACGACACACACCGGGATGATGATCAACATGCGACGCAAGCTATCCCGACCTGAGGCGCGGGACAGGTTATGGCAGATGAATGATAAATTATAATCATATGAAATCGAGCATGACGGGATCGTCACAAACTGGGATGATTATAGATTGCGAGATTCCCCCGAAACAAGTTCCCCGAATCGAGTTCGGGGCAGGCAGGGGCAGGCTATATGGCCACTGAAAAATAATAATAGACATATGAAATCGAGCATGACGAGATCGTCACAAACATGACGAGATCGTCACAAAGTGGGATGCCCCGATAGCTATCGGGGAAAACATGCGAGCCATATGGCCACTGAAAAACAATTATAATCATATGAAAATCGGGGGACATGAGAAAGGGGCGTTTTTATTGTTTTGTGGTGGTTGTCATTGTTGTCCTGGTTGTAATGGTTGGGGAGTGGGATTGGGTTGCGTCTTAGGTTTTTGCGGAAGCCAGCATTTAATTCTACCATGCGGTCCCGGGATCTGGTAAATCCACCCCCTATGTGGGCATTACCATTTAAAGTCTTCGATAATCAGAATCGAATTAACACTATATGATGAATTATCTAGGTTTTGTTAAAAAGAACAGCAAATTACTATCTTTTGGTCTGTTGATGACATGTTTTTCCGGCTATGGACAGACTTACCTTTTGGCGCTGTATGTACCTTACCTGATTGAGGATTTTTCTATTCAAAATGCCCAGATAAGTATTTATTATATGATAGCTACTATTGCCAGCGCATTATTGTTGCCTCAAATTGGAAAGTTCATCGACAATGTCAGCCTTAAGAAATATACGTTCATGACTACTTTGCTCTTCGTAACTTCCATGGTTATGATGAGCTATAACGTATATTGGTTTTTACTTCCGGTTGCGTTTTTCGGATTGCGGTTGGCCGGGCAGGGGCTTTTCAGTCATATTGCAATCACGGCTATGTCCCAATATTTTTTGAAGGGAAGGGGGAAGGCTATCAGCCTGGCTTCTTTAGGTCATCCGTTTGGACAGGCCATCCTTCCGATTATGGTCGTTGTGCTAATCAACGTATTTGGCTGGCGGGAATCCCTGTTGGTCAATGCTGCGATCGTGCTTATTATCGTGCCGCTTTACCTGCATTTTTTCATAGAGGAAAGAAACTTGATTAAATATGATGAAGTTCCAAAGACCGGCCAGGTATTGGCCAAGAACGTTTCGCAATGGGATATCATGAAAACACCTGGTTTTTGGTTGCTGGCCCCCAATTTATTTGTGCTCTCGTTCATTGTCACAGGACTTTTTTTTTACCAATTTGCGATTGCGGAATTTAAAGGCTGGACTTTAGAGTGGATGGCGGTGGGGCTTACTTTTTATGCGATTGCCGGATCAGTGGCCATTTTGTTTGCAGGTCCTTTGATTGATAAATATTCCTCCAGAATATTTTTTCCTTTTTACCTGATCCCTTTTTTGATTGCCATTGCTGCGATAGGATCAATCACAGCCTCTTGGGCGATTTTCCCCTATATGATTTTTATGGGAGCATCAGCAGGATTTGGAAATGCCATTGTGTCGGCACTGCAGGTGGAACTTTTTGGTGTTTCTTATATAGGAAAGGTGAGGAGTATTTTTGCCTCCATCATGGTATTGAGCTCGGCAGTAGGACCGGCGGTTTTTGGCGTAGTGGTGGATGCGGGTTATGATTTTGATGTAGTTTTTTTAGCTTCGGCTTTGTTGCTGACTTTGGTTATCGTGCAATCCTTCCGCATTATTCCTAATTACACTTATGCGAAAATGAAATACAGGTTTAAAAAACGTCATAGGAGGTTTGACTTTTTCAATATTTTAAATCTAAAGCATTAAAAACGCTATAGGTTTACATATTTATGTTATTTATTTGTTAAATAAGGATTATGGTTTCATGACGGTTTCAAATATTTGTTGGGGAAATCAGCGCTATTTATCTTTGTTATAATAAAACTTAAAGGTAATGCAGACCCTGATGACCCTTTTGATTTTTACTTTTGCCTATGGGTTGCTGTTCCTGTCATTTTTTCCTGAAAAATCCCGAAGTAAAATAAGCAAAATCACCGTTACGGCGAAAAAGGCCATGCACAGGGACGATCTTGCATGGCCTTTTTTTCTTTCCTTTCTGGGGGGCTATATTGTGGCATCCCTGATTGTCTATTTGATTAGGGACTCTATTTGATTCCCGCTTTTATAACTCCCATAAGCGGGCTTCAGCTTCCATGGATTTCTCAAAACCAAAGTCTCCCATGATTGCTTTCATTTTATCGTTGATCTGCGGAAGACAAAGGTTGCCTATGCTTCCTTCATGGCTATGGGAAAGTTCCGTTTCCGGATGAAAGTGCCCTTCTTCAATATCCATCCCGATTTTCTTATAGGCGTCTCTGAAAGGCATTCCGTTCAATACCAGTTTGTTTACCTCTTCCACGCTGAAAATGTAGGCGTAAAAAGGGTCTTTCAGTATGTTTTGACGTACCTGGATGTTTTCCAACATCAGATGGGTAATCTGCAAACAGTCCTTTATTTTTTCAAAATCGGGAAATATGGTTTCCTTCAATAACTGCAGGTCCCTGTGGTACCCGGTTGTCATATTACTCAGTTGCATGATGATCTGTTGGGGGCTGCTCTGAATTTGATTGGACTTGGCCCTGACCAGTTCAAAAACATCCGGGTTCTTTTTATGGGGCATGATACTGGAGCCGGTAGTCAGCTCATCAGGAAAACTCACGAACCCAAAATGCTGGTTCATGAACAGGATCATATCGGCGGCCAGCTTGTTTAATGTGCCGGCGGTTCCAGCCATGGCAAAGGAAAGCATCTTTTCGGTTTTCCCGCGGCTGTTCTGGGCATTGATTACATTGTAATGCAGGTCGAAAAACCCCAGCAATTCCGTTGTTAAAGTCCGGTCCAGAGGGAAGGAGGACCCATACCCGGCAGCTGATCCCAATGGATTAAGGTTGACAATGCTGTAGGCTGCCTTCCAGAGTTGCAGATCTTCTATCAGTGCTTCGGCCTGGGAACTGAACCAAAGCCCAAAAGAGGAAGGCATGGCCAACTGGGTGTGGGTATATCCTGGCATCAGGTCCTTTTCATGTCTGGCCGCCAGGTCCATCAGTAACTCAAAAAGTTTTTGGACGTCTTCCAGTACAGCTCTTATGGCTTCTCTGTAAAAAAGCTTGAGATCTACCAGTACCTGATCATTCCGAGACCTTCCACTGTGGAGCTTTTTCCCCACATCACCATACCGTTTGGTGAGCAGAAACTCTACCTGGCTGTGGACATCTTCAATCCCGGTTTCAATCACAAATTTACCTTCTCTGATTTCTTCCCTGATTTCCTTCAGCCCTTTTTTTAGAATCCCCAGTTCCTCTTTGGTCAACAAGCCAATGGATTCGAGCATAATGGCATGTGCCAATGAACCGGTCACATCATGGTGGGCCAGGAGCAGATCAAACTCCGGATCACGGCCAATGGTAAATGTTTCTACTTCCTTTTTGTTGGTTTTATCTTTTTGCCAAAGTTTCATTTTGTGTTTTTTATGGTTGAAAAATATGCTTGGAGCAATTTGATATATAGGGCGATGCCTTCGTGGATCTCTTCTACCCATATAAATTCATCCGGGGTATGCGATCTGGCTGAATCTCCCGGACCGATCTTGATAGAAGGATAGGGGATCAGGGCCTGATCAGAAAGGGTAGGGCTGCCAAAGCTTTTCATGCCCAGTTTTTCACCAGCCCGGACAATGGGGTGGGCGGGGTCAATGTGTGAGGATTTCAGCCTTAGTGACCTTGGAACTAATTTTGCCTTTAACACGGCCTCAAGCTCATCCAATGCTTCCTGGTGGCTATACGCGTCTGTCAGCCTTACATCCAAGGTGTAAGTGCATTGATCAGGCACAACGTTGTGCTGGCTACCGGCCTGAATAACGGTGGCGGTCACTTTACTCGGGCCCAGATAACCAGATTGTCTTTTAAATTTGAAATGGCGAATGGCTGTAAGATCATCCAGGGCCTCATAAATGGCGTTTATACCTTCGTCCCGCGCCGCATGTCCGGCCTTTCCACTGACAATGGCATCAATTACCATCAGCCCCTTTTCGGCTACAGCCATATGCATTTCGGTGGGTTCGCCCACAATGGCCAACTCCAGAGGGGGCAATTCCGGCAAAATGCTTTCAATGCCGTTTTTTCCACTGATTTCTTCTTCAGCGGTGGCAGCCATAATCAGATTGCAGGGAAGATGCTGATCATAATAATATGTAAATGTGGCTATGAGACTGACCAAACAACCTCCCGCATCATTGCTGCCCAGCCCATACAACTTGCCTTTTTCAACAACGGGATTGAAAGGGTCTCTTGTGTAGCCTTTATTGGGCTTTACGGTATCATGATGGGAATTCAGTAACAAGGTAGGCAGGAGAGGATCAAAATGACGGTTGACGGCCCAAATATTGTTTCCCTTCCGGTGATATGGGATTCCATTTAGTTGAAAAAACGAACCGATCATGGCCGCTGTATGCGCTTCTTCCTTGCTAAAAGAAGGGGTTTTTATCAAATCCTTCAGGAGCAGGAGGGCGGCTTCCTTTATTTTTTCTGATGCTTCCAAATTATCTAACCAAGGTTTTTTGTGGGCTAAATTAGGGAAATAATCCGTTCATTATCCCAAAAAACAAATCCATCAGTAAAGATCATATTTCAAGGTTTCAATGGAAGTGCCGGAATTTTTTCCTTTGGAGGCAAGAAGCAGGTTTTCAGGCAGCCCAAGCCATACATGATTGACTCCTTTTTTCAACGCATTGAAAGCGTTTTCAAGTTTGGGGATCATACCTGAATGAATGACGTTGTCCCGCATCAATTCACCATAAATGTCCTCGTTGATGAGAGGGATAAGGGAGGACTCGTTCTTTTCGTCCATCAGCACACCCGTTCTGTCAAAACAAAAATACAAATTGACGGTGTGTTTTTTGGCGAGTGAAGTAGCTATTTCTGAAGCTATAGTATCGGCATTGGTATTCAGCAGCTGTCCTCTTTTATCATGGGTAATGGCGCAAAAAACCGGAGTCACGCCCTGTTGCAGCAAATTTTCCAGTAGGCTTGTGTTGACTTTCTTCACATCCCCTACATAGCCGTAGTCAATGTCTTTCACCGGGCGTTTTACGGACAGGATGGCGTTGCCGTCCGCACCCGTGAGGCCGATGGCATTTTGACCGAAAGCCTGGAGTTTGGCGATCAGGCTTTTGTTGATCAGGCCGGCATACACCATGGTGACCACTTCCAGCGTTTCTTTGTCCGTGACCCTCCTTCCATTGACCATATGAGGCTGGATACCCATCGATTTCCCGGTCCGGCTGGCCAATACCCCTCCTCCGTGGACCAGAATTTTGTTACCCGGAAATTTGGAAAAGAGCTTTAAAAACATCTCTGATTTTTCCGGGTGGTCTATCACATTACCACCGATTTTTATCACATTGATTTCCATATGACTTGGCTTTTTAAGATAAAATGCCGTCCAGCACTGCCTGTGCCGCAAAGATCCTGTTTTTTGCCTGTGCTTGTACCAGACTACGGGGGCCGTCGAGTATATCATCCCCCAATTCCAGGTTTCTTCTCACAGGCAGGCAATGCATGACTTTTGCTTTTTTATTTTTTTTCAATTTTTTTTCCGTCAATAACCAATCTTCATCTACAGCCAGTATTTTTCCATAAGGGTTATAAGCACTCCAGTTTTTGACATAGACAAAATCGGCGTCTTCCAGGGCCTTATTTTGATTGTACTGGATGTCTGCCCCTTGGGTAAACTGTTCGTCCAATTCGTACCCTTCCGGATGGGTGATGGTTAAATCATAATCACAGCCCATTGACCATTCAGCAAATGAATTCGCGACCGCATGGGGAATGGCCTTAATGTGGGGAGCCCAGCTCAGTACCACCTTGGGTTTTTTACCTGATGGGATATTCTCCCGGATAGTGACCATATCAGCAAGGCTCTGCAACGGGTGCCTTACTGCACTTTCAAGACTTACTACAGGTACCCCCGAATACTGTATAAACTGCTTCAATATAAAATCGGAAGTGTCTTCCTGCTTGTTGGTAAGAGAAGGGAATGCCCTTATGGCCAGAATATCAAAATAACTGCCTAAGACGCCAGCTGCGTCTTTGATATGTTCAACCTTATTTTTGTTCATCAAGGTCCCATCGTGCATTTCCAGGGCCCAGGTATCCTTGTCCATGTTCAGGACAAAGCTCTCCAAACCTAGGTTGGAAGCGGCTATCTGTGTACTGACGCGGGTCCTTAAACTAGGGTTCAGAAAGATCAACCCCAATCTTTTGCCCTGACCTTTATTTGGATGCATGTGTGGGTCTGCTTTAAATTCCAAAGCCTTAGAAATCAACGCATTGGCGGTAGAAATGTTTTCAAATTTTGTAAATTGATTCATTTTAATTGTTTCAGGCCTCCTTCAATTCCAAAACGTTATGGAGGCAATTCAAGAAAATATTTAGATCCTTCTTTTCTATGTTTAAAGCAGGAAGTAGCCGAATGGTATTTTTACCGGCGGCACTCCCGGTAAATATCTTGTGACGGTGGACCAATTCTGAACGCACCGGTCCAGCCTCGCGCTCAAGGTCAAATCCAATCATCAAACCTTTTCCACGTATCTCCTGGATGGCCTCGATTTTTTTCAGTTCCTCCAGTAAATAAGATCCAGCATCAAGTGCATTGGCTATCAGATTTTCGGCTATGATCACCTCCAAAACGGCTAACCCTGCTGCGCATGCCAGGTGATTACCCCCAAAAGTTGTGCCTAGGAGGCCGTGGGAAGCTTCAATCTCCGGTTGGATAAGCACTCCTCCCATGGGAAATCCATTGCCCATTCCCTTGGCCACTGTGATCAGATCCGGGCGCAAGCCTTCTGTCCATTGGTGGGCAAAGAATTTTCCGGTCCGCCCGTACCCGGACTGGACTTCATCCAAAATCAGTTTGGCGCCGTGCTTTTTGCAGCTTTCCCCCAGTTCAAGCAAAAATGTGCTGTCGGGAACCTGTATGCCGTTTACCCCTTGGATACCCTCGATGATGATGCCTGCGATGTCCCCTCCGGCCAGCAACTTATGTATTTCATCCATTTTCCCAAAGGGAAGTATATGGACCTCATGCCCCTGGTTGAACGGAGATACAATTTTTGGATTGTCGGTCAAAGCAACAGCACCGGAAGTTCTTCCGTGAAACCCGCCCCTGAATGAGATAAAACCGGCCTTTCCCGTAACAAAGGACGCGAGTTTTAAAGCGTTTTCATTGGCCTCGGCCCCTGAGTTGCAAAGAAATAGGTTATAGTCCTCATATCCGGATATTTCTCCGAGTTTTTGGGAAAGTTCCTGCTGAATGGGGATTTTAACGGAATTGGAATAAAAACCCATTTTTTCAAGCTGTTCCGTGATTCTTTGGACATAGTGCGGATGGGAATGTCCAATGGAAATCACGGCATGTCCTCCGTATAGGTCCAAGTACTCGTTGCCGTCTTTATCCCATATTCTGGAGCCTTTCGCTTTTTCAGGGGTAACGTCTATCAAAGGGTAAACATCAAAGGGTAGCATTGCTTTTATCAGGTTTTATTTCAGAATCAGGTTGTTTAATCAAAGTACAATCAGTTTACTAAAATGCTATGCTTTTTAATTTTAGCCCCTCGTTCTGCTCAAATCCAAATGCAAGGTTCATGTTTTCCACAGCTTGCCCGGAGGCTCCTTTTAGCAGATTGTCGATGGCCGAATAGATCACCAGTTGACCGGCTTCTTTCTTCAGGTGTACCAGGCACTTGTTGGTATTGACGACCTGTTTGAGATCTATATCCCTTGCCGAAACATGGGTAAAGGGCGCATCTTTGTAGAAGGCCTCATAGAGATGGTAAGCTTCTTCCAGTTCTCCCTCAAAAGGGAAGTAGGCCGTGACCCATATTCCTCTGGTAAAATTACCTCTATAAGGCACAAACAACAGCTCGTGGCTGAACCCCCAGGCCAATTGTCCGAATGTTTGCCGGATTTCCTTCAGGTGCTGGTGGTTAAATAGCTTGTATACAGAAACGTTTTGGTTTCGATGACTGAAGTGGGTGGTATCAGATAACTTTTTTCCGGCACCGGTACTTCCGGTGATGCCTGTGATATGGATAGCCTGGTTGACCAGCTTGCTTTTGACAGCGGGCGCCAAAGCAAGCTGTATTCCGGTGGCAAAGCATCCCGGATTGGCGATTCTGCGGGCGTTCTGGATTTTTGACTTGTTTACTTCAGGAAGTCCGTATACAAATCCGGCGGATTCATCTCTGAAGTCCGTACTGAGATCGATGATGACCGTATTGTCTCCAAACGTATTTTTTTCTAAAAACGGACGCGCTTCACCATGTGGTAAACATAGGAAAACAACATCAAGCCCTACGGTGCTGATTTCATCCGTGAAGGAAAGGTCAGTTTCTCCTATCAGATCAGGATGTACCTCTTCCAGTTTTTTTCCTTTTTGGCTGTTACTATGGATATACTGGATGGCAACATTGGGGTGGTGTACCAGCAGCCGGAGAAGCTCTCCTCCTGTGTACCCCGCAGCTCCGATCACAGCGGCGTTGATTTTATTCATTTTCGAGTGTTTGATTAACCTTGTGAAATATGGCTGTCTGATTGCCTAAAATCCGGGTAAATCCCTTCACATCTTCTGCGGTATAACCTTTGTTCATTTCGCCGTAACTGCCGAATTTGGAGGACATAAGATCATGATCGGATTGGATGCCGATCAAAGAAAAGCGGTAGGGCATCAAGGCTACCCTGACATCTCCTGATACGAATTTTTGGGTGTCTGCCAGAAAAGCCTCCAGATTACGCATGACCGGATCAAGGTAATGGCCTTCATGAAGGTGGTTACCATAAAATTCCGAAAGCTGGTTTTTCCAAAAACTTTGCCATTTGGTAAGGGTGTGTTTTTCCAGGAGTTGATGGGCCTTGATGATGATCAACGGGGCAGCCGCCTCAAAACCTACTCTTCCCTTGATGCCTATAATGGTGTCACCCACGTGGATATCCCTGCCTATTCCAAAAGGACCGGCAAGTTCCTGCACTTTAAGGATCGCGTCTACAGGATTATCATAGGATGTGCCGTTGACGCCTGTCAGTTCTCCGTTATTAAAAGCGAGCGTTATTTCTTCACGGTCTGTCTTGCTTATTTGGGTAGGGAATGCATCCTCGGGCAAAGTTTGGTGGGAGGTAAGCGTCTCCTTGCCTCCGACCGAAGTACCCCATATGCCTTTATTGATGGAATAGGCGGCTTTCTCAAAATTCATCGAAACACCGTGTTTTTTCAGGTAGTCTATTTCCTCTTCTCTGCTGAGTTTGAGGTCACGGATAGGGGTGATGATTTCAGCCTCCGGCAATATGGTCTGGAATATCATGTCGAACCGGACCTGATCATTGCCTGCTCCGGTGCTGCCATGAGCCACAGCCTTTGCACCTATACTTTTGGCATATTCTGCCAGCGATTTAGCCTGAAGTATCCTTTCGGCACTCACCGAAAGGGGATAGGTTTGGTTTTTGAGGACATTCCCAAATATCAGGTATTTGATGACTTCTTCATAATAGGTTTTGGTCACATCCAATACTTTAAAGGATGCAACGCCCAGCTTTGAAGCCCTGTCTTCTATGGTTTTGAGTTCCTCTTCACTGAAACCGCCGGTATTTACCAGTACAGCATGTACCTCGTATCCTTTGTCTTTGGATAAATGAATAGCGCAAAAGGTGGTGTCAAGGCCTCCGCTGTATGCTAAAACTACTTTTTTCATGTATGTTTTCTTGTTTTCCCACTAAGGGATATATTGATAAAAACGTTTAAGAGTTGACTTTTTCTTTTACTTTTTCAATGGCGTTTTTTTTGCTTTTAGCAAGGTTAAGGAACATGGCCCTTTTGATTTTGACCAACCGCTCAAACAGGCTCAGATTCTTTCTAAAATCGGCACGGAGCTTCTTTTGCTCTGCTTTTTTTAAAGATTTCGGCTCATAAAGCATGGCCGTGCACAGGCAGTTGGACCGGTTTTTACTCATGAGGATTTCATAATTCACGCAGCTTTGGCACCCTTTCCAAAACTCATCATCTGTGGTGAGATCCGAATAGCTGACGGGGTAATACCCCAGTTCTGAATTGATTTTCATTACTGCCGCTCCGGTCGTTAGACCAAATATTTTGGCCTCGGGATATTTTTTCCGGCTGAGTTTGAAAACCTCCTTTTTGATTTCCCGGGCCAGTCCGCATTTTCTGAATTCCGGGGCGACAATCAATCCCGAATTGGCCACAAATTTTCCGTGACCCCAGGCTTCGATATAACAGAAACCTGCCCATGTCCCGTCTTTTGCCAACGCAATGACGGCCTTTCCTTCCCGCATTTTTGTTTTGATGTATTCAGGTGAGCGCTTGGCAATGCCTGTTCCCCTCGCTTGTGCAGACCTTTCCATTTCCGCAGTTATGGTTTCTGCATAATGGCAATGTTTTTCGCCTGCTGCCTGGATGATAAATTTCTGGTTTGACATTTTGTCTAAATTCTAGGGGCCTCCCATCTCATTATCCCATTATATATTGTTACTATGACGGGTGGCCTAGTAAATGAACGCTTGTTTGAATGGTTTGATTTTGTTTTCCTGAAATAAATATCCGCGTAGGATATCGTAAAAATCATCATAGGGACTATGCCCTGAAAACGGACCTGAAAGTTTCCAGCGGAAATAAAAGAGAATAGCTCAAAAGGCTACTGAAAGCCAAATAAAATTTGGATGCTATGTGCGGTGACTGTTTCATCTTTTACATCACAAATATTTAATTATTCTGCCAAATTTACAAGAAATATTTTTTATTGATTTCAATAAACTCAATGTTTAACTGTTTTTTTCTCCATTTCTACCCCAATGAGATGAAATTTCGGCAAATAGCTTTCATAATACAATGGATATATTCCGTTTGTAGCGAACTTTTTCAGCAATGGGATAAAAAGGTTAACTAATTATGGTTAACCAATTATTCGGCAGAGAGAGGACGAAAATGCGGTAAAATTGACTGTTCAGAATAATTAACTGTATTATTTAAATAAAATTAAAATATTTGATGGATAAATAAACTTTAGCTTATTTTTTGTTAAGTCTATTAACGAACCAAAATTTTGAGAAGTTATGGCAGAATGTTTTGCATTGTTGGGCTGGAGTTTGCCAGTGATAGAAAGCATGGAGAAACTGGGTAAGCCTTATGTGGTGGTTTCCTACCCTGATTTTGAAAATTACGCAAAGGACAAGGATATTCCTTTTGTATCCTATCAATTTGATGAATGGAGTGATTCTTCCAATTCACTACTGCTAAAAGAGAAACTGGATGTTTTCGGTGCGGATGTGGCTGTACCCTTATTTGAAGAGACGGTGGAATGGGCTGGAGCCCTTAATTCCCTTTACAGGAACGACCCGAGGGTATTGAACAGGGCATTCCTTTTTCGGAACAAAGCCATGATGAAGCGAAAAGCCCTTATTGGGGGGCTGCGTGTAGGCCTGTTTGAAGAGGTCTTTAATAAGGAAGGCGTGAAGAGGTTTATGGACAGGTTGAATCAAGCCAATCTGCAGATTGAGGGAGAGGAAGACAGTTGGGTACACCTGAAGCCGTTTGCTTCAGCGGGTACGGTAGGACACAGACTGCTTAGGTCAAAAAAAGACATAGATGCAAAATGTGAGGACAATGACTTCCCATGTCTGGCCGAAAGCCATCTGCCGGGACGGGAATTTTCCTGCGAGGCTTTTGTACACGGGGGGGAAATCAGGTTTTTAAATATCACGGAATATGTGAAGCTGGGGTATTCAAATTTTATTCCCGAGGGTCATTACCTGCATTCCAAAAGAGACAGAATCATGCAGGAAATGCAGAAATTGGTGGATATTTTCGGTATCCAATACGGAATGATCCACCCTGAATGGTTTTTGACAGAAAATGATGAACTGAGCTTCGGTGAGGTGGCCTGCAGGATACCGGGAGGTCATATTCTTGAATTGTGCGGCAAAGCCTACGGTTTTGATGCATTGGCGGCATTTGTCTTGTGTCACGACCCCGCCTTGTCTGAGGAAGAACTCAAACAGATTCTGCCTCCCATAGACGCCCGTCCCCATGAGTTTTATGGGAATGTGATGATTTATCCGCACAAAAACCGGATATCAAGGTTGGTAATACCTGACGAACTGAAAGAAGAGCCTTACTTTTTGGATCATAACCTGGTTCCTCCTCTGAGTACGCAAAAAATAAATGACAGAGAAGGGTTCGGTAACCATTTTGGTACGGTCAACTTCAAAGGGGAAGACCCGGACAGGATGACGGAATTGCTTCTACATTATGAAAATGTGGATTTTTATCAATAAGGACAATGAGCTAATCAGATAATTTAGTACTTCATTTAAAAATCAGTTCCTTTGTAGGAAATGAATTTTATGGCCGAGGTTCTGGATGCATTCCGGTGCGACTGACCACTTCAGGCCCAACGAAAGAAATACAGTATACATGCTAGACAAGGCAATCAGAGAGAGAAACGAACAGTTGTTTGAAGAGTTGTTTTCAGAGTTTAAAGAGGCAACCTCCCTGACCAAATCCCAAAAGGCCCAGAAGCTTATGGGGCAATTGGACACTTGGAGTGATGATAAAGAGGGTATAAAAATGATTTACAATCATGTGCCACACCTTACCCATTCAGGGATATTTGAAGGAAGTCCATGGGAAAATCCGGGAAAACTTGTATCTGGCTTGGTCAATGGTACCTTCAAAAGTGGCCATCCCAATTCTACCCTTGAATTGCTTAGCGAGTTGAGAATACTGGCCATTGTCAAAGGTGATATCCAATCTCCTGACATGAGCCGGGACGAAGCGGATAATTTTATCCAGGATGTAATTGTCAATAATCTTGAATTCGTATTCAATGAGCCAAAGGAGGAAACCAGACTGGTGATGGCAGAACATGAGCTCAAAAAAGTACATGCTTTATTTTTGTTCTTGTCTGATCAAATTCACCTTTCAAAAGTTAAATCCAAACTGGCGGAAGAATTGCTGTTGATTTGTGAACAAAGACCTGTGGTCACCGAGAAACAGCGCCGGATCATTGCTTTGGTTAAAGAGCGGATCGAACTGGACCCGGATGATCCCGAGGATGCAGCCCTACTTTCCTTTCAAAGGTGCATTTACCGTCCAACTGATGGAGCAGAGGGTAAAGATTTTGAGGAGTATTGGGATTTTTTGAGGACAATTGATAAGGAAAGGATGAAAATTGAAGCGAAACAAATGGGGGAAACCATGCTCCGGTATGGGTTGGTGAGCCAGTATCAGGCTGTATTGTTGCTGCATCTGGAAAAGGAGCAGTTATATGAACTCCTACCGGTTTGTATGGGACTAAACCCAACCGGAATAGCCAGGTACAATGAATTCAGGGATTTTATAGGATTTCTAATCATTCAGGTCATCCACCCTTTTAATGCCCAGTGTATATATGGACTGGCTAAAATGTTGGAAAACGGAATCCTTTCCAGAGAGGCGGTGAGGGCTGGCCTCTATAATATCAGCAAAATCAGCATTCATCCTGAAGTGGCCAAAAGGATACTGATATCCACCGGAACTCCCCATAAAAAGATTACGCCCAAGCAGTACCTAATGGGATCCCTATTTCGGATACTGGGACAGCCGTTGGGCGTGGGCCAGGGCAACAATCCCACTTGCCAGAGTGCACGGGGTATCAGCATGTGGAGCCAACATGCCCCGGCCAAACTGATCCATATGTTACAGACTGCTGCTGTCCATAATGATTTGGGATTTAGGTTTGAAGGAAAGGAAATAAAGTATTCGGAAACTCCTGATGGGTTGGTACAGCGGCTGGATCATCATTTGGATGCTGTGTCCGTCACGCTGGTACCCATGTTGGATAGAATTTATAATGAAATGATGCGGAGGGCTTCGGGAAGAGGAGAGGACCCTCACAAATGGGTCAATCCGGCAATGTATGGACAATGGATACAGATAGGTTTTGCATCAGCTTATGATTACTTGTCCGATGCCATTGTTGATTTTGATGGGTTTGTCCGGATTTTTTACGCGATGTGCCATCCCTTATACAACGGCGGGCACCGATTGGTTTACCCAAATCCTGTAGGGATTTTCATTACTTCTGCCAAAGGCGAAATGCTGGGGTTTCACGCCGTGTCACTTTTAAGGGTAAATGAAGGCCCCGACGGGAAGATCAGGGCCTATTTTCTCAATCCCAACAATGAAGGTAGGCAGGACTGGGGCCAAGGTATCAAACCTTCCGTATTTGGTAAAGGGGAAGTGCATGGGGAATCATCTCTCCCTGTCCAGGAATTCGCTGCAAGGGTGTATGCATTTCATTACAATAATCTGGAAGCACCTTCCAAAATGGACAACGTACCCGAGGAAGAGGTACAGACTGTTTATAAACTGGCAATTGACAGTTGGGGAAAATCATATAAATGGCTGGAAATCAAAAAAAAATGGTAAGACATTCATCGCGGATAGAACTAAAGCAATCGGCATATAAAAACAATATCAATTTCATTCGTAAAAAAATTGGTGAGGGACCTGTTTTTTCTTCAGTAGTAAAGGCCAACGCTTATGGACATGGTATAGAGGTTTTTGTACCTATGGCCGAAAAGTGCGGCATTCACCATTTTTGCGTGGCATCTTCTTATGAAGCAGAACAGGTTCTTAAAGCCTGCCGGGACGACAGTCAAATCGTCATCATGGGGATATTGTATGAAGAAGACATTGTTTGGGCCATTGAGCATGGGATAGCTTTTTTTGTCTATAACTTTGACCGGTTACCGGTTACCTTGGAGGCTGCTAAAAAGGCAGGCATCCGGGCCAAAGTACACATAGAGGTAGAAACCGGTGCCAACAGAACGGGCATGAATGCCAGGGAATTTCCCAGAGCGCTCAGCTATTTGAAAAAACATAGGGAATCACTCCATTTTGAAGGACTATGCACGCATTTTGGAGGGGCTGAAAGCACCTCCAACCAGTTTAAAATAGATATGCAGCATAAAAGATACAAGGAGTTTCTTCAAAAATGCAAGGAAAAGGGCTTGATGCCCCAAATCAGGCACATTGCATGCTCTGCAGCCGCCTTGGCCATGAAAGATACTGTCTATGACATGGTAAGGATCGGTGTGGCTCAATATGGATTTTGGCCCAGTCCCGATATTTATTTTGCCCATATCTATGAGACCAATAAAAAATCCGATGCATCGCTAAAACGGATTTTCTCATGGAAAACGGATGTGATGGACATCAAAGAAGTGAAACCGGGGGAGTTTATTGGATATGGAACTGCATTTCAGGCTACTCACCCTATGAACATAGCTGTATTGCCCTTAGGATATTCCAACGGGTATCCCAGGGCTTTGTCAAATAGAGGCCAGGTACTCATTCACGGTAAAAAAGCTCCAATAGTGGGGCTTATCAATATGAATTTGTTTATGGTGGATGTCACCCACATCCCCTCTGTAAAAGTAGGAGATGAGGTTGTCCTCATAGGCCGTCAAAAAAACAATGTGATCAACGTATCCAGTTTTACCAATGCTACGCAGTTGCTGAACAACGAGATGCTGAGCAGGTTGCCTGCAGCCATTCCCCGATCAGTGGTAAAGTAATAGGCATGCGTTTGATTTGTGAGGGAGATTTAGGATTACCTTCTTTTAACCAAGTCCAGCAGCATTTCCGGTTCATCCGTGGTGATGAAATCCACATCCTGTTCAAGTAGCCAACGCATATCTTCCCTGTCATTAACGGTCCAGACATTGACCGTCAGATCCGACGTTTTGGATTCATGGATCCAGTGGGGGTTTTCTCTGATATGCCGTATATTGTAGTCAAGCCCGAAAAAGCCGTCTTTTTTGAGTTCAGCGGGTTCTTTGTCTCCATTGAGGTAAGCTACATTGGCTTCTGGATCCAGTTCAATGACCTTGAGGCCAATGTCATAATCAAACGTGATGTAATCTACCCATTTTTGGGCACCCAGTCTCCATACCAGTTCCACCGATTTTTGGGCCAGTTCCTGCCCCCTTTCCTTGCTCACCTTCGAGGGCTTAATTTCAAAGATCAGCTTTGTCCCCTCTTGCTTCATGCCTTCTCTGATAAATTCCTCTGCTGTAGGAATCTTTTCCCCATTGGACAGTCGTTTTGTCATCAATTGGTCATAGGTGACCTGTTCAATCACCAGCCCTTCAAAATCAGCATCATGATTGAGCACCAATACCCCGTCTGCCGTCATCCACACGTCGAATTCTGATCCTTCGCAACCAAGTTCAACTGCACGCTGTAAAGAAGCAAGGGAGTTTTGGGGTAGGTTTTGGGTTTTCCATGCCCCTCTGTGGGCAATCACTTTGTTTTGGTGAAAAGTACTTTTTTCTGTGGTGCACGCAGATAGTGTCATACCTAAAATAAGCATCCAAATAATTGGTGATACTGTCATCATTTTAAATGTTTTAGAGCGTTGTTGGCAAAAATCTTATATAACCGTCAGCCCAAAATACTTATTTTATTTTAATGTGAAATAAAAAAATTGGATTGGTTTCAACATTGGGGAAAATTGTTTCTATTTTTAAAATTAAAAATTTGATTTAAAATGTATTCATGAACCGTTTCGATAGAATTACCGCCATCTGGATATGTTTGCAATCCAGAAAATTGGTCACCGCGCAGCAATTGGCAGAACGGTTTGAAGTAAGTATCAGAACCATTTACAGGGATGTCCGCACCTTGGAAGAAGCTGGGGTTCCCATTGTCAGTGAGGCGGGCTATGGCTACAGCCTTGTGGATGGCTACCGCTTGCCACCGGTGATGTTCAGTCCCCAGGAGGCACTGAGTTTTGTAGCCGCCGAAAAGCTGATGGAGAATTTCACAGACAAGGCGCTGGGGGCTTACCATAGGTCAGCGATGGATAAAATCAGGGCAGTTTTAAAAAACAACGAAAAGGAACTGCTGAGCAGACTGGAAAATCATATTCAGATTAACCCCCTTCATGCCCCGATTAATGATTCTCTGCCGGAGACCTTGGATATTCTTCTAAGGGGAATATCCGAAAACAAGATCGTTACGGTAGATTATCAGTCCTTCCATTCCGATGAACCCGTAGAAAGGGATATAGAGCCTGTAGGAGTGTTTCATGAATATGAATACTGGTATGTCATTGGCTACTGTCACTTGAGAAGGGCCTACAGGCAGTTTAGGGCTGACAGGATGCACGATATACGCCTTACAGACAGAAACCATACGAGAAAACATGGGGAGTTGGAGGAGTACAGAAAACCCATGCAGACAGAAGTGGCCAAAACCGAAGTGGTCATCGAAGTGAAAAAAGATGCACATAGATATATCAAGGACCGAGCCCGGCATTTTGGTTTTGTTTCTGAAAGGGATAAAGGAGAGGTTATCGAAATGGTGTTTCA
The DNA here is from genome assembly GCF_042652345.1 of Negadavirga shengliensis. Taxonomy (NCBI): domain Bacteria; kingdom Pseudomonadati; phylum Bacteroidota; class Cytophagia; order Cytophagales; family Cyclobacteriaceae; genus Negadavirga; species Negadavirga shengliensis. The sequence goes on from NZ_JBHSJJ010000004.1 coordinate 316,451, forward strand.
CATTCAGGACCTGATGGATGGATTCCCAAGGTGGTTTTTGATGTTTGCGGATAAAGCCAGAATCATAAAACCTGGCATTGTTAAGAAAAGAATCAGGGAGCTGGTCGGTAAAATGAGTGAAAATTTGGAATGATTTTTTACCCCTGCTGACATACAGTTGTCAGGCCACATGATTATTTTTCATTTGAATTTGATTTCAACCAACGATAAAAAGCCTTATGAAAAAAATCATTGATCTGTATAGAAAAGAACTGGAAAATGAGTCGGAAATAACAAAGAAGATGCTCTCCCGTATTCCCGAGGATAAATTTGATTGGCGTCCCCATCCCAAAAGCATGAATGTAGAGCGGCTTTCCAACCACCTTGCCGAACTACCTTTTTGGGTGAGGATGTGCCTGCATCAGCCTGTTCTGGATTTTGCCGATACTCCTTATCAGCCCACAGCATATGTAACCACGGATGAGTTGAAAACCTTTTGGAATAAAGGGATGGAAGATGCGGTGAAAGCATTCTCCAAAGCTGACGACGAAATGCTGAATGAAAAATGGATGTTACGGACAGGCGACCAGATCCATTGGGAAACCACAAAAGGAGATGCCTTAAGGATGAGCCTGAGTCAGATTATCCACCACCGTGCCCAACTGGGTGTATTTCTGCGGTTATTGGATGTGCCGATTCCGGGAAGCTATGGGCCCAGCGCAGATGAATACTGATTTCATCCGGGAAATCATGCAGGTCTCTATTTTTCATTTCCACCGGAGTTGAAAGGGGACGGATACTTCCCGGATTTCCGGTGGACGGTTCATTCCTGTCCACCGGTTGGTTTTTATGTTTTTAAAATCTGAACATCAAAACTATTTCCGCCGCAGCCTTTTTTAATTTTATGATTGGCGGTTTGTAAAATTTCAGCTCATTTTATTCTGTTATACATGGATTTTTGCGGAAATAAATTTTAAATTGAGGAAATTATTACTTGGATCAGGAGGAGTTCAGCACAGGGAAATGGCCGATTTATTGGGAAAATTCAATAATGTTAACCTCGTTTTTTTCAGCATATTTTTGCTGACGGTGTGTTTTTTGTATCCCGCCTGCCAAGAGAAAAAAAGACCGGAATTGGCCGAACAAGTCGACTTTAATTTTCATATCAAGCCCATCCTGGTTCAAAAATGCTACCTCTGTCATGGTCCGGATCCCAGCAGCAGGGAGGCAGGGCTTCGACTGGATATTGAGGAGGGAGCCTTTTCGATATTGGAGAGCGGGAATACAGCCATACACCCCGGAAGCTTGCAAAAGAGCGCCCTGGTGGGAAGGATAACCCAAACAGACCCCGAGTTAATGATGCCACCGCCTTCTTCTAATTTGGAACTTTCTGAAAAGGAGATAAACCTACTGAAGAAATGGATCAAACAGGGCGCCGCCTATAAAGAACATTGGGCTTTTATACCACCGGTGAGACCTGAAACGGCGCCTGACGAAAGCACATCCGAAGTAATAGACCGACTGCTGAAAGAGAAGGTGGATGCACATCAACTTACAGTCTCTCCGGAAGCTGACAAATATACGTTGATACGGAGGCTTTCCTATGTATTGACCGGATTGCCGCCCAAGCCGGAAGAAGTCAAGGCCTTTGTGGAAAACAAAGGATACAATGCTTATGAAAAACTGGTGGACCATTATTTGGCTTCTCCTGCCTATGGAGAAAGATGGGCCAGACACTGGATGGACGTGGTCCGTTACGCCGAAACAAAAGGACATGAATTTGACTTTATGATCCATGGGGCGTGGCAATTCAGGGACTATCTGATCCGCGCTTTTAACAAGGACCTTCCTTATGACCAACTTGTGAAGGAACATTTGGCGGGGGATCTGCTTGCTTTCCCTAGGTACCATCCGGAAAAGGGCTTTAATGAATCCATTCTGGGTACCATGTTCCTTACCATGGCGGAAGGCACCCACAGTCCGGTAGATATCCGCAAAGATGAAACAGACAGGATAGACAACATGATCGATGTGACTGGCAAGGGACTCCAGGGGCTGACGATAGCTTGTTCCAAATGCCATGACCACAAATTTGATCCCATTCCCACCAAAGATTATTACGGATTGTACGGCATCATGGAAAGTACACGGTTCACACCGGTTCCATTAAGTGAGGAGAGAAAAAAAACCATTAACCTGGAGGATGCCAGAAAGATCAAAAATTACATAAGGGTCTCTTTGGCAGCCTTATGGGACAGTGCCGACGCCCAAAAATTACCCTTTCAGCTGGCAGCTAATTTTGAGAAGAAGGATAAAAAAACGGCGACCAATTATAAAATACTTGGAGACTTCAGAGGCCAGGACTTACAAGGGTGGAAAGCCGATGGCCATGCATTCGGAGTCAGCACTACTTTAGGGGATCCTGTGTTTAAAAAAGATAAGCCTGAGCTGGAATATCTGAACCAAGGCATGGCTTCCAGCAGAAAATTCAAAACGGGGATTTTCGGAGCGCTCCGCTCCTCTGACTTCACGATTGGGGAGCAATTCGTAGGCGTTAAGGCCCGAGGAAGCGGTGGCAGCATCCGCATCATCATAGATAATTTCCAGCTGATCAGCTATCCCATCTATGGTGGGATGGACCAGAAAGTCAACAATCCCGAATGGAGCCAATTTGTTTTTGATGTGGGGGACTGGAAGGGACATAAGGCCTACATAGAAGTATTGCCAGGCGCTTACCGCAACCACGTCTATCAGCAACGCGAAGAAGACTATATAGAAGTAGAATACGCCATAGCCTATGAGGAAGAATGGCAGGAACCCTTGTTGCCTGGTAAAACCGCAAACACCAGCCTGATTACCGCTGTGGCCAATTGGAAAAACCAGCATAGTGCTATTGAAGAAGTTCATCATCTCAATACAATGCTGGCGGAAAACCGCCTGGCAAGGTCTTTTCCGGAAATGGAGAAGAGTATCTTTCAGGAAAAGCTGGTTTTGGCGCCGATCCGTGACAGCGTCTTTTTTAACGGGGTGACGGAAGGCACAGGAAGAGAAAGTCCTGTATTTATCCGCGGGAGCCACCTTGACCTGGAAAAGGACAAGGTACCGCGGGCATTTCTTCCTAAAATTCTGGATTATCAAGGCCTGTATTCTATCAAGGGCAGTGGCAGAATGGAAATGACCACGGCCATACTTTCTCCGGAAAATCCCTTGACGGCACGGGTAATGGTAAACCGGATTTGGCATCATGTGTTTGGAAGGGGGATTGTGGAGTCGGTTGACAATTTTGGTCTACAGGGCAAATTACCTTCCCATTCTGAGTTACTGGATTACCTTGCGCTGAGCTTTGTGGAAGGGGACTGGTCCATCAAGAAAATGATTCGCGCCATGGTATTGACCGATGCCTTCCGGCGTTCCACCCAGGCTTTGGACCCTGAAGCGGACATAGAAAACCGGTATTTGGCCCGGTATCCCGTCAGAAGATTAGAGGCAGAAGCCATCAGGGACGGCATGCTGGCCGTAGCGTCCAGTTTGGATCCAACCATGTACGGCTCTTCCGTTCCGGTGCATCTGACTGACTTTATGCAGGGCAGGGGTAGACCGCAGCTTTCCGGACCGGTAGATGGGAATGGAAGAAGAAGCATTTATTTGGAAGTGAGGAGAAATTTTTTGGATGGGATGATGATGGCTTTTGACAGACCCACACCCTTTTCTACATTTGGAAAAAGGGATGTGACCAATGTGCCGGCCCAATCCCTGTTTCTTATGAATGATCCTTTTGTGATCCTGCAGGCAGGCAATATGGCAGTCCACCTTATCAATAATAGGCAGGAGGACACCTTGGAGGACCGGATAAAATTCATTTACCTTAATGCATTTTCAAGACTGCCCGAACAAGATGAGTTAGGCCATGCCATCAACTTTATACAAACACTGGCTATAGAATATAAAGTGAGTAGTGACGAGATCATGGAGCATGCGGACCTGTGGAAGGATTATTGCCATTCCATATTCAACATGAAGGAGTTTATTTATTTGCTATAATATAATATGGGACATCATAAACCATTACTCAACCGGTCAATAAGCAGGAGAGAGATGCTTGAAATCTGCAAATGTGGCTTCGGTTCATTGGCCCTGATGGGGATGATGGGCAGTTGGGGCACTTCCTGTACCTCCCGGGAAAGCGGAAAAAAATCTGTCTTAGATGCGCTTTCCGGAGGGCCTCATCATATCCCAAAGGCAAAAAACATCATTTTTTTATACATGGATGGCGGGGTTTCCCAAGTAGATTCATTTGATCCCAAGCCCCGCTTGGACAAGGAAAACGGCATGGAACCCAAATTCAAGATTGATGCAACTCAATTTGGGGACAACGGAAAAATATTGAAAAGCCCATGGGCCTTTAAACAATACGGAGAATGTGGTATGGCAGTAAGCGAACTGTTCCCAAACATCGCCGGCTGTGTGGATGACCTGGCATTGATCCGCTCCATGGTTTCCAATTTTCCAGAACATACCAATGCCAACTATTTTTTGCACACGGGCAGCGGTTTACAGGGAAGGCCCAGCATGGGTGCCTGGGTCAATTATGGCTTGGGATCAGAAAACAGCAACCTGCCGGGATATGTTGTGCTGGACGGCGGGCTAGTGCCTCCCGGTGGGGTTGATAATTTCAAAAATGGTTTCCTTCCAGCGGCCTATCAGGCATCGATTATGAAAGCGTCCGAGGAGCCGGTTGCCAATATCCGGGCCTATGAATCCAGGAATGGGATTCAGAGACAAAAGTTGGATTTTATCCGTGAAATGGACCAAATGAAGAAGGAACAGGCGGACGAAATCGAGGCAGCCATCAGCAATTATGAATTGGCTTACCATATGCAGTCGTCAGTACCTGAATTGACCGAGTTTTCGGCCGAAAGCAAATCAACGCAAAAACTTTATGGACTTTTGGATGACGATCCCCATACACGGAGTTATGGGGCACAGTGTCTGATGGCCAGAAGGTTGATCGAAAGGGGGGTAAGGTTTGTGGAACTGACCTGTCCTCAGGTGGACAAGTCCATAGACCGGTGGGATCAGCACCATGACCTGAAAAACGGTCATGCGCGGAACGCCCATGCTGTGGACAAACCCATAGCCGGTTTGTTAAAGGATTTGAAATCCAGGGGACTTTTGGAAGATACCCTGGTGGTCTGGTCGGGTGAATTTGGCAGAACACCCTTCGCCCAGGGAACAGACGGACGCGACCATAATCCTTCGGCGTTCAGTATGTGGATGGCGGGGGCAGGTATCAGAGGGGGCACCGTATACGGGGAGACCGACGAATACGGTTATCGCGTGGTAGAAAACCCGGTAACTATACATGACTTACATGCCACTATTTTGTACCTGTTGGGGATAGATCACAAGCGTCTGACCTATCCTTTCGGAGGAAGGGATTTTAGATTAACCGATGTACATGGACATGTCGTGAAAGACATTCTGGTTTAATGGATACCGAAAAATGTCGGGCTCGCAATGGTTGAAACAAGGATCAACGTAGCCGGAAAAATTATATGGTTTAAAAATAAAGGATTTTTTAATAGGTGACTGTTTTAAATGTCAGGTAAATATGAAAATTATAATTCAATTATTTGTTTTCTTCTGGTTTGTGGTTTTCGATCTGACTGCTCAGCGCGATGTAAAGGACGGAGGAATAGATATTCCGGAAAATTATCAATTGGTATGGCGTGAGGAATTTGATGAAAACGGTAAGCCCGATGATCGTATTTGGGGATATGAGGAAGGTTTTGTTCGGAATATGGAATTGCAATGGTATCAGCGGGAGAATGCTTATATACACGATGGGGTGCTGGTCATAGAAGGCAGGAGGGTAGAGGTGAAAAATCCGGATTTTGAAGAAAATCACGGTGATTGGAGAAAAAGCAGGGCCTTTGCCCATTACACCTCCTCCTGTCTCCACACCAGGGGGAGAATGGAGTTTCAGTATGGCATTTTGGAAGTCAGGGCAAAAATAGATACAGCGACGGGGATGTGGCCGGCCATTTGGACCTTGGGCGTTTCCGGACGATGGCCCGCCAATGGTGAAATAGATATTATGGAATATTATTTGGTAGACGGGGAGCCCACCATTTTGGCGAATGCGGCATGGGCCCATCCGGAAAAAAGGGCCGCCTGGGATGAAGTGAAATTACCTTTTGGTTATTTTTCAAAGAAAGATGCTGACTGGCACAATGAATTTCATGTCTGGAGCATGGATTGGACCGGAGAATATATCAGGCTGTATTTGGATGGGGAACTGCTCAATGAAATTGATCTGGAAAATTCCCTGAATCCTGATGGCACAAATCCCTTTCATCAACCCCACTACCTGCTGCTCAATCTCGCCATCGGAAGCAACGGGGGAAACCCCTCACAGACCGCTTTTCCGAGAAAATATGAAATAGATTATGTGAGGTTATATCAAAAAAATAATATTTCCAATAAATAGGAATAAACCAAAATTCTGGCCTTCTTTGTATAATATAAACAATTGCATTGGAATACCGGTAATAGTATCTGACGAGTCATTTTTTTCAGCATCTATTTCCTCCCAAGTGAACTTAATCCGTGCTTAGCTCAAGCCGGATTCTGAACGCAATGGCGCTTTGGTGCAAAATTAATTAATCAACTAAAATCGATTTATGGCAAAATCCAGAGAAACGTTCAACAAAAAAGAAAAAGAAAAAAAACGACTCAAAAAAAAACAGGAAAAAGAAGAAAAAAAAGAAGCCCGGAAAGCTTCATCCAGCAGAGGCGGTGATTTAGACGATATGATTGCCTATGTAGATGCTGACGGCAATATCACTTCAACGCCTCCGGATCCTTCAGAAAAAAGGAAGAAAATCGAACTGGAAGACATAGAAGTCAGTGTTTCCAAACAAGCGCCTGTAGATCCGGAGGACCTGCGGAGAAAAGGCAAAGTGACTTTTTTTAACACCTCCAAGGGATATGGATTTATAAAAGACCTGGAAACCCAAGAAAGTATTTTTGTCCATGTCAAAGGGTTAATCGACGATATTCAGGAAAATGACCAGGTTACCTTTGAGACCGAAAAGACTCCAAAAGGACTCAGTGCGGTGGATGTGAAGCTGGTTGAAAAGTAACCGTCAGCCATTTAAGCCATTGTAGCGGGTTTTAAAGGATAAATATCCCCCATGATGTTTCCGACTTAACAAGACCCGTTACAAGCTTGGTGAATGACCCGTTACCGGAATCTCTTTATCCCAATCGCTTTTATGGAGGTTTATCCACTGTCAAGTCAAGTGGGGAATGTCGGGTTTCGGATCGCAGCCATTAGTTTCCTATTCCCTAAAATGTTCACGGATTGCACGGAATAGGACGAAGTAAACCGCTCATCACGCAAGTGGCGCGCAGAAGGATGCTCCGATAGCTTTCGGGGGGATATACGAGATTCTCCTAAAATGACCTTATAGGGCACCGTGTTAGCATGGAAATTGATAGGATTTATCAAATGAATGCATGATGATACTGGCCAGATCTTATATAGGATTGCTTATTATCTGCTCTTTATCCTGCGGGGTGAGGGAAGTTATTGTAATGGAGGATCAGGCAGGAAATTTCAATTTGGGCCGTTATGAAACTTTTGACTTTTTGGAAACAGGGGCAACAGGAGATCTTAGTGATAATTACCAGGAAAGCGTGGGAGCATTGATGGATGAGATTACCGAACAAATGACCAGAAGGGGAATAGAACAGACGGCTGAAAACCCGGATCTCAGAATCAATATCGGTATATTGATGGAAGAAAAGGTACAGACCAGAGAAACGGGACTGGTCACCGATCCAGGCACTTTCAATTACATCGGCCAACAGCGGTATACCTGGAGAAGCCAAACCGTCGAGGCTGGCCGCTATAGACTGGGAACAGTGACGGTCCATCTTGTGGATACCGATTTGGATAAGGCGGTATGGGTTGGTGTGGTGGAGAAAACCATTGCGAACAGACCAGCCAGAATAGAACGGATCAGCCGAAAGGCTGCTCAAAAGTTGTTTGACAGGCTGGATGAATACCCATAAGGATGTACAAAAAAGGAGAGGGTAATCTACCCCCTCTTTTAACTTCCAACTTAAATTAAAATGTACCGGTTGGATTATCTCCGCAAGTTTTTCATCATCTCGGAAACACCATCCAAAAATCTGTCGGTTACAGCGGGGTCAGGGTCGGTATTCCAATTGTTTTCAATATGGTTACCGCCTATCATGATGCCGTCTCTTCTGGGTATGAAATAGATGCCTGCCATATTAGCCCTGTAGTTTAATTCCCGTTGGGGCACCAAAAAACAAAGCTGGCCTGAAACCGGGGACATTTCATCATCGCCAAAAATCTCCATAGCACCCAGTCCCGTACAGTTGACGATGCATTGTTGTGGGAGCGCATCAACCTCTTCTGGTTTTTTAAATGATTTCACTTTTATTTTCCCACCTGCCAGGAGAAAATCATCAGTCAGCATTTTAAGATAAGAAGGGATGTTAAAAATATTGGTGGGACCTTTTCGGACCTCCTTGTATTTAAAAGGGTTTTCCCTACGCTTTAGTGCTATGGGTTTGGGATAGAAGTCCATGTCCGGACTGATGAGTTTTTTTCTGAGATCATTAGAATTCTCCACCTCTCCGGAACGTATATTATATGTGTCCATCCAGTCCACAACCCGGTTTAATCCCAGCATCCTTTGATAGGTATTGAAGGAATGCATATAGGCTTTTTTGAACATGGTTTGAAATTCAGATGTGATTTTATCCGGATCTATTAATTTGTGCGTGGGTGACCATGTCCCCGTGGCCATTGCAGAGGTGATGTTGGGATAGACTTCCTTGGTGTAAATGGTTACCTCATATCCTTGGTTTTGCAAGGTTCTGGCTGTGGAAAGGCCCACTACTCCACACCCCATTACGGCAACTTTTGATATCCCTGTTTGGGCAACAAGTTCGGAGGCCAGCATAGCAGAACCCCAGGAAAGGGACCAGCCGCTGCCTCCATGGCCGTAGTTGTGGATGATTTTTTTGTTGCCCAGCTCCTGCAGTTCGATCCTTGGGCCGCTTTTTCTGTAAGGTCTTAAACCTACTGATTGCTTAATAATACGTGATTTGGAAACCAATACTTTTGGCAGCCGGTTTGGTATGGGAGGGTAAATTTCCACGCCGCTGTGATGAGGAAAGGCCAAACCAGGGCAACCGAAACCTCCAGCAGCCAAAGTTGCCAAACTGACTTTCTTGATAAAGTCTCTTCTCAATATACTCATCTTTATCTAGTTAAAATGGTAATTACGTGAGTTTACCGGTCAGATCGGGTTTACAGGGGGAGATAACAAAATAAAAGCTTATTAATGTTGGTTATAATATTAACCAATATTATTGAATTTAAGTATATTATTCAATATATTGGTTAAAAAAATAACATATTCTGATTTTTTATATACTAATAATTATTTTGTAAGTTTCAAAAACAATCTAATTTGCTATTTTACTCTCTTTATCTATTGTGATTTATATGACTTTTGGATGAAGAATGGAAGCGTCTCAGAATTATTTAGCATAATCAATCTGGTCAAAGCAAATCAACCGGCTGTCAAAAATGTATAAAGGATGAGGAAGTATTTATATTCATCTGTTTATAATTTGTTATTCAATGGTCAGCTAGCCTGCCCCTGCCTGCCCCGAACTCGATTCGGGGAACTTGTTTCGGAGGAACCTCGCATGTGTGATAATTATATGCCTACCATTGTATTGATTAAGTTCTAATTTTTAAACCACCAATGACAAATAGTTAATTTCACGCCGCGAGCGCTGCGGATTCGTGGGTGGCCGTCGCGAAAAACCAAATGTCATTTACTTTCTGTAAATGCCAATTTTTAGTACTCCGTGTGACGATTCCGTCAAAATCGGTTTCAGCTGGCTTTATCTTTGAAAATTGATTAAATTACTAATCCTATGGTGGATTTAAGGTGTTGGAGGTTTGATCAGCAATATTTATCAATCTTGATTTTACTGGAAAACACTTTAGACTATATTTTAAATGAACACCCCTCATGGCTACACAAAAAGACTTGGATTTTACCTATTCCACCATTGATCAAATTTTTCGTCTGAGCATGGGTGAAACGGCTGATTTCAGCGGAGCCATGTACAATGGCAATTTCAGCCTGTCCCTGGAAGAGGCGCAGCGGGCCAAGCATGAATTCATCGCCGATAGCCTGGGAATCAATAAGGGAAGCAAGGTACTGGATATGGGATGTGGATGGGGGCCTTTCTCCAGATTCGTTCAAGAAAGAGGTGGGGAAAGTACCGGGCTGACACTTTCCCAGGGGCAGGTGGAGGCTTGCCGAAAGAACGGTCTCACTGTACACTTAAAGGATTGCCGCTATGTACACCCCGGGGATTACGGAATATTTGATGCGGTTTCCTGTGTGGGTGCCTTTGAACATTTCTGTTCCATAGAAGACTGGAAGGCGGGAAAGCAGGAGAAAATTTACCATGATTTTTTCAGGGCGGTCTACAACCTCTTGCCCAAAGGAGGCAGGTTTTATCTGCAGACCATGGTTTTCGGTAGGAATATGATTGATTTTGAGGACATAGACATTAAAGCTCAAAAAGGGTCTGCTGCCCATGTGATGGCATTGATGGTAAAAGAGTTTCCCGGTTCCTGGCTTCCTTATGGGCTTGAAATGGTCGTCAGAAACGCCGATCCGTTTTTTAAGGTGGTTTCAAAAAGCAGTGGGAGGCTGGATTACATCGAAACCATCCGCCAATGGCGGAGAAGATTCAGAACATTCAACTTGAAAAAATACTGGCTTTACCTCACCCTTGTCCCCAACTTTTTTACTGATGAGGAATTCCGGCACCGTGTCAGCATCTTTAGGATCAGTCCTAACAAGATTTGCTTTGAAAAAGAGATAATGGACCACTATAGAATCGTGTTGGAGAAAAAATGAGTTTAGGTATCATGTTTAGGCGTAGTCGGCATCAATTCTTCTATCGCCATTTGGAACCGGGTCCTCACCTCATGTAGACGTATAATATCTTTGGAAACCATAGAATCCGGGAATAAACGACAACCATTGTTGAGATCCTCAATAATTTATGGGAATTGCCCTTTAGTTGCCGTCCTACCCATTTATAGAATATTACAGACCGGAGCCCGCTTTTTTGAGAAAATTGTAGTGGGACCTCAATGCGCTAAAGAATGATTTGTTTTCATGATAAGGCAGATCGAATTCCAAGGCTGTTGTTTTTACAAGATCGGAAATAGCGGGATAATGTATATGACAGATCTTGGGAAATAGATGGTGTTCTATCTGAAAATTAAGCCCACCACATAGGAAAGTGGCCAAACTGCTTTTCCTGGCAAAGTTTGCAGTAGTCCTCATCTGGTGCTGCGCCCAGGCTTCCTCTATATTTTCATTCTCCTGAGGGTTTGGGAATGAGGTGTTTTCAACTAGGTGAGCCAATTGGAAAACAAGTCCAAGTACCAGCCCTTCTGCAAAATTCATCGCCAGAAAACCGATTAAAAACTGCCACCAGGTGATGTCCATCACAATCAAAGGGATGATTATAAAGAGCCCATAATAAACCAACTTGTAAAAGAAAAGGTTGAAATATTCAATTTTAGGGTGTTTGTTTTCGTGCTTTCCGATTCTTTCTTGAAAAAACTTCATAAAGTCTTTTCTAAAAAACCATGACATGGAAGCCAGGGAATACAGGAAAAAGGCATAGATGTGTTGGTAGCGATGAATGCGTTTCCGCTTTTCTTGGACGCAAACCCTAACCAATCCAGGTGCCACCTCCAGGTCTCCGTCATGCCCTACAATATTTGTATAGGTATGGTGGATTTTATTATGGGTGATGTTCCAGATATATACATTTGCCCCAATAAGGTTGAACAGGAAACCAAGGGTTTTGTTGATCCACGGCCTTGAGGAATAGGACCCATGCAGGGCATCATGACATATATTAAATCCAATAAATGCCATGGTCATTCCTAATCCCATGGCCAAAAACAAGTTTACCAACAGGGGAAATACCTCCAATAGGATAATCCCATATAAAAATACCAATAGAGCGAGATAAAATACTGTCTTGATAATCATGGCCCGATTCGCTTTTTTCGATATCTTCTGGGAATTGAAATAATCATCCACCCTTGTTCGAATCGTGTTAAAGAAGTTGGATTTTTGGGAATCTATAAATTTAAGCGGTGAATTCATTTACGTTTTTTATGGGCATAGTGATAACCGATGCCTATTTAACAAATAATTTAGTGTAAAGGTTTTACCAATAAGGAGGGATCAATGGGGAATTTGTACAAAGGTACCCATAAATTTGTCACCTATTGTTATTGTCATCATGTTATTTGACCACTTCTACCAATTCGACCCAATGTCTGGCTTTTTTTCCCGTAAAATGTTCAATCTGATGACGGCAACTGAAGCCGTTTGCGGCAAGACATGTCCCATTTTCCATGGACCTGACCGCCGGAAAAAGGATTTCTTCCCCGATTTTGTGGGAGATTTCATAATGTTCTTTTTCGTAGCCAAAGGATCCTGCCATGCCGCAGCAGCCTGAGGGTATCTCCGAAACGTCAGCTCCTTCAATCAAGCTCTTTTTCATGCCATTTGTACCATACAGTGCCTTTTGATGACAGTGTCCGTGGATGTTGAGCCGGGATGATTTTGGTTTTAGTTTGACCTGGATATTCCCCGCTTCCATTTCCCTGGACAGAAAAACATCAATCATCATCACGTTTTCTTTTAATTTCTTAGCCAGGGAAACATCCTCAAGCAGGTCAGGAAAGTCGTCATTCAGTGCCGATGCACAACTGGGTTCACAAACCACCACTGTTAAATCCTGGTCAATATATTTGACCAATTGCCCAATCACCGGTTCCCCTTCTGCTTTTGCGTCCCTAAGGAATCCATGGGATATTTTTGGACGCTGACAACAGCCTATGTTGGCCAAGACGACTTCATAACCGCAGGCATTGAGCAATTCCATGGCAGCGACCCCGACTTGGGGTTCGTGGAAATTCAGATAAGTGTCGGCAAAAAGCACCACCTTTTTTTCCGAGGAAATGTTTTTTGTTTTGTTTTTCTCAAACCATTTGTAAAAGGGTTCCGAAGCATAAGCCGGCAACGTTCTTCTTTTGTCAAACCCGGCAATTTGTTCCATCGCCTTTTTGAAGAACGCCGACGCCTGTAGCTTATTCACAGCATAAGCCAATGGACCCGCAAAACGCCGGGCCATTTTGGAGGTGTCCCTGATCAATTTGTCCCGGAGATTTGGACCTTTTTGGTCGTAATACAGCTGCATGACGTCACTTTTCATCTTGGCCATATCCACGTTGCTGGGGCATTCGGATTTACAGGCCTTGCAGGAAAGGCATAAAGATAAAACTTCTTTCAGGCGTTCGCCGGCAATACCGCTCCCGTTAAGCTGTCCCGACATGGCCATACGTAAGGCATTGGCTCTGCCCCGGGTCGAGTGTTCCTCGTCCCTGGTGGCTTTAAAACTTGGGCACATAGTGCCCCCAATAAGTTTACGGCATTCCCCTACACCGGTGCACATATGTACCGATTCCTGAAAACTCTGCTCAGAGCGGTATTTAAATTCTGTTTTTACAGACTGGTCATTGTATTGAGCTCCGTACCTTAGATTCTGTTCGATGGTTTGTGATTCGACGATTTTCCCAGGGTTCATCAGGTTTTGGGGATCAAAGAGTTTTTTGACCTGGATAAAGGCCTGATAGAGTTCCTTTCCGAAAAATCTTTCGTTAAAAGCGCTTCTGACCAATCCGTCTCCATGTTCGCCGCTCCAGGATCCGCCATATTCCATGACCAGTTGAAAGGTATCTTCCGCAATGTTTTTCAGTTTTTCGATGTCATTTGCCTCTCTGAGATCAAGAATCGGCCTGACATGAATAACACCCACGCTTACGTGGGCATACATGGAAACATCCGCACTGTGTTTTTTGCAGATCTGTAAGGTTTTGTCAATGTACTCTTTCAGCTTTTCTGTAGGAATGGCTGCATCCTCGATAAAAGGCAAGGGTTTTTTCTTTCCTTTTATCCCTAGCATCAACCCCAGACCTTTTTTCCTTACCAGCCAAACATCTTCATACGCATCGCCCTGCGGGAAGACAGGATAAGCATAACCCAGTCCTTGTTCCTGTAGGTCTTTGATCATCGCCATAGGCCTTTCCATGACATCATCGGGGGTTTCCCCGTAAAACTCCACGATCAGAATGGCTTCCGGATTCCCTGATATAAAATGGCAATGACGCTTGGTCGTCAGGTTTTCACGGCTTAAGTCCACCACTATTTTGTCCAGGATTTCCACCGCAGAAGGGTTGTATTTAAGTATGGGAGTCACCGAGCCGATGGCTTCCAGCAAATCTGAAAAATGCACCACACAAACCGACCTGTACCGGGGCAGGGGCTCCAGGTTTAATTTCAGCTCAAGCGTGGTGGCCAGGGTGCCCTCACTTCCGGTAATCAATTTGGCCAGGTTCCATTGATCTGTATGTATGAATTCATCCAGATTGTAGCCACCGACCCGCCGCATGACTTTGGGGAATTTCTGGTCAATCAGTGTTTGGTTGTTTTGGATGATGTTCCGGAATTCCCTATAAATTTCCCCTTCCCGGTCCCCTTGCTGGGCAATAATGTCATACGTAGCGTTATCTACAGGCCTGAGGGTCATTTCTGTTCCATCAGCCAAAAGCACCCTGGCCTCAAGGATATGATCCACGGTTTTCCCATAAATTATACTTTTTGTACCTGACGAATTGTTGCCAACCATACCTCCTACATTTGCCCTGCTCGAAGTAGCGGGATCCACGGCGAAGTGAAGTCCCAAAGGGGCCAATTCATCATTCAACACATCCCTTACTTTTCCGGGCTGTACCCTTACCCACCGCTCTTCGGTATTGATCTCCAGGGTATTGTTCATGTATTTAGAAAAATCCAGCACGATGGAGTGCCCTACCGTCTGTCCTGCCAGGCTTGTGCCTCCGCCCCGCGGAAGGATGGTAACGCCATGCTCCTTGGCCAATGCCATCGCCTTTTTCACATCACGCTCATCCTTGGGCAGTACAATGGCCACGGGTGTGATTTGGTAGATGCTGGCATCGGTACTGTACATGCCCAATGAATAGGCATCTGTGAGTACGTCACCTTGGATGTTTTCAATCAGTGCTTTGGTAAGTTGGGAATTTTCAGTCTGGATAAGGGTCATGGTTATTTTCGTTCAATTGCTGGAGTTTCAAAGATATTATTTTTTGTCAATCAATTGCAAAAACGAATTTTGTAACGGTATTAAATCTTGAATTTGGTGTAAAAAATGTTTGAATTGGAAAAGACAAATCGTATTTTTCCCCCACTGAATTTGTCAATAATTCCGAATGAATATCTCATTTCGGTAAATAAACCCGTTCATCGCTATGTTTGAAAAAGCAGATAAAAATGACCGCCGGTCATTTTTGAAATCCACCGGAACAGCAATCATAGGCAGCACCGTATTGCCGCTACCATTTTCCATATCTTCAGGTATGGCTGCACAGCGTGCGCCGCTAAAAGTAGGCCTTATCGGCTGTGGTGGCAGGGGCACCGGTGCGGCAGCACAAGCTTTAAAAGCTGATAAAGATGCCGTGCTTACCTGTATGGCTGATGTTTTTGAGGATTACCTCGAGGAATCCTATCAATCTTTGATCAAAATCAGCCCCAAACAGATAAAAGTAGATAAAGACCGGAAGTATGTGGGCTTCGATGGTTACAAAAAAGTAATCGATTCGGATGTGGATGTGGTGATCCTGACCACTCCACCGGGTTTCAGGCCAAGCCATTTCAAAGCAGCTGTGGATGCCGGTAAACATGTGTTCTGTGAAAAACCGGTGGCTGTGGATGCCCCCGGCGTAAGGAGCATCCTGGAATCTGCCCGTCAGGCAAAGGAAAAGGGTTTATCTGTGGTTTCCGGCTTTACTTTCCGGTATGATTTTCCAAAAAGGGCGCTGTTCAAAAGAATATTGGACGGCCAAATAGGAGAGGTGACTTCCGTATTCACAGCCCGAAATGGGGGAGGACTTTGGTACAAACCCCGGCAGGACAACTGGACGGAAATGGAATACCAGATGAGAAATTGGTATTACTATGACTGGCTTTCCGGGGATTATATTGTGGAGATGATGGTGCATAGTTTGGATATGATGTCCTGGGCATTGGGTGACCGGTTGCCCATTCAGGCCACAGGGACCGGAGGAAGGCAATCCCGCACCGAGGCCCAATGGGGGAACATTTATGACCATTTTGCCATTGAGTACGAATATGAAAACAACATCAAGGGGGTACACTTCAGCAGACAACAGAAAGGCTGTTCCAATACGAATAAGGTAGATATTGCAGGAACAGAAGGCTTTGCCTCCGTAGATATAGGGAAAAGGGTGCATGCCACCATGGGTCGGCAACGCTGGGATTATGATGGGGAATACAATAATCCTTATGAAACCCAGCACGAGGAACTTTTTGCTGCCATTCGTTCCGGAAAACCCATAAATGAAGGCGAATTGATGGCCAATAGCACGATGTTGGCAATTTTAGGGCGAATGGTGGGGTACAGCGGGCAGACCATTACCTGGGAGGAAGCCATGAACAGTAACCAAACGCTAGGCCCGGCAGCAGATGCATACAGCTGGAATTTGGAATGGCCTGTTCCCCCTGTAGCAGTTCCAGGGGTGACCAAAGTAGTTTAAAAATTTTGATCCTGATTTTAATATAGACCCATGTACAATTGTTTTCGAATCCTCTTTTTGGCAGGGCTGCTTTCCCTGCCTTTGTCTGTCCTGGCCCAGGACTATCTTTTTGAATTTGGAAAAGAACAGGGATTGGATGCTGTAATATCCGGCAAAGTCCCGAATAACATACCCATCAAATGGTACAACGTGAACACCGAGGAGGAAACCTGGCGCTTTGAAGGGGATATGCTGGTTTGCGAAGGTCTGCCCATTGGGGTGATCCGTTCTGAAAAACAATATGAAAATTTCATCATGTACATTGAGTGGAGCCATCAGGAAGCAGGGGGGAACTCAGGCACTTTTGTATGGAGCAGTGCGGTGCCAGGTACTAATAGGCTTCCCGATGGTGTGGAGGTGCAGATGTTGGAATTGGACTGGGTCAATCAGAATAAAAACGAAAAAGGGGAATTGCCGCCGATAGCCTATGTTCACGGTGAACTGTTTGGAGTAGGGGGAGTGGAGACTGTACCTGACAATCCCAGAGGCACCAGAAGCAAATCCATTGAAAACCGTTGTCTGGGAAAAGGGGAGTGGAATACCTATGTGGTGGTTTGTGTGGATGGGGTGATTAAACTTTCCGTTAATGGCAAATTCGTCAATGGCATCAGTCAGGCCTCCCAGAAGAAGGGATACATTTGCCTGGAATCTGAAGGAGCACCTATCCATTTCAGAAACCTTACCATTACGGAATTGCCACCAGGTGTGACTTCTGTAGATCAGGTGGCACCCTTATGGAAAAACAAGTAATTGTGACGCAAAAACAATACAACAACAAGTAATGAGCAGAGACCTTTCGTTAGTACATGAAATAATAGGTGACCTTTTTAAATGGCCCCGGACCGAAAAGGACTGGGAAAAATACAAGCTTACCGATGAGCAGGTGGCTTTTTTCAATGAAAACGGCTATTTATCCCATATCAAACAGTTGGAGAAATGGCAGGTGGATCAATTGAACAAAGAGCTGGAAGACCTGTTGGATCCCGATTATCCCGGAAATGAGCTGTTCTATGAATACCATTCCAACGAATCCAGTGACTCGAATGCCGTATTGTTTCACTCCCTAGGGCATTGGCGCATTAAACCCGGCTTCCACGATATTTTGTGGAATCCCGCATTTTTGATGGCAGCCAGTCAATTACTGGGGAATAAATCCGTCAGGTTTTGGCATGACCAGCTATTTTGCAAGCCCGCACATCATGGAGGGGTGGTGGCCTGGCATCAGGATTATTCTTATTGGACCCGTACCGTGCCCATGCAACACCTCACCTGTTGGGTGGCATTGGATAATGCTACGATAGAAAACGGTTGCGTTTATTACATTCCAAAAAGCCATGAATGGGGCTTGTTGGATAAACCGGAATTGGCGGGAGATATGGAAGGGTTGATGGATTATCTTACTGAGGAACAAAAAAAGCAATTCAATCCGGTGCCTATAGAAATGGAAAGCGGGTATGGGACTTTTCATCATCCTTTAATGGTCCATGGATCACATGAGAACAAGTCACCCCGATCGAGAAGGGCGTTTGTCCTGAATGTGTTTGCGGATGGTACCCAATCCAATTCAGATGACGAACTGTTGGCGGGAGTCCCGGTAATACCTAGGAAGAAAAAGATGGAAGGGCAGTTTTTTCCTTTATTGCTGGATAGGGATGAAGTGATTCAAAAGCCCTGATTTATATGTGGAATAGCTCAAAAAGAAGGCCTCCCTTTTGGTTTTGGTTCACAGCCCTGGTCCTTCTTTTTGCAGTTTGGTCAATTTTTAGCATCTGGGAGGGAAGTCCCGACAGGTCCCAACGGATTGAGGGATTGATTGTTCCTGAAGGTTTTACGGTGGAAGCTGCTACCGTACCCGGTTTGGTCAAATACCCCATGTTTGCCGTTTTTGATGATCGGGGAAGGCTTTTTGTAATGGAATCCAGTGGACAAACGGAAAGCACAGAAGGGATTTTGGCCGAACCGGATTTTAGAATTTTGCTTTTGGAGGATACTGATGCTGATGGGGTTTTTGACCATAAAACCGTATATGCAGACAATATTCCTTTTCCGATGGGAGGGGTTTATTTGGATGGAAGCCTCATTGTCACGGCCTCTCCGGATCTGGTGAAATTCACTGACAGGGATGGCGATGGTGTTGCGGATGAAAAAGAGGTTCTGCTTTCAGGATGGACTTTAAATCACAATGCGGCCATTTTGAGCGGCCCTTTTTTGGGACCTGATGGTTGGTTATACATGGCCGATGCGAGGCGTGGATTTGATATAGCAAGTAAAGAGGCTGTTCATTTTACCGGTAAAGGAGCCAGAATATGGCGTTGTCTACCCGATGGGACGCAGTTGCAAAGTTTTGCCGGAGGCGGTTTTGACAATGCCATCGAATTGGTTTTTACGCCGTCCGGTGAAGTACTTGGGACCATGACTTATTTTACTGACCCCCAGGGAGGGTACAGGGATGCTTTGATGCATTGGGTAGAAGGCGGCGTCTATCCTAAGCCCCATCCCGTTATTCAGGAGGATGTTCTGGTCAGAACAGGTGAGCTGATGCCGGTCATGCATGAAATGGCCAGGGTTTCTCCCTCTGGATTGATGCGCTATACGGGCGGCTCTTGGGGAGATGATTTTGAAGGGGATTTGTTTCATGCCGAATTCAACACGGGCAGAATTGTTCAAACGGATTTACATCCAAACGCTGCTTCTTTTTCGGCGCGGAGCCAGCATTTTCTTACTTCACAAATTCCGGATTTCCATCCCACCGATGTTTTGCAAGAACCGGATGGAAGCCTTTTGGTGGTGAACACAGGAGGATGGTTTATTTCCGGCTGCCCCTTAAGCCGTACGGCAAAACCGGAAGTAGACGGAGGTATATACCGGATCAGGACATTAGACCACCGGCGGGGTCCCAAAGATCCCTGGGGAATCAACATCCCCTGGGAGGATTTGAATGCGGGACAGTTGGTTGAATTTTTAGGCGATTCCCGTGTGAAAGTTTCCGATAAAGCGGGTGAATATTTGCTGAAACAGCCCCGGACAGCCATTCCTTATCTCACTGTTTTGCTTCAGGAGCATCCTGATGAACAGGTTCGGGCCAAAGCTGTATTCCTGTTGTACAGAACCCGGAACCCCGGGGCATGGAACCAGATGTGTTTAGGGTTGAAGGATGAAAGTGACCTGGTAAAAACAGCTACTGCCCGTGTGTTGGGACTTGCGAAGACCAATGCAGCTGTTGATGAGCTTATAGCCGTATTGGAAAACCATCCATCAACGCCTTTGGCCAAACAAGTGGCTACGGCTTTAGGGCAGATCGGCGACCCCAAATCCACCGGCCCTTTATTGAAAGCCTTGGAACATATCCCATATGACAGGTATTTTGAGCATGCAGTTGTTTTTGCTTTGATACAAATGGACAATGAATCCCTGTTATTGGAGCACCTGGCCACAACTGGCTTTAACAAAGCCGCATTGATCGCTCTCGATCAAAAAGGATCGGACGGCCTTGATGAAAAAAAGTTACAGCCCTATTTGTTGGACAATGACAGTATGGTAAGCAATACGGCCTTGTGGGTTCTGAAAAATCATCCGGAATGGGACAATGCATTTGTTTTGTATTTGGAGGATTATTTTAACGGGGATGAAAAAAACATGGTAAGGTTAATGAATGTGCTGCCTGTCTTTATCCATCAGGAGCGTGTTCAGGAATTCCTTTCCGGTGAATTGGATGACTTGCATACGGGGCCTGAAAGATTAATGATTTTGAAAATCATCAAGAAAAATCCCCCGCAACAAGTTTCTCCTGAATTAAGGAAAAGTCTGCTTAATTTATTAACAAATGCAGATGCAAAAACAAAAGATGCAGTAATGGACTTGGTAGTCCAGATGAACCTGAAAGATTTTAAGCAACCTTTGAGGAAGATAATTTCGGATGATTCCGTGGAATCTACAGTTAAACTGAAAGCTTATCAGGCTTTATTGGCAAACGGTGAGGAAATTACCGATGAGGAATTCCGGTGGATAGCTCACCAGTTGTTGTCGAGGGGACCTCAGCTCCAGTATTCATTGTCCTTAGCTATACTAAGGAACATTTCCTTACATACGAAAAGGGTGCAATGGTTGGCAGAAAATATCCTGCCTGTGGTTCCAAGCGGAAACATCCCGTATTTAATGGAGTTGTTTACTGATATGAAGGTGGATAGCGCTGTTTTGCATGACTTGGAGCATAGATTGCTGGAAAGAAAAGAAATCTGGGATAACCTTTCGCTATCCCAAATGGAGAAAATATTCTCTGGAAAGGAGGAAGGAAAAGCCATTATGGATAGTCTTGCAGATCGGCACCGGGATCGGTTGGCTTATTTGGAGAAGGTGGAAACGGATTTATTACAGGGAGATGTGACGCGGGGAAGAGCGCTTTTCTTTGGTAAGGCAGCATGTGGGACCTGCCATGCAGTGGCGGGAGAAGGAGATTCATTTGGTCCTGATCTGACCAATATCGGTGAAATCCGTTCCAGGCATGACATTTTGGAAGCCATTCTTTTTCCCAGCGCCAGTTTCGCCCGGGAATATGAGACCATGTTTGTACAGACATCCTCCCAAAGTTATCAGGGGATCATCAAAAATTTTGAAAATGGCAGGTATGAACTGGCATTGGGCCCAGGGGCATTTATACAAATCACTGAAGAGGAGGTGAGAGATGTTTATTCAACCACCCAATCGCTTATGCCTGCGGGATTGGATAAAGGTTTAAACCAACAGGAACTGAGTGATTTGATGTTGTATTTGCAGTCTTTACCGGATGGGATGTACACCCGGAATAATTAAATGGGAAGTTGGTCAATTTTGCCACCCAGGTGAAACCCGCCCATGGGAGAATACAGGTGCAGTCAGAGGGAGCTACTATAGCCTTCAAAGAGATATTATTGTATCCCTTGATAAAGAATTAGCCTAAAGATCCCGGCTTCAGGAAAATTTTTTTAAATTAGAATCAAGATTTAAAAAATTGTGATAAAAAATTCTCAGATAAAAAATTGTAAATGGCTTCAACAATGACCCAAAAACCGATAAGAATTTTAGTAGTAGGCTGTGGCAACATGGGGACTTCCCATGCATTGGCATATCATCAAATGGATGATTTTGAAATTGTGGGGTTGGTATCCGGGGGAAACTCCAAGGAAAAGCTCAATGAAAAATTGGGTGGTGGATATGCATTGTATGATGACTATTATGAAGCGATGAGGATTACCCAGCCGGATGCGGTGAGCATTTCTACGTATCCGGACACCCACGAACCTTTTGCCATTCATGCGTTTGAACAAGGTTGCCACGTTTTTGTGGAAAAACCCCTTGCCGATACCGTGGAAGGGGCTCAGAGGGTAGTGGACGCCGCGAAGAAACACAACAAAAAACTGGTGGTCGGCTACATCCTCAGGCATCACCCATCCTGGGAGCGTTTTATTGAGATGAGCCAGCAACTGGGCAAGCCGTTGGTGATGCGGATGAACCTGAATCAACAGAGTGAGGGGAGTATGTGGACCCTGCACAGAAACCTGATGAAAAGTCTCAGTCCGATAGTGGACTGTGGTGTGCATTACATCGATGTGATGTGCCAGATGACCCGTTCCAAGCCTGTTCAGGTGTATGCCATCGGTGCGCGCCTCACAGAGGAGATCCCTGCTGGAAATTATAATTATGGTAACCTTCAGATCCGGTTTGAAGATGGGTCGGTGGGCTGGTATGAAGCCGGGTGGGGACCGATGGTCAGTGAAACAGCTTTCTTTATCAAAGACGTAGTCGGGCCCAAGGGTTCGGTATCCATCGTGGCCAAAGATGCCGGAGGGTCCGGTAAATCAGACAGCATAGAAGCCCATACCAAAACGGAATCGCTTCTGTATCATCAGGCTGATTTGAATGAAAACGAGCTTTTTGCCAAAGAGGACGAATGGATTGACCTGACGGACGAGCCTGATCACAATGGGCTCTGCAAGCGCGAGCAGGAATATTTTCTCAAATCCATTAAGGAAAATATTGACCTCAGTGACCACATGGAAGATGCCGTTAACAGCCTGCGGATAGCTTTTGCCTGTGACGAATCTGTGAGAACGGGGAAAGTGGTTCATTTAGATGTCTGAGATGGTTTGATTGCCAATTTTAGACCTATTTTTGAAATTTCATTTTCAACTTGGTTGTCAAAAATCTGCTTTTTATGATAAAGAATCCGTGTAGGGGTGAATATTATCATTTTGCGCAGGTAAATGATAACCCATTTCCACAATAAATGACAAATCACCCACAACCAACTGAGATACAGATAGGAATAGTCGGGCTAGGCCTGATGGGATGCAGCATATCCACCTGTTTATTGATTGCAGGACACAAAGTGACGGCTTTTGATCCTATTCAGACCAATATATCTGCGGGTGAGAAAAGGATACATGATCACTTCCAAACAGCCAGGGAAAAAGGTTTGTTGGATAAACATCCCGATGATTACCTGGAAAACCTGGTTTTGGCAGATGCCTATGAGGATTTAAAAAGCTGTCAGCTCATTATAGAGTCGGTTAAGGAAGATGAATCCATAAAAGCGGAAGTTTTTAAGGCCATTGATGCGGTGGTAAGTCCTGAAGCATTGATCACCACCAATACCTCAGCAATTCCCATCAGTAAATTGCAGGAATACGTGAGCCATCCTGAACGTTTTTACGGTCTGCATTGGATGGAACCTGCACACACCACCCGTTTTCTGGAGGTGATTTGCGGGGATAGAAGTGACATGAAAGGTGCAGAATATCTTTACAGCCTGGCTGTTTTTTGGCAAAAAGAGGCTGTTTTGGTAAAAAAAGATATCCGCGGCTTTGTGGCTAACAGGCTCATGTATGCCATGTATAGGGAGGCCCTGTATCTCGTAGAGGGGGATTATGCGTCAGTAGAAGATGTGGACAGGGCATGCAGGAATGTGGCTGGGTTTTTCATACCCATGATGGGTGTTTTCCGCTGGATGGATTTTACAGGTATAGGATCATACAGAGAGGTGATGAAAGAACTTTTCCCCACCCTCAGTAATGCTACCCAACCCAATGAACTGATTAACAGGATAGTTGATAATGGCGGTAATGGGATTTTTAACGGTAAGGGATTTTATGAATATACAGAGGAAGAGCGGAAGATTTGGCTCGAAACCTATACCCGGTTTTCCTATGAAATCAGGGAACTGGCCCTCAAATACCCCGCGGATCTGGTCCAACAGCAGTTGGCGTCCGGAGAAAAGGAGTAAGAAATTATGGGATATTGAATGGGCTCAGTGCATTGTCTTAAATCCCGGTTCATAGATGATCCTGGCAAAGGAACTGAGGCCGCGGACTTCCTTATTGAGGGGAATGCCACTGACAATGCCTATCATCAGGTTTTCTGCCAATGCCACACGCATCTGGGGTCGCATGACTGCAACCAATTTGCCGTTTGCCCATTCCTTGTTGATTTCCACGCCGATAAAGTTTCTGGTGCCGGCGATCATGTAGTGAAAGTTGGTGTTGATTTCATACACCGCTTTTGTTTTTTCTTCCTTAAACTCCTGGACCATTCTCGGCCCGGTATAGACCAGTGTATGATAGTTCCTGCCCCATCGCTTTGCAGCTATAAAAAAGGGGTTGTATATATTCCCTTTGTAAAAACTTTCCTGGCCCATCTTGTTAAGATCCACAATTTCAAACTCATGGATATAACCCAGTGCCAGGGAGGTATTGGCTTTTTCTGAAACGAAAAATGACCATTGCGCGGCGAGCTTCAGGCTTTCCACTCTGTTGGAAGGAGCTATGACCTCATCTGACACTGCCGGTCCATATAAGGTCACCGGAACTTCTATTTCCAGTCCCAACCGGTCAATGGGCGCCCATTCGTATTCTATCAATGCCTCGTATTCATCGAAATTTTGGTCGGCTTTCATGCCAAGGGCAAAGTTCCATTCTTTTTCCCCTTTTCTGGCCCCCAAATCGCGGATCAGGTCGATATATAAAGGCTCGGCATGCAATACTTTTGGTTTCTCTCCGGGGACTTGCTCAATTTCCTGTATGAACAAGCTGTCCAATAAGATGTTTTCCGTCCTGATACTGTCCCTTTCAGTCTGAGCATCAACCCTGTTAACATGAATCCAGCACAGGGCCGTAAATGCTAGTAATGTAATTTTGCGAATACCTCTTTGGTTCATTAATCTGATAAAATAAGCGTGCGAAATTAAGGTTTTAAACCAATATAGAGAGGAATAGGTTTGATTAATTTTTGTTAAATTTTTTCAATTCATTAAGAACGAAAACAAATCCCGTATTTCCTGATCGGATAAGCCTTCCAATAGGCGTTCAGGCATAAATGAAATATCAGAAACATCCATTTTATTCAATTTTTCTTTCGTCAAGGTAGTGGGCTTTCCCCCAGACGGAGGAACGACCCGCATGGTTTGACCTTCGGTCTCTGTCAGTTTTCCCGTGATGATCCTGCCATCATCCGTTAAAGCATTTACCAATTCGAACCCCTCCCGGATATCCGCATTGGGATCGATGATATGGAGTAACCAATAGTCCAACTGGCTTCTGTCATAACCACTGAGATCAGGTCCTGATAAGCCCCCTTCCCCGTGCATCTGATGACATTGTCCACAGTTGCTGAAGAATACCGATTTGCCATTAAATACGTCTCCTAAACCGGACTGCACAATGTTTTTTACCCGTCTCATTTCCGTCGATATGGACGCCGCATCCAAAGGGAGCGTCTGTGGCCACAGTTTCCCAGTGAGGCGATCGATCTCCGAATCGCCGAGTAAATAGAAATTTCTCGCAAGAGCATATGGCACATCTTCTTTATGGATAATTTTATGGCGATCTATTTCCTCCAGGAACGATAGCGCCCAGCTTTTTCTACTGGCAAAAAGCCTTATCGCAGCCTCCCGGACATATTCATCCGCCCGGATGGAAGGATATGTCTTGGCTAAATTCCGCCCTATTTGGGGATCAGGATAGTTGGTAAGGGCATGGAGGGCAGCCTGTTGGATAGCAGGAGAACCGCCGGAAGCAGTGATAAGACCGAGCAGCACATCAACCGCCTCAGGTTCGTGGATTTCTCCGAATATATGAATAAGCGACAGCCTTCTGCCTATGGGTTCCTTTTCATCCTGAATGATGGAAAACGCTTTTTTTACATCTTTTCTTTCTCCTGACCGAAGAGACAATGCCAACGAATTGTAATCGTCTGTGTAAGGTTGGATGGCTTTAAGCAATGTTTCCGGTAAGGAAACCAAATCCTGGCCCCCCAGCCCCTGATACAGGCCAGCCACCAGGATTTCGGCCTGTTTTTTACCCGGTGCCAAGTCCAATAGTTTTTGACAAAATCTTAAGTTTTCCTGACCGCCTTCCATAGCAAAACGCTGCATCGCCCGGTTTAGCAGAAATTTCTCCGCAACCGGAGTGTGCCAGTGTTTTTCATTTTTGAAAAATCCGAGTGCGGATTCCGGATTTTCATGGATTTTGGCTTCAAGAGCCCACCACAGCTGCATGGGAATATCGGGATCCTCTGCATCATCATGGTATTGGGCCAGGTTACTGATAATAGGTAATGCTGCTTCCGACGGCAATCTTTTGGCTGTAGCGGCCAGCTGGCTCCTTACTTCAGCTGATTTTTCCTTTGTAGCCAAAGATTTTAATGTCATGGATAGGTCCGCAGAGACCTTTTGATAATCCCCAATCAACCTGAGGGCCCACATACGCACATGGGGATCCCTGTGCGCAAGGGCTTTGACCGCAAAGTCGTCTGTAAACCCACCGCTGAGATGGACGCCCCATAAAGCTTCCAAAGCTTCCTGATCATTGCCTTTTTCAAACAATTTGAAAAGCAGGGGCAACGCCTGTTTGTCCCCCCTGTCTCCCAGTTGCTTTAATGCCTGCTGTCTGAACCACTTATTGGGGTGGCTTAGGTAGTCAATAAGCGATTTTGTGTCATTTTGGCTAAGATCAAAGGGCCCGGGGTTGTTGTTCAGCCCATTTCCGGTCAATTTATAGATCCTGCCGGAGCTTTTGTGCCAGGTATCCCGAGGGTCCACGTGGGACAGCCTGCTGTCGTACCAGTCTGCGAGGTAAATCCCGCCGTCCGGTCCGAGTTTCATGTCCACCGGACGGAACCACTTGTCTTCTGTGGCCAGGATGATCGACTCGTCTATATTCTGAAAGGAAGAGCCGAGTTTTTCCATTCGGGTCAACTGCAGATAATTATGGAGTGGGTTGGCCGCCAACATCTTACCTTGATAGGCTTCGGGAAATCCATTGCCTTCATAGATGATCATCGAATGGGTAAACCGTTTCTTTTCCCCCTCCAAAGGCATATTGGGAAGATAGCCGAAAGCATAAGGATTGGTCAAAGGGCCGTGTTTGCCCCAGCTTTTGATATAATAAGCTCCCTGTTTATAATAAGGTCCTCTGCCATAACCATTTGATCCTGAATAAATTCTTCCCTTTCTATCAAACTCGAGGTTGAAGGGGTTGTTGCCGCCCCCCTCGGCAAATATTTCGAATGTCTTATTTTCAGGATGATACCTCCAGATCGCCTGCCCTGAAAATGAAGTGACATGGGAACTGCCCGTAACTTCAATTTTGGCGGTTGTGGTACTGCCCTGAACACCATAAAGCCAGCCATCAGGACCCCAAGTAAGGCTATTGGCCACCGAATGGGTATCTTCCAATCCAAAACCTTTAAGGTGAACTTCGGGGTTGTCTTCAGGAATACCGTCTCCGTCGGCGTCCTTATAGGCCAACAAATAAGGGGGATTTAATACCCAGATTTTTCCTCTGCCCAGCGCTACCGAGGTGGCAATATTGAGTCCTTCTATGGCATCAAAAGAACGGTCATATTTACCGTCTCCATCAGTGTCTTCAAATACAGTTATTCTATCTGCGCCTTTATCTCCCAAGGGAGGAGCGTCGGGGATTTTATCAAACTTTACCCGGGTGTGATTGTCTATGTCGGTAATTTTTAATCCTTTTGGATAGGGGTATTGACGATATTGTACCACCCACATTCTTCCCCGGTGGTCAAAACTAATGTGTAAGGGCTGAACGATATCCGGCTCAGACAAAACCAACTCCAATTGTAAGTCCCCGGCTACCTTAAATTGCTGCACCGCCATATCAGGTGAAGTAGGCTTCGAGGTAGGATCGGTAAGATCCCCCCGGCCTTCAAAGTTTTCCATATACCTTGCAACCTCCTCGTTGGCTGCATAGGGATGAAGCACCGTCTGATGCTTAAGGTCTTTATCCTGCCCACAGTTTTGTAACAACAGCGTTAAACACCAAAATATCAGGAAAAACCTCATGTGGGGATCAGCGCCCTGGTTTGCATTCATGGCTATAAAGAGTCAATTTTTCATTAAATTATGGATTTTCAGGGAATCTAGACTGCCATTTTCCGTATTTTTTGATATTTTCGCTTTCTGCATGGCCATTTTGGCCGGGGATTTTTGCAGAAAAGCCAGACACAACTGTTATTTAATAATAAACCTTTATTTTAATGAAATTTTACACACCTGATAGACAAGCCAAAACGCTTTTCTATAATAGAAACTCTAAAACACCAACATCCACTATTCAAGGACTGCAACCGATACCGGTTTTAGGAGTATTGTTTTTTATATCCGTTCAGTTTTTTGGTTTTAACAGTCAGGCCCAAGACAGTCAATGGAAGCCGGAGGGAGACCGCATCATGACACAATGGGCAGAAAATATTGACCCTTCTCAGCCGCTTCCTGAATACCCAAGACCTCAGATGGAGCGTGAAGGATGGCAAAATCTCAATGGATTGTGGGAATATGCCATCCGACCAAAAGGGGAAAGCCAACCGGCCCATTTTGAGGGAAACATATTGGTCCCTTTTGCTGTGGAATCCGCGCTGTCCGGCGTTGGTAAAGAAGTCGGGGCGGATAATGAACTTTGGTATTATCGGGAATTTGAAGTGGATAGAAACATGCGTCGGGGTGAGGTGCTGTTGCATTTTGGTGCGGTAGACTGGGAAGCCGAGGTTTTTGTGAATGGCAAAAGTGCAGGCGTACACCGGGGTGGCTATGACCCTTTCCATTTTGAGATCGGCACCTTACTTAGGTCAGGTAGGAAGCAGGAGCTGGCTGTCAGGGTATGGGATCCCAGCGATGAAGGACCTCAGCCCAGAGGCAAGCAAGTCCGGGAGCCACGGGGAATTTGGTATACGCCTGTTACAGGAATATGGCAGACCGTGTGGCTGGAGGCAGTGCCGCAGCAATACATAGGAGGGATCAAGACAACGCCTGATTTAGATGCAAATAGCATTACCGTAGAAACCGATATCCAAAGAGCAAAAACTGATCAGAAAGTACAGGTAAGGCTGTTGGACGGGAATAGGGTAATAAGTGAAAAAACCGTGAGCCCGGGTGAAACAGCGGTACTCCAGGTGGATAACCCGAGGGTTTGGTCTTTGGATGATCCTTTTTTATATGATATGGAAATCGATTTGGTGGAAGGCCGAAGGACAGTTGATCAGGTGAAAACCTATACTGCATGGAGAAAAATCAGTATGGAAACGGATGCGGGGGGGATACAACGGATGCTTTTAAATGATGAATTTGTTTTCCAGTACGGTCCCTTGGACCAGGGTTGGTGGCCTGATGGCCTCTATACGGCCCCCACGGATGAGGCGCTGCTCTTTGATATTGTGAAAACCAAGGAAATGGGTTTCAACATGATCCGCAAACACGTAAAAGTGGAGCCGGCCAGGTGGTACTATCATTGCGACCGGATGGGCATGCTGGTGTGGCAGGACATGCCAAGCGGGGATATGGGCAACCGTTGGGAATCCAGACCGGGCATTATTGGGAAAGGAACGGAAAAGGACAGGACGCCTGAATCCGAAGCGATCTTCAGGGAGGAATGGAAAGCCATCATCGATGCCAACTATAATTTTCCTTCCATCGTGGTGTGGGTACCGTTTAACGAGGCCTGGGGACAGTTCAAAACCCAAGAAATTGTGGAATGGACCATGAATTATGATCCTACACGGCTGGTGAACAGTGCGAGCGGTGGTAATTTCACGACTTCCGGGCAAATCATGGACCTGCACAACTACCCGGATCCGGTGATGCCCGACCCGGATATTTACGGCAAGGACCAGATCATCGTGTTGGGAGAGTATGGAGGACTTGGCTTACCCATCGAAGGGCATACCTGGCAGGAAAAGGACAACTGGGGTTATCAAAGTTTTAAGGACAAGGAGGAGTTGAAAAACCGGTATGACCAATTGATCAAGGATTTAAAGCCACTGGTAAATAAAGGACTTTCTGCTGCTGTTTATACCCAGACCACGGACGTTGAGGTGGAAGTAAACGGACTAATGACCTACGATAGGAAGGTGATAAAGTTCGATCCGTCATTTTTGAAAAAATTGCATGAAGAATTGTATCGCATTAAAATCCCTCTAAAATGAAAAAGAGCTTACTGATTGCTTTGATGGCTTCCGGAATTCTGGTGGCCTGTGAATCCGGTAAAAGAAATGAAAAATCCAAAGACAAACCCCTTACACAAATGGACCCGTCAAAATTTGAAAAAACCCTGGAAGAAGGGGAGGTAAAATTGTACCGTTTATCTAACAGCAACGGTTTGGAGATGACTGTCACCAATTTTGGAGCACGAGTGGTGGAGCTGTTTACCCCGGACAAAAACGGGAATTTTGAGGACATTGTGCTTGGCTACGATAACCTGGATGATTATATCAACCACGCCAACAGCTACTACGGAGCCCCCATCGGCAGGTACGGAAACAGGATTGCCGGTGCAAAATTCACGCTGCAAGGCAAAGAATACGAGTTGGAAGCCAACAACGGACCCAATAACCTTCACGGATGGCCCGGCGGATATCACAATGTAGTATGGGAAGTGCTGGAAGCCACTGACCAAAAATTGGCCATGAAATATATTTCTGAGGACGGTCATGGAGGATTTCCGGGAACCTTAACGGTATATATGACTTATTCATTGACAGATGATAATGAATTTAAAATCGAATATGAGGCTGAGACGGACAAACCCACCATTGTGAACCTAACGCACCATTCCTTTTTCAACCTCAACGGACATGGAGAGGGTGATGTGCTTAATCATAAAATGCAGCTTAACGCCGATCACTATACCCCGGTCAATGAGGTGCTGATCCCTTTGGGAGAAATAGCACCTGTAGAAGGCACGCCGATGGATTTTAGAGAACCTTTTCTTGTGGGTGAACGGATAGCCCATGATTTTGATCAATTGAAAATAGCTGGTGGATATGACCACAACTGGGTTCTGAACAATGACGCTGAAGGAGGGACCATTTGGGCAGGGTCCGTCTGGGTGCCTGAAAACGGCCGGAAGATGGAGGTTTATACTGACCAGCCTGGTATGCAGGTTTATACCGGTAATTTTATGGATGGTAAGGGTAAATCCAAAGCAGGGAAGACCTACGGAAAAAGAGGAGCCATTTGTTTTGAAACCCAGCATTTTCCTGATTCACCCAACCAACCCGACTTCCCATCGGTTGAATTGAATCCCGGAGAAACCTACGAACATCTGTGTATTTATAAATTCACCGTGGAAGATTAATATCGATGAATAAGGCAGGTTTTTTTCCGTTAATGCTGCTTTTGGCGCTTTGGATTGCAGCTTGTGGTCCTAAAAAGAGTGAAGGGGAAAAGCAGGAAACCCTTTCTCTGGAGATTGAAAGGCATGATCCCCGGCTTGACCAAATCATCGATCCTGAAGCCGAAGCGGTAATTTTGGGCAGTGGATTCGAGTGGACCGAAGGTCCGCTTTGGCTGGAAAAGGAACAAAAGCTTTTGTTTTCCGATATACCCTATAACCGGGTCCATTCGTGGACGGCAGAAGAGGGTGTTTCCATTTATCTGGAACCGGCGGGATTTACCGGGGAAGGTACCCGGGGAGGAGAACTGGGATCCAACGGCTTGCTGCTCGACCCGGAAGGAGCGTTGGTTTTATGCCAACATGGAGACAGGAGAATGGCCAAAATGAAGGCTCCCCTGAATTCGCCGAAGGCGGAATACGAAACCATAGTGGACAATTTTGAGGGCATGCGTTTCAATAGCCCTAATGATGCAGCATATGATGCCGGAGGGGATCTGTATTTTACAGATCCACCTTACGGTTTGGAAAAAAACATGGAAGATCCCTCCAAAGAAATTCCCTTTCAGGGGGTTTATAGGTTCTCAAAAGAAGGAGAGCTTACGCTTTTATTGGATTCCATTTCGAGGCCCAATGGATTGGCGTTTTCTCCGGACGGCGGTTCACTGATCATCGCCAACTCTGATCCAGCTAAACCTATTTGGTATGCATACAGCGTTTCGTCTGATGGCGATCTGTCTCAAGGGAGGATTTTCTACGATGCCACTGAGGAATTTAAAACGGATAAAGGGCTTCCGGATGGTTTGAAAGTCAGGAAGGACGGCTTGATTTTTGCCACCGGCCCGGGAGGAGTATGGATTTTTGATCAACAGGCAAAGGTTTTGGGCAGGCTGAAAGTAGGTGAGCTTACCTCCAATGTGGCCTTGGACAAAGCCGGCAAAAACCTGTATGTGACCGCAGATAGCTATGTGGTGAGGATCGCCCTCAAATAAGCCGATAAAATTACAGAGGGAAAGGCAGCAAGCGCTCTCTCAACCAGTGACCGATTTCATGAGGAAATGTTTTGTTTCCCATGAAAATATCGGTAAGATATTCACAACCCTTTTGGCCGTATTTATTGATCAACATCTTTCTGACATGCGGCTGTCCATAAAATGTCCGGCTTAATAATCCTGACGTTTTTAATTCGCGCAGGAGGTTGTTTTTCAATGTGGTCTGGTAAGCTTCAACGGCAGCACTTGGATTTGCAAAATGTTTATGGATACATTTTGCTGCCAGTTGCCCGCTGTACAACGCATTGGAAATACCCTCGGCCGTTAAAGGATCTGCAAAGCCGGCGGCATCTCCGGCCAGAAAGACCCTGTTTTTAGCAAAACCGTCTTTCCTGGCGCCAATGGGTATTTGAAACCCATGGGCTTCTTCTTTTATGATTTGCCTGACCCCTAATTTTTCCAGATAGTACCGATAATAATCTTTTAAATTGATCCTGGATTTCCTGAAACAGGCCACACCAATGGAAAGGTGCGCTCTTTTGGGAAAGCACCAGGCATATCCATAAGGCACGGTATCCACATCGAACCTTACCGTTTGCGAGAGCTTTTCAAAGGTGCCTGTATCCACCTCAACCTCATACTCTAAAGCGGGGATCAGCTGGCGGCTCTCTTTCCATCCAGCCATCCTTGCAGTAGGACTGAAAGCGCCATCGGCAACAATGAGGTAATCGCTTTCCACAAGGCCCGTTGTGGTCTTCAATTCCAGTTTTGATCCCATCCCGATATGCTCCAAAACACATTTTTGAATCAATTTTGCACCTTTTTCAACCGCTTTTTCGGTAATTAAAGCATCAAACTTATCCCGCATCACCATGGTAATAACCGGAGCATTTCGGCTTGCAGTGAAACAGCGGTCTGAATTCTCAAAGTGTACTTCTATTTCCGAAAACTCCTTCTCCGCAACCTGGGACACATCAAAAGGCAACAAGTTTCTACCCCGGTAGACGAGTCCTCCTCCGCAGGTTTTGTATCGGGGGAGGGTCTCCTTTTCAAAAATAGCAACGGAAAGGTTGGCTGCACTGGCTTCATAGGCTGCCATGGCGCCGGCCGGCCCCGTACCTATAATGACAATATCGAAAGATGGCATGGAAAGATATGACTTGGATTGATAATGATCTTGAAAAAAACAAGGGGTTTAAATATCATCAGGCTCCCGCTCCGGCCATTCAGGTCCCGTGAGCTGGAGGATTTTATTTTTGGGATCTATCCGGAAATTCAACTCCATTTTCTCTTTGTCTTGTTCATGAATATTCAAGCAGGCATTGTAATGAACCTTATCATACTTGACAGTAAATTTACCCTGATGGTTTTTAATAAAAACAAGATCATCTCCAATTTCTGTATTTTCGGCTATAGCACCTTCTGATTTCAAATAATAACTCAGGAATATATCCAAAGCCCTCTGTTCATTTTTAAGAAACGATGTGAGGGCATTCTTCTTCGGTGTAGAAGATTCATCGGTAAGTTTTGTTTCATTGATATTAAATTCCCAATGTTGTTGCATAGACCAAATATAGAATTTTTAAAGGAAAACTCCACTTCTCTCGGCCATTGTAATCATCACATTGATTTTTCTTAAAAAATTCGCGGGAAATACAGTAGCCCATCCGGTTAGAGCAGCGTATTGCTATCAGAGCAAAAGAATTATGGTTTATGCCAGCAATTATTTAAATTAAGCTAAAATTCACAATACAGTCTTTATTTAACCAAAGCCTTTTCACATTTACCATGGAAGTATTTTATTTACAATCCAACCCATCCTTTTGTGATCTTGAATCTACCGGTGCTTTAAAATGGAATTTTTAGACAAAGGAAATTATTCAGACATTCTGTGATTCTTTAGCGGAAAATATTTAGCATTATAAACATCTCAAAATAGTAGTATATGAAACCCATAGTCCAAATCAGTTTAGATCTTACCAACATTGATGAAGCCTTGGAAACGGCTTCTCTAGCCATGCGCGCAGGCGTGGATTGGCTGGAAGCAGGCACACCTTTGATTCTGGCAGAGGGACTGCACGGTGTGCGGAAGTTAAGAGAGGCATTTCCCCATACCCCTATAGTGGCAGATCTGAAAACCATGGATGGTGGCTATTTGGAGGCTGAAATGATGGCCAAAGCCGGAGCTACCCATGTGGTGGTGATGGCAAGGGCTCACGAAGAAACCATCAAATGTGTGGTGCAGGCTGGGAAGGACCATGGTGTAAAAGTGATGGGCGATAATCTTGGTTGTCCCGATATGGTGGCAGGAGCGAAAATGTTGGAAGATTTGGGTTGTGACTTTATTGTACACCATATTGGCTATGATGAAAGACGGGGGATTGCCGCACAGGGAAAACGTATGCCCAGTCCCCTCGACCAATTGCGGGAAATAGTGGAAGCGGTAAGCATTCCCGTGCAGGCTGTGGGAGGGTTAAGCCTGGAACAAGCCATATCCACACCCGTCTATGGGGCCCCACTGGTGGTCCTGGGGGCTCCGCTGACCATTGACGCCGATGCGTTCAAAACTGCTGAGGGGGATTTGGAAGCTTCTTTGAGAAAGATCTGTGAAGCGATACATGCCCATGGAGATGTGATCATAAAATAAAATGAATATCGCTTAAATTCAACAAAATATATAATGAAATCGAGCATGACGCAAGCGGCCCACGGAGGGATGATTATCATCATGCGAGATTCCATGCCTGCATGCTGAAGTGCATTACGGCCCGCAAGCATGACCGCTAAAAATCAATTATAAACACATGAAATCTGCTGCTGTAGTGAATTACGCGGAAGCCAAAGGCTCCGTAGAAATAAGGGAAATCGAAAAGCCGGAAATTGGGGAGGGCGAGGTATTGTTGGAGGTGGAAAACGTGGGGGTATGTGGAAGCGATCTCCATCAATGGACATCGGATCATAGCTGGCCCGTTAATTACCCGGTGGTATTGGGACATGAATTCGGTGGAAAGATTGCGGAGATTGGTCCTGGAGTTCAGGGATGGAAGACAGGAGACAGGGTGGTCAGCGAAACGGCTGCCGTTATTGACCCACTGAATCCCATGAGCAGGGTTGGGCTGTATAATCTTGATCCTACCAGAAAAGGTTTTGGTTATGGGGTTAACGGCGCCATGACCCGCTATGTAAGGGTGCCGGCCCGCTGTTTGCACCATGTGCCTGACCATGTGCCTTTTGAAGAGGCGTGCCTCACCGAGCCCTGCTGTGTGGCATACAATGCCGTAATTATGAACTCCACT
The DNA here is from genome assembly GCF_042652345.1 of Negadavirga shengliensis. Taxonomy (NCBI): domain Bacteria; kingdom Pseudomonadati; phylum Bacteroidota; class Cytophagia; order Cytophagales; family Cyclobacteriaceae; genus Negadavirga; species Negadavirga shengliensis. The sequence goes on from NZ_JBHSJJ010000004.1 coordinate 352,212, forward strand.
ATCAGACCCGGTGACAGGGTGGTTGTGATCGGACCCGGAACCATTGGGATTTTATGTGCGGTGATGGCCAGGTTGAACGGTGCCCATGTGGCTGTATTGGGGCTGGAGGCGGACCGCGGAAGACTGGAACTTGTAAAACAATACGGCTGTGAAGGTTTGATAGGAAGTGCGGACGAATGGGCAAGAGCAGGTGATGGCATGGGCGCAGACCTCGTGGTAGATGCCGCCGGAACCAGCGCCACCTTGCAGATAGCCATGGCACTGGTGCGGCCAAATGGCCAAATAACCAAAGTAGGCTGGGGACCTCAGCCTTGTAACTTTACATTGGATCCCATTGTACAGAAGAATGTAAGGTTGCAGGGTAGCTTCAGTCACAACTGGCCTATATGGGAGAAAGTAATCAGCATGATGGGCTCGGGAATGCTGGATGTTAAACCCATCATCGGAGGGGTATGGCCCATTACTTCCTGGTTGGAAGCTTTTGAAAAGATGCATCATGGGGAAGTGGTAAAAAGTGTATTAAAACCGGTATGATGAGGCTAAAAGACAAAGTGATTGTGATAACCGGGAGCACCACCGGCATCGGTAAGGCCATTGCCCAGCGATGTGTCAAAGAAGGCGCCAAGGTTGTGGTTCACGGTCTTGAAGAAGCATGGGGTCAAGAAGTGCTTCGGGAGTTGGGGGAGGATAACGCTGCCCTGCACATAGAGGATCTGACCCAGGACGGTTGTGCGGAGAGACTTGTAAAAACAGCGCTGAACCGCTTCGGTAAACTGGATGCCTTGGTCAACAATGCCGCATGGGTAGTCACTTCAAGCATTGATGATACGGATAAGACTTTTTTACAAAAGGTACTTGAAATCAATACCATTGCCCCCTTATTGTTGATCAAAGCGGCTCTTCCGGAGCTGGAAAAAACAGGTGGCGGTGTTTTGAACATAGGTTCTGTGAATGCCTGGAGCGGAGAGCCGCAATTGTTGGCTTACAGCATCTCGAAAGGCGGGCTGATGACCATGACCAGAAACCTGGGGGACAGCCTGTTCAGGGATTATGGCGTAAAGGTCAACCAGATCAATCCTGGCTGGGTACTGACGGAAACCGAAATCCAGCGAAAAAAAGACCAAGGGCTGTCTGATGCTTGGTATGAAAGCATACCTGCCATGTACGCCCCGGCAGGAAGGATCATTTGGCCCAAGGAAATAGCGGCTGCGGCCGTATTTTGGCTTTCCGATGAATCCGGTCCTGTGAGTGGCCAGGTGATGGAACTGGAGCAATATCCCATGATAGGCAGAAACGCGCCTAAAGATACCAGCACGATTAAGTAGATGATAATGATTATTTTCCAAAATTTTTAACAACAACTATATGCCTAAATTAGCCGCATTTCCCAAAGCTTTTATGCAGGCGCTCTGCAAAGACGGCAGCATGAAAGTGGAGGAGTGGATCCGACTTGCCGGTAACCTGGATATCGAAGGACTTGAATGGTATGCCGGATTCCTTGAAATGGAAGACAAAAACAACTGGGACAGGTTCAGGAAGATGGTAGAGGATACAGGTAAAGAGATTCCCATGATGTGCTGTTCCCCGGATTTTACACATCCTGAGCAAGCTTTTCGGAATAAGGAAATTGAGAAACAAAAGCATTGGATAGACATGACCCATGCCCTGGGCGGAAAGTATTGCCGCGTGCTGAGTGGCCAGAAACGCCCTGAATTAGGTATAGACGAAGGGGTAAAATTGGCAGCCGATTCCATTATGGCCTGTATTCCTTATGCAGAAGAAAGAGGCATCACGCTGATTCTTGAAAACCACTATAAGGATGATTTTTGGGAATATCCTGAATTTGCCCAAAAGATGGATGTTTTCTGTAAACTGGTAGACAGTATCGAACACCCTAATTTCGGAGTGAACTATGATCCCAGCAATACCTTTTTAGCGGGAGAAGATCCTTTGGAATTGTTAAAAAAAGTGTCCTCCAGGGTGGTTACCATGCATGCCAGTGACCGTTATTTAAAATACGGCACCATAGAGGACCTTCGAAAAGAGGAGGGAGGAGCTGTAGGCTATGCCAAAATACTTAGTCATGGAGAGATCGGGAAAGGCTTAAATGATTACGATGCCATTTTTACAGAACTGAAAAACGTAGGCTTTGATAGCTGGATCAGCATAGAGGACGGCGTAGACGGTATGGACCAGTTGGAAAGAAGTATCGCCTATTTAAGGGGAAAATTGGCTAAGTATTGGCCTTCCCATTAATTAATTCCAAAGACCAAAGCCCAGTTGAAGACCGGGGCGCATGCTTTGGCATTCACACTGGTTTTTTTTATTTTGAATTTTCTTTCATTCCAAAACATATATACATGGAAGCTTCATTATTATATCCTTCAAAATGTATTTTGGCCGAAGGACCATATTGGCATGCTAAATGGAACAGTTTTTTGTGGGTGGACATTGAGAAAGGAACTTTGTATCGTTACGACTGGGCAAAAAAGAAGGTCAAAACTTGGGATTTCCCGCACCGTCTTAGCTTGGTTTTGGAAGGAAAAGGAGACGGACTCATTTTAGCATTGGACGCAAGGTTGGCGCGGTTTGACCCTGACACGGAAAACTTAACGTGGTTGGTGGATATTGAAACGGAAAAACCTTTAAACAGGTGCAATGACGGTGCTTGTGATGCGTCAGGAAGACTTTGGGTGGGAACCATGAGTACCCAATTTGATAAAAATGCCGGGGCTTTATATTGTGTGGATACTGATTTTACCCTCACTAAAAAAGTGGCATCCGTAACCATTTCAAATGGTATCGCATGGTCATTGGATCATAAGACCATGTACTATATCGATACACCTACCAAAAGTGTACAGGCTTTTGGGTATGAGGTAAAAACCGGGGATATTTCATATATTAAAGAAGCCATCACTATCCCTGAAGGAATGGGATCTCCGGATGGTATGTGTCTGGATGAGAAGGGTCATTTGTGGATTGCCCATTATGGCGGATCAGGTGTCTATTGCTGGGATCCTGGTTCCGGCAAGTTGTTGGATAAAATTGAAGTTCCCGCACCCCATGTTACTTCCTGTGCTTTTGGCGGGTCTGAGGGGAACCAATTGTTGATTACCACTGCAAGGGAAAACATGATAGATGCGCAGTTGGAAGAGTTTCCCGACAGTGGTTCTGTTTTTGCTGTTCCCATGCCGGTTAAAGGAAGCCCGGTTTACGGTTGTGCATTTTGATACTTTTTTATAGGATTGTTCAGGGGTATTGGAGTCAGTTTTAGCTTATTTTTTATTGCGTTTTTTTATTTTTGAGAATTTCGGCATATTTGGGAATGATAAATGGTAAATATTGAATTTGCCCATCTCATTTTTACTATGATACGGAAGAAAATCAATAAACTTAAAAATTATACTGTTTTTCAAATATTAATGGACAGTGTAAAGGATTTTGGCAGGAGTGATTCCATGACTTTTGCAGCTTCCACCGCTTTTTATACCATTTTTAGCCTCCCGGCTTTTTTAATAATTGTGATGAATATAGCTGCCGCATTCTATAGCGAAAACACCGTAAGGGAGGAATTACTGGTTCAGGCAAGTGAATTAATAGGGGAGGACAGCGCCAAAACTTTGGATGACATTATGCGGAATGTGTCCATCGATGCCCGGGCTACCATTGCCAAAGTGATAGGGATAGGCGTGTTGATTTTCAGCGCTACCACCGTCTTTGTGAGTCTTCAAAACAGCATCAATCATATCTGGCATATCAAACCCAAGCCGGAAAAAGGATTGATTAAGTTTGGCATAAACAGGTTGTTGAGTTTCTCGATGGTAGCTTCTATTGGCTTTTTATTGTTGGTTTCGCTTTTAGCAGATGCTTTTATCATGATTATGCTCAATTATTTCTCCGACCTGTTTGAGGGAAACACGCTGTACTTCGCCTCTGTTATCAATTTCTTTTTTACCCAGGCATTGTTGGTTTTGATTTTTGGGCTAATGTATAAAATTCTTCCCGATGCCAAAGTAAAATGGAAAGATGTGTGGTTAGGGGCTTTTGTGACGATGGTTTTGTTTGCATTGGGTAAATACCTCATCGGGATCTATATGGGAAATGCTGATGTCGGCACTTATTATGGTACTGCGGGTTCATTGGTCATCGTGTTGGTATGGGTATATTATTCTGTTGTGATTTTTCTCTTTGGCGCACAGGTCACTTATTTTATTGCGGAAAAGGTCGGCGGAAGCGTAATCCCATTGAAACAGGCCGTTAAAGTAGAAGTGGTAGAAGTGGAAATGGAGGAAGATGGCCGCAAGAAAGAAACCAGGATCTAAACAAGTTGATTTGAAATGAAATCAAACCGCAAAACCGCCATCGGACGTGAATACAGCTCCTGTAGTATAGCTGGAAGCTTTGGAGGCCAAAAAGAGGGCCATGGCTCCTATTTCACCCTCTTCTCCGATCCGTTTTAAAGGAAGATCAGATAAAAATTTTTCTTTGATTTTTTCATTGGACCACAGGGCTTCGCTGAACCGGGTCTTGATAAGTCCCGGGCAGATTGCATTTACCCGGATGCTGTATTCCCCCCATTCTTTGGCGAACACTTTGGTAAGGGAAAGCAGCGCTGATTTGCTGACGCTGTACAGTCCAAGACCGCGTTCCGGTGAGATGGCCCCTATCGAACTGATATTGATGATGGAAGCGTTTGAAGATTGGCGAAGGTACGGAAAACTCAGTTTGGATAACTCATAGGGCGCTTTCAGATTTACATCCAAAATTTTATCAAATGCTCCCATATCTGTTTCCTGTATCGGCCCGAAAACAGGACTTGCAGCTGCATTGTTAACCAGAATATCGATTTGTCCGTATTTTTCAACGGTCTGCTTAACCAACACCTGCCTTTCCTCCTGATATCCTATATTACAGGCCACACCTGCCACCTCGTAACCTTTGTCCCGGAGTTTGTTGGCCGCTTCCATCAAATAATCCTCTTTCCTGCCGTTGATCACTACCTTGGCTCCTGCTGCTGCGAAAAAATGCGCAATTGAAAAACCTATACCTCTGCTGGCCCCGGTGATAATGGCCACTTTATCTTGAAGTGAAAATAAAGAACTTAAATCCATGCTTTTGTAAAATGGTTAAATGTGGTTTAATTGTTGGCGATTTAATTTGATACTAATTTATATTTTTATACGGTATAACGGCGACAACCTGGCAAATAATTTAAAAAATATTCCTACAGCGGCATTCCAGTATACAATATAGAAAAAGGCCCCGGAATCAAATCCCAAGGCCTTCCATTTCGATCCGCTCAACAATTCACTCCACTACCTGATTTCTTTGTTTTCATCACTTTCTTCACGTGGATGTTTTTCAGGATTGTCCGTATGCTCACCGCCGGTGGCGGGATCAAATTCCGATACTTCTTTTTTTAGGACCTCTTCGGCCGAAACCTCCTGAGATACACTGACTTTATCTTTCTTTTTGTTAAAAATTTTTTTGAATAGAAGAAGCAGGGCAATGGCAATACCGACAATGATTAACGCGCCTATGATAAGATCCATGATGTCAATGTTTTATGTTGAACAAAAATTCAGCTTTTTAGCTTAGTGCAATAAAAATGCCTGAAATGGTATACAAAGGATTTTTTATGCCAATTTGGCCGGCTTCCCGCGAAAACCCACACCGAAAACGCTGTAGCATTTGGCCATAATGTCCAAGGGCCTCAACTTTGGGTACTTTACTCACACCCCGTTATACCGGGTTAGTTTTCGGATTTTATTCTTATAGAGGGAAGGCTTCTAAAATAATTTCCCCTGCACAGGTTGGTACCTGACGTTTTGTTGGGAGCCTTTAAGGATTTCAAAAAACAATTTCAGGAACCCGTTTTTCCAGCTTTCAGCACTTATTTTGATGTCCTTAGGTTCATAGTGGACAGTACCTTGCAGCCAACAATTGCCGATGAGCATACTCCAGAGCGTATAAAATGTAGCTTCTGCCTGTAGATCGGGACGCATACTCCCATCCTTTATCCCCTGGGAAATTATTTTGATGCCTATTTTGGCCACGTCGTGGTGGCTGTCCAAAAGCTTTTTAAAATATTGGCTTTCCAGTACCAACCCATTCATGTTTTTCCTTTCACTTTCGTCATTATAGGGTTCCAACATCCCCAAAAAATAAAGTATGGCCTCATGGTATACCTTTTTATCTTTGGTGAATGATAAAAAAGCTTCCACCAGATCTGCGATAATTTCAATTCCTTTTTTGTCTTTGTTTTTGTTGTAGGCCTTATTAAACAGGTCCTTTAGTTCTTCAAAGCCTTTTTTGGCAACAGCCATGTACAGATCTTCCTTACTTTTAAAATAAAAATAGACCAGGCCTTTGCTGATTTTCGCTTGTTTGGCTACGTCTTCTACCTTCGTGTAATGAAAGCCTTTTCCGCCGAAAAGCTTAACAGCAGCTTCCAGTATTTTTTTTTCTTTTTGTTGTCGTTCGTAGACTCCCATATACTGATCAAACGCGAAAGAGAGGTTGGTTGAAGGGACAGGGGCTGATTATTGTTCCAGCCCCTGCTTTATTTTATTCTAACAATATAATAATTCTTTTTGCCTTTTTGGATCAAGAGGTACCTGTTTTGTAGCAAAGGGAAGTCCAAGGCCGATTGTGGATCACTGATTTTTATTTTGTTGATGCCCACACCCCCGCCTATAACCATTTTCCTGGCTTCACCTTTGGAAGGAAAGATTTTATGATCGTAATCAAGGAGGTCCAAAACATTATCAAGCTTCTTAAAATCGGAATGTTCCATCTCGATCACAGGTACACCATCAAAGACCTGAAGAAAAGTTCTCTCATCCAGAGAGGAGAGGTCCTCGAGGGAAGATTTTCCAAAAAGGATAGAAGAGGCCTTTTCGGCTATTTCATAATCAGCCTCACTGTGCACCAAAATGGTGATCTCTTTGGCGATTTCTTTTTGAAGGACCCTGAGGTGGGGAGCGTCCTGGTGCGATTTTTCCAGTTCCTCTATGGTGTTTCTGTCTAGTGTGGTAAAGATACGGATGTACTTGGAAGCGTCTTCGTCCGATACATTAAGCCAAAACTGGTAGAAAGCATAAGGAGAGGTTTTTTCGGGGTCAAGCCAGACGCTTCCGCTCTCTGTTTTCCCGAATTTGCTGCCATCCGCTTTTGTGATCAGGGGTACGGTCAGGGCGTGGGCTTCTCCATTTGCCATTTTACGGATCAGTTCGGTTCCCGTTACGATATTGCCCCATTGGTCAGACCCACCCAGCTGTATGCTACAGTCGCTGTTTTTCCATAAGTGATAAAAATCGTATCCCTGTATGAGTTGGTAAGAAAACTCTGTGAACGAGAGGCCGCTGCCTTCTTCCAGCCTTCTTTTAACCGAGTCCTTTGCCATCATATAGTTGACAGTGATGTGCTTGCCCACATCCCTGATAAAATCAAGGAAGGAAAACTTCGCCATCCAATCGTAATTATTGACCAGTTCGGCTTTATTGGGTGAGTCTGCAGCAAAATCCAGGAATTTTTCCAGCTGATTTTTGATACAATTGATGTTTTTCTCCAGAGTAGCCCTGTCCAAAAGGTTTCTTTCGGCGGACTTAAAGGAAGGATCGCCGATCATGCCGGTGGCACCCCCAATCAGGGCAAAGGGTTTATGGCCGGCTCTTTGAAAATGCAGCAGCGTCATTACCCCTACCAGATGGCCTATATGAAGAGAGTCCGCAGTAGGGTCGAAACCTAGATAAGCGGCTTTAATGCCTTTATTGAGGTGTGCCTCCAATCCAGGTGTCATGTCTTGCAACATGCCCCGCCATCTAAGTTCGTCTATAAAATTATTTGTCATGATCAGGTTCTTTTCAATGAGTCCGCAAATATAAGTTTTCAAACAGAAGGAAGGAAAGAAAGCAGGGATAATGGTTAGGTTGTTGGGCATTTTTTTATGATTGCCGGAGGGAGAAAAGGGGACAATAAAGGTTTTTTTCTCCAAAAAAGCCCCCGAAACTTATTGCGGGCAGAAATCCTTAACTAAATTTAAATATTGTATGAAAGTTAATTGAATACCGGTAAACATTGAAGAAAATACTGCTTATAGAGGATGACCCCGTCTTGAACAGAAATATCAAGGAAGCACTGCTGGATGAAGGATGCATGGTGGAACCTGTGTATGACGGGCTTTTGGCGGAAAAAATGCTGAATAAAAACAATTATGACTGTGTGATTCTGGACATCAACCTTCCCGGTAAAAACGGCTATGATGTTTGCCGGGATTTCAGGAGATCAAACCAAGTGACTCCGGTCCTTATGCTCACCGCATTTGATGAGCTGGATGACAAAGTGAAGGGTTATGAATGTGGAGCGGATGATTACCTTACCAAACCTTTTTATATGAAGGAGTTGATCCTTAAAATCAAATCCCTCATGAAGAGGACGGAAGCCCAAAACCAGACGGGACCTGTCCAGGATCTTATGGTGGTGTCAGATATTACCGTTCGGCTTTCAAAAAAAGAAGTCAGCAGACAGGGAAAGGAAATATCTCTTACCCCCAGGGAATACCAGATTCTTTTGCGTCTGTTAATGGCTGACGGGGAATTGGTAACCAAGCGTGAACTGATCAAGGAGATATGGGGTAAATATATCGACACCAATACCAATACGGTAGAAGTATACATCAACTTTCTCCGCAACAAAATCGACAAACCCTTCGGTAAGGGATCCATTAAAACAAAAATAGGATATGGTTATTATTTTGAGGACAGCTGACCCATTGCCGTTTCCCGTTAGAAAGGATTAGGAGATACGTTTTATTGGGTTACATGAGTATTAGAAAAAAAATATTGATTTATTTTTCCGCCACAGTCATCCTGTTGACGGGTTTGTCCCTCGTATTTATTTACACGCTTTTTGCGGAGTACCGCGAAGAGGAATTTCAGCAGCGTCAGAAAGAAAAAATCACAACGACTTTTAATTTCCTGACTGAAACACAAAGAATGGACAGTGATATCCTGCAATCCCTTGAAGAGGTAACCATACAGAAAATCTATGATGAAAAGCTTCTTATATTTGATGGCGACAAACAGTTGATCTATGAAAGCATCGATGATACGGAAATAGACAATCCAGAAGAAATCCTCAAGATGTTGTCCTCCGAAAACAATTGGATAGAAACAAAGGACGGATTGTATGATGTAGTAGGGATCTATTTCCAGTCTGAGAGGAAATCCTACTATGGCATCAGTAAAGCTTATGATGCTTTTGGGTACACAAAGTTGGACTTTCTCCGGAAAGTTCTCGTTTTCACATTTTTATTGATAACTGTGATTGTCATTTTTGTTTCAATTTACCTTTCGCGAAAGATTTCCAAACCCATAATGGAAATTACCCGGAAAATCAGGAATTATAACTTCGAAAGCGAAAACAGCCCTATTGAAATTGAGGAGTCTGAAAATGAAATAGGAATTCTCGCAAGCAGGTTCAATGAACTGATGAAACGGATGAAAGAGGCTTTTTCCTTCCAGAAACACGCCATCCACCACATTTCCCATGAGCTGAAGACCCCGATTTCGGTGCTGGTATCCAATTTTGAGAAAATTGAAAATGAAACTGATTTTGATACCGTTAAAAAGCATATCGCCAATCAAAAAGAAGACACCAAAAGCCTGAGTGAAATCATCAATGCCCTGCTTGAAATCTCCAAAGCCGAAACCGGAAGCCAGGTTCTGAAAGACCGTATCAGGATGGACGAACTGATATTTGATATCGCAGATGAATTGCAGGCCATCGCGCCGGATTTTAATTTTTTTATAAGTTACGCTCATATAGAGGACGACGAAAGTAACCTGACCATCTCCGGAAACCAAAGATTGATGAGATCGGCCGTTACCAATCTGATGATGAACTGCATACTTTACAGTGAGGAGAAAAACGCAACAATCAATATCCGTTCGCTGGCGGGCAAAATCCAGGTGGAATTCATCAACAGAGGCGAAACCATAAGTGACAAAGAAGAACAGTACCTTTTCCAACATTTTTTCAGGGGAACAAACAGCAAGGGTAAAAAAGGCTTTGGCCTGGGCTTGATTTTTATTTATAAAATCATGCAGATTCATCAAGGGGACATCTGCTACAAAAAGAAGGGGAAGGACACCAATATTTTTAGCATTTCGGTTCCTTTAAGCGGATTTTAATCCTCTTTAAGCCTTTTTTAAGGTCGTATTAAGCAGTTTTGAAACTGATTTCAAAACTAAAATGCGGTGAAAAGTATCTTTTTAATTATTGTTATTTCATTGATAGGTCTGGAGTATGCCCAGTCCCAGTCAGATACCTTATTTGTAGAAAAAAGGAAAAGATTAATCGACTCCCTTACCTATGAGACGCAGACAGGACTTCCCATTGCTGCTTCCAAAATCTATTTTACCGATTCTAAATTTACCTTTTCGGGCTTTGGTGAAACCAATTTTGTCAACTACCGGGGACCCAAAAATGTGGAAAGCAACGACGTGGAGCTCTACTATACCAACCTTCAACGGCTTGTTGCCTATGCTGCGTGGAAGCCAAAAAAATGGTTGGTCCTGTATGGTGAGTTCTTCGCTGAATTTCTGAATGACGGCAACAATGAGAGTCACTTTGAATACCTTCCGGAACTTTTTGTGGACTTTTTAATTGATGAAAAGTTCAATGTCCGTGTGGGCACACACCAACCCGGAATAGGGTTCATCAATAACAATGATGAGCCCATCATGTTTTTCACGGTCAACAGGCCTGAAGTGGAAAGGCTCATCATCCCCTCCCAGTGGATAGATCTGGGAATTATGACTTATGGAAAAATCAGCGACGATCTAAAATGGAACCTCTCCCTCTATCAGGGACTGGACGCCAACAACCTGAATGGCAGCACATGGCTTCGTAGAGGAAGGGATGAAGCGCTTCGTTTCAATTTTAGTTCTTATGTGTTGAATTCCAAATTCGTTTACACCGGGATGAAGGATACCGAAATCTCAGCCAGCGGGATCTGGACAAGATTGGGCGACAGCCAGCAAATCAATACCAACGACGGACTTGAAAGGGTACGGGCCAGCACCTTGCTGTTGAGTTCATATGTCAGACATGTTTACCGTGATTGGACCTTTATGGTTTTGGGAACTTATGGTAGAATCAATGACACGGATAAGCTTTATGAATTGACAAGGTCCTCTGATTTGGGGCCGCAGGTGCTTGGTGAGCAGGTGTACGGTGTATATGGCGAGGTCAGTTATGATATTTTACCCGCTCTGGGTTGGAACAAGCCAGGACCGTCCCGCGACAAGGATAATTTGTTTATCCGCAGGAATGAATTCAAATTGCCTTTGTTTGTCAGAATGGAAAGGTTGAATACCCACGCCGGGGTTCATGATCAATTGGCACACCTGGCCCGGTCCCAGACAGACCTTACTACCTTGACCATGGGACTTAACTTTAATCCCCGCAGGAACATGGTGTTAAAGTCCAATTATCAAATCAGGTGGAATGACCGTCCCATGGAAAACGGCGAATATGAGGGCAACCGTTTCGAAATGGGCCTAGGTTTTATTTTCTGATACCAGTTTGAAACGGATTTTCTCGCCCGGTCGCTTTTGGGCCAGCACGGCTACCGCATATTCACTGAGTTGCAATATTCTGGGATATCCACCTGTGACCTGGGCATCGCGCATCAATACAATCATTTTCCCGGAGGGAGTCAACTGTACTGTACCGGGATAAACAGGACAGGAAAGTATTTCATCCAAGGTATGGGACAGCGTCTCTTCCAATTGAATGCCCATCCGGTTTTGGGTGGGGGAGACGGTGAAGCCGCCCCGAATGAGCCTTTTTCTTGAGGTTTCCGGTAACCGATCATAATCCGGTCCGGAATATACCTCAATGGTTTTCTCGTTAAGGTGAGCGGGGATCCCAAGTTTCAAATAGGTTTGGGAGATCTTGCTTTTTGAGCTTCTAAACCCTATTCGATCCTTTTTTTCAAACTTTTCCTTTAAAGTAATGCCTTTAAAAAAACTATGGCTTCCCATTACTTTTTCAGATTGAAGTTTTCCGTTAATAGCCAGATATAACCACTGGCCTTTTTTAAACGGACTGATTTTCACCGTATCCCCTTTTTTGATGTTCAGTAGACTTTGGGCCGGATAATCTTTTCCGGAAATGGTTATTTTTGTATCGGCACCACATATGGCCACCTGGCAAGTCGCTGTAAATTGCAATACTATCTCTCCGTTATACATTTCCAGAGCCGGGGAACCCGGTTGGGTTCTTGCCAGATGGTTGGCTAGGTCAAAGGAAACCCTGTCCATGGGACCTGCCAACGGGACGCCCATCCCCGTATGGCCAAACCTGCCCCTGTCCTGAACAGTAGTATAAAGTCCCGGTGATTGAATGATCAGCTTACCCATCTGGCTTATCTCTTTTTATCTTGAGGTCAGGATTTTCTTTAAGTTCGTCAAAAGTTTTTCGGTCAATGGGCTTAAACTGTATCAGGTCACCTGGGCTGAATCCAGGGAAGATGTTTTTCCGGGGGGCGAAAATCTCAACAGGGGTTTTTCCCAGGGCATACCAGCCTCCGGGGCTGTCAGCAGGATAAATCCCGGTTTGGGATCCTCCTATCGCGACAGTGCCTTTTGCGATGACCCGGCTGGGAACAGGTTTTCTGGGACAGAAGAGATTCTTGTCCAATCCCCCCAAATACATAAAGCCAGGCAGGAACCCGAAAAAATGAAGCAGGTATCTTTTGCCGCTGTGCATGGATACAAATTCGTTATATTCCAATTTTTTCTTTTTCAGATAAGTTTCCAGATCCGGTGCGAGCGCTTTATCATAACACACCGGAATTTCCCAACAGGTTCTTTGAGGGCTATCCGGTAATGTTAACTTCCCAAGTATATGTTTAATTTCATTGGTTATCTCCTTGATTTTTTGAGGTAGTTTAAAATGCAGGCCCAAGATGTGATAGCCGCCGGTAATTGATTGGAGTTTCCCCTTGTAATGTTTTTGTAGGGATCTTTTGCAGCAAACCATTTCCATTAAGATGTTTTCATCTGTTGTTGCAGGCCAGACAAGTTCTACGATGAGGGGTCCTGTATTGGTTATTTTGATTTTTTCAGTCATCCAATGGTGTAGTTTTTGTCTTTTAATGCCTTGAAAATGGCAGCAGCGGTAGCTACAGCCCCCGGATGGTCTCCGTGCACACATACCGTCTCGGCAAAAATTTCGATTTCTTCTCCATTTATTGTCTTTACTTTTCCTTTTTCAACCATATGCATCACATGTTGGGTGATCAGATCCGGATCAGAAAGAACAGCCCCGGCATGCTGTCTGGATACCAAGGAAAGATCAGAAAGGTAACTTCGGTCAGCAAAAACCTCGTGCTTTACACCCAATTTGTTTTTTATGGCGATGTCTGCCAATTTGGAACGGAAAGGGGCATATAGGATGCTTTTTTTAAAATTCCTCTTCACCAACTCAACGATTAGAGAAGCCACGTCATCATTTCTTGTGGCGGCATGGTACAAAGCCCCGTGAGGTTTGATATGATTCAATTCCTGCCCTTTGCTGAAAGCAATTTCCTGAGTAAGAAGAATCTGTTCCATCAAGGTTTCGGCCAATGCAGATGATGAAATGGGAAATGTAACCCGGCCAAAATTCTTTTTATCAGGATAGGAGGGATGGGCACCTATTTTTACGCCATATCGTATAGCCAGTTCAATGGTTTTTGCAACTGTTTTTTTGTTTCCTGCATGACCTCCACAGGCAATATTGGCACTGCTGATGTATGGCATGATAGCCTCATCATTTCCAATGCCTTCTCCCAGATCACAATTGATGTCTATTCTTCTTAAATTCATCTGCAGGTATCATCTCAAGAGCAAGCTTATTTTTCCCCCACAATTGCTTGAATTTAATACAAGCCAGCCTCAATACAAAATTGTCAGGATCCGTCGAGGAAAAGATTGGCAAACAGTGCCAGTTGTAAATAACCTTTGGTTTTTCCGTTGAAATCCTGTGCCAACCACCCTGTTTGAAGATTTACAGCTTTGTTGAATTGATATCCTACGGCTGTATAAAACCGGTTTCTGTCATAGGGATTTTTTTCAAGATGATAGAATATTTCATTATAAGTGCTGATGAACACCGTATTGGCCTGCATGGAGCTTTTATTGAGAGGTATGTTGATCATAAGCCGATACCTTACCCTATCCCTGTAATTATCGCCGACAAACCTTTGTTCGAGTCTTCCCCTATGCTCAATAAACAACCGGCCCAAATTATGATAGTACAGGCCTTGTTGCCAGACCCTGTGTTCCGAAACAGTAGGGAGCTGATCGCCCGCCAGCGAATAACTTTCAATGTATCCATAACCACCGGTCAGCCAAAGATTTTTTTTAAGATGATAATTCATTCCGGCCCTGATAAGAAGTTGTTCATTCTTGTGGCTAAGATCATAGGCCCTGTCCTGTATTTCGCTGTGGATGCTCCATTTTTCTGTCAACTGCGTCCGGTTAAAAAACATTAACCACATACCCTGTCCTTCTCTAAAAGCCGACTGGGAATAACAAGGTTCTGCTGATATCAGCAAAAACAGCATCAGTATTTTTTTGTTGATCACTATAAAATATTCAGAGGTTGTTAAATCAATAGCTAGATAATAGAAATATTCTTGATATCATCCATTTTATTTATTGAGTAACTTTTTGGCTGTTTAAAAGGTTTTTTTAGCTGTATCTGGTTAGCAGGGAATTAATTTTGGCTGCAGGGATATAACTTATTTTTCGATTTATTCGTTTTTTAGATAAAAAAGTTAAATATGAAAAGCACCTTATTATATTTCATGATGGTCACGGTTGTTGCGACTGCGGTGTCGTGCAGTCCGGTAAAGGTGTATATGGAAAAAAATGAAGTCGCCAGTACCCAGGAATACCATACTTTTTATGTGATCAATGAGTTCTATGACAAAAATGCTTTTGATTCTCCCGTATTGGAGGAAAACCTGCAGCACAGCCTGACCGAAGGATTAAAGCGGATAGGTTTTGAGCCGGATGACAAACATCCGGATCTTATAGTAAGGTATAACACCGTCTTGACCGATAAAAAAAAGGAAATCAACACGATGCCTATGAGTCCATGGGGATGGGGGATGTACAATCCCTGGATGTGGGGAGGCCCTTGGGGTGGTAGAGGCGGTTACCGGGTGGAAAAATATGATCTAGGTGAACTGGTGGTGGATTTTATAGATACCAGACAGGACAAGGTAGTCATGCGGATAAGCGCCGTGGGCGAGATCAACAAGCCTGATCATAAAAGCAGAAATCTTAAAGCCTCCGTCAATAAAATCCTCTCGGAGTTTTCAAAAAAAGTATCGACCTAATTTCAAAAAAGAGGGACTGTATTGAAAATGCAGTCCCTTCCCGTTAATTACCCATTAGTTTTTTTTCCAGCAGGATGACCAGCCAGACAGCACTCACGATGGCCATGGAGGAAATCACCAGTATCGGATTGATGATTAAAGGATCCGGCAGGGGTAACTTGGGCCACTTTATTTCCTCTAAATAAGTGAAATAAACATTGTCAAGATGGTACAATGCATAAGAAAGTGTGGACAACAACAGGATAACAATCCCCCACAATATGGACGCGGGCATCTTGGCAGGCTCTATGATAGCCGACCGCTTCACAATGTTTTTCATGATGAGAGGAACCAAGTCTTTTTCCAACTGGTTGGTTTCCGAAAAAAACCGTTTTAGTTCCCGGTCATTTATTTTGTTGGTTTTCATAAATCATTCACTTCTTCTTTCAATATAACGGCCAGTTCCTTCTCCAGCTTTTTTCTGGCCCTGTGAAGTTTCACTTTTGAGGTATTGGCAGGTATTCCGGTGATTTCGGCTATTTCCTGCAGGCTCTGTTCGTGCATATAATATAAGGTAATAATCAGCCTCTCCTCCGCCAACAACCTTTCCAAAGCATACGATATGAATTTTTTACGGTCTTCCCATACCATTTGTTCCCAGGATGCCTTCCCTGAACCCGGAATTTCCATATGGGTCTGGGTCCATTCCAGAATCTTGACCGGGTTTCTGGCCAACTTGGATAATCTGTTCAGTGACATGTTATGCGTTATCCTGTATAACCAGGTCGAGAACCGGCTCTCCCCATTAAAAGAACCCAGTACATGATAGACTTTGACAAATACGTCCTGGGTTACTTCCTCCGCCTCTTCCCTGGATTTAAGGATTCCCAAAGCAATATGGAAAACATAACGCTGATAATGAGTAACCAAGGGTGCAAACGCAACGCTGGTCCCATTCCTGATTGCCTGTTGAATACTTTTTATTTTATCCTTGTCAAAGTCTGTTGTCATTGACCATTTAGACCAACCCTTTCTATAGACGGTTACACAAAGTAGAAAAAAAGTGTGATTG
Organism: Negadavirga shengliensis; assembly: GCF_042652345.1. Lineage (NCBI taxonomy): Bacteria > Pseudomonadati > Bacteroidota > Cytophagia > Cytophagales > Cyclobacteriaceae > Negadavirga > Negadavirga shengliensis. The sequence continues at coordinate 368,663 of NZ_JBHSJJ010000004.1, forward strand.
AACAAAAAAAAAGCTTACCGTGTAACCATACCTGTCCCAGCCTTGTCAAATACATGTAACAAAACTATTCATTCATTAAGAAATACCGATATGGCAGTAGCAATTGTATTCATTTCCTTTTTCGCGACAGCGTTTGGAATATGGTTTTATTCTCTGAAAACAAGAAACAGCGAGCGGCTGGCGCTGATTCAATCAGGTGCAGATGCCTCTTTGTTTTACAGTAAAAAGAAAGCTCGCAATTACAACGCCTGGTTCATTGTTTTGATTCTGGGTATGGTCTTTCTGGCAGTAGGTCTGGGGATCATTACCGGACATTTTATGGAATCGCTGATGATTGAAAATGAAAGATCGGTGTATCCGGATCACTTCAGAAGGCATTTTCCACAGGCTTACTTCACGTCAATATTTGTGTTTACCGGGTTATCATTGATCAGCGCTTACTTTTTGATCAGAAAGCTGAATAAGCAAGATGAAGCAGGACAACCCATGCTGGAAAAATAGGACTGAAATGCCTGAAGAACAAGTAGATAGACTCTTTTGAAGTTTCAAAAAAGGGGATTCGGATTTTGAAGCCCCTTTTTTATCATACCCAAGTATTTTTTTATTAGTTCACGTGACAACCATTCCCTGATAAATGTCGTAAAAGTCAAAAAAGCGGATCATTTTGAAATGTCTGCGAATTCAATCTTCTAACTGCATTTTTTGCTATCGGTGTTTTTGTTTATGAAAAAAAGTTTATTGAAATGTCGGTTCATTTCAGCAATCAGTTTTGGATGGGTTATTCTTTTGAATTGGGCATTTCAACCTGCTTACAGTCAAAGCTACTTCAGTTTCCAAACCGCCAAAGGGTACATGTTGGCGCATTCCTCTGACCTAAGGGACATCCATGGCTGGCCCAATATATTTAAATTGGATTATGCTATCAGGTTGAATTCAAAGGAATACCATCATTGCCTCAATACGCCTTTGTCGGGGGTAAGTCTTACTTACATGGATCATGATCACCCTGCCACGGGTAAGTCGGTTTCGTTGAGTACTTTTCTTCAGCCAACCATAAGAAAATGGGGGCGGCATGAGGTTTCGGGAAGAATGTCCTTGGGCTTGAGTCATGTCCAGAATCCTTTTGATCCGGTGAAAAATCCTCTTCAGCAAGCCATAGGGTCCAACATGAACTTTTTTGTTGAAGGTCAGCTATTGTATGCTTACAATCTGGCGTCCAACTTGGACATAGGAGTTAATTCGGGCCTCATACACATTAGCAACGGGGCCAGAAAACTTCCCAATTCAGGGTTGAATATTTTGGCTGTGGGGATAGGTGCCAATTACAGAATTACGGGAGAAAACCACATACCGTTCAAAAATGTGAACCACCCGGAATTGCCTTATGAAATTGATGATATCACCCACTATGTGAATTTCAGAGGAGGCCTGAAGAGCATCCGTATTTTAGATTATGATGTTTTCCCCGCTTTTGGACTCAATTATACCATGGCTTACAGGTATCATCCCATCGGCTCTTATACGATCGGATTCGATGCGGACTACAACGAGGGATACATTAAGGAAATGCATGCGGTAAATAGGGCAGGGGATGATTATACTCCATTTAGCCACTGGCGCTGGGCTTTGGCCGCGGGACACGAACTGCATATGAACAGGCTCAGTCTTATTACCCAATTTGCTTATTATGTTGTGTTGCCACACTCCCTGCACAAAAGAACCTATCAAAGATACGGCCTTAAATATGAATTAAGCCGGAGAACAGTAATTGCCGCAACCTTACGGGCTCATGCCGCACGGGCAGATTATATGGAATGGACGGTGGGGAGGAAGTTTTGACCCCTTTATTCCCAAATCCCTTTGGGCACAATTTCAAGAACATGCCCAAAGGGATCTTCAAAATAAAAACTTTCAAGGCCTTGTTTCCAAGACTGGTTATGGGTGATGGTGATTCCTTTTTTTATTAGATTTTCTTTTACTTTTTCGTACCTGTTTTTTTCCACTTCGAAAGCAATGTGCTGCTTCCCATGGGCGTAATGGGGCGGCAATATTTTTTCCTTTTGGGTGGCTTCCGGTATGAAACACAGCAAAACAGACGTACCACATCTGAAAAATATATGGCGGTCTTTGGCTTTTGATATGATCGGCATTTCAAGTTTGCCATGATAAAAATCTGCAGCCAGGTCCAGGTCATGGATATATAAACAGGTTTCTTTGATTTGGGTATAAGGAATCATCTTCGGCTTTTTGGGGTATTCAAATCATGGGCGGTAGATTATTGCCACTTTGTCAAGTCAAACATGATATTTCTGCTATTTGTTTCGTGAAACTGCCAGTGTCCGGGAACGCCTGGGTTATCCACAAATTAATTGACACGAATTTCATGAAATGATTCAGATCGTAGAATCGTTTTCCCAACTAATAATTTCAATTGAAGTATCCTCTTTCTTCGTGTCAATCAGAGTAATTCCCCGAATCCCTTTGATGGGTCCGGGGCAGGCTGTGGACAATAGATCCGCTGGTTAACCCCAAAAGTTGCCCCTTGATTTAACACTATCCATTGCCTTCCAAATAAAAGGATTTCAGAATATAATTCATCTGCTCATACTCTATTAGGAAAGCATCATGTCCGTAAATGGACCTGATTTCCTTGTAGGTACCCTTTGGCACCTGATGACTGATAAAACGGGACTCTTCGCTGGTAAAAAGTACGTCGGTATCCACTCCGATAGCCAATACCCTGGCCTTGATTTGGAAAAGGGCGTTTTCAGCGCCTCCGCGTCCTCTACCTATATCATGGCTATCCATGGCCTTGGACAAGACCCAGTAAGAAAGGGCATTGAAACGATTGGCCAATTTAAGACCCTGATACCGCAGATAACTGCTGATTTTGTAATTGTCCAGTTTTTCCTCTGTTTCACATTGGTTTTGCAGGAAAGTTTGCGGGTGTCTGTAGCTGAGCATACCTATAGCCCGGGCAGTTTCAAGGCCCTTTTTCCCCGCATCGGGATGGCGGACTCCCCAGGTTTGATCGGTTTCAATGGCCATCCTCTGTGTTTCATTGAAACCGATAATCCAGGGAGAGGCCTTGGCATTGGAGGCCACAATGATGGCGTTTTTCAATCTTTCACCCAAAGTGTAAGCCCATTCCAATGCTACCTGCCCTCCCAGTGAACCTCCAATCACCGTGTCTATTTGCTCGATTCCCAAATGTTTCCGTAACCTGTCCAGACTGGCAGCGATGTCCCTTGTGGTAAGATTGGGGAAATCGTAATAATAGGGCTTGCCGGTTTTAGGATTTTCGCTGAGAGGTTGTGTGGATCCATAGCAGGAACCCAGAAAGTTGGCACAAACAATGAAGTGTTTGGAGGGGTCAAAAAACTTGTCTTCTCCCACAAGGCCTGACCACCATTGCTGTGCATTGGCATCTCCGGTAAGGGCATGCAATACCCATATTACATTGTCTTTTTTTGGTGTCAGGTGTCCTTGTGTGGTATAACTGATCTGAAATCCGGGGAGAGTACCACCGGATTCCAGTACCAGGTCTTCATTGCAAGTGAAAATCTCTTGGGTCATTTCAGCGATCAGATACGGAGATTGAAGGTTCATATTTATTATTTGATTTTGTCAAAAGCAGCACTGAGGTCCGCTTTTATATCTTCTATATGCTCTATTCCCGAGGAAATCCGCAACTGCGTTGGCGTAACCCCCGCAGCCAACTGTTCTTCATCAGATAATTGCTGGTGGGTGGTGGCTGATGGCTGGATGATCAGTGTTTTGGCATCGCCCACATTGGCCAGGTGTGAAATCAGCTGCAGATTGTTGATGAATGCAGAAGCGGTCTCCTTTTCTCCCTCCAGTTCAAAGCTCAACACACCTCCGTAGCCATTTGGAAGGTATTTTTTTGCGGTTTGATGATATGGGCTTGAAGGCAGTCCCGGATAGCTTACTTTTCTGACTTGAGGGTGGTTCTCCAACCATTTTGCCAGTTCCAGGGCATTGTCTGCCGTTCGCTGAACTCTTAAAGAAAGTGTTTCCAATCCTTGCAACAACAGAAATGCATTAAAAGGACTCATGGCGGGTCCGAAATCCCGGAGTCCTTCTACTCTGGTCCGGATGGCAAATGCAATGTTGGGCAGGCCCAGCGGGTTGTTGTCTCCAAATGTTTCCCAAAAATTAAGACCATGGTAACCTTCAGAAGGCTCAGAAAATTGAGGAAACTTCCCATTGCCCCAGTTATAGTTGCCACCGTCTACAATGATACCACCAATGGAATTGCCATGTCCCCCGATCCATTTTGTAGCCGAAGAAACCACAATGTTGGCGCCGTGTTTGATGGGTTGGCATAAAAAGCCACCGGCGCCAAATGTGTTGTCAACCACCAACGGTATATCATATTTTTTTGCCAGATTGGCTACCTCTGCAAAATCAGGCACGTTGAATTCAGGGTTACCGATGGTTTCTACATAGATAGCCTTGGTTTTATCGTTGATTTCCGCCTCAAGATCCGCTGCTTTATCCGTTTTCGCAAACCTCGCCTCGATACCGATACGTTTGAAAGATACTTTGAACTGATTGTAAGTGCCTCCATATAAAAACGGGGAGGTAACGAAGTTGTCTCCCACAGTCAGAAAATTGTTAAGGGCCAAAAACTGTGCGGATTGGCCGGAAGCAGTGGCCACCGCCGCTACACCACCTTCCAATGCCGCCATCCTTTTTTCAAAAACATCTGTCGTAGGATTCATGATCCTGGTGTAGATGTTGCCGAATTCTTTCAAAGCGAAAAGATTTGCGCCATGTTCCGCTGAATTAAAAACATAGGAAGTGGTCTGGTAGATTGGAACCGCCCTGGCGTTGGTAGCTGAGTCTGCTTCCTGACCCGCATGGATCTGTAAAGTTTCGAAACGATAATTTTGAGACATGTTGTGTTTTGTTTTGAGGTTTATTAATTAGAACAGTTGTTTTCCATTGAAAAATATTTCCGCAGCAACCGACGGCCATATGTTTTTTGCAGTGTTTCAAAAACACATACAGCCATCAAAATGACAGATTCTAGGAATGAGGCAGGAAATATTCCTGTAACAGGAAGGTACGTTTTGTAGGGAAATTTGCTTGTGATATGAAACCATGCTCTTCAGAATTTATATATCCAAATGGCCTTAATGCCCCTTGGCAGGAATTGGCACCTTGGATTTTCCAGGTTGCCAGAGGATCACTGAGCCTGTCTCTAACCTCTTCTTTATAAATCCAAATACTTTAAAAAGTAAAAGGATGCTGCAAAATAAGCGCTCTTTCGCCTTATTTGCAATAATTTGCCACCAAAATTTTTAATTTTGAAACAAATATCCACGATTTCAGTGTGATAGGGTATGTATGAATTGAAAATCTCTTTTTTCTCATTGCTCCTGATTTTATATTTGGGAACACATGCTACTGCCCAGAAGGTCTCCAGGTGGACAGGGGAACTGCAAAAAGGCATTATCGTTGCCCATGCCACAGATCTGATTCCAGTGGCCGATTCCCAGCCCTTTGGCTTTCGTGCGGGCTTTGATGTATTGCAGAAAAGCAGGGATGCATGGCATGCATGTCATTGCCATCATTTTCTCGGAATAGATTTTTCATACCATAATTTCAATAACCGCGAAATCCTGGGAAGCGCTTTGTCCTTGTCGGGGGCATTCGAACCCGTTATATGGCATAATAAGAACTGGCTGCTGTCTGTAAGGTCCGGTATGGGTATCAGCTATATTACCAGAGTTTACGATGAAGAATTTAACCCGGATAATAATTTTTTCAGCAGCCCCATAAGTTTTCTGTTGTTTATTTCTCCGAAAATCAGTTACAAATTATCAGAACGCTGGATGAGTAGCCTTACGCTTCATTACAACCATATTTCCAATGGCGGTCAGAGGCAACCCAACAGAGGCATGAATTTTCCCACCTTAGGCATAGGGATATCCTATTTGGTACGGGATCTGGACTTGCCGGACCATGAGGCCGAAAAAGCAAGTAAAAAAGTAGCTTGGCATGCGGATTTTTTTGGTACGATGAGAGATGATCCCGTCAATCCGGGAAGGAAGCCTTCTTTTGGTGTATCTGCAGGAAGCATTTACCGGATAGGCAGGGTGAATGGATTAGGGGCGGGAGCGGAAATCAATTGGGACCTCGCAGCCAATGAAATCTCAGGAAGCGGCAACGCGGCTATCCTGGGTACCTATTTTTCCCACCATTTTCTCTTCGGCAGGTTTGATTTCAGTCAACGCATGACATGGTATATCCAAAAACCGGTTGGTTATCAGCCTGATAGGACTTTCTTTCAAAGGTATATTTTAAGTTATGAAATTTTTAAAGGGGTGCGTGTAGGAGTGGGTTTGAAAACACATGGCCACGTAGCGGAGAATATCGATTTCCGTATAGGATGGCGGAAATAGGGAGTGGTTTGTTCCGGGTTTCCCCGTTGCTATTATTTCAGTAAAACGCTGATTGAAAAGCTTGCTCTGGCGTGGAAGAGGCATACTTTTTGCGTCTTAAACCTGCATGAATAAAACCCATATTTCCTTACCTCAAATAGATATTTGGATTTCGATAAAACTAAAGCCATAGCAAATGAAAAACACCAACTATCAGAAGTTTTTAATCATGCTTACGGCATCTTTTATGATAATGTATGCTGTGATGTATTTGAATGTTGACACAGTTGATCATGTATATCTGAGCACGACGAGGTTATACATGACTTCCCTGATGGTGGCCCCCATGTCCTTAATCATGTTGACGGTAATGAAAGGGATGTATCAGAATAGAAAGCTTAACTTGCTTATTGTCGGGGCAAGTATTACCGTATTTGTTATGGCCTTCATTTTATTGCGGACCCAGACTCCCATCGGTGATAAGCAGTACATGAAGGCAATGATACCGCATCATTCCTCGGCCATTTTGACCAGCGAGGAGGCTGATATCAGAGATCCTGAAGTAAAAAAGCTGGCTGAAGAAATCATCAAAACGCAAAAGGAAGAAATAGCACAAATGAAAAAGATTTTGGACCGGATGGAGGAATAATACATCATTTCTATCTAAAATAAGACCTCGCCGGGGCTATTCAACAACCATCCCCGGCTATCTCACCTTTAGGCCATTGGCCCGATAACCATTTTATTTTTATGCAAAAATAAATACATTGACAGGTCAATATGGAGGTTATACGGAATCAGGTCATGATTTTGCAGCCGATTGTTCCGAAAACCATCATTTATTAGGTTAATGTTTCCAAAATCAGCTTAAACATGCTAAAAATTTATCTTTTTAATATATTTGCGCTTGTTTCTTTGTTTTCCTGTCAATCCGGTCAGCAGGATGCTGCCCCCTTAAGTACCGGCGGTGGGGACCGCTTCGATAATTATACGGATTGGGCCATCTATCGGGGTGATAAAAAAGCCAATCAGTTTTCAGAAATGGCCCAGATTCACGCGGCCAACGTGCACAAACTGGAAAAAGCCTGGGAATACCACACGGGTGATCCCAACGGGCCGTCCATGTATTCCAACCCGATTATTATTGAAGGCCTGATGTATTTTACCACGCCAAAATTGGATGCCGTGGCCATCGATGCCAAAACCGGTGAAGAAGTTTGGGTTTTTGATGCTACCCGGTACAATGAGGGCCAGAAAATTTTCAGAGGTAGAAACCGGGGGGTAACTTATTGGGAAGGTGAAGAAGGACAGCGCATCTTCCACTTTGTCAACAACAGGGTATATGCCCTGGATGCCAAAACAGGAGCGTTGATCACTTCTTTTGGAAAAGACGGGTTTATAGATTTGAGGGAACACCTGCCGGTTGAATCTGCCACTGCCTCCATAGAGGTGACCACTCCGGGAATTGTTTATAAAAACTTCCTGATCGTCACTTCGAGGGTACCTGAGGAATACAATTCCACGCCAGGTGATGTAAGGGCGTTTGACGCGGTGACGGGTGAATTCAAATGGATATTCCACACGGTGCCCCAGGAAGGTGAGTTTGGCCATGACACCTGGGAGTGGGTAGAAGGCGAAAAGTATGGTGGAAACAATCCCTGGGGAGGCTTTACCGTGGATGAAGAGCGCGGATGGGTGTTTTTTGCCACCGGTTCGCCTGCCAATGATTATTATGGGGGCTTCCGCAAAGGAATGAACCTGTTTGGTAATTGTGTGGTGGCCTTGGATGCAACTACAGGCGAAAGAAAATGGCACTATCAGACCGTTCACCACGATATTTGGGATTTTGACAATCCGCCTGCCCCGATATTGGTGACCCTTACCGACGGCAAAGAAAAGCGGGATGCGGTAGTCCAGTTGACCAAAATGGGCTTTACCTTTGTCCTGGACAGGGACACCGGGAAGCCTGTCTTCCCAGTGGTGGAAATGCCGGTGCCACCTTCCACCGTACCCGGTGAAGAAGCCTGGCCTACCCAGCCATTTCCTGTAAAACCACCCCCGCTGGTGAGAATATCCCTGCATGAGGCTGACTTGACCAGGGTTACACCTGAATCTTATGAATCCGCCCTGGAGCAGTTCAAAAAACACGGGACCGGATTCATTTATACCCCGCCATCCCTTCAGGGGACCATCACCACTCCCAGTCACCAAGGAGGAGTGGAATGGGGTGGCGCTGCCTTCAATCCCTACCTCAATGTCCTTTATGTGAATGCCAATGAGGCGCCTTCCATCAATACCCTGCATCACTTCTATGATACAGACCCCAATGCTGAGGCGTCGCCGGTACAAAAAGGACTTTTGGTGTATCAAAAGAACTGTACCACCTGTCACGGTGCCGAGCGTGAAGGAACATCTCCTGCTTTTCCCGCCTTGACCCATCTTAATATGGAGGAAAAGGAGATCAGGGAACTGCTTCGCAATGGGAGAGGCATTATGCCCGCGTTTGGTCAGTTGACTTACCAGGAGGTCAACCATCTGGTTGCCTATCTCAAGGCCGACCCAAAAGATATCGAAAAAGTTACCAATACAGGTACTGTTGAACGCTACTCGATCTCTAATCCGTTTTTTACGGATCAATATGGTGCACCCGCCATTTCCCCTCCTTGGGGTACTTTGAATGCAGTAGACTTGATAGGGGGGGATATCTTGTGGAAAGTCCCTCTGGGAGAATATCCTGAATTGGCGGCAATGGGGATCAAGGATACCGGGGCGAAGAACTTTGGCGGCCCTGTCACCACTCCAGGGGGCCTGGTGTTCATCGCCGGTACCCCGGATGAAAAGATCCGGGCATTCAGCAGTCATACGGGAGAGGTGCTTTGGGAGTACAAACTTCCCGCCGGCGGATATGCTACGCCAAGTATTTATATGATCGATGGGAAACAGTATGTGGTCATCGCTGCCGGTGGGGGAGGCAAAAATGCCACGCCTTATGGGGATTCCATCATCGCTTTTGCATTACCCGATGATGAAGAAGATGGGCTCTCTCAAAAGAAAGGGGAGTGGATGGAACTGTTTGACGGAGAAACACTGGATGGATGGGTACACCTGAACGGTTCCCATCGGTATACAGTAGAAAAGGGAGCCATCGTGGCCCGCACCGTAAAAGGAAGTGAGAATTCTTTTCTTTGTACCAAAGAGGAATTTGGCGATTTTGAGATGGAACTGGAAGTGATGATTGACAGCGTGACCAACTCAGGGATACAGATCCGGTCGCAGGTGAAGCCTTTGACACATGGTGAAGGGCACCATAACCGGGCCGGCAGGGTGTACGGCCCACAGGTAGAGATGCAGCGCAACCACCGTCCGGGCACCCCCACCACGGGTTTGATATATGGAGAAGCTTTAGGAACCGGATGGCTGTCTTCAGAAGAGAAAATACAAAACGGTCATCATTTCCTTCACAACGATGGCTGGAACCACATGCGTATATTGGCCGAGGGCCCGCGCATTCAGACATGGGTAAACGGACATAAAGTAGAGGACCTGACCAATGAAGAAGTATACCGCACCCATCCAAAGGGTTTTATAGGTCTTCAGGCCCATGGCATGGAAGACGGAAGGGAATATATCATGCGGTACAGGAATATGCGGATCAAGCCGTTGTAATTGATGGGGTTCAATTAGCCGATCCTTAATCCATTTGCTGTTCTTCTTTCTGTAGTCAGGAGGGTAATCTCGTTTCCTACAGCTCCCAGGATCAGGCATTCGCTTCGCATATTGGCGATCTGCTTGGGAGGGAAGTTGATGACCGCCACCACTTGTTTACCAACCAAGTCCTCGGGACGGTACAGATCGGTGATCTGGGCAGAGGATTTTTTGATGCCCAGGTCACCAAAATCAACCCATAGTTTGTATGAAGGCATTTTGGCTTCCTGAAAAACTTCGGCCATGATAATGGTTCCGGTGCGTATGTCCACCTTCATAAAATCCTCCCAGCTTAGTGTGTTTTCCATATGAACGGTTGTTTTAAGGATCGTTATAATGTTGAATTCACGAATTTCGGATACAATAGTGTCACCCGCAGCGCCGGCTTTACTGCTGTTTGAAATCTTCAATGTTTGGAGTTTGGACGCAGGTTCCTAGGAAACAGTATCCATCTCAATTATGGCCCAAACCGCAGCCACAACCGCTGTGCATAAAACCTCTGATGTGTTCATGCCAGGGGAAGGCTTCCCGGAACAGCCTGTTTTCCCAGTAAAACTGTCCCCTTTCCTTCGGCTCCATACCTATTTCATTCATGGTTTCCGTGTCATACAACCTGCCATTCACCATGGTATATCGGATGGATTCGGAATTGCGGATGTCCTCTAAGGGGTTGGACTCCAGTATGATCAGGTCTGCCAGCTTTCCGGCTTTCAACGAGCCTATATCCTCATCCGCACCGATGTACTGAGCGGGGTTGATGGTGGCGGCCTTTAAGGCCTCGTGGTTGTCCATGCCCCCCTGCGCCAGGTTCCATAGTTCCCAATGGGCTCCCAAACCTTGCAGTTGGCCATGAGCCCCTAAATTTACCTTGATGCCTTTTTTTGCGAGTTCATGTACGGCTTTTGACGTAAGAATATGGCTGTTTTCATATTCTTCATCCGGGACCATCGTACGGTGTCTGGACCGGGCATCGATGGTGCCCCTGGGGGTAAATTGCAGGAGCTTTTCATTCTCCCATACATCGGTTTTCTGGTACCAATAGTACTCCGCATTCAGCCCGCCATAATTGACAATCAGGGTAGGGGTGTAGCCTACATCTGTCTGGCTCCAGAGCTCCAAGACATCCTTGTATACCGGAGCAATCGGAATGTTATGCTCGATTCCTGTATGCCCGTCCATTATCATGGTCATGTTATGGAAAAAGGTAGAGCCGCCCTCTGGCACGACATTTACGCCCTGTTCTCTTGCTGCCTGCAAAACCTGCTGACGCTGGTCTCTGCGGGGCTGATTATACGATTTTACGGATGTTGCCCCGAAGGCTTTGGTACGCCGCACAGATGCCCGGGCATCTTCCAGGTTATCAATGAGGGCTTTGAAATCCCCATCCGCGCCGTACAGGATAAACCCGGTGCTGAAAATCCTGGGACCTACCAACGCCCCGTTCTTTACCATTTCCGACAAGGTAAATACGGTTTCGGTATTGGCGGAAGGATCGTGGGCGGTGGTCACGCCAAAGGCGAGATTGGCATACAGTTGCCAGTTCTGTTGTACCCTGAGCCCATCGCGGAAAGCACCGATATGCGCGTGGGCGTCCACCATGCCAGGCATGATGGTTTTTCCTTGCATGTCATAGGAAAGGGCATCGGAAGGCACTTTAACCATGCTTGCAGGTCCCACTGCGATTATTTTGTTGTTTTCTATCAGAATGGTGCCGTTTTCGATGACTTCATCGCCTTCCATGGTGATGATCCTTGCGCCTTCAAGGGCTATCTTACCCTGGGGTTTGTCTATTGCAGCCTCCAGTCCAATGGCAATTCCAGGATCTTCATCCTTTCTTTCTTGTTTAGAAGAGGAAGCCTCCAAAAAATCGAATTTATCGGTCAGTTTATTGGAGTAATACCGGTCACCCATGGTCCAGTAGACGGTCTGACTGTCTTTGGACCAGTGCAGGTTGATCCCTGCATCCTTGGTGAGCTGGGAAACGGGAATGGATTTTGTTTTGTCATCCAAATCGACGGTTTGGCCATTGAGTACCAATGGGGCTACATAAGCCTTGTGCAAATGGATAAAAGCAACCCATTTGTTGTCCGGGCTGGGCACCAATCGGTTGGCGTATTTGGACTTGATATGGCTTCTTTCGTCTTGCCCATTCAGGTCCACGCTTTTGAGCTCTTTGGTGAGGTTACCGAAAAATTGTCCACCTGTTTGGTAAAAAATCCTCTTGCCTTCCTGGTTGAAAACGGGAAAATCCCCTTCTTCGGTCAGCAGTTTGGTAGTTTTATTGGTCAAATCCATGGTATAAAGACCGGGATTTTTCGTGAAAGCCCTTCCCTGATCCAGATTTCCTGCTTCCTTCTGAAACAAGAGGGTCTTACCGTCGGGAGAATAGGAGGGATTCCTGTATGTTCCTTTTTCTAAGGTGAGTTTGGCAATAATACCGCTTTTGAGGTCTTTTTCATAAATAGCCCCTTTCTCAAGGTCATTCCACGTGACGAACACGATTTTATTGCCATCGGGAGAGAAGGAAGGCTCTGCTTCGAAATCTTTTCCATTGGTTAGTCTTTTGGGTTGACCATTTGGAAGTGTTTTGGTCCATATATACCCCAAGGCCGTAAAGGCCAGTGTTTTGCCGTCGGGGGAGGTGATGGCATTGCGGATCATTTTGGCAGTAAAAGCTTCTGTTTCGATGACATTCCTGAAATGAACACGCTCGGCAACCGGTATTTCCGCTTCCACTTCGAAGGGTATATTATCCACTTCAAGTGTTTGGGTGTGGATTTTCTGGATTTTACCTCCGGCCCAGATCACGATGTGTTGGTTGTCAGGCATCCAGTTGAAACCCGGATACACACCAAAAATGGCCCAGGCTGTTTGCTGGTCCTTGTTAAGTCGGTCGTAGACCGGCCATTCCTCACCCGTTTCCAGATCGTGGAGATAAAGCACAGTTTTGGTTCTCACCCTTTTGATAAAGGCCAGTGTTTTGCCATCCGGAGACACTTGCGGGCGCACGGCCCCCCCGGGCCCTCCGGTAATGACTTTCGTTTCCCCTTTTTCAAGGTCATATCTTTTGATGACATAGATTTGGTTGTTGGGATCCCGGTTGTATTCAAATACGTCTCCCGGCGACATGTCTTCGCTGAAATAAAGATACCGGCCGTCAGGAGCCACCGAGGGCTCGTTCACATCCATCTGGTCATTTCTGCGTTTGGTGAGTTGGAGACCTTCCCCGCCGCTGATGTGATACTGCCACATTTCCCCGGCACCAAGGGAGCGTCGGGAAGTAAAATGCTTGCGGGCGATTAAAAAGTTGCCATCAGGCATCCAGGTGGCATTGTTAAGGAGGCGGAAACTTTCCTTGGTGACCTGTCTGGCCTCGCTGCCGTCAGGTTTCATGACCCAAATGTTGTCGCCACCTCCTGCATCGGAAGTAAAAGAAATCCACTTTCCATCCGGGCTAAAGCGCGGCTGTATTTCGAACGGCAATCCTGCCCTTAGGGGCTTGGCTTTCCCCCCTGTAATAGGCAGACTATAGATGTCACCCAGTAGGTCAAAGACAATGGTTTGGCCATCAGGACTCACATCCAGATTCATCCAGGTACCTTCATCCGTGGTAAAGCGTACGGTTTTGAAATTCCAGTTGCCTTTGGGATTGGCAACATCCCATTTTTCTTCTTCCTGGGCATGCAGGCTTAAAATTAAGATCAATGATAAAAGGCCTGTGCTTAAAAAGGGTCTCAACATACAATAGGCGGTTAGCTTAATAAATTACTTTTCGGATAAAGATAGGGAGGTTTTTGTAAATGAAAACCGGGAGGATTATATGGAGGGGTATTCGATAATACTGAATTGGAAAGCCATTCCATAAGGAGAATATCCTAAAAGATAAATTAGAAGAATGGAATTTCGTTTATCTTTAAAAAAATAATGTTATGGCTGAATTTTAATTGGCGTCCATTTTTAGGAATTTTGCTTACAGGATGGTGTCTTGGCGGGGGGGATAATATTTGATCCACTAAGGGAAGTACCAACCGGACTCCATAAATATTCGGCGTGTCCCACACTAAAAAGATTCTAAAACTTGAAACCTTGATATATGACCATTGAAACCAACCAAAAACCTGCTTTAGATGAGTTGATGGTGTTATTCTCCCAAGTTTCCTGGGCTAAAAGCAGAAGCCGGGAAAGGGTGCAGCAGATGTTGGAAAACGACCCAATCTCGGTATGTATCCGTCTGGAGGGCAAGCTGGTTGCCTATGGGAGAATTCTCACGGATGGATGTTTTCGTGGTTTGCTGGATGACATTATTGTTGATGAGCCAGTCCGGGGAAAAGGGTACGGTGCCATATTGGTCAGAGAACTCCTCAAACTCGCCGATGACGTTGACGTACTTTTTCTGAACGCAGATCCCGATATGGAAGACTTTTATTTACGATTTGGCTTTAAGAAGTTTGGGCTGTTGACCATGATCCGGCCAAAGGAAGTCCCCGGATAATAATATCAAACCATTTGGAACCTCCCCCGGTAATCCACCGGCGTCATGCCACTCACCTTTTTGAAAACATCCCTGAATGCCTTGGGGTCGTTGTAACCTACATCGTACATTACTTCATTGACGGTTTTCTGTCCCGCTTCCAAGCTTTTTTTGGCAGCTTCTATCCGTATCCTTTGTATATATTCAATCACCGTATTAGCAGTGGCTTTCTTAAACCGGCGTTCGAAAGTCCTCCTTCCCACACCAAACCGATCGCATAATTCATTCACGGTGATTCTTTCGGGATAGTTTTCTTCTATATAGGCCTGGGCTTTTTTTACCTCTTCATCCTCATGGCATTTCTGCCCCTTAAAAATGATGAAAGGCGATTGGGATTGCCTGCCCACATCTACCTGGAATATTTTGGAACAATATATGGCTGTCTCCCTGCCGGCCATTTTTTCGATCAGATAGATGATCAAATTCACAGAAGAAAAAGCACCCCCACCGGTATATAAGTTGTCCTCATCGGTCAACAGTTTATCGGAAAGAAGTTTGACGTTTGGGAAAAGCATCCTGAAAGCCTCTCCGGCCCTCCAATGGGTCACACAGTTTCTGCCGTCCAGTAAGCCCGTACTGGCCAGAATAAATGCTCCCATACAAAGACTGACGACTTGTGCCCCGTTTTGATAATGGTTGCAGATCCAGGGCAAAAAATCCCTGTTTTTCTTAATGGCCTCAGCCAAATTCTCTTGTACAGGAGGGATGATGATGATGTCCGTCTTTTCCACCTGGTCGATCAATTTGTCTGGTTTAGCTGCATAAAAACCGTTTTCGATGACAATCAACGGCTCTAACCCGATGGTCTCAACGTGGAATATCTCCGGATTTCCCATTAATGTTTGATGGCGGTTGGCCTCCATAAGCCCCTGACGGACATTGTCAAAACCGGCCAGATTGGCCTGATGCAATAGGAGAATAGATACATGTTTCATAAAATTTATTTTTGGCTGAAGCTGAATACCCCATTCACCACCAATCCCTGAAAAATACTATGGGAAAACACTACATATTCAAATTCAACAGTTTACATGACTAATTGAGGATGAAATATAAATATAGGATTTGTCGTAATCAACCCTATACATATGTTTTTTTTCATAAATATTAAATTCTTGCCTGGTAAGTGTACAAGTCATAGTACCTACCCTGACTGGAAATGAGTTCTTCGTGTTTACCCCTTTCCACAATCTGCCCTTTTTCAATCACAAGAATTTGATCCGCCTGCCGGATGGTACTCAGCCTGTGCGCGATCACAAAAGTGGTTCTTCCATGCATCAGCCTTTTTAAACTTGCCTGAATGAAGTGTTCGCTTTCAGCGTCCAGGTTGCTGGTGGCTTCGTCCAGAATAAGGGTTCGTGGATCTGCCAAAATCGCCCTTGCAATAGCCAACCTTTGTCTTTGACCTCCTGAAAGTTTAATCCCTCTTTCGCCGATGACGGTTTCCAGCCCCATTTCGAACTGGTCGGTAAATTGGTTTACATAGGCTGCTTTGACGGCTTCTTGCAAGGCTTCTTCACTGGCATCCGGCCGGGGGAACATGATGTTTTCCCGAATAGTCCCTTCAAACAAAAAATCATCCTGTAAAACCACGCCAAGTTGCCCCCTGTAGGATGAAAGACTTATTTGGGAGAGGTCATGCCCATCAATGGTGATCTGCCCCTTGGTGGGATTGAGAAAAGAAGCGACAAGGCCCGAAATGGTGGTTTTCCCAGACCCCGAACTCCCCACCAGAGCGGTCACGGTCCCCGCCCGGGCTTTGAAACTTATGTTCTTCACCACATCATGTCCCTCCTCATAGGCAAAATCAACTTGGGTAAATTCCACATCGCCCCTGATTTCAGGAATCGTGATATTTCTTTTACCGGGATCTTCTTCCAAGGGGAGGTTCATCAGTTCCTCGGTCCGGTCCAGTCCGGCAAAGGCCTCGGTCAACTGACTGCCTATGTTGCTCATTTGGAGAATAGGAGCAATCATGAAACCCAACAAAAGGGTGAATGCCAGAAAGTCCCCAAAACTCAACTGCTCGTCCATAATCATATAGCCACCGATACCCATGATGCCGGCAGAAGCTAGACCCAGGAGGAAAGTGGCAGCGCTGGTGACAAAACTGGTCGCCGTCAGGCTGCTTTTGACATTTAGAAACAACCTGTTTACACCCTCTTCAAATGTTTTCGTCTCCTGGTCTTCCGCATTGAATCCTTTGATTACCCGGATACCACCCAAAGTCTCCGTAAGCCTTCCGGTCACTTCTGCATTCAATTTCCCCCTCTCTCTGAATATGGGTCTTATTTTTCCAAAAGCCTTCAGGGAAATCAGGCCAAAAATGCTTACGGGGAGCAATACATACAGTGTCATCAGCGGGCTGATATATACCAATAACACCAGACAGATCAAGGAGGTCAGCACACCGCCGACCATTTGGGCCAATCCGGTTCCGACCAGGTTGCGGACCCCTTCCACATCGGTCATTACCCTGGAAACCAATTCCCCGGTCTTGGCATTGTCGAAAAACCGTATGGGCAGCCGGATAATATGGGCCTGCACCTGAGCCCTCAATTTTGATATCAGGTTCTGTGCTTCTACACTTAGGATCTGTGTGAGGGCAAATGACGTGACGGCCTGAATTGTCACGGCTACAGACACAGCAATGATCAACCATTTGAGCAGGTCAAAATTGTTGGATGGAATCACATCGTCAACCAGGTATTTACTGGCCCAAGGTAAGACTAAACCCGATAAGCGGCTGATAACGATAAGGGCCAAACCTATAAAAACATGTTTTCTCCTTGGCCAGATTATGGTTTTGAATACCTTCGCCAGGCTGACTTTTCCCGGGATTTTTGTTTTTGTCATGTGGATGAAATTTGATAAAGTACGAATTCCTACATGGATATCTAAAAGCAGGTTTCCTAATAATTTAAAAATTCATTGGAAAGTTCCGTGGATCATATTATCGGCTTCCGGGTTTTTCTGACTTGCTATGTCTTTGGGTGACGTGAAGTGTGCCGTTACACTATCTTATCTTGCGGGATACAAAAATCACAGGCAATCTTTACCTTTGAGTGTCTATTGAAGACACGATGACGGGCATACAGTTTAACCGGAGCTAGAAAATATACTGGTCAACTCAGAAACCCACAGCCGTATCCATGCCTCTGGTATCAGCCCCTCCTTCCATACTTCCATCGTCCCTCATCAGGATGCCATCAACCCTGCCTATGGCACTTCTTTCATTAAGCACATGCCCTCTTTTTTTGAGGTCATCAAGGATTTTAAGCTCAGAAAATTCCTTTTCATAAGAAATCACGTCTGGTTTCCACTGACTGTGAAACCTTTCTTCATTGACCGCTTCCTGCATGCCCATATCAAATTCAATCACGTTGACTACCGTTTGAAATACCGATGTGGGGATGGTGGATCCGCCTGGGGTTCCCACAACCATAAATAATTTTCCGTCTTTTTCAATTATGGTGGGGGTCATTGAACTCAGCATGCGTTTCCCGGGCTCAATTTTATTGGCCTCTCCTCCCAGCACACCGAACATGTTGGGAAATCCTGGTTTGATGGAAAAATCATCCATTTCGTTGTTTAATATAAACCCTGCACCGTCTACGACGACTTTGGAGCCCATCCCGCCATTGAGGGTAGTGGTGCATGCCACAGCATTTCCCAATGGGTCGACGATGGAAAAATGGGTTGTCTCTTCACTTAACGCCAGTACGCTTCCTGCGTTGATCCCGTCAGAGGGTGTGGCTCTTTTTGGGTCAAAATCGGCAAAACGTTCAGCAAGGTAGTCCTTGTCCAATAATTGTTCCACTGGAACAGGATAATAATCCGCGTCTGCCATGTATTCTGCCCGGTCCGCATATATCCTTCTTTCCATTTCTGTTTTTAGGTGCAGGTAGTCTGCATATTTTTTGCCACGATTGGAGACTTTATAGTTTTCAAGTATGCCCAGCATTTGCAAAAGAATGATGCCTCCACTGCTGGGTGGGCCCATGGTAATGATGTCATATTGTTTATATGAACCCAGGAGCGGTTGTCTCCACGAGCTTTCGTAAGTATCCAGGTCTTCCTGTGTGATGATACCGTTGCCTCTCTCCATTTCTGCCAAGATAAATTCAGCCACTGGGCCCTTATAAAAGCCATCTCTTCCAAAATCCCTGATGCGCTTTAAGGTAGATGCCAGCTGATTCTGAATTAAAGTATCGCCTTGATGCCAGGATTTTCCGGAAAACTGTACCGGATCAACAGTGGAATATTTTTTCAGATTCTGGGATACACGGGTAAAATAGTCGGCCTCTTCCGATGTCAGGACAAAACCGTTTTCCGCCAGTTCAATTGCCGGCTGTATCAGTTCTTCCCAGGGCAGGCTGCCAAACTTTTCGTATGCCTTTACCATTCCGTCCACCGCTCCGGGAACGCCGGCTGCCAGGTGCCCGTTTTGGCTTTTTTCGGGCAGTGGCTTGCCTTCCTCATCCAAAAACATATCCCGGTCGGAAAGAAGGGGAGATTTTTCCCTGAAATCCAGGGAGTGGTATATTCCGTCTTTTTCCCGGATCACGAAGAAGCCGCCGCCTCCTATGTTTCCGGCCTGCGGATAGACCACCGCCAGGGCCATATGAACAGCGATGGCTGCATCGACTGCATTGCCTCCTCTTTGCATAATGGCTGTGCCTACCTCTGAAGCCAATGGGTGCGCGGAAACAGTCATGGCTTTCTGGGTGACCAGACCGGTTTCTGTGATTCTTTTTTCGGTGTGACAGGAAAAGACAAGCAACAAAACAGTTGCTAGGCTAAGTACTGGTATGAAAACTTTGTTTTTCATTTTTTAGACAACTCTTATAAGATCTCACATTAAATGGACATGGAAAATTTCCGGTTATTCAGGGGCATCAAAAAAGAATCATAATGTATCAAATGTTTTGGAGGATGTCCAATAAAACAGTTGATTAATGGAAGGAAATCTATTGATTGATCTTCTCAAGGAAAATTTTGAGTTCTTTTTCCAATGAGTCCAGTTGGTGGAGTAAGGTATTATAATAATAGGGGAATTTCTTCTCGATGTTTTTTTCTATGTTCTCGATGTTATTTTTGACCGTTATGGCACCCAGATAGCTTAACATGGGTTTTGATTTATGGAACTTCTTTTTGATGATGAAAAATTCCTTGTTTTCATAGTGGTGCTCCAGATTTTTGAGATCCTGAATACTGATTTCCAGAACCAATTCGATAATTTCATAAATCAGTTCCGTATCGTGGTCGAAAAAATGATAAATCATGTCGGGTTTGATCAGCTTGTACATAAAAGTGTGCTTAAGAAGTTATCCATTTTATCTGTTTTTAGCCCGACCACACATACCAGCTAATAGTTAACGATTGAACATCTGTTTTTATACGGAGTTGACGCCATTGATTTTGGCTAATAAAAGTAAATTTACTCAAATTCATTTATTTTTAGATGCATGTTGATGAAATTACTTTACAACTTTTAAGCACAGCATTCGGGATGTTCCCATCTGAGATTTTTTAGAACCCGGGCTGCGTCGAATTGGGCGGAAAAGGAACTTTTCTTTATACCGAAACCTTAATAGAACCGATAAGGATATTGGATCAAAAAGGCAACCGTATGGATCGAAATAAACGTAATAAATGGGTGTTCCTCATTTTTGGGCTTATTTTTTTGTTGATTATCGTTATTATTGGTATTGACATGTCGAAGAGGACCACTTTCCCTGAATCTAAAGGAAATTTAAAGGAAAGAATGACTCCCTCTGAATGAAAGTGTATATTTGCAGTTGATAATTATCAACAACCTACCGGTTACGCTGTCGGTTAGCCCTATTTCCATACGTGCATAAGCAAAAAACAGAAACACTCATCCAAGCATTGGACCTGGAAAAAATTGATATAGAGCCAGGCTTTGAACTGGAGGTCCGTCAAAAGCATCTCGAAGGTAAGGGGAAAGAATTATTGAATGAGGTGTATACTGAACTGGGGGGTAATGATAAATCCCCGATACTTGGGCGTCTGAAAATAGATTTTAAAGTAGGCCGGCATTTTTTTGTGTATGACGATGCCTACCATTTCAACAGGTACAGGCTGCAGACGTTGAAGTCGGCCGTGTATTCGGTTTTTAATTTCCAGTGGAAGACCCAATATTTAAGATTATGCCGTAGCCATGAACGCGAATGCCTGCTTTCCGGGCTTCAGGAGAGAATATGGGAAGGCCCTCCCTTGGCAGGGCAGTGCTTCGGTAGATCTGAAGAACCGGGTGATCTTTCCGGAAACGGCTCTTCCGGCTGGAAACTCAATGCTTACAACGATGTCCAGTATGACCTGATCTCAAGACTACAGGGGTACAGGATAATCCGGATTCCGGCTTACGAAAACCTGATGATCGGCGGTTCACTAAAAAAAATAGACCAATTGTTGCTGAGTCCAAATGAAGCGACCCTAAAGGCAATAGCGACCTGGTTATTAAGGAAAACGGCCCATTAGGTTATTTGAATAACCCAAAAATCTCCCGGTCAATTTTTTCCAGGATACCGGAAAAATGTTCCCGGTTGTCCACAAAATCCAATCCATTGACATTGATAACAAGAAGTTTGCCTTTGTCGTATCCCGCGATCCAGTTTTCGTAGTGTGCATTCAGATTTTGGAGATAATCAATGCGGATGGTTTTCTCAAAGTTCCGTCCCCTCTTCTCTATCTGTTCCACCAGTTTGGCGATGTCGGCTTTTAAGTATACCAACAGATCAGGCGGATTTACGTATTTCTCCATAGCATGGTAGAGTTGGAGATAGTTGTCATAATCCCTCGCGGAAATGAAGTGAGACTGGTAAAGGTTGGCCGCAAAAATATGGGCATCTTCATAAATGGTCCGGTCCTGGACAGTAGAAATATGGCTTTCCTGAACCCTTCTGACTTGATTGAAGCGGTTATGAAGGAAATATACCTGAAGGTGGAAGGCCCACTTCTTCATATCTTGATAAAAATCTTCCAGATAAGGATTATCCTCTACCGCTTCAAATTCTGCTTTCCAATCATAATGCTGGGCCAGTTTTTTGACCAAGGTCGTTTTTCCGCTCCCTATATTGCCAGCGATCGCGATGTGCTTCATTTTTAATCGTGGATTATTTGTTAAATCTTTCCGCTATTTTTAATTCCTTCGAACCGGAAGTGTATTGATAAAAGCCCTCTCCCGATTTTACCCCTTTGTGCCCAGCTGCTACCATGTTCACCAACAACGGGCAAGGTGTATATTTGGGTTGCCCAAAGCCTTCATGCAATACCTTCATGATGGAAAGGCATACATCCAATCCGATAAAGTCTGCCAGTTGCAAAGGCCCCATCGGATGAGCCATCCCCAGTTTCATGACAGCATCGATTTCCCCGACTCCGGCCACGCCTTCGTATAAACTGTAAATGGCTTCATTGATCATAGGCATCAGGATTCTGTTGGCAATGAAGCCGGGATAATCATTCACCTCCACAGGTGTTTTTTCTATATTTTTGCTCAACGACATGATCGTTTCAACAGTAGCGCCAGTGGTGGCATAACCCCGGACGACTTCTACCAGCTTCATCATAGGTACGGGGTTCATGAAGTGCATGCCGATTACCTGTTGGGGTCGGGAGGTGCTTGCAGCAATTTTCGTGATGGAAATCGAGGAGGTGTTGCTGGCCAGAATACATGTTTTGGGACAAAAAACATCCAGCTGCTCAAAAATTTCCGCCTTGACGTCAAAGTTTTCAGTGGCCGCTTCAACGACCAAATCGGCATCTTGGGTACTTTCCCGAATATTGGTATAGGTTTTAATCCTTTTTAGTATGGAATTTTTCTCGTCTGAGCGTACCAATTCCTTCCTGATTTGGCGGTCAAGGTTATCGGCGATGGTCGTCAAAGCTTTGGACAAAACCTCTTTTTGGGTATCCAAGAGATTTACATGATATCCATACTGGGCAAAAACATGGGCTATTCCGTTACCCATTGTGCCTGATCCTATCACTGTGATGTTTTTCATAATGCATGCCATGTTTTAAATCAAGCTCAAACTTATTACTTTTTCATGTAAGTTAAGGCGAATCTGAAGTGTTCCGCAATACAGGAACTAAATTACGGATAGTGGATCGAAGGAGGATGCCCGCCGGTGATTTTAGCTGAATAGGGGCTGAGGAAGATAAATCTCATGTTAGAGCGTCATTTATTTTAATATTATTTGATATATTAGAAGGGAAGTTGGTGTATATTTTCGTGTGACCGGGGAGATTGGAATCTGTGTATATTAAGTTAGGGCATATTGGACTATCATCGTTGAATGTGGCAGCAAAATATAGCTTTCGCCTCGATTTAGGTATTCGCACCCGCTCTTATCCGTATGGTCGCCATGGAGGCAATTGGAAATTTTATTTCTAGCAACTATAACAATCATCCATGAGTAAACTTACTGACGGTTCCCAGGAACTAAAAAAAACACTGGGGCCATTTATGCTATGGGGTCTGGGGGTGGGGTATGTGATTTCGGGTAATTATTTTGGATGGAATCTGGGCCTGCCGGAGGGAGGAACGCTTGGAGCCGCCATAGCCATCTTGTTCATCATCATCATGTATGTCACCTTTACCTTCAGCTATACAGAGATGGCCTGTGCCATCCCCAAAGCCGGAGGAGCCTTTTCCTATGCCGAAAGGGGACTGGGTAAAGATTTAGGGTTTCTGGCCGGCATGTCCCAGAACATTGAATTTATATTTGCACCGCCTGCCATAGCCTCAGCCATTGGCGCCTACTTCAGCATTTTTTTCCCAAACCTGGAGGTACTGTGGATTGGCATCTTCGCCTATTTTATTTTCACCGGCCTCAATATTGCAGGTATTCAGTTGGCAGCTTCCTTTGAACTGTTCATCACCATTATAGCTGTTTTGGGGCTGCTGTTTTTTGCGGGCATTACCTTACCTGAATTTCAATTTGAGAACCTGAAAAGCAATGCCTTTCCCAATGGCTACTGGGGGATTGTGGCAGCTATTCCCTTTGCCATCTGGTTTTTTCTGGCAATAGAGGGGGTGGCGAATGTGGCAGAGGAAACCATTAATCCCCAAAAAAACATTCTGATAGGTTTTGGGACAGCCCTGTTGACTTTGGTCATCCTGTGTTTATTGACTTTTTCCTCCGCTATCGGGGTAAATGGTTGGGAGGCCATCGTATATCCTGCTGAAAGTATGGTTGCCTCTGATTCCCCGCTTCCCATGGCGGTGGAGATGGTAGTGGGCCAAAGCCATTATTTTTACCAATTGCTGACTTTCATCGCTCTTTTCGGTCTGGTGGCTTCATTCAACGGGATTATTTTGGCAGCAGGGAGAGCCACTTTTGAATTTGGAAGAGTAGGATATGCACCCAAGGCTTTTGGTAAGGTAAATGGCCAATTCAAAACACCGGCCAACGCTTTGCTGTTCAATATGGTTATCGGCATCGTAGCATTGCTGACAGGGAAAACGGGAGAAATCATTACCATAGCCGTGTTCGGCGCTTTGGGATTATACATCCTTTCCATGGTTTCCTTTTTTTATTTGCGGAAAAAGGAGCCCAATCTCCACCGGCCTTTCAAAGTCCCTTATTATCCGCTTTTTCCGGCCGTGGCTTTGATCATCGCCAGCATTTCTTTAGTGGCGATGATCATGTACAACCAAATGCTGGCGTTGTTATTCTTTGCCATGCTACTCGGCTCATATCTGTTTTTCAGGTTGTTTATCTATGATTCAAAGGATTTGAAATATGAAAAAGAGCAAGGATGAAATAAGGAATTTTCTTAGGGAAAGCCATCACCAAAAAGTCCGGTTGGCCGTTGTGGATATCGACGGGGTGCTTCGGGGCAAGGTAGTTTCAGCGGAAAAATTCATCAGTATTCTTGAAGGGGGCATGGGGTTTTGTGCCGTGGTATTTGGCTGGGACATGGAAGACAAATCCTATGACAATATACAGGTTACCGGGTGGCACACCGGCTACCCGGATTTTGAGGCCCGTGTGGATCCCAACACCATGCGGAAAGTTCCCTGGGACGATGACCTTCCCTTCTTTCTGGCAGACTTCAGTGAGGACAAGGGCCAAGGAGCGGAGGTATGCCCCAGAAGTCTGCTGAAAAAAATAAAAGCCCAGGCGGAGACCGAGGGGTTCAAGGCCCAGTTTTCCCAGGAGTTTGAATGGTTTAACTTTGAAATGACGCCCGAGGCTTTCTATAGCCATGAGGCCGGTGCTGCCAAACCCCTGACACCGGGTATGTTCGGCTATTCCATATTACGGTCGTCCCTGAAGCACGCCTATTTCAACGAGCTTTTTGATCACTGCCATGCCTTCGATGTACCCCTGGAAGGATTGCATACGGAAACGGGTCCGGGTGTATATGAAGCAGCTATTCAATACGCAGATATTCTGCTGGCAGCAGACCGGGCGGCCCTTTTCAAAACATGTGTGAAAGAAATTGCTTATAAACATGGTATTATGGCCACTTTTATGGCAAAATGGACGGAGTCCCTTCCCGGAAACGGCGGTCATGTGCACCAAAGTCTTTGGGATCCGGGATTGGAGAGGAACCTGTTTTATGAGGCTTCGGATTCGAAGGGCATGAGTGCTTTGATGAAACAGTACATAGCCGGGCAACTCCATTGCCTTCCTTATATTCTTCCCATGTTTGCCCCCACCATCAACAGTTATAAAAGACTGGTGGAGGGGGCTTGGGCGCCCACGACCATTACCTGGGCGTTTGACAACAGGACCACGGCCTTGAGGGTGTTGACAGGGAAAGAAAAGTCCACCAGGTTGGAAACAAGGGTGATAGGTTCTGATGTCAATCCCTATTTGGCTATGGCAGCCTGTCTTGCATCAGGCCTCTATGGCATTCGCAAGGGCTTGGACCTGGATAGGCCGGCTACGGTAGGGAATGGTTATGAGGATTACAGCAACGGCTCCATCCCCACCTCGCTGAAAGAGTCAGTGGCTATGATGAAGGATTCAGAGCTTGCCAAAGAACTGTTTGGAGAAATCTTTGTGGATCATTTCTGCAGAACCAGGGAATGGGAATGCCGGGAATTTGCATCGAAAGTGACTGATTGGGAAAGAAAGAGATACTTTGAAATCATTTAAAGAATCAATAAGCATTTAATTACACACATGGATATCCATCAAAAATACAACTTCAGTTTTCCCACGGCCATCCGGTTTGGTGTGGGAGTGATAAAGGAACTGCCCGCTTATCTTAAATCCCAGGATATTGTAAAACCTCTTCTTGTGACAGATCCTACGGTAGCCGGGCTGAGCTTCTTTAAGGAAATAACGGATGAATTGCGGAAGGAGGGCTTTTCTGTTGAGGTTTTTTCGGATGTACAAAAAAATCCGGTGAAATCTGATGTGTTGAAGGGCAAAGCAGTTTATGCTGATGGAGCCAGAGATGCCATAGTCGGTATAGGAGGTGGTGTGGCACTGGATGTGGCACGGGCGGTAGCGCTGAGCATCAATCATCACCGGGACCTTTTTGACTATGATGACCTCATTGGGGGTGACAAATACATCACAGAACCCATTCCCCTTTTGGTTACCGTACCCACCACGGCGGGCACAGGCAGCGAAGTGGGGAGGAGTGCCATCATTTCCGAAGACCAAACGAGGAAGAAAAGGATTCTTTTTTCTCCTAGTCTTATGGCCAAGATGGTATTTGCTGATCCCCAATTGACCATGGATCTGCCGCCCTTTGTGACAGCTGCCACCGGAATGGATGCCCTTACCCATAACATGGAGGCTTATCTCGCCAAAAACTGGCATCCCCTATGCAGTGGTATTGCCATGGAGGGCATACATCTTATTTCTGAGTCGATCGTGAAAGCGACCATCGAGCCGGATCTTGAATCCAGAAGTAAAATGCTGATGGCATCTATAATGGGGGCTGTAGCATTTCAGAAGGGATTGGGTATTGTTCACAGTCTCGCACATCCGCTTTCCACACTGCTGGATACCCATCACGGCTTGGCCAATGCGATCAACCTTCCCTATGGGATGGAATTTAACTATCAAGGGTTTGAATCGCATTTTGATCATATGGCTTACGCGATGGGCATCCCATCAGCCGCCGGAGAAAAAGTATTTCACCATTTATTTGAATTGAACCGTAAACTTGGTCTTCCCACCACGCTGTCGGAGATAGGCGTTGAAGACAAGCATATTGATACCCTGGCTGACTTGGCGATAGCTGACTTTTGTCATCCCAACAACCCCAAGCCTGTGGGTAGAAATGATTTCAGGAATTTATACATTAAAGCGTTGGCATAAATGTTAAAAATAGGAGTCAGTGCGTGTTTCATGTATCCTGATCCAGGGAGAGTGGTTTTTGGGCCCAAGACCTTGGCCTATATAGAATTGGATATGGCGGGGTATTTAGCCCAGAAGGGGGTTTTGCCTGTATTGTTGCCGAATGTAGGAAAGAAAATGCTTGAGGAGATAATGGAAGAAATGGACGGTTTTGTTTTCCAGGGAGGCACAGACCTGGCACCGGAAAGCTACGGAGAAAAACCCATTGTTCCTGGAAAATGGTTGGGGGACCCCTATCGTGATGAATATGAGCTGAAGATTATGGATTTTGCGATTAATAGCAAAAAACCTGTCCTGGCCATTTGCAGGGGTATTCAATTGCTGAACGTTTATTTTGGAGGTACGTTGTATCAGGATATCGCTACCCAATTGCCGCAAGCAAGGATCCACCGGGATGCGGAGGCTTACGATAAGCTGTATCATAGCGTGGAATTGTTGGAAGGAAAAATCCTTGATAAGATCTATGCAGGCGTGAGCGTAAAAGAAAGAAAGGTAAATTCGGTGCACCATCAAGCCATAAAAACCTTGGGCGATGGATTAGAAGTTCAGGCCCGATGTCCGGAAGATGGTGTTCTTGAGGCGGTTAGCCTCCAAAATGAGAACAGGGGGCTGGTGCTTGGTTTACAATGGCACCCTGAGTTCTCGTTAGGTAAAAAAGAGGCCGGCTTAGATCCTTTAAAGTTATATCAATTTTTTCTGGACCGAGTTAAAAAATCATCATTATGAATATCATCAATCCCTATAACGAGGAGGTAATAAAGGTAGTCAACAGCGATACCTTTGAAACCACTTTGTATAAAGTCAGGAAACTAAAGGAAGGACAATCATCCTGGAGCCGGAAACCTGTTGAAGATAGATTGTCGGTCATTGTCCGTTTCGGCGAATTGGTAAAGACACATAGAGAAGAACTGGCCCGCATTCTCACTTCAGAAACAGGAAAGCCAATCCGGCAGGCCTTGAACGAAATCAAAGGGGCACATAATAGAATAGAGCATCTTAAAGCAAACGCGGTAAAATGGCTGCAACCCGAGGTGATGGTGGAAGAAGGTCCAACGAAAGAAGAGATCAGGTACGAGCCGTTAGGGGTAATAGCGAATATTTCCGCCTGGAATTTTCCCTACAATGTGGGGTACAATGTGTTTCTATATGCCCTGGTGGCAGGCAACGCCGTGGCCTATAAACCTTCTGAATATGCCACACTTACCGGATTGAAGTTCCGGGAACTTTTGTGGGAGGCGGGTGTGCCTGAAAACGTCTTCGAATGTTTCGTAGGGCCTGGCGAGGTGGGCGCCTGGCTATTGGATGCTGATCTGGATGGTTATTTTTTCACCGGTTCGTATAAAACGGGCCAATACATCGCCCAAAGAATAGCGCCCAAGCTGGTACCCCTGCAACTCGAACTTGGAGGAAAGGATCCGCTTTATGTAATGGAAGATGTTGAGGATATCAAACAAGCCGCGATCAATGCTGCTGAAGGGGCATTTTACAACAATGGACAGAGTTGTTGTGCCGTGGAACGTATTTATGTGCATGAGCATATTTTTGAGGAATTTGTAAAGTACTTTACAGAGGAAGTGGCTTCTTATAAAATAGGGGATCCCCTGGCTATGGATACTTTCATTGGGCCTCTCACGCGGAAGGATCAACTTTGGATTATTTTAAGGCAAATAGAAGACGCGACCGGGAAAAACGCCAATGTCAGGCTAGGAGGGAAAAGATGGGGAAATACAGGTTATTTTGTGGAACCTACTGTTTTGACTGGAGTGAACCATACTATGGATATTATGAGGGAAGAATCATTTGGTCCCGTTATAGGCATTCAATCCGTAAGCGGAGATGAAGAAGCATTGAAATTGATGAAAGATACGGATTACGGACTTACTGCCGCGGTATTTTCGCGGGATAAATCCAGGGCCACCCAGCTGTTGGAACAGCTTTCCGTGGGCACCGTTTATTGGAATTGTTGTGATCGTGTCAGCCCGAATCTGCCCTGGGCCGGGAGGAAACATTCAGGTCTGGGAATAACCCTTTCCTACCTTGGAATAAGGGCTTTTGTCCAACCAAAAGCTTTTCATCTTAGAGATTAAATATTATTTTAAGTTAATATTATTTTTTATTTAGATGATTTTATAATTAAATAAAGAACTTTCTTTCATGATTAAATTTTTTTGTGGGAATTTTGATTTTGCAAAGAATATTGATTCATATTATTCATATATTTAAGAATAATGAATTAAGTTATCCGTAATATCAGGCCTTTATTTTATAAAAAGGAAATATTGTAAAACAAGGTGCTAATCATCTGCCATTATTAACCGGTTAAGCTGGCGTATGTGAATTTTAACATCAAACCTAAAAAACCTGACCCATTACCCCAACAGGGTTATTACCTCATTATTTACTAAATCCTAAAAAATCACTATGAAAAAAGCCTTACATGTTTTGAAGGGCATCGGTTCGGCGTACATGAAACTTTCGTGCGGGATCGTAGCGCTTTATATGGCATTTTGCGTAATCGAAGCAAATGCCCAGTCAAAAACCATCGGTGGGAATGTCACAGAGAGTTCAGGTGGAGAGCCTGTTGTCGGGGCTTCCGTATTGCTTAAAGGAACGACTAGAGGGACGGTTACCAATATGGATGGAAACTTCCAGCTTGAGGTGGATGGTCCCGAAAGTGTGCTTGTGTTTTCCTATATAGGTTTTCAGACCCTGGAAATACAGGTGGGCAACCAAAATGTCATTAATGTGTCAATGGAATATTCTTCAGAGGAACTTAGTGAAGTGGTAGTAACTGCATTGGGCGTAGAAAGAGAGACCAAAGCATTGGGTTATTCCGTTCAGGCGGTGGATGGGGACAGGTTTACCGAAGCCCGGGAAACCAATGTGATCAATTCACTTAGCGGTAGGGTAGCCGGTGTGCAGATCACCAACTCCAGCAGTGGGGTCGGAGGATCGGCCAGGGTCACCATTCGGGGCGAATCCTCTTTGAATATCAACGCCAATCAGCCCTTGTTCGTGGTCGACGGGGTTCCTATAAGCAATAGCATTATAGGTTCCTCCGGATCGGGCAATCAGGAAGTGGATTACGGTAATGCCGCTGGTGAAATCAATCCGGATGATATTGCCTCGGTCAGTGTGTTGAAAGGGCCGGCAGCCGCTGCGCTGTATGGTTCCCGGGCAGCTAACGGTGCCATTTTGATCACGACCAAGACAGGGAGAACAAAACGGGGGTTGGGCATTACCATCAACTCGAATACCACCTTTGACACACCTTTGAGACTTCCCAAATGGCAGGACAAATATGGCCAGGGAAACAACGGGCTGTTTTCTTTTGTAGACGGGGCAGGTGGTGGACTTGCAGATGGCGTGGACGAGAGTTGGGGCCCGCAAATGGATCAGGGTCAGTTGATCCCGCAATTCGACTCGCCCAGAGATGTGGCCGGATACAGGGGAGGTGACCTGAATGCCCCTGAGGGTAGCACCATACAGCCCACGCCATGGGTATCCCAGCGAGACAATATCAACGATTTTTTTCAGACTGGCGTTACCCTGTCCAATAACGTCGCCATTGCCGCCGGCAGCGAAAAGTCCAATTTCAGATTTTCCTGGACTAATCTGGACCAAAAGGGTACTATTCCGAATACGGATTTAAAAAGAAATACGCTCGCTTTTAATGGAATGACCCAGATTACCGACCGCCTTACGATCAATACGGCTGTCAATTATCAGCGGACATCCAGTGGGAACAGACCTAGCATCAGCTACGGGACGGAGAGTCTGATGTATTTATGGATATGGTATGGAAGGCAAATCAACACGAAGAGCCTGAGGGACTACTGGATGAGGGGAATGGAAGGCAGGCAGCAATTCAATTACAATTACAACTATCACGACAACCCTTACTTCAACGTCTATGAAAACACGAATGGACAAAATAAGGACAGGGTGTTCGGAAACGTGATGGCCAATTATCAGTTTACCGATAATTTAAGTTTGATGGTAAGGACGGGGATTGATTTTTTTAACGACCTTAGGGACAGAAAAAGGGCTTTTAGTACCATGCGTTTTCCCAGAGGAAGCTACCGTGAAGATGCCGTGTTTTTTAGTGAAAGGAACACGGATTTTCTGTTGACCTATTCAGAGACTTCCAAAGAGAAATTTTCATATACGTTCTCCCTGGGAGGAAACCAGATGATTCAGGAAAACAGGTACACCCAGACCATGGCACCACAGTTGTTGATTCCGGAAATCTATAATTTTACCAACACTGCGGTAAACCTTCAGGTAAACCATATGGTCTCTGAAAAAAGGATCAATTCGCTATATGGATTTGGCCAGATGAGTTACAATAATATACTCTTTCTGGATATTACAGGCAGAAATGACTGGTCCAGTACATTGCCGATCAACGGTAACAGTTATTTCTACCCCTCTGCCACATTAAGCGGCATTGTTTCGGACATGATCAGCCTACCGGAAGCCATTTCATTCTTCAAGCTTAGAGCGGCTTATGCAGAGGTGGGTAATGATACCGACCCTTACAGCTTAACCAACGTTTTCAATCCCGGAATCGCATGGGGGTCCGTGCAGACAAAATCCGAATCCAACAGGCTGGCCAACGCGGAACTGAAACCTGAAAGAACCGGCTCGCTGGAGTTCGGAACAGACATCCGGTTTTTGAAAGGAAGGTTGGGATTGGATTTTACTTATTATGACAACCGGACGCGGAATCAGATTATTCCTATAGAGTTGGATATAGCCACAGGCTATGCCAGCAGGATCATCAACGCCGGCGAAATCCAGAACTACGGTATGGAAATCATCGTAAACGGCAGCCCTATCCAACGGGCAAACGGCCTTATCTGGAACGTATCGGCTAACTTCACCCGAAACAGGAGCCGTGTTTTGGAGCTGACTGAAGGTTTGGACACCTATTCGATGGTGGGTAGAAACGGTGCCACCATACAAGCCCGCATCGGAGAAAGAATGGGCAACATCTATGGAAGAGGGTTTGAAAGGGTGAGTGATCCCAACAGTGAATATTACGGTCAGATCATCCATAATACCACTGGTACACCGCTTACGGCCACCACACTGGTAAAACAAGGGAATTATAACCCTGATTGGATGTTGGGTATCCAAAACAATTTCAACTATAAAAGGTTGACGTTCGGATTTCTTTTTGACATCAGGTACGGCGGTATAGTGGTATCCCGCACCAAAACCATAGGGAGTACTTCCGGTCAGCTTGAGGAGACCCTGTTGGGCAGGGAAAACGGTTATGACCTGTCCGTAGAGGGAAACGGGATCATCAGCCCCGGCGTGATCAGGACTTCTGACGGCAGTTTTATACCCAATACCATTAAGATCAGTTCGAGAGATTGGCACAACCGCTATTATGAGAGGAGCAATGTGGAGGCGGCTATGTATGATGCCTCTTTTATCAAATTAAGGGAAGTGACGATCGGGTATAATTTACCCGGAGGTGCATTGCAGAAACTGCCTTTCCAGGAAGCCCGGCTGTCTCTCGTGGCCAGAAACCTGGCTTTGTGGACGGAAAATCCCCATTTTGACCCGGAGACCATGTCTATGAGCGGAGCCACGCTGATTCCAGGAGTGGAGGATATGGCCTTTCCCTCCACCAGAAGTATAGGCATCAACCTTAACTTAAAGTTCTGACCATTAACTGACTGAAATTATGAAATTTATAAAAATAAAGTTCCTCGGTGCGTTGGCTGTTTTGTGTATGTTGACCACCTCCTGTGATAAGGATTTTGAAGAAATCAATCAAAATCCCAATAGCCCGGAAACCGTTTCCTCCGCGTTGTTGCTGCCCAATGTCATCCGAAGTGCGGCCAATGAGATTGTAGGGAAATCCTGGGGAATAGGCAATGTGGTGGTACAATACACGGCTAAAATCCAATTTACCAATGAAGACCGGTACAATTGGGGACCGGAAGGTAATCCGTATAGCGTGTTTTATAACGCACTTAGAGATGTGAACAACATGATCAATATCTCAGGAGAAAGGGGACAAAACAATTATGTCGGCGCTGCCAAAGTGATGAAATCGCTGATGTATGCGTTTATGACAGATGCTTACGGTGACCTGCCCTATACAGAGGCCACCAAAGCCAAAGAAGGTGTCAATTATCCGAAATTTGATCGCCAGGAGGTCATCTATCAAGGGATTTTGGCGGAGCTGGCAGAAGCCAACCAGCTTTTGGGAAGTAGTAGCGAAAACCTGGAAGGGGATATCCTTTTCCAGGGAGATGTGATGAAATGGAGAAAACTGGCCAATTCACTGCGGTTAAGGGCTTTGATGCGGCTCTCGGACAGAATAGATCCTTCTGCGGCCATGCAGGCCATTGTATCGGATCCGGTGAACCATCCCATTATAGGCAGTAACGCAGACAATGCCGCTTTGCAGTACCTCCAAGATGTACCAAATCAACATTATCTGTATACAACAAGGTCCGGTTCTTTTGATGAATACAGATTGAGCACTACCATGGAAGGTGTACTGAAGGCATATAATGATCCCCGGTTATACGCTTATGCCCAACCTACCAATGACAGCGGGGCGGGAATATTAGGAGATCCGGATGATTATGCAGGAGTGCCTAACGGGCTGGCTGACGAAAATGCCTATGGTTACTCACCTTCCGGGGATCCCAACAAAGGCGGCTCCAACTATATCTCCAGAGTAGGTCTGCTATTCTCCTGCTTGACTTGTTCTGAACATGCTTCGCCCGTGGGTTTTCAAACCATGTTGATCAGCTATTCCGAAGTGCAGTTCATTTTGGCTGAAGCCAGGGAAAGGGGGTTTATCAGCGTGGGAGATGCCTCTGTCTATTACCAAAACGGGATAAGGGCTTCCTTTAATTATTATGAAAGTCGCCTTCGAATCGCTAACCTGAACACATTGGCAGATGTTATCCAGCCAGGAGAAGCGTATTTTAGCCAATCGCAGGTCGTTTATGAGGGGAGCCAGGAGGAGAAGCTTCAAAAAATCGGGATGCAAAAATGGCTGGCTTTGTTTTTCAACGGACTCGAAGGGTGGTACGACTGGCGAAGGACAGGGATTCCTGCCATTCAACCTGGTCCGGCAGCCTTTATAGCAACCGTCCCGGTAAGGTTTATGTATCCTACAGGTGTTCAGGCGCTGAATAGAGACAACTATCAGGCAGCGGTAAGCGTCCAGGGGGAGGATAGAATCACCACCAGGGTTTGGTGGGATGTAGAATAGCAAATTAGCCCAGGCGGATTCTTCCCGCCTGGGCT
This sequence comes from Negadavirga shengliensis, assembly GCF_042652345.1. Classification (NCBI taxonomy): domain Bacteria; kingdom Pseudomonadati; phylum Bacteroidota; class Cytophagia; order Cytophagales; family Cyclobacteriaceae; genus Negadavirga; species Negadavirga shengliensis. The sequence goes on from NZ_JBHSJJ010000004.1 coordinate 402,949, forward strand.
AATTTGTTGATTTGTATCTATCATGGTCTTTAAATAGATTTATCATGTATTATTAATAACTTACCAAACTGTCCAGGGTTTTCATTATTCTATTCTATCATTATTCATGAAAGATTCCAGAAGAGAATTTCTTAAAAAAGCAGCATTGCTTGCCGGAGGTGCCGGCATGTGGAACGTTCTGCCGGCTTCCGTTTACAAAGCCATGGCCATCCATCCGGATCCCGGAACCACTTTTTTAGATGCCGAACATATTGTGATCTTAATGCAGGAGAACCGCTCCTTTGACCATTGTTTCGGAAAATTGAAAGGAGTAAGGGGCTTTAACGATCCAAGAGCAATAAGACTTCCCAACAAAAACCTCGTCTGGCTCCAAAGTGACAAAGCAGGAAACACTTTTGCGCCGTTCCGGTTCAATATCAAAGATACCAAAGCAACCTGGATGAGAGACATACCCCATTCCTGGGAAAACCAGGTGGATGCAAGAAACAATGGAAAATATGATGGCTGGATAGAGGCGAAACGGTCAAGTAGAGAAGAATTTCGTCATATTCCTATGACAATGGGTTTTTACGATAGGGAGGACATTCCGTTTTACTATGCATTTGCTGATGCATTTACCGTTTGCGACCAGCATTTCTGCTCCTCTCTGACCGGCACGACGACCAATAGAAACTATCTTTGGGCAGGAAAGACCCACGGAAGTCCTGAAGAAAAACCCAGGGTCAGGAATTCGGAGCTTACCTATGGTAAAGAAGTGGCTTGGAATACTTTTCCGGAACGGCTTCAGGACAACGGGATCTCATGGAAAGTATACCAGAATGAAGTGAGTATTGACACGCTTCTGGAAGGAGAAGACGTTTCATGGTTGGCTAATTTCACAGACAATAACCTGGAATGGTTCAGCCAGTTCGGGGTTAGGTTCAGCCCGGGGCATTATGAGTATATGAAGTATCAAAGCAAGGAATTGCCCAAAATCATCAAAGATTTAGAGAAAAAGGTTAAAAGCACTGGAGATGAAGAAAAAGAAAGGCTTCAAAAGGAATTGGATGACAAACGGAAACAGTTGGTCTTTATAGAACAAAATTTGAAGAAATTCAACCCTAATACTTTTAATAAATTAAGTGAGAGGGAAAAAGAGCTCCATCAGCGGGCTTTTGCCATCAACAACGAAGATCCTGACTACCATCAAACGGAGATTTTCGAATACGATGACGAAGGGGAGACAAGGGCCACCAAAATTCCTAAAGGCGATATTCTTTATGGTTTCCGAAAAGATGTCAATACGGGAAACCTGCCTGCGGTTTCCTGGCTTGTGGCTCCGCAGAAGTTCTCGGATCACCCCAGCGCCCCGTGGTATGGGGCCTGGTATGTCTCTGAGGTACTGGAAATCCTCACCAAAAATCCGGAGGTCTGGAAAAAAACCATCTTTATCCTGAATTATGATGAAAATGACGGATATTTTGATCATATTCCTCCTTTTGTACCACCAAAACCGGGAGATGAAAGTACCGGAAAAATGTCCGCAGGCCTGGATGCGACAGGCGAATATGTAACGCTTCAGCAAGAGCAAAACCATCCGGGAATGAAACCTGAAAACGCCAGGGAAAGTCCGGTTGGATTGGGCTATAGGGTCCCATTGATTGTGGCATCTCCATGGAGCCGTGGCGGATGGGTCAATTCGGAGGTATGCGATATTACTTCCACCATCATGTTGATGGAGAAATTTCTGAGTCATAAAACCGGAAAGGAAATCAAAGAAACCAATATCAGCAGTTGGAGAAGAAATGTCTGTGGAGACCTGACTTCCGTCTTTAGGCCTTACAATGGCGAGCCCTTGGAAAAACCCGAAGCGGTGGACCTGAAGGAGCATGTGCAAACAATTTACAGCGCCGGTTTTAAAGATTTACCCAACAACTTCAAACCGCTGAACGATCAGGAAACCCAGCAGGTAAATGCCAACCCTGGAAGTTCCCCGTGGATGCCCAAACAGGAAGCCGGAACAAAACTGGCGTGTAGTCTTCCTTACGAGCTTTATGTGGATGGCAGTGTACGGGGTTCACGCAAATTTGGAATTGATTTCCGGGCGACAAAGGAGATTTTTGGTGAGAAAGCCAAAGGAGCACCTTTTCATGTTTATGCACCCGGGAGTTACCGGCAGACAGCCGGTGGCTTTTCGCCTGTCCGCACTTGGTCTTTGGCGGTAAAGGCAGGGGACCATTTGGCTTATGAATGGCCGCTGGAAGATTTTGAAGGGGAGTTTTATCATCTTCAGGTATATGGTCCCAATGGATTTTACCGCGAGTTTAAAGGAAATAAAGTAGGCCTTTCTGTTTCTATGGAAAGCCAGAAGATAAGTGGCAACCTGCTGACTTCAAATGACCATTTCAGGTTGAAAGTTAAGAATCCAAACTTTCAGCCAATTACGCTGTTTGTGGAGGATTTATCCTACAAAAATGGCAAAACATCCACTAGAGTCGGCCCGCGGATGCAGGAGAACATATCCATTCCGACGGCCAGAAGTTATGGTTGGTATGACTTCGCCGTATCGATGGAGGAGGAGCCGGCCTTTTTAAGGAGATATGCAGGCAGGATAGAAAACGGGAAAGCCGGGAGAACCGATCCTTTGATGGGGATGGAAGTTGATGAATTGAAGCGAAAAGTCTGAAATTCTTATTTTTTTGGAATGAAAAACCTACCCGTTCCCTATTTACCGTTTGGGAAAATATAGGGAACGGGTAACCGGCCCATTGCTTGGTTCCAGTGTCTTGGCTTTTTTCGGGCTTTTTATAACCATATTATTCCGACAATCTTATTATTTATAATTTAATTTTTTAATTTCATCCGCGAATATGTTTAATCTTATTTGATCTTAGAGAAATTAGTTTCTTGCTGTGATCTATATCAATCCTATTAACCGCTGGATAACAAGGGAGAATTGATTATTAATTAGAATAGAAGCTTTTATGATTAAGTTTTTGAGTTGTGATTGGGGCACTTCTTCATTTCGACTTCGATTGGTCAGTGTGGCGGACATGTCAACTGTCGCCTTCTACAGCAGCAAAGCAGGGATAAATAAAGTCTTTACAGAATGGAACACGTTATCGCAAAAGGATGCTCCCAGAGTAGGATTTTATTATGCCAGGATATTGAAAGGAATAGAGCATCTGGAAAAGGAGACAGGGAAGGATCTCTCAGAACTGCTGATCATCTGCTCCGGGATGGCTTCTTCCAGTGTGGGGATCCGTGAGCTTCCCTATACTTCTTTGCCGTTTGACGTCAGGGGAGAGGGGCTTGAAATGCATCTTTTTCCACTTTCAGAAGAAAGGAGACAGTCTTTGCTTCTGCTGTCAGGGTTGAGAACCGAAAATAATGTCATGAGGGGAGAGGAAACCCAATTGGTGGGGATCATTACCCAAATGAAGGATTTTGGTGGTGATGGCCAGTTCATTTTTCCCGGAACCCATTCCAAGCATATCACTGTCCAAAACAGCAAGGTAACAGGCTTTCACACCTGTATGACCGGGGAGCTTTTTTCATTGTTGAGCCAACACAGCATTTTGGCCAACAGCGTTGCTGAGGGACTCTCCTTATCGGATGAAGCTGGCCGCAGGGCTTTTAAAAAGGGAGTTTTGGAAGGTGCCGCCCATCCTATCATCTCCCGGCTTTTTCACGTCAGGACCAATGAACTTTTCAAGTACTTGAAAAAGGAAGAAAACTATCATTATTTAAGTGGTTTGCTCATCGGTGGCGAACTTGGTATTTTGGCAGTTCGTCAAAATAAACTACCCCTTTTTGTCTGTCCGGACAATAACCTTTATCAACAGTATTCCCTGGCCCTGGAATGCCTGGGAATTGATTGCGGGATAATTTCACCCTCGCTTGTCGAAGGTGCTGTTGTCCATGGTCAGTTTAAGATATTCAATCAAAATTTAAATCATGAAAGAAGCATTTTCCTGGGAAGCTTTTAAAGCTGCCCCTGTTGTATCCATATTTAGAAATCTACCCTCAGAGGCGCTGCTAGAAGTGGCTTCCTGCTTTGCGGAAACAGGCATGTCCACCATGGAAATCACCCTGAATTCTGAAAATGCGTTGCAGGATATCCGGACTTTGGTTGACCGGTTTGGGACCAGGCTGAATATCGGCGCGGGTACGGTATGTGATCTCGAAGGAATGGAGGCAGCATTGGAAGCCGGTGCGCAGTTTGTCGTGATGCCTATTGTAGATGAAGATGTTATTGGTCATTGCGTTTCGTGGGGAATTCCGGTTTTTCCGGGTGCCTATACTCCCACGGAGATATATAGAGCGTGGAAACTGGGGGCGTCTATGGTCAAAGTCTTTCCTGCCAATGATTTGGGACCAGGCTATATCAAAGACGTTTTGGCACCCCTCAATAAAATAGCATTGATGCCTACCGGAGGGATAACCAAGGAGAATATGGGTGATTTTTTCAAAGCCGGGGCAAAGGCCATGGGAATAGGAAGCAGCATCGTTCCCAAGTCATTCATTGATGGCAGGGATTGGGAAGGCTTAAAACATTATCTCAACGAATTTTACACCCATCTTCAAACCGTCAAAAGCAGCTTTTAGCCCATCATGGATCAAACAATATACCTATTTATAATAACCACCTTATCGATTTTTTTACTTTTAGTTCTGGTAATGAAAATAAAGGTCCATGCCTTTATTTCCTTGCTTTTGGCCAGTTGTTTTGTGGGTCTTGCCGCCGGCATGCCTTTCATGGACTTGATAGCCAGCCTTCAAAAAGGGATGGGGGATATCTTAGGATTCATCACCATTGTGGTAGGCTTGGGGGCCATATTGGGCAAATTGCTCGAAGTATCCGGGGGAGCCCAGACTTTAGCCCATTTTATAATAAAAGGATTTGGAGAAAAAAGAACCACCTGGGCATTGATGTTAACTGGGTTTATCGTTTCAATTCCGGTTTTCCTGGATGTTGGCTTCATTATTCTTATTCCGTTGATATATGCCTTGACAAAAAGATCGGGACTTTCTTTACTGCATTTTGCCGTTCCTTTGCTTGCGGGAATGGCTGTAACCCATGCCTTTATTCCCCCTACACCCGGACCGGTGGCAGTTGCGGAAATCATTGATGCCTCTCTGGGATGGATGATAATTTTCGGCTTTGTGGTGGGTGTGCCCTGTGCTGTGCTTGCAGGGCCGGTATTTGGCAGGTACATTTCCAATAAGATATATGTACCCATACCCCAACACATTGAATTCAAGGGGGAAGTAGACACCAGGTCCACGCGATCCGATTTTTTGATGATCGCCTTTGTCATTACCCTGCCTTTGTTTCTGATCCTGATTGCGACCACCTGTGGGATGATGGTGAGGACGGGATACTTCGCTCAGGATAATTTTATGGTTGATTTTCTTCAGTTTCTCGGACACCCTTTTATTGCCCTGGCCATTGCTACCCTGATAGCCAGTTATTTCTTGGGATTCAAAAAAGGATTCAAGCCCAAACAGCTGTTGGAGTTTTCTGATAAGGCATTGGCGCCGGCGGGTTTGATCATCGTGATAACAGGCGCGGGAGGAATGTTCAAGCAGATACTGGTGGAAAGCGGGGCAGGGGAGGCGTTGGCCCAGGTGTTTATTGATTACAATGTTGCCCCCATTGTCATGGCCTATATAATAGCGGTGATCATCAGGGTAATCCAAGGCTCTGCCACAGTGGCCATGGTGACGGCGGCCGGAATGATCTCTCCGGTAATCATAAGTATGGATTTGTCCGATCCCATGAAGGCTTTGATCGGCATCGCCATTGCTTCGGGCTCTTGCATTTTGTCCCATGTCAATGACAGCGGGTTTTGGCTTGTCAAAAAATATCTTGATATTTCAGAGAAACAGACCTTACAGACTTGGACAGTTTTAGAAACCATTATCTCGCTCACAGGCTTTGTGCTGGTCCTCGTGCTTTCGTTTTTCTTCTAGGTTAATTATCTTGTAACCTCTGCTAACCCATATAACATATGAAACCAAGATGACGCAAGCGACACACAGAGGAATGCCCCGATAGCTATCGGGGGGGAGAGATGCGAGATTCCATCTGACCTTAAAAAAACAATTATAATCATATGAAACTTTACAGAACTAAAAAAGGCATTCTTATTGAAAATGAAGGAGCCTATTATGCACCGAAGGAACCTTCTTGGGACAAATTCTTAAATGATGATGACCTGTTTGACAAAATGCAGGCATGTATCAGAGATTCCCCTCCTGACCCCGAAGGTGCAGAGAAAATCAAAGATTTTTTACTTCCTCCCGTTGAAAACCAAGAGATATGGGCAAGCGGGGTGACTTATTTTAAAAGTAAGCTGGGCCGGCAGGAAGAATCAAAAGACAGTGGGGGAGGGACCTTTTATGAAATGGTCTATAATGCCGAGAGACCGGAGCTTTTTATGAAAGCCACAGGATCCAGGGCCAGGGGACACGGTGATAAAGTAAGAATCAGAAAAGATTCCACCTGGGACGTACCCGAGCCGGAATTAACCTTAGTGATGTCCTCATCAGGCAAAATCATAGGCTACACGATAGGAAATGACATGAGCTCCAGAAGTATAGAGGGTGAGAATCCGCTGTATCTTCCACAAGCCAAAATATACGACGGAAGCGCGGCTGTAGGTCCTTGTATTTACGTGACCGATCAGCCCCTCCCGTCAGGTACTACCATACATTTGGAAATAAGTAGGAATGGAAGTACGGTTTTTAGTGAGCGTATTGCTATTTCCCAAATAAAACGCGAGTTCACCCAATTGGCCGGCTTTTTATACAGGGAATACACTTTTCCTCACGGCAGTCTGCTGATGACAGGTACGGGTATTGTGCCTGACAGCACCTTCACCCTACAAAGCGGTGATAAAATAAAAATCAGTATCGATGGCATCGGTACTTTGGTGAATACCGTGGAATGAGATTGATTTTACAATTGCCTTCGAATTACATGGGGGACGATTTGTCTTGTATTAAAATTTGAACTATAGAAAGTACACTGAATGAGGTGAATGATGATTGTGATACCGCAACAGCCTCAGCACCGGGGCTGTTGCCTTCACATCTGTTGTTTTTTTTGATACAGTATGCCATATTTTCAAAAGGGCATCAAGCCCTTTTATACCCACAAAGTCCGTCTGTCAGAATGCGTAGGAGCCGTTTTGAACCCCTTTCACCTCTTTTAACAATATGGACCGGTTTTTATCTAAAAGAAAAAATAATAGCATTTTGGGCAATGGATGTATTTATCCTTCATTGAAAAAATAAAATTTTTTATGTTCTCATCATAATCCTATATATTAATTACATTATTTAAATGTTTTAAAATATTTATTTGTATATTTGATTAGTTTATATTTGTATCTAAATAATATAAAATATAGTATTAATCAGGGTTTAAATGAATCGGCTAGAGGACTTATATTCCTATGACATATTGGATACTCCCCCGGAGCAGGCACTGGACGATTTTGTTGAAATAGCTTCGGCAATCTATGAGGCGCCTGTTGCTATCATTTCATTTATTGATGACAAGCGTCAATGGTTCAAAGCAAAGAAGGGTATCAAAGTCTCAGAGGTTCCTGTTGAAGGTACTTTATGTCAATATGTGCTTAGTAGCCCAAAAAGGGTGTTGGTAATAGAGGATCTGGAATCCGATGCGAGGTTTAAAGACCATTTTCCCCTCACAGGGATCCCCGGTACCCGTTTTTATGCCGGAGCCACGTTGAAGTCGCAGCACGGCAACGTGCTGGGAACAGTGAGTGTAATGGACTATAAACCCAAGAACATCCCTGATATACAACATAAGGCTTTGGGCCTGATAGCTAAAAAAGTGATGAATTATATTGAAACCAGAAGGTTTGTATACGATCAGGAAAAGGAAATTGACACCAATGCCATTAAACTCAAGAAATTAACTGATTTTGCTCCCGGCGCCTTATTTAAATTTCAAATTTCTCCCACCGGCGAGAAGTCTTTTGTTTTTATCAGTGAAGGAATCACTAAATTGATCCCTCAAATTCGCCCGTTAGATCTTAAAGAAAATGCTGAGTTACTCCTAAAGTACATCTATCCGGAAGACAGAAAATCCGTAATGGACAGTCTCATGAAGTCCTATTTGGATTCTTCTGTGCTGGATATTGAATACAGGATTGATAGGGGAGACGGGGAGATCTCATGGAATTGGGTAAGGGCAAACCCTGAAAGGAGCGACAACGGCGATGTAATATGGTACGGTACCTTTCAGGATATCAGCCAAAAGAAAGACTACTTGACGACACTTGAGAAAATATTGTTTGATGTTTCCCATGTTATCCGCAAGCCTATAGTAAACATGATGGGTCTGATCGATATCCTCCAAAACATAGAAGACACTGAAAAGGGTGCGGAAAAATATGTAAGGCATTTGAAAACAGTGACGATGGATTTGGAAAATTATACCCGAAAGCTTAATGAAGATTATTCACGACTAAAGAATTCATTGATCAAATAACCCGCAACTGTAAAAAGGTCTGGATAATATTGTGCTTTCACTGGTATAAAACAGACTCAAAATACAGATTCCCACAACAGATAAATAGGAATGGGGTAAACATTTTCCCCACCGGCTATCTGGGCCACAGGGTGTTTTTGTTTTTCCATTTTTCGGACCACCAGCTAGCGGCCCGTGTCCAAGGGGTTTGCTGTACGGAAAGTTGATGGGTTTGAGAGAGGTGTTGAAGGTACTCGCCCAATTCCTGGCACTGGTAATCCGTAAGCGGCTGATGGAGAACTTCGGTTTCGTCGGGATGTACTGCCTGGAACAACAGGGCCTGTTCATTTTCAACCGTCCAAACAAGGGGCGATTCTTTCGCCATTTCTAAAATATAGGGGTTAAGCAAGCTGTCGGTTTTTACATTCAACTGGTACAGGGAAGGCGATAAATTTCTCTCAAATACCCAGGGCGTGTTTTCCCCTATGGAAATATTGGAAACCGTATCCAATGAAGCGGTTTTCTTTCTTAAGTTCTTGTCAGCCACCATTCCCTGCCAGACAGGTGGATTATATTGGAAGGGAAACAATTGGCTTTTAATAAAGCCTGAGTTGATAATTTGCCATTTATCTATCCGGACCGAGTCTCCCAGGTCCAGCATGCTTTTTATCCGGTTACCCGTCATGTAGGCATCGTCAATCGAACTTTTCGGCAACACGATGGTTTCCAGCTCGCCTTCTTCCACCCGTTGATCGAGAAGATAGCCTATTGCTAAATTGAACTGTTGAAAGAGCAGCAAAGAATCTTGCCACCAAATGGTATTTTCAGGATTTTTATGGATTTCGCCTGATTTCAATTGGGCCCTTTGTTGTAAGACGGTTTCCTTTTCTTTTTCATCGATGATGGAATCCAGGGAGACTTCATAAAGGCACCTGGAGAATAAACCGAATTTGCCCGGCATGTCCTCAAACGGCAGTGAGGTCATTTTTTGGGTGATTTCCCCTAATATCACCTCCTTCTGAAGGGCAAGTTGCTGGTTTTTAAAGCTGTGGGTTCTTTCTGCCCGGAGCGAATCGATCGCACGGAATTCCGCGTGGACAAGCCGTTCGAAGTGGATGGCCTCAGGATAGGAAATAAGCCCGTCCTCCATCATGTTTTGGGTTAACTGGTTGATCTGGTCATCATGAAAAATCACTTTATTGATGGTCTTACCTGTAATCAGGCTGAAAAGGTTCTTAAAAGTCTCGGTACCTGAAACTTCGGCATTTTTTAGTATTCCGGCAGTTTCCGCGTTGATCCGTAATTTTTCGACGGCATATTCCTTTACTTTTTTGCTGTCCCTAAAATCCACTTTCCCATTGTAGTCAAGGATCTCGAAACCGGGAATACCTTTTTCAGGAATAAACCAAGGGTTTATATCCGCATTGAGGATTATCGGATGAATACCAAAAAAATGCAGTTCTCCGGCCTCTTCGTTGATATAAAAAGTACTTTTGTCAAGGCCGGACAGGTCGAAACCTGCTTTCACAGTACCTCTCCCTACCATGGCCAATCTTTTTCTGGTCTCATTTTTCGGGGTTAAGGCCACTTTTCTTTGGTAGTAAAAGTCAGTGAAGCGGTCATTGTTCCAAAGGACAGGTTCAGGCTGCTGGTATATCCTCCATAGGGTTTCATTCTTTTGTTTTAAGGAAAGGGATGCGCGCTCGGGGTCATCAATTCCCCTTTGTCGGTGGTACAAAAAATGAATAACCTCATCGTATAACGGCAAAATCTCCATTTCTTCATTCAAGCCCAAATATTCCATCTTTTCCTGCAGTGTCCCGGCTCTTACGGGTTGTCTGATGATGCGTCTCCATCGCGACACCCCCGGTCCATCCCGGTAGGCGGCCTCTCTGATTTCCAAAGGCTGTTCCTCAAAATCCCTCAGCATATCCAGAGAGGTTATGATCGCAGAATAGGTTATTTCTGCCTGATTTGAAATGTTTTCCACATCCAAAAAATTAAGCCTTGCTTCGTCTATGGAAACGATCACTTCTCCATAATACTCAGCCGTAACCAGTTCGGCCATACTCTGTACCTGATGCATAAGGTTGGCGGTAGGTTGCAGCCGCAATTTGCCACCGAATATCCCCATAGGGTTCCATATATAAATGAGAACAACGAGCCCTATTACCAGCAGGACTTCCAAAAGGAAACGAAAGTTACTTAACAAGCCGCGGATCATGACTCATCCTCATTATATTGCAAATTGACCATTGGGATGACTAATCGGTCATCCTGGAAATGAATATAAATTTCCTGAAAACCCAAAGAACTCAACAGGGTGTTCAGCAGCTTTCGGGTATGCTCCTGGCTGGATTTGACCAACCCCAGATACTGTAAATTATTTCTGATATCGGTTTCCGCCATTCTAAAAAATTCTTCCTGGTCCTCCAAACTGATGGAATTTAAAAACCGGTCAGGGTTGGATATCAAACTGTCCTCTACAAAGCTTGAAGGCGGATAGGAGAAGGTAATCACTTCTATGGAAGGGAGGTTAAGCGTTATTTTGTTTCCTTCTATGATGATGTCTTCTTCTTTGATTTTTTTAAGGTCTATCCCCGTTTTGACCTTAGCTTGGGAGTATGCCAAAAACTTTGCTTCATTCATTCTGAACCATAAGAGATTGCGTGACTTTTTGCCGAAGACCACTTTGTCAATGACAAACTCTGAGGTCACAAGGTCACTGGCCTGCTGGATTTTTCCTACCACCATCGCCCGTTCATCCTGGTCGCAGGATGAAAACCATATGGTGGTTAAAATCAATGCGCTACCCTTTATGAGGTTCAGAAACTTTTTCATGATTCCATTGCCTTATACTTTTCATAAGCGGTTTTCAGCTTGATGTCGTATTTATTCACCTTGTATCCGCTGCCGTTGTATCCAAAAGCAAATGATTCCCAATCGTATTGTCCGGCATTGTCTTCTGACACATAGGCTATCAAAGCTTTGCCCCGGACTTTTTTTGTTTTGATGAATTCAAGAAAATCCAGAAAATGGTAACACTCTGACTCATGCTGTTTGGCTTCGAATTCCTCGTGGCTTTTGTACTTCCTTCCTTTGATGTAATGTTCCAGGTTTTCGCCCAGTATCTGAAAGAGCCCCCATGACGCAGAATACACTGCTGCTTTGGCGTCAATCAGCTTGGCTTCGTTAAGGCGATCATACTCTTTTGCCCCTACTTTATAATGTTCCCGGGTCCATTTTGGATAGATAATATGTTCTTTCCCTTTTTGCAGGGCCTTTGGATCCTTGCCGAATTTCTCCAGCCAGTACCAGAATTTATGACCTTCGAAAAGTATCTTTGCTCTACCGTCCTGTAAATGTCCCCTTCCCGCAGATTCGACGGTGACAATGGCTTTGATCACCGGCATGCTGATTTTGATGTTTTCTTTTTGTTCCAATTCATCCAAGGCAAGACGGATGTCCATATCGCTCAGGACCTTACTGGTGGTGTTGTCCTTGATCTGCACATATTCGTCATTTGTAGACACCGTTTCTTCCGGCTGCTCCAACGAAGCGGATAGCATTACCCGCCGCTCGCTTAGCGATGGAGACTTTTCCGGCATGCTCTGCTCGGCAAATTCCTTATCCTCCCTCAGGAAAAATTCATCATCTTGATTTATTTCACTGGTTTGGGAAAGAGCGGCTGTAGGCCTAAAAGAGGGTCCTTCTCCCGGCTGCTGGAAAGTGCCGGGCTGACGGGTATTCGGATCCACCCATCTTGCCCTCAGGTGTTTTAAGGATTTATCGCCGAAGTAGAAGGCAATCATCATCAAAAAAGCAGTTTCAAAAAACTCAAATTGCTGACGGATCAGTGCCAGTTCCCCACCAGTATAGTGGGATCCGAAACTCGTGATCAACAGCGACATGCCTCCCATCAGAAGCGTAAAGGCAATCATTCCGCGTACCGTCCCGGGGGGCAATCCAAAAGTCTGACTTCTATAAGGGTTGTATTCCGGTGTTTGCAGTTCGGAGGGCTTGACCGGAAGACCTTCTTTGTACCGGTCTTTGGCTTCATAAATCCTTTCCCAATCCTGGTCGGTCAGTCCATAATTGATATTATAATGGTAGACCGACCACATGAAATAAATAAGAAAAACCGCGATCCATATGACCGATGTGGCCAGACCTACAGCCTGAAAAAGATTATGGTGCTCCACATAAACAAAAAAGGCCCCGAAAATGCCAAAAAAAACCAATAAGGTAGTCAAAAGCACTGTCCCTTTAAAAAAATAGCCATGATAAGGGTTGGCATTGGGATTTCTGTCCCTCACCTTTGGACTCATATACCTGGCCACGGTGCCATACATGAAGCCAACTGCAATCAATAAAACAAACCCATTGGCAAAAGCCCTGTTTGGCGGAGACATCGTGGAGGTAATGAAAATCGTTACCACTAATGTAAGCAGGATGATAGCACCCAAATGTACAGCCAGGTACTTCCAGTCGGAAAAAGGCTTTTCCTTTTTTGGAGACCCTTCAATTGACGTTTCTTCATTTTCCTTCATAAAATATAAAATTTGGCCTGGCAATTTCCGGAGATTCAAATTGCTCAGGTGGATATACTTTCGTTCTCAGTTTGAATACGGGCTTTTTGAAACCAATTCTCATCAAGAATGCGGATTTCCATCTTTTCGTTGTGCTTCAGTTTTGGATATAGCGTCTTATAAAACCTTTCGAAGGCTATTCTGGAATGCGTAATCATTTTCTCAGTGCCTGCTGCGGTCACCCCGTCAGCGATCAGAATACAGCCCCGGGTGTCTTGATGGGAATTGCCTATATGGATATATACATTGCTGAAATCGGGGACATCCTTGAGCTCGATATGAAAATCAAACCATTGGAACTGGTTTCTGTAACGTTGCGTGAGATCGGTGAGATTCCGGTTCAGGATCAAAGGATATATCCCTTGGGGGATCCGGGTACTGCCGGCTATTTTTTCGTCTTGATGGGTATCTTCCAATGTGTAGGCAAAAAACTTGTTCTGCAAAAAAAGCAAACCAAGCGTGGTTTCCCCGTCGTCCATGTATCGAAGAACAGTGACCTCTTGTTGCGATAGAGGTGTGTCCTTGACAGCTCCCTTTCTGAGCAACCCTTCTATCTTTTCGACATGATCTTCCAGGGAGCGGGGTTTTTCAGGCCCTGGGATGGGTCCGGGAACCTGGGGGCCGGTTTTTTTAGGGGTGACATCCGGTTTGGCCTGAAAAGGAGACTTAAGGGCTTCCACACCTTTTTCTATCAGCAGATACACATAACCGGCAAAACCTATCAGCCACATCCAAACCTTGTTTAATATTTCGGGGTTTGTTACCAGCAAAAGGATAAGTACAGCAATGAGGGCTATCGCCAGAAGTCCCAACAACCTTTTCATAGGTCAGTTATATATTAAAACATTCAATTGTATAAAAATGGTATAACACGCATAAATTATTTAAAATTTAATTATAATAAATCTTACTTCAAAAGAATCTGCTGGATTTTTTGCCAAAAACATTTTTTGTGACGGAAGTATATCGCGGCAGAAAAGAGCGTAAACCGAGGCGTCGGTTTCCAGCAGTGGATATATGAGACGATTTATATAATAAATGGTGAAAAATCAGTCGTTTTTTTGACAAGAGAAATTTTATTAATTAATTTAATACTTTAACAATAGAAAAAGCAAAATGGCTAACTACAAACTTCAAATCAACGGTAAAAACTACGAGATCGATGTAGATGAGGACACCCCCCTTTTGTGGGTACTTAGAGACAATCTGGGCCTTGTAGGTACCAAATATTCCTGTGGAATATCCCAATGCGGTGCCTGTACAGTTCATCTAAATGATACAGCGGTAAAAGCCTGTACTTTGCCGGTATCTTCTATAGGCAATGATAAAATCACTACCATTGAGGGGCTTTCCAAGGATGGTGACCATCCTGTACAAAAAGCTTGGGAAGAAGTGGACGTGGCACAATGCGGATACTGTCAGGCAGGTCAGATCATGACGGCGGCGGCCTTGTTGAAAAGCAATCCCACTCCTACAGAAGGGGATATCATTGACGCGATGAACGGGAATATTTGCAGATGTGGTACTTATCATAGAATCAAAGAAGCTGTATTGCTGGCTTCCTCCAAAACCAAATAACCATGGAAACTTTACTGAAAACAAACAGAAGAAATTTTCTGAAAATTGCGGCGACTGCCGGAGGAGGGTTGTTGCTCGGCTTCAATTGGTCCAGCTGTGATTCCCCAAAGATGAAGGTGGTGACGGATGAAGAAGTTCTGAAGAATGCGTTGAATTTCAACAGCTATCTGTCCATTTCACCGGATAACCATATTGTTATTTATTCACCCAATCCTGAGTTAGGCCAAAATATAAAAACTTCTTTCCCGATGATAGTGGCCGAAGAGCTGGATGCCGATTGGTCCAAGGTAAGGGTAATGCAGGCTTTCCTGGATAACGAAAAGTATGATCGCCAGGTTACAGGGGGGTCAGGGGCCATGCCCCATTCCTGGGAAAGGTTGAGAAAGGCCGGTGCTACTGCCAGACAAATGCTTTTAGAAGCAGCCGCTAAACGTCTGGATGTAAGTATGGATGAGCTTAGTACCGATTTGGGACAGGTAGTCCATCAATCCAGCGGCAAGAAAATCACCTATGGTGAATTGGCCAGTGATGCTGCTCAGGTTCCGGTTCCTGAAAACGTGGAGCTGAAGAAACCGAAAGACTTCAAAATCATCGGTACATCGGTAAAAAATGTGGACAACAGAGCCATGTTTACCGGCAAACCGCTGTATGGTTTGGATGTCTACAAAGAAGGTATGTTAAACGCCATGATCCAACGTCCTCCTTTCGGCATGAAACTCAAAGGAGTGGATGCAGAAGCGGCTAAAAAGGTGCCGGGAATCAGGGATGTGGTCACTTTCAAAAATAATGTGGCCATCGTAGGGGATGCCACCTGGCCAATAATGAAGGCCCGGAAGTTGTTGAAAATTGATTACGAGCCGGAAGACGACAAACTGGAAAGTACGGATTTTCATAATCAGCTTTTTAAAGATCTCCTTGAAAAAGGCAAAGGAGAAGTAAAAAGAAAAGATGGTAATGCGGATGCCGCTTTTAGGAATGCCGCCAAAGTGGTAAAAAGCGAATACCAATGTCCTTTTCTCTCCCACAGTCCAATGGAGCCTATGAATTTCTTCGCTCACGTCAGAGAAGATGGCGTGGAACTTATAGGACCCACCCAGACACCGGATAGGGCGAGGGATGAAACCGCTGAATTGTTGGGAATTCCCAAAGAAAAAGTAACGGTGGAATTGACCCGTCTGGGAGGAGGTTTCGGACGGAGGCTGCGGGCGGATTTTGTCGTAGAAGCCGTTGAATTGTCGAAAATGATGAACGCACCGGTGAAGGTGACATGGACGCGGGAGGATGACATCACCGGTGGCGCATACAGGCCCGCGGTCAGGTACCGGTTTGAGGCTGCTTTGGACAAGAACAATCAGATGATCGGTTATAAACTCCGGGGTGTGGGTATCAATGCCGGCAACTGTACCCGTGAACACAATTTCCCTTCCGGTTCTGTGGATAACTTGCTTATCGAATCCATAGAATATAAATCCTCCATAACCACCAATGCGTGGCGGGCGCCCATAACCAATTTTCTTGCCTTTGCCGAACAATCTTTCCTGGATGAAGTGGCAGAGGCCGCGGGGAAAGATCCGGTGGATTTCCGGTTGGAACTGCTGGATAGGGCTAAAAAATCCCCGGTTGGTGAAATTCATTATGACATAGACCGTATGAGGGGAGTTATCGAGCTGGTGGCCGAAAAGTCCGGCTGGGGCAAAAAAAGCGGCGTGGCCCAGGGATTCAGTGTTTATTTCTCCCATAGGTCATATGTCGCTCAGGTGGCCGAAGCCAGTATGGCAGAAGGAAGCCCGGTAATAGAGAAAATTTATGCAGCTACCGATTGTGGTATTGTAGTGAATCCTACCGGTGCCGACCAGCAAGTCCGGGGGGGCATGGTAGATGGTATGGGGCATGCCATGTTTACCAACATGACCTTTACCAACGGGGTGGCGGATCAGAAAAACTTTGATACTTATCGTTTGATAAGGATGAAGGAAACACCCGAAATAGAAACCCATTTTGTGGATAATGGTATTGATCCCACAGGGCTTGGAGAGCCTGCCCTTCCACCGACCGGTGGGGCCGTGGCCAATGCGCTCTATAAGGCCACTGGCAAGCGCCTCAGAAACCAGCCATTTACTGAACAGGAAGAGTTTAAAGGCTTTAAATTGGGAGATAGGGCTTAGTATTTTTGATGTTTTTGATACTAAAAAGGCTGTCCAAACTTTGGACAGCCTTTAATCATTCAAAGTGGCTACACTAAGAAAAAATATCGGGTTTTTTAACAATGGTTTTTTTGAAAACCGGATTATATCGTGAATGTTCTCCTACTGAAAAGCAGTCAACCTAGGAAATCGCTTTCCTTTTCCCCAGGGTCTCTTCTTTCCTCATATCTGCCTCTCAGTGTTTCATCACTATCCAATCCTGTATAACCGGGGTCAGTTTCCCAGGGTCTCTTATAACCATAGTAATCTCTGATTTCGGTGATAAACTCCAATTGTGGGCCAGTGGGCCAGTTATCTTTATCAAAACCGGGTGAATTTTTAAGCTTCTCCTTGTCCACGTTCAGAATGAACACGTCTTCTTGTGCAGTATCAAAAGCGAACGCCTGCCAGGGGACCGCAAAGTACTTGCTCCCCAAATTCAGAAAGCCGGAATCTACAGAGAGTACGACATACGCCGCTTCCCCGGTAGCACAATCCATCATAATGTCTTCAATGGAGCCGATTTTCTCGTCCACGGCATTTTTTACGGTAGTGCCTTTAATACTAGAGGCAGACAATACGAGATGTCCTAATTGATCTTTCATTGTTGGTTTGGTTTTGGGTTAAATAAAATATTATTTAAAAGACAGTTCAATAATTATGCCATGAAAATTATTATATTTTTAATTTGAAAAATAAAATAATATAGATAGAAGGGGAGAAGAATGTGCTTCAGCTGGGTATTGCCAATGGGAGGGATTTTATATCAGATCTACTATTACAAACACCCGGGCTGGAGTTTGTATAGTAGATAAACCGAAATGCACCACATGTGCTAAAATAATCCCGGATACATATAAACCCGGCTTCAGTTATGGTTTTTGAGTATTGGTGGAAAATGTAAAACCTATCCGATTTACTGAATAAATAGCTATCTTTTATGTATCTTCATGCTTTTAAAATATAAAATTCAAAATCATGAGTACAACCCTTATATTGATCATTGTAGCCGTAATACTGGTTATTTTTGTGATTTCCCTGTACAACAGATTAATTGCTTTCAAGAACAACAGGGAAAATGCGTTTGCTGATATTGATGTGCAACTCAAACAACGCCATGATTTGATTCCCCAGCTTGTAAGCAGTGTCAAAGGATATATGGAGCATGAGGCGGGCGTCCTGACGCGTGTGACCGAAGCCAGGGCCCGGGCAATGAGTGCCACCTCCATTGAAGGAAAAATTGCGGCTGAGCAGGAATTGGGAGCGGCGTTGCAGGGACTCAAAGTCCAGGTAGAGGCCTATCCTGACCTTAAAGCCAATACCAACTTCCTTCAACTGCAAAGCGAAATAGCCGACGTGGAAAACAAATTAGCTGCTGTCAGGAGGTATTTCAATTCAGCCACCAGGGAATACAATGTGGCAGTACAAAGTTTTCCCTCCAATATCATTGCCGGTATGTTTGGATTTCATAGAGAGCCCATGTTTGACGTTGGCTCGGACCGGGAAAGACTTGACCAAGCTCCCGAAATCAAATTCTGATTTATATGGCGAATTATGTAGGTATCCAAACCCAAATCCGCAGAAATAATTTTCGTTCCGTTTTGCTGCTTTTGGGTTTTCCTTTACTGGTGTTGGCCGCTGTATATGTTTTTTTGATGCTGACACTTCCGTATGAAGGGCAAATAGATCACAGCAGGGTCAGCGAGGCCTTTGTGCAAGTGATACCTGGGGTGCTGATTGCCGTAGCCATTTGGTTTGCCATAGCTTTCCTGTTCCACAGCACCATGATCAACAAGGCTGCGGGATCAAGGACATTGGAAAGAAAGGAAAATATGAGAATATATAATCTGGTTGAGAATCTCTGCATGAGTAAGGGCATGAAAATGCCCAGAGTAAACATCATTGAGGATCAGGCTCTGAATGCATTCGCCAGCGGTATCAACGAAAAAACGTATACGGTGACGCTTACCAGGGGCATTATAGAAAAATTGAATGATGAGGAGTTGGAAGGTGTGATCGCGCATGAACTTATGCATATCCGCAACAGGGACGTCAGGCTGTTGATCATATCCATCATTTTTGTGGGAATATTTTCCTTTGTGGCGCAGATCCTGTTCAGGAGCATGATCTATGGTGGCGGGAGGAGAAGAGGTAAGGGTGATAACAGAGCGCTTTTGATCGCGATGGTCATTGCATTCGTGGCCTTTCTCTTAAGTATGGTATTTCGCTTTGCCATATCCAGAAAAAGGGAATATATGGCGGACAGTGGTGCCGCAGAGATGACAAAAAAACCCAGGGCGTTGGCGTCTGCCTTGCGTAAAATCTCAGGTAACTACCGCGTGCAAACGGTTAAAAGCGATGATGTAGCCGAGCTGTTTATAGAGAACCGGCCGGATAGGTCCTCGGGGCTGATGGCCGCCATTACAGGACTTTTTGCGACGCATCCACCCATAGAAAAAAGAATTAAAATCCTGGAACAATTTTAAGTTAAATATCAGGTAGATAAGTTGTTATAGTCCGGCAAATAGTTTAACTTTAAATCATTGAAAAACATAGGCCTTTTAAAGATTATTCAACCAATAAGGTCGTTTATTTACCCGAATTCCTTTGCTTCTCCTATGGAGCAGGGAAATTCAACCATGTTTCTTTAAAACACCAATACTGGAATTCAGATTCCAGTTGGGATCAACAAATCCCAGGAAAGAAAAAATGCAGGTGATCAATTATCCCCTGCATTTTTTGTGTCCTTGGCTCTTGCAAAGGTATTTTATTCCAATGGTGCTTGGGCAATGCTATGGTTTGTTTTTTTCAATTTCCACAATAATTGCTCCGGAATTGTCGGCGAATCCAGCGCCGTACTGCTGATTCATGTCATCATTAATACACAGAAGGAGTTCGCCGAAGTGGGCCGCAGGTACGAGTCCGCCGTTGCCGATGAGAAAAACACGGCTGTCAGTCCTTCCGATAAGGGCACCTTCGGGGGCTCCCTGCAAAGTATAGCCTGATTTAGCAATGTAAGCCGGATTACCTCCTGCGTTTACAAAGCCCGTTGATGGATTGGCAGTCCACATTCCGCTTTTGTATAGAATATTCACCCTTTCTCCGGGTTTTATTCTCACACCTGAAGTTTGCCATTCTTGACTAGCGTATACCGTTACAGTAGTTGTGTTATTTATCAGGGCAGCTACCGCGGCACTTGTTTCCTGCTCGCTGAAACCGGCAGCAAGAAGTGACTGCCTCAACTCCCCACTGGACAAGTCCGGATATACTGTTGGGTCAAGAAGGAGTTTGCCTACGTCCGTAGCACTTATCCCGGGAAAACCCGCCTTCACCGCAATGGCGACATCATCCGGATTGTCATAGAACAATTTTGCATCCTGTGCCAGATCAAGCGGGGTAAGGCCACCCTGATCATCACCATATACCGCCCTGTAAACTTTACCAAGTTCACCCGGTCTTATCACTCTGTTGTGAAAACCATGTGCGGTTTCAAAACCTGCCAGGCTTTTCATTGAATTTGCAAATACCGATTGTGCATCAAACATCTCTGTTTTCAGCATTTCAATACTTTGCCTTCTGGTATATCCCTTCGATTTCAGAAGTGCTAAATGGTTCTCAAGGAACTGGGTCGTTGATAGGTTTTCAGTTGTACTCATGGTGTTTTAAAGTTTTTATTTTTTAGCTGTTATCAATATGTATAAAAAAGATATTGTGTTTATTTGGCTGTTAACAAAGTGATTTATGCCAGACCATTTTTAAGGAAAAGCGGTTTTCATGACCTGGGCAAACTGCTGTGGAGTAAGATTTGGATACACCTGCTTTAATCCCAATGTTACATCCCTCTGTGAATAGCCCCCTGTAACCATCGCCATTGCAAGCGTTTCCGGTTCCAGGTAGGGGAAGTTTTTAGTCAGTTTTGAAGCGGCATCTTCCGGCAAGGCTCCACTTTGGAATAAGCTTCCTGCGAACTCCTCCGGTGTGATTGTCGGGAAAGCAGAAACCATAATATCTGCAAATTCGGCAGGAGAGAGCGTAGGGAACTGCTGCTTCAATCCCTGTGTCACGTCGGTCTTACCATATCCTGCTTTTGCGAGTGCTGATGCAAATGTGGTAGGATCAATGTCCGGAAAGTTTCTGACCAGGTCTGCTGATGTGCTAAGCACGGGGACTCCTGCTGCAAAATACCGTTGTGCAAAAGCTTCCGGATCATCGGCAGGGAATGCGGCCAGCATTGCTTCTGCAAACGCCTCGGGAGACAGCGCAGGAAACTCCTGTTTCAATGCCAGCGTGGTCTCATCTTTTTTATATCCTGCAAATGCCATTGCTATGGCAAATTCCGTGGCCGTAATCAGCGGATATTGTTGATGCAGTGCAGCTGCTGTCTGAAGGTTGGTAAACCCTGCATCATGTTTCTGCTTTGCAAATTCATTTGGCGTCAGTTCCGGGATGGTAAACACGATGGGATCGCTCCAGCTACCGGGGATTGTACCGGGTTCTCCCGTGGCCTGAACGGAAAAATCATAATTACCGGGAGCAAGAGCGGATACGTTCAGACTGTCGGAAAGCTTATGGGTTACAAGGGTGACCACTGGTGATCCGTTCTGACTGACCTGTAGGCTATAACCAGAAGCTCCGGATACAGGATCCCAGCTTCCTGTTACCATAGGTGGCTCATACACTACCGAGTTTAATATCGCCTTTGCGAACTGTCTCACGGGGTTTGAGCTTGAAACCGCACTTACAAACCCATTCGGGTTTTCGGCGGTTATTTTTACCTGATAGTTGATGGAGGCTTCACTTTGCAAATACGGTGATAAGTCGAATATTGTATGTGGTGACGGATTCAGTTCTGATGCGTCGCTTACTTTTTTTGCAACAAGCGGGTTTTTATCTCCCTCTGTATTCCAGAGCTCTGCCAGGTAGGAAACAGTCAATGAGGACTTATTCCAGCTACTGTTTAATGAATCCGGGGATTCAAATGCAATGACAATATTTTCAACAGCAGGTAGCAGCAAGGCTCTTTCGACAGGATTGATTTCAAGCTTCCAAACAACAGCCTCGGGTCCTGAATCCATTGAGGTGTTTGCGGAGTCATGGCCAAGGACAAGCAGCATGATGGTATCACCCGCATTTATAGGTCCGGACCCAAATTGGGCATTTCCCCCACCGTCATTTCCTATCCATTTTTGAAGCCTGAATACCTGATGGAGATTGTTCACTGCCTGCCCTCCGGACAGTGACCACGAATGGGGGCCATTGGCGCCATCTGTACTTTGTACAAGCATTTTATTCAATCCGGCATCAAATCCATCAAAGGTTACAAGGTCACCACTCTGATATCCGTCTTTTCTCTGGAGGTTCTTCAATCCAAATGCAAAAGGGAACCAGGGGATAGGAGAGGCACCACCGCCAGTAAGGGCCACAACGGTAGCTTCCTGAATATCCTCAACCGCAACTGGCTGCATATTGCGGTAATTATTGCCCCAATTGAGGGTTTGTCCGTTACCGAGATAATAGGTGCCTTCATCGTCACTGAATGCCTGGGGCATATAGAACACCGCCGTCTCTGGCTGAACAATTGAAAGGCCGTTGGATGTGCTGGCAGGGCTAAAACTCTGTGATTTTTTTGCCCTTATTTCAATATTGTATTCAGACCCGGATGAAATCAAATCATTTGAAATCAGCGCCTGAGTAGTGCCCACTACAACATCTGGGATTATCTTTTCGCCCCCGGCATTAAGAATGCTCACCGAATAACTGTCAATCCCATTCACGGCTTTCCAGGCTGCGATGATGGATACACCATCGGTTCCGGTCTGTAGCTGGGTAGGCGTGTCTACCATAAATATGGTAATATTTGTACCGCTGCTCCAGGCACTTTCGAACTGCCCGATTTTTACTTTGATCTTAACCGTGTAAACAGTGTTGTCAGCAGGCTGACTGACTAAGAACTGTGCCGATGTTTTATCCGTTTCGACCGGGCTTCCCAAAGATTCCCCGGCCGCATTAAATAGCTGAAGAATATATTGGGTAACCCGGCTGTCATTGCTCTTCCAATTTGCACAAATATGGCCGTCTGCAAATGTTAGATCCGGTAACGGAACCACAACAGGTGGAATGGCGATCGCTGCTCCATAGGTGATTCCGCTATCAATAACGGTTTTAGCTCCCAAGGCCTGTACGGCTATCCGGTACACTCCGTTTAAAATATTGGAAAAGTCCTGTGGCGTAAAGGTATAACCAGGCTTTCCTCCCGTAGAAGGGGCATCTATGGTTTTTGAAGCCACGGGATTGTCTGCGTTGTCTGTATCCAGCACCTTAACCAGGTATTGTGCGGCTCCGGTCACTGAAGCCCAGGAGCTAACCAGGTTGTCCCCCTGAATGGAAGTCTTTAGAGAGGAAGGAGCGGCCAATCTGGTCACCGACTGATCCGATTGTTTCGGACTGCTGTTTAAGTAATTGGCGCTTCCTGAGGCCGTGATCCACATGAAAAATGTGGTTCCGTCGCCTGTAAGTTCAGCAACCCCAATATCCAGGCGCTGCGCATTGGCCTCGATATTATTGTTTTCAAAAGCCGTATTGCCGTTTTCATCTTTCAATATCAAGGAGTAACTTGTTGCCGCCTCTACGGCTCCCCAGCTGGCTGCAATTTTACCGTCTGTTTTATAAAGGCTGATATCTGCGGAAGCGGGCTGGGAAAGTTTGGTGACACCGGAAGCAGCAACTGGATTTCCGCTAACAAATCCGGGTTTACTTACCGGAACGATGCTTACTTCAACTGCTCCGGCAGGATAGGCTGACGTGTCCAGATTCACCGAGTTAGATCCGGCCATAACTGTAGCATTATCAGCTGGTGTACTTTCCACCATTACCTTTACCAAGTATTGGTCAACCCCTGCCTGCGCATCTTGCCAGCTAACCTCCAGGTGATTTTTGTCCGCTTTTAAGGCAGCGGATTCAACAGGATTCAACTTGGTCAGAGCACCCGAACCCGCTATGGTCTGACTAGGTACGGCAGAAATTCCCGGAAGCGGAATGGCGGTGACTTTTACCTGATACATGCCTGTCGGATCTAAATCCGCTCCTTTTTGTAGGTACGGACTTTGACCAACCACTTCAGTATGCCCTTGTGTCGGATCCGCAACCGGATAAAGGTTGACGGAGAACCTAGCAGAACCTGTTTCTTTCCATGAAATGGAAACCTGGTCGGTATCAGGAGTATAGTCTAGTTTAACCTGTTCAGGATCAGGTGTTTTAGCAATTAAAGTTGTTGCCCAGTTGGACTTTTTATCTCCACGGACACTGCGAAGTTTGGCGGTATAAGATCCGCCGTTGAAGTTGAGGGAAATCTGTGTTTTTCCAGAAGTGGTAGTGAGTCCCAGGCTTTGCGTTTGTCCGATTTTCTGTCCCTTCGGATCGTAGAATTCCAGCTCGTATCCGGATGCGTAGGAAGCTCCATACCAGCTGGCCGTAAGCCAGCCGTCTTTATAGGAAAGTCCTGTTGAAGTAAAGGTGGGTACTACGGGGTTGGGGTCGGTGCCACCACCACCGCCTTTATTATGCACAAGGTAGCTGTTGGCATAATATGTGTGATTTTCTTTCAGGATAAAGTTGTAAAGCTGTGTACTTGGATCAGCTTCGATGCATTTTATACGGGTGATTTTTTCCGTTGTACCATTTGCCAGCATCAGGTAGTTACCTTCTTTCAAAACACCAACCCGAAGGGATGGGTTCTCTCTTACAGTAGATTCCGGATCTATCGCTTTCCAGCCGTCTGTAGTAAAAAAA
Source organism: Negadavirga shengliensis (assembly GCF_042652345.1). Lineage (NCBI taxonomy): Bacteria > Pseudomonadati > Bacteroidota > Cytophagia > Cytophagales > Cyclobacteriaceae > Negadavirga > Negadavirga shengliensis. The sequence goes on from NZ_JBHSJJ010000004.1 coordinate 427,572, forward strand.
GGATGCTCGGCGGTTACAAAATAATCGCCGTCATTGAAAGCATACAGTTTTCGTGAGCCTAGCAACGGGTGGTCAAAGGCGATTACTTCATTTGTCGTGCCCTCTTGTCCCGCCAGAAGATCACCGATCAAAACGTCTTCAATCGCTTTTACAGAACGGTCTGCCATCTGAACCTGCGTACCGGCTGTAAAACAGGTGCTGCCTTTGTTGTGGGCAATGAGGTGATTGGCAAAGTAGGTATTGTTTCCGCTCAGTTTGAAATTATACAGCTGCGTATTGAAATCGGCGTCTTTTGCGCGGATTTCTCTTATTTCCAGTGTATGGTCATTTTCCATCAACAGTACATCGCCGGGCAATAGCTGACCTACTTTCAGTCTTGGATTTTCGCGGGCCGTGGCCACAGGGTCAATCGCTTTCCAACCTTTTTCTGTTAGAAAGGGGTGCTCTGCGGTTACGAAATAAGGTCCTTCGTTGAAGGCGTATAATTTTCTGGTGCCAAGCTTTGGATGATCAAAAGCCAGAACTGTATTGTTGATCTGGTTATAACCGGCTAATACATCACCGATCTTTACGTCTTCGATCATCTTAACCGTTCCATCAGCCATATTAACTTCAGTCCCTGCCGTAAAGCAGGAAGAGAAAATACTTCCGGCAGCTCCCAAACCTGCTGAGATGGCAGCGGCGGCGGCAGCTCCTCCAGCGGCAATGGCAGCAGCTCCTCCCGCCTCGACTACCGCAGCGCCTGAAGCGGCGACAGCCTCAGCAGTAAGGGCATCAATAAGGCCCTCACATAGCCATTGCGCCGCGAGTTCAGCCGCCTGTTCGGCAAATAGGATACCCGCTAGTTTTGCCCATTGTTCCCCGTTGTTTACCAGACTCTGCACAAAGGATGTGGCAGATGCCTTAATAGCGTCTTTGATATAGTCCTCCATATCGTCAAAGGAGGTGTTGTGGGGGAGTGGAATGCGTATTGTATTTGGGAAATCGATAGACGTAACTTCATGGCCGGCTACCAGGACGTTAAATTTTCCGTTCAACACAAAAAACAAGGAATATCCGTCTGATCCGCCAGCTTCAGTGGAAAAGGTCGGAGCCATGGTAAACTTATTCTGATAGGCTACTTCGGCAATAAGGCTTGTAATAGCTCCGCATACCAGGGTGGGGTCGGCTTTTTTCATTAGTCCGGATACCTCATCCGCAATGTCTATTATTTTCTGAACACTTTCATAGGCCTGTGAAAATGGTGGCCAGTTACTGATGACAAAGCCTTCACTTCGGCAATAACTGAAATTGACCGATAGCTCACCGAAAACAGGTACTTCGGCATCGGCCACCAGTTGTGCACTGATTTTGGTTTCAGATCCGCCTCCACTTAAGGTTTTCTTTCCTATACTGACTTCGGCGGTACCAAAAGGATATTCAAAGAAATTAAATCCGGTGGATAGACCGAATACGGTTGATCCGCTTTTGGTGCTGAGGTTCAGCGTCGGACTGTTGATGTATTTTTTATTTCCGGTCTCTGACTTTTGTTTACTGGCAAGTTCGAGGATAAAAATCTTAATGGAATCTGTAAGTCCCACCTGCGCTTCCATTCCCACATTGGTCTCCACGTTGATCTTCATGAGAATAGTAATGGTATATAGGAAAGTCAGTTCAATGGTAGATTCCAGGTTATAGCCATCCCGGAAATCATTACCGTTTATCTTTGATGGGGTAAGATCCGCACTTTTATCATAATAATATACCCTCGAATGATGATCAAGAGTATCGGCTTTGAAGGTAATATCAAAAAAGTCCGCTGACCAGGTTTGATTGTTTCCTACAAGATTTCCTATCAGCTGGCTTATAGAAAAATCCTGGGTGAGGGAGATCAATGCCAGTACAGGTTTTCCTTCCAGAAGATAAAGGTTGGAGCTGAGGAAAATGGTGCTGACCAGTTCCACCTTTCCCGTGACATTCAGTTCCAGGTATTTTTCAGTTCTTTCCTCTGTCTGGAAGTAATATATCACATCCAGCCCCAGTTGTTTTAATACCAGCAGCGGAGGCATGGATGTCGGAAAAAGCTGGATAGCAACGGACGTATCAGGTGCAGTAGTAACAGTAAACTTTGTCTTGTCATTGTTGACCAGCAGGTCACCCATAAATTCATATTCACCACCAAATACATTAAATCCGATAATCCCCGACATGGTAAATTCAGCCGATTCAGCCTGGGTATATTGCATCTGAATACCGGGCGCGTCCTTTGCACCTTTAAAAGTTATCAGATCGCTGATGATTGAAAAAGGTGCGAAAGTAGCTTTAAAAATAGTTTTTATGGAACCTTTATCAGGTTCGGTATCGGTTGAAAAGAAGGCATACAGCGTCACATCCAGACCACTTGTATCTTCTGCATTCAGCTGTGTGAACATGGAGAATAAAGGCCCGGTAAGCAATAATCTGCCGTATAGATGCACGCCTTGATTTACCGGTCCTGCGGGAAGGTTTGCCTGTTTTATCGGATTGGTAACTGTACCCGGTTTATCGTTAAGTGCAATAATACCGTCAATCTGTTGTACCAGGTCAGCTGCCGAACTTACCGTATAAGACGTTATAGCAATTCCCGCGTTGGAAATATTTAAGAAAGAATCTATTGGGGCAAGTCCTGAAAAGAGATCTGTAAATTTGAAATCCTCTTTCAAAGCAAAAGAAAATAGGTATCCTCTTTGATTATTTTGTTCACCGGTTTTCTGGGAAAGGAATATAGCGTCCCCGAAGTCAGCCAGTCCGCCGTAAAGGAACAACTGGTTTTTCGTCTGATTGAAATATAGAAATGCACTGGCGTACTGCACCAGTTTCATATCGTTTGGAGTAAGTTTGCTCCATTGGTTGTTGTCAGGATACGGGTTGTCGCTCGTCGCCCGGGCCTGGCCGGCAACTAAACCGTCACCAAACTTATCTATTTTTAAAGCATCTAACTGGGAGACAAGGAGGGTACCTGTGAAAATATTGTCAACGCCAGCAGGTCCAAGTTGCAATCCGACTGTCACCTGCAGGGTGTTCATATCCAGGAGTGCCCCTATATTGGCTTTGAAGTAGTTTTTGTTTTGCGGGTCCTCAGGCGAAAGATTTTTGAAATCCAGTTTGGCAGAAAGACCAAACATGTTGAACTGAAGACCGAGAAAAGAAACCGTCCAGTCCGCCTGTGTATCATCAGCAGGTGGATGCGGGGGAAGTATAATAACAGTACCGTTAATGTTGAAATTGCCGGTTTCCGGCACCATCTTCCCATCCAGAGACTGTACGGTCAAGGTAGGCAAGCCCAAATCCGTAGGTATTGAAAACAGGGAATCCAGATGCACTGCTGATATGAGGTCAGCAAAGCTAAAAGTGACCTGATCGGCAAGTTTTGCGGCAAAGCTCCAGTGCGGAACCGTAGATGCGTAATCCGCTGTAAATGAAACAGTGGCAGAACCCACCGTAAGATCTGTAGCTATGTGAACTGCCAGGTTGCTTTTTGATACATCCGTGTTGTTTACCGTAATTTTGGAAGCAAGAACGGTGTTGTCAAGTGACACATAGCCGGGAATGGCATTCCAGGGTGCAGCGTTGACGATTGAAAAATTTATCAGGTTGAGCTGCTGATTGGAAACATCAAAATCGATGTCAAGTGCCGTAAGATCAAATCCCGCGCCGAAAGGCATAAATGTTTCGGGAATATAGTTGGCCATGTCTCCGGGCAGCATCCAGTTGGCCAGCTGTGCAAGTCCTGGAAGGTGAATATCCTGCGCCACAGCGAGTTTAAATCTCCAGGGATCATCCAGCGTTTCTTTTACTGCCTGCAGCCATATCTGGATATTGAAAATATTTACAAACCCGTTAAAATCCCCAGTGCTCTGATAGGACTGGTTTGATCTAACAATTTTCAGATGGGCACTGATATCGGAAAAGGAAAAAAAGTTTTCAAGTACAACCCAATCTTCCTTTCCTGTGAGGTTGAATTCGAAGCTGTTGATCAGTGCCGGATCAAGTGCCGGGTTAAAATTAACTGTAAGTACATCCAGGGAAAAATTCCCGAAACTGTTAAAACTCTCCGGCAAACCATTGGCTACGGCGCTACCGCCGATCAGTTTAAGCAACTCACCCATTCCGGGAAATTCGACCGTTGTACCTTCCTGCAGATTTATTGTCCATCCTGCCTCTCCTGCGGGTATAGGCAATGTGGCTTCTATCCGGACAACATTACCAACCTGCATAAATCCATGAAGCATGCCGGTAATGTTGTACTCATTTGCTACATCCACAGACATGCTTACAGTCCAGTTATCCACTTTGAAAACGGGGAGTATCTCCCATGTCCCTTCCTGCGAAAGATCGAAACTAACGAGGCTTAAGGAGGGCGTAAATGGATTAAATCCTATCTGAATCTGATTCAGGATAATGGTAAGCTTGTTGTCTTCAAGTCCTTTTGGAAGGAGGGACAGAAGATCCTGATCGCTATGGTCTCCCTGTGGCCATATAAAACTTGCCAGGTCATTTAGGGTAGGTAATTTTGCGTTATCTGAGGTTATTGCCAACAGCCAGTCGCCCTCCAGAGGAATGGAAAGCGAAACATTGAGATTGGTCTGGGTTCCAATGGTGATATCCCCACTTACTATCCCAATGATCATGTAGGGTAAGGGATTGTCCTCGGATTTGAAATAGGAGGTGGCTAGGCCGAATTTTAAATTCCCTACCGCCAGATTGGGACTATCCACTATCTCCCAGCTTCTTGGCGTGCCATCCTGATTGGGTTTTAATGTGACCGAAGTAAAAAAGTAGGTTGAAGCATCGATGTCCTGATCAAACTGAATATCGAGATCCGAAACGCTCAGATTATCAACAACTTTAAGAGATGCTGGAAATATGGCGAGGGCATCAGGGCCAGCTGCCTGTTTGATGACCTCAGCAACACTTGGAAAATTGATGCCGTTGCCCTGGTCGAAGGTAAGCTCCCAATTTGTGCTTATTCCGGTGGGAATTGAAAGTATACCTTCAAAAGTCAGCTGGTCTGAAAGTTTTAGATCACCCAGAATAACAGGAGAATTGGAAATGACACCATTGCTGTCTGCCTTACTGACCAAGTGGACAACGGGGGAGGAGAGCTGCATGGGGGATAAACCAACAGGGCTGATCTGGAGGACATCTTCCAACCCGCTACTCTGAAGGTCGATGTTAAAGAAAGATTCATTCTGTGTTACAATTCCGATGAAATCAAGAGAGGAAACGTCAGTTTGCAAACTTGAAAGAACCCCTAAAGAACCTGATTGCAGCGATACCCGGAGGTACAAGTTGAGTCCGGTGGTCAATGGCCTTGGCAGCTCGGCCAAAGAATGCGGATATGATGTGGCTATCAGCCCCCTTGAGTTAAAAGCCAGCGTATCGAAAAATGAACCCAAAGTCTGCGGAAAGGAAGCCGAGGGGATCCAGGTGTCATTTAAGCCGGTGACCTTTAAGGTAAAATCAAGCCGGTCTTTTGTAATTTCAGCTATTGACAGCTCAATCTGAATGGCCGCAAGATGGTAAACCGATGTTTTACCGGTAACCAAAAGAATTCCGCCGGAATTAGTGATTTCAGCTTCTGTAAGATCCAACTGATGGCTAAATACAGAAGAGAAAAACAAAGGAGCTATGGTTTCGCCGAGGTCTGTATCAAAAAACGTAAAATTACTGTTCTTATACCTTTGTCTGAGCGTTTTCTCCAGTTGGTCCAGTGCATCAAGTTGGGTCGGAATATTGACTTCAACAGGGAAACTGTACTCACCGCCGGCGTAGGTTCCCTTAACAAGCGCGGTTTCTGTTTGCCCATTGTTATTGGCAAGCGCCTGCAACTGGAGGGTACTGGTATTTAGGTTTAGGTTTACGGGTTTGTCCAATGTCGCGGACAATAAAACACTACTTTGTCCGTCAATGTCGGTTATCATTCCCTGCAGGCTTATGGACTTAATCTCACTGTTAAGCGAACTGATACTTTCCAGTGCTGCGGTAGGTGTGGTACGCGCTATGAAATTTAACCCTGATAACATATTACCTTCCGGATCTGTTAAAGCATGCTCATAAGAGGTGGCAATAAGCCAGGTTGAACTCAGGTCCAGATTATCAAAATAAGTGTCTGCCAGAGATTCAAAACTGTCCGAAAACTTCCAGGTATTAAGACTGCTTGCATTTTGTACCGTAAATTGAAGTAGATTGTCGCTTTCAATTATACTGATTTTCATCGGGGTTGAGGCAGGCAGCAGCCATACGGAGGCTTTTCCAGTTATGACCAACAGGCTTTCTGAAAAAAGTATTTCCGCCTCGGTTAAGTGAACCGAGGAGATACCTGCCAGTTCGGTGAAAAGCGCAGCATTTGTGCCAAGATCTGTGGCACAAAAGTCAAGTTGTTTGTCACTTGTTAAACGTTCCTGAAGTGCTGTGTTTAAATTGTCTAGAAGTCCCATGGGAAGTTAAAAAATTAGAGGTAATACCAAGTCAAATTCACTATTTTGCTTTTCAAAGAAGACCTCAATGGTTTTTAGAAAATCTTTGGTCATTCTGTTATCCAGCTCAAATGTATGCACGGTGGAGGGCATCCATCCTTCGTTTCCGCTAATGATATAATAGTATTGTCTGGTTACTTCCATGCCAAAGCCTTCAAACAGTTCCAACCCATACGTGTTTGTTTCAGTATCCAAGGTTATGGCACAGGCATAGGTATAGAACCGATAGGAAATCCTGAAGTTTTCCAGGTTCATACCATCGATGCTGTATTTGTAGTTTTTGAAAAGGATGTTGTTTAATTCTTTCAGGTTTGGCCTTCCATTGGCTTTTTCATCTTCCCGCCATTCTTCCAGGAGGTCTTCATCCAGAAAGGTGAAATGTGTGCCGCTTTCATCCTGCCATATTATGGCGTAAGTTATCGTCTTTAATGTGTTTGATTTCCTTTTGAACTCATTTCTGTATCCTAAGAGGAAGTAGGTTTGTCCCCGCAGGTTTTGCTTCCGCTGAATCTGTGAACCCAAAGGAACAATGCCGGAACATGCAAGATAATTCATGAGATAGCCAGCTTTGAATTGAATTTCAGAAGGTATATTTACCTGGGCTTCCAGGTCCTCAAAATCGATTGTATCGAAATAGGTTCGTCCTTCAGAATCAAAAGGCAGATCCATAAGAGAAAGATCCAAATCCAGATTCAAATAGGCACATAAATTATCCCCGGCCTTTCTGCCGCCCGGTACGCCATCGGGACCGTAAACCGTATATCCTCCAAACTGTTGCGGGAATTTAAAAAGCTTGTGCATATCCAGTTTAGGCTGGTTGGTGAGCTCCCACAATGGAAAATCAGGAAAGGGAGTTTTCTGTGGCGGGTTATTGTAATTTCCGGGCGCATTCACCCATTTCATAAACAAAGGCATTCTGGAATATTTATTGACTTTGTTGTAAACAGGGTAGGGGGTTGAATTGTCGTGGATGCGAACAGTAGTAGGAACCCCCTGAATTCTGAATTCACCTGTTTGGATAAAACCGATCTGCGTCCATTGACCCCCTTTAGCCAGAGGAGAAAGGGAAGGATCGAAAAAGGCCTTTATGTTCACAGAGGAATCAAACGGTGTGGAAGCTCCGATGACCAGAGGTTTATCGTTGCCTCCAAAGGTCCAGGCCTGGCTGCCTATATTGATTGCATTGTCCCCCTGTCCCTGATAAACACCAGTCACAGTCCTAAATCCTCCTGTTGATCCTAGCGTTAGTGCCATATTAAAAATTGGGTTTAAGTAAATTCAGTACAAAGTCATTTAAGGTAAACCAGATCAGATTGATTTGTTTTTACCTCATGGCACTCGTGTTTCACAATGCTTGCTGCATTTGGCGCCCGCATTACGCTGCTTACCATAGTCCCCGGGAGCTCACCATTCCAGAAAACCGAAAATCTGCTTTTGGTGGCAATGTCTTCATCGTTTACCACCAGCACAATATCACCTCCAATTATTCCGACACTATGAGTGGGATTTCCCACATTTCTTCTTGTGTTGTCCGTAAATCCATCCATTAAGGAAGTGAGGTAATATTTCTGAAAGGTATTGGCTACGGTATCATTTGTGACAGCCGTCCAGCTTGAAATGTCCCATCGCGGCGATAGGGATGGCTCCATCGCTTCAATTACTTCTTCGTTAGGATGCCCGTGTTTATCTCCGCAGGAAACGATGCCTACTACCGGGGTTATCTGACTCAGGAAGTACTCGCTGGTACTGAGTGTGCTGCCGTGGTGGCTGGCTTTAAATGAGCAGATATGGCCTTTGGAAACATCCCTTCCTCCGCTTATCCATTTGAAATTCGATTTATCCCGCCTTTTAATTGAATCTGCCAATGGAGATTCCATGTCAATATATCCCCCTGTTTTCCAGCCACCCAAGTCGCCTCCGGTATAAAATCTGAAATTTCCATACTGTAGGATCCACGCCAATCCCAGATCATTCTGATTGGAACCGTTTCTCGGGGGATTTTGGCTACTGTCTTCACCTAATACATAATTGTTGGTTGCTACCACCAGCAGTTGCACCATCGTGTTTGCAGTCCCAATAAGATCAACGGTACTGCCGAGGCCAGCGGTGTTCCGGGTCATCGGTGCTTTGGTAGCCGCATCAACGTATTTGCCATAAACCGTCCTCTTTTTTGCTGTACCTTTTGGAGGTACGCTTTTGGTGTCACCCCGGTCTTTCGTGCCATTTGCAGAAGGGTTTGTGGCAATAACTGCCGGCAGGCCGCCGATATGATCCTGGTGGTAGTGGGAAGCTATCACATAGTCTACGGTTTTAATACCCGTCTTTGTGATGTAAGCATTGATTTTTGCTGCTTGTTTGCTTCCATCTCCTCCGTCAACCAATACAGCTTTTAGTACGGTGCCGGCAAGAGGTACACTCTTGTCCAAAGCCAATTTTAGCATTTCAGTCCTGTCCGGTGGAACAGTCAACCCTGCTGCCAGAATTTCGGCGTGCAGTTTTGCGGTGTCCCTGACTATGATAAGGGCAGCGTCACCGTGTCCTACACTCATCTGATGGATTTCCAGGGTTTGAGAGAAGCTCCACGGGCTATGGAAGATTATCAAAAGTGCCCATAATACCCGGTTAATCCGTTTTAATCTAGCTGTGATCATCTTGTGTTAATTTAAAAATATATTAAAAACATAGAGACAATGAATACATCCTATGTCATTAGGATCTTGTAAACTTTGTTGAAATTTTGTCGAAAATAATTTAACCTGACACCGTCGATAGCAGAAAGTGCCCAGGGTATTCAACTCAAAATCAATCTTGAGACCTCATGAATTCCTTCTTAAAACGCTGACAAAAATCCCAGGAAACAGAAAAATATTTAATCTACAATTGTAATTAAAGCGACCTCCAAAGCTGCGATAGAGGATTCTGAATATACACCCACAAGTTAAACAAAATTCATTTCTGGTTGATTTGCCGCTATTTTATGTCAATAATACCTAAATATAGGATTTTATTTTTATAATTTCCAAAAAACTTGTCGAAATAAATAATTTACAGGAATCAGCGTTCCCGCGCCCGAGAAAATTCATTCCGGTTCTTGCACAATCGAATTTTTCAATTAACTTTGAAATTAAAAGTACTTTTAAAATGAAAGAAGAGCAGGATTACATTCGGGATATAGCAGAGATACGCTCCATGATGGAGCGTTCTTCCAAATTTCTGTCGCTTTCCGGCTGGGCCGGAATAATGGCAGGGATCTATGGATTGGCAGGAGTCTATATTGCCTACAGCGTATTCCATTTTTATCCAGTTGAAATATTTGACAGCACGATAGGTTCAGGAGGGATATCTCCAAACCTGTTAAATGTGATTGTTTTAGCCGTTATTGTATTGATTATGGCTATCGGCACAGCCATATTTCTGTCGCACAAGAAGGCCGTTGCAAGGGGTGAAAGGCTTTGGAATCCTACCGCCAAACGGCTTGTGGTCCATATGGCGGTGCCGCTTGTTGTAGGTGGCCTGTTGATACTGATCATGATTGCCAAGGGGATGATCGGTTTAATTGCCCCGTTTTCACTCCTGTTTTATGGCCTGGCCATCTACAATGCCAGCAATTTTACATTTGAAGAAATGAAAATATTAGGGCTTACACAAATAGGCTTAGGTTTGATCAGCGCCTACTTTGTTCAATATGGGATATTATGCTGGGCGTTGGGATTTGGCGTACTCCATATTATTTATGGAATTTATATGCATTATAGGTACGAAAAGTGAAAATAAGAATTGATGGTTTACATAAGGCGTTTGAAAGCAGGATCAGGCTGGGCATCATGTCGGCACTGGCCGTTAACCAGAAGCTGGACTTTAATTCACTGAAGGAATTATTGGATGTTACAGACGGCAATCTGGCGAGCCATATAACCGCGCTGGAAAAGCTCAGGTACATAGAGGTGAAAAAGCAGTTTATCGGTAAAAAGCCCAACACGAGCTATACAGCCACGGCGCTTGGCCGAAAAACATTTAATGAACATTTAAACGCCTTGGAAAAGCTGATCAAAGGGGTGGGTTAATAAAGGAACTACCCCAAAAAAGTTTGTCGCCCCTGCTATGCAGGCGACAGATAATAGCAAAAAATATCAACGCATTAATCGCATATTGGTATGAAAGAAGAAATATTCACCTACCTCAACCAGCCTGGGCAACTTGAGAAGCTGTACCGGGCGAACAAAGCTGATTTTAAGCGGGCGTTCAATACGCTGTATCCTGAACTTAAAGGCAACGCATCAGCTGATTTCTGGAATGAAAGACTGAATTACGAAGCTGAGGGGCTTACCTGGGGTACCCGGAAGGAATTATTGTTTGTCATCATTGCCTCCCTCGCTGCTGGTCTTATTGCAAAACTGCCGGCAATTTTATCGATAAGCGAAGACTTTTTTTATCCCAGAAATATAGGCTTTATCGTGTTTCCGGGGTTATCGGTTTACTTTGCATGGAAAAATAAGCTATCCTTAGGAAAAACAGCTTTTATCATCGGCACATCCCTGTTTGGCTTGGTTTTCATCAATTCGCTACCCGAGGCTGAAAACAGTGACACGCTGATTTTATCCTGTATCCATTTACTTGTGTTTCTGTGGTTGGTATTTTGTTTTGCATTTGTCGGTGACCGTAAAATCAATGTTGAAAAACGGCTTAATTTTTTAAAGTATAACGGCGATCTGATCGTTATGGCCTCCCTCATCCTGCTTGCGGGAGCGATTTTGACAGGAATAACCATAGGACTCTTCTCGCTGATTGGCTATGATATTCAACAGTTCTATACCGAATACGTAGTGGTTTTTGGATTGGCTGCTGTCCCTATGGCAGGCACCCACCTTACCCGGACTAACCCGCAACTGGTTGGGAAAATATCACCGGTGATCGCCAAAATATTCAGCCCGCTGGTATTGGTGATGCTGGTTATATATCTGTCGGCCATCATTTATTCGGGTAAGGACCCTTATAACGACCGGGAATTTTTACTGATGTTCAATGCCCTGTTAATCGGGGTGATGGCCCTCATTTTCTTTTCTGTTGCCGAAACATCTGCAACAAAAAGCAGGATGGAAGTCTGGGTGCTGTTTCTGCTGTCTATTGTGACCATTATCGTCAATGGCATCGCCTTATCTGCCATCTTGTTCCGCATATCGGAATGGGGAATTACACCCAACAGGACAGCGGTTTTAGGCGGTAATGTATTGATTTTAATCCATCTTTTGAGCGTAACTGGACGGCTTTTCCGGGTACTTTCCCGAAAGTCCGGTATAAACAGCCTCGGCAAAGCCATAGCTTCCTACTTGCCCGTTTATTTCATTTGGGCCATTATCGTGACCTTTATTTTTCCCTTTATATTCGGATTCAAATAAGGAGCCGGCCTCTAGCCAGTAACGATAAACAAGCCATTTAGGAAAGAAATGGCTTGTTTAGGTCACTTCTGTTAAAGCACTTGGAAAACAGGTAGTTTTCTATTTTGTCCGTTTGGATAAGGCAGGATATTGCGGCAAGGCCCCTGAATGGTTGGACTGCCAATTATAGCCAAGAGGGTCCACAAGCAATCCCGGCGCACAGCGCTGTCTTTATAAAATCTTTATGAATCTTTCCCTCATTTTAATAGCTTTTATACACGTAACTCCCGAAATTTGTGGGTCAATTTGTGCCTCTCAAGAATGATATATATTACATGATGCGGGACATTTTTGGAAAGTCAGACCAGGCAATCCTACGCAAAAAATCGATAGAAAAGCATACCAAAGTTCTCATAAGGGTTTTAAGTATTCTTGCTTTTTCGTTTTTAATAGTCAATTTCGGTTTTGAGGTTGCTCCTCAATACATACCCCATGCCAGGGTGGCATATGCTATATTCATTATTTTGCTGGCATTCGCTATCGGGTTTCACCTTATAATCAAGACATCTGCATATATATGGATCAGGTGGTTTACAGAAGTACTCTTCTTTTTGATGTTGCTTGTCGGGGGAAGCATCAAACTTCGGTTATTGGATCTGGGATTCGAAAGGACCATAGTCAATATCCAGCTAAAGGATTTTTTCATCAATCTTTTGGTGACCGCAATTTTTTTTATCGAAATAAGCAAGTGGAGTTTGTCGGTAAGCAAATTGAAGATCAATCCTCCGCAGGCTTTCATTTTAAGCTTTGTATTTGCTATCCTGATCGGCACCGGCTTGCTTTCGATGCCAAACGCTACCTACAACGGGATCTCGTTCGTCGATGCGCTGTTTACATCTACCAGCGCGGTGTGTGTCACCGGTCTGATCGTTTTGGACACCGCTTCTGATTTTACATTGATCGGACAAATCATCATCATGATTTTATTCCAGGTAGGGGGACTTGGAATGATGACCTTCGCCAGCTTTTTTGGCTTCTTTTTTAAAAGCAGTTACTCCCTGCAAAGCCAGCTGTTCATTCAGGATTATATCAATGAAGAAAAAATCGGGGCCATCTATTATACGCTGGTTAGAATCATTTTTTTTACGCTTTTGGTGGAAGCGGTTGCCGGAATCCTTATTTATTCCCTGATAGAACCTGAGCTTTTTGCCTCAAAGGGAGACCAGGTGTTCTTTTCCATGTTCCATGCCATCTCCGCCTTTTGCAATGCAGGTTTTTCCACTCTCAGTGATGGACTTTATCAAGAGGGGTTCAGGACGGCCTATCATGTCCATTTGACCATAGCCTTTGCGATTATTTTGGGCGGGATTGGTTTTCCTGTGGTCATGAGTTATTACAGTTATTTGAGACACGTGGTCATCGGTACCAAAAAGATGATTACCGGTGAAGAACAATACCGGCATGCCCCCCGGGTGGTGAACGTCAGTACCAAGCTTATTGTGAACACCACCATCATACTGTTGGTTTTGGGATTTGTCAGTTTCTGGTTCTCTGAAAGAGACGCCACCCTGGCCGGATTGAGTGGCTATGGAAAAGTGGTCACCGCTTTTTTTGGGTCAGTTACCCCCAGAACGGCAGGATTCAACACGGTGGACATGACTGCCCTCACCCTTCCCACCATCCTTATCTGCCTAATATTGATGTGGATAGGTGCATCCCCGGGATCCACCGGCGGAGGGTTGAAAACCAGCACTTTCGCGGTGGCGGTGCTGAATGCATTCAGCATTGCCAAGGGAAAAAGAAGGGTGGAGATCTACAACCGGGTGCTCACCAATGTCACGGTAAGAAAGGCCTTTGCCGTCATCCTCCTCTCTTTTCTGGTCATCGGGTTGGGCGTGTTTCTGGTATCCCTTTTGAATCCGGAACTGGAGCTTATCTACGTGGCTTTTGAAGTATTTTCTGCATTTTCAACGGTGGGACTGAGTCTGGGAATAACGGGAGAACTGTCCAGCGGAAGCAAGCTGGTCGTCATCGCCATCATGTTTATGGGGAGGGTGGGCACATTGACCTTAATGATGGCCCTGGTGACCGCGAAAAAACACCAACGCTACAAATACCCGGAAGAAAGCGTTTATATCACTTAATCAATGAAAAACAACACCAAGAAAGGATTATCATGAAGTATATCATTGTAGGACTGGGGAATTTCGGCGGGTATCTGGCGGCAAGATTGACCGATTTAGGCCATGAGGTGATCGGGGTGGATTCCGACGGTTCCAAGGTAGAGGCTTTCAAAGACAAGATTACCCACGCGATCACCATGGATGCCACAGATCTCCAAGCGGCCAAGGGCCTTCCCATTAAAGAAACCGATGTGGCCATCATTGGCATTGGAGAGGATTTTGGCGCCTCCATCATGGCCACCGCCATATTTAAACAATTAAAGGTGAAACGCCTGATCAGCCGTGCTATCAGCGTTACCCACGAAACAGTCATCAAAGCCATCGGTGTGGATGAGATCATCCACCCGGAAGAGGAAACGGCAGAACGGCTGGCCAAAAGGCTGCAAATGAAAGGGGTGTTGGACTCCCTCGACGTGTCAGACGAATACAACATTATTGAGGTCGAAGCCCCGGAAAGATATGCGGGCATGACCCTTGCTGACACCAATATCCGGTCTGAATTCAACATCAACGTCCTCACCATCATCAAGATGGAGGAAAAGCCTAATATATTTGGTATCATGTCCAAAAAAAGAAAAGTCACCGGAGTGGTTTCAGGGGATACAAAGATAGAAAAAGGGGATATTCTGCTGCTTTTTGGTAATATCAAAGATATCAACCGGATCCTCAATCTTTAAGGTAGGCGTCAGAAGAATTACATTTAATTTTTTTATAAAGGAAGACGATGTGTCACCATAAAGCCCGGAATTTGCGAAATGTCTATTAAATTGATTAGGTAGCCAGGGCAGTGAAAAAGACCAGGAACTGGTGAAGCTCACTTCCATGGAATAGGAATGTAGTATTTTGGACCTGTTTACCCACTCCTATTATCCTAAAGGAGATTTGGGGCTACGGTCATCAGGCAGAGACTCATTTACGGTTTTTTGTCAGGGCCCCCTGCAAAAAATGAGGACAACCCCATAACCCACAGCATATTATCACGGAAAGCGGGATGAAGTACCGCTATCAGTGGATGGTATTTTTATCACTGACAGGCTTGGACCTGACGAACCATGCCACTATGGCCGAAGTAACCACTCCCATGATAAGGGCTCCCACTGTACTTTGGATGATGTAATTCCGGAGGTTGAAATAGGCTTCAGCCTCTTCCCTGCTTTGGTAATATCCCGTGGCCAGGCTATGCTCAATTACGTTAGGAAAATATTCCGGCGTAATGACGACCGAGGTGATCCACTGGGTCAGAGGGGCAAACACCATGACGATGAGGGAAATGATGACGCCCGATTTGAAGCCCTGCATATAGCTCATTTGGCCGTGGTAGTAATTCCGTTTCTTGTCGCGTAGGGCAAATACATAGACGGCTATTGCCGGTATGGCGAACAGGTTGGTAAGGTACAGGTGTTTGTCGATATGTTCATCATGAAGGCCCGACACTTTTTCCAGTACCATCCAAAACAACTGGACCAGGATAAAAACAAAAGCCCATTTGATCTCAATGCTGATTTTTCCCATATGTTGCTTGAAGGTAATTGATGGTTGCTTTCACTAAGATGGCCAATTGCCGGAGGTCCACATCCTCCAGTTTTTTCACATAGATGCAGGCTTTTCCCATTTTAAACTTCCCCAAATCCCTAAGCAGGTGTGCATGCTCCTCCAAGCCGGTAAAGACATAAAGGGAAAGCGCCGATTTACGTGGGGAGAATCCCACCAACGGTGCATCGCCCTCATGACCGCTGGCATATCGGTAATGGTACGTCCCAAAACCGATGATGCTCGGTCCCCAAATTTTGGCCTCAAAACCTGTAAGTTCATTGAAAAATGCAAGCAGCTCAAGACTGTCCTTTCTCTTTTTCTCTGTATCTGCAAATTCGTTGATAAATTCCAGGACGTCTTTATCGGTTGCGGTGGTTTTGTTTTTCGCCATATAATTGGATTTACCATTTGCTGTTATAGTAAATGTACAAATAAATCGACAACTAAGCAGCACAGATAAGCAGCTTATATTTAGGTTGGGAAGATAATCTGGTTAAGTTTTCCAATATATCCACCTAGATTCTCCGGCCGGGATGGTATTTTTTCGGGACGATTTGGTCCATTTCTCTGAAGCACGCCGAAAATTCCTTCGGATGCATCAGATGGGTTGGCTTGGTAAGGTCAATGAGGTGTTTTCGGGCGAGTTGCCGAACCTGCGTTTTTCTGAAAAGCTGTTTCAATACCATTTTGACTGGCAATTCCGGTTTTTGGAGCATGAAGGTCAGAAAGTTCAGATAGGCTTTTTTCCTGTACACGGGAATTCCCGATTCCGGACTGCTTTTCAGGTGGACCAGTGCGGATTTTACCCTGGGAGGCGGAACGAAGCTTTCAGGGCTTACTTCACCTATTATATTGATCTTATAAAAGGAGCGGTAAAGGGCCACCAGGGGGTTGTGCATCGTCTTGTTGCAAAGTTTCAGTGCCGCCTCATGCTGCATCACGATTGTCCCTTCGATAAATTTGCCTGCCTGTTCATACATAAGGGATCTTAGAACCTCAGCACTGATTCCATAGGGGATATTGGCCACAACTTTAAACTTGCCCGCGGGAAACATAAAATCCCGGAAATCACATCCAACAACAGAGACCTTTGGGGTTTTGAGAAAGCGCTGTCTCAGGAACTTCACCAGAGAGAGGTCGTTTTCAATGGCCAGTGTTTTATGGCATAGTCCTGCCAGATGAACCGTCAAAAAACCTTTTCCCGCACCAATATCAAGCACGGTATCGTTTGGGCTGATGTTTGCCAGTCTTATGGCTTTAAGGATCAATTTTCTGTCTACAGTAAAATGCTGCCCCGTAAATCTTACAGGGATTCTTCTTTTACTCATGTGCCTTTTTTGTAAGAAGTGAATGCTTGTTTTCAATCGTGGAAAATTGAATAGACAGCATTTATCCATCCTTACAAATGGACATGGATATTCCTAAAAGATAATGCAGGACAGAGTGCCGCTATCCCAAAGGAAAGACCGGAAAATATTGGGTAATCAATAAAGTAAAACCAGCTGTCTATCCGTTAGACAGTCATCCAAGGTTTCATGCAGAAGGCAAAATTTGAGCAACGCATTGGGATTTTTGTTTTTGAAGTAATAACGACAAAGATACAAAAGCATAGGTTCACTATGCCTATCTACCGGCATTTTTTGCGTACCTTTTGACGAAACCGGAGCAAGATGCAAGCGACCCAGAAAGGGATGATTATTAGCAAGCTACCCCTACCTGAGGTGCGGGACAAGTGATGACCGTTGAAAACACAGATTATAAACAGATGATGCTTTAGAAAACCAACTGATTTCAGAATGAAGAAGATGGGCATTTAAGCGATGAAGACAATCCTATTCTTGTCCATAAGCTCAAAACCGGAATTCAAACCGTTAGGGAAATTAATCGGGCGTTGGATTAAGGTTCTGGGTTGTTTTGGTGTAAAATTGGAATTTGAAAATTCTTTATATAAATTTATAGGCACATATAGACAGTAATAGTCTTTTTGACATTGTAAATATTTTTTCTGACTTCTCCTTTTAAGATGAATGTAATGAGAAGTGAGAGAATGTGGGAATATTCTTTCCGGGGGAAATCCCGGTAATGCGGTTACTAAAAACTACAAATTTTAATCTTTTAATCTTTTAAACTTAACACTATGTCTTATTTACATTTACCCAGACTGGTATTTTCAGGGGATTTTATTTCTGATGTTTCTACTGTAAATAATGACCCGGCACATTACAACAACGCGACTTTTCAGCCTTCTTTCCAGGAATATGGACAGGGAAGTAAAAACGGATGGTGGAATCCGGAAGGAGGGGCAACTTTTAATTTCCAGAACTGTAAAGTTTGTAAGGTGAGGTATGCCGATGGTTCATCATCAGATAGGGATGAATTGATAGGGGTTTTCGTCGAAGGTCCGGAAGGCAGGTCGGCGGGCAAAATGGTTGATCTCGATCCCCAGCAGCAGGGTGTGTCGGAGTTATGGGCAGTAAAGCTTAGAATTTTAACCAGGGACAATGCGCTTCTGTTAGAAGGTGACATTGGGGTGACGCCTTTTCGGGACCTTCAATTGAGACAACATGGTGGAGCAGACATAAATGGACAACCCCTTGGTGCATCTTGGACATCGGTTATCCGGAACATTACCTGGGGTGAGAAAGCCGATGATCACCGGTTTTTCAGCGAACTAAAGAATGAAACGCAGGATAATAAATTGGCAGTTAATTTAAATGGATTTGGTTACTACTACAGTCATGCGGCAGATGGCCGGTTTTCCCTCGGCCGGATTCTCGGAGCAATAGGCCCGTGGTACAGGGATGAGCCTAATACCTTCACCGCGGAACGCAGGCTTTTTGCCACGAAACAATATGGATCATCGAACAACCCTTCGACCTTTTTCAATATCTCGAATTTTAGATTTGACGCAGATAGATCACGTTTGTCGCTGGATTTAGGAAACTCTTTTCCGGTGGTCAATTCATTGGGGGATATAGCCATTCAACTGTCGCTTGTTTTAGGAATTGCAAAAAAACCATTCACCAATGTCCCAAGTATAATGGATGTCACTTTAACACCGGATCAAATCATAGAAACCGGAACAATATCTTATACCCAAGGGGATTGGTTGATGAAGACCGGCGGAATCATCGATTTGGAAGATGTTTCCAATGAGCTTCAGCATAAGCAGTTACTTTTATTGAGCAAAATGAGCGACGGAAACTATACATTGATAGCCAGAGAATCGATGAATGGGTTAAATGTGCGGGCCGACGAAATGGTTTTACGTCTCGATACCCATTATCAATCCGAAGTGCGCTTCTTCGCCCGTCAATGGGGAAAACCCTTAGCAACAGGACAAGTCGGCGTCCAAATGGCAAACCCAACCAAGACCACACCAAGTCCGATTTGCCCAATTCCCGGAAATAATTTTCCACAAGATGGGTTGACTTTAAGCAATTCAACGATTCAAATAAAGGACGGGATCGGCCGCTTTACGATAACCGGAAATAAGATCAACAATCCAAGAGGTTATATTGAAGGTCAAATGTATTTTATAGGTTATGGCCTTCTTCAAGAACCCGCGGACCCGGCGGATTCTGCCGGAGACGCAATATCGGTGCACTTAAGAGACTACTTCCCGGTACCGGATTACCCAAAGTGGTCTGATATCCGGGAAACGATGCAGCAATTCAGCAATTTGTACCCGATCATGAGTAAGTATATTGTTGATCTTGGTAATCGGGAGGCTGTTCTCGCAAAAAGAGACATCGTCCACTTCGCTTTCGACCAGGACATCAACAGCCCCATCTACATGCCGGTCACAAGGGACCTTTCAGAAGGAAAACGTCAGACAATTTTAAGATGGCTGGAAAGTAACGGAGAATATGATACCGATGAAATGGAGATCACCTCATTGAGAACACCCGTTTCGGAATCTCTTGAGCGTGCGGAACCGGCGAATACCGATGGAGTTTCGGACTTTCATCAGAAATTGATTCAGGCCATGCGCTTGAAAATGGGAAAAGACATCAGATATTCACCAATTGACTATACTAATTTTTAAGCCATGTTAAAGTTACATCCGCAATATATTGCATCACTACAAACAGCTGAAAGGTTGCCGGAGTTATTTCCACTGGTTCAAAATGCCATAGAATTAGAACACTCCACGATTCCTCCGTATTTGACAGCCATGTTTTCTATTAAACCAAACACGGAAGGGAGCATATGGAACATACTACATTCCATTGTAATCGAGGAAATGCTGCACATGACAATTGCTTCAAATATTTTAAATGCGTTGGGAGGACAGCCAAAGATCGATTTGCCGAATTTTGTTCCTGAATATCCATCTCCACTTCCAATGGGCATTGGAGACGGATTGAGGGTCAACCTGGAAAAGCTTACTAAAGATGTGGTGAAAAACACATTCATGGTTATCGAAGAACCAGAAGATCCTTTGGAATTTCCCATAAAAAAAATGGACCTGTTTGCCGCTGGAGTACCGGTTGAGTACAGCACAATTGGGGAATTTTACGAAGCCCTCAAGCAAAAAATTGATGAGATCGCGCCGGATGAACTTCCAGGAGACCCAGAAAAACAAGTGACTTCAGGATTTTTCGATAAAAGCGTATTGTTTCCAATTCTAACAAAACAGGATGCTATTAATGCAATAGACATTATTGTTGAACAAGGGGAGGGGACATCCACGTCTCCAATCGATTTTGAGGGGGAAATTGCACACTATTATCGCTTTGAAGAAATCTATGTAGGTCGTGCACTTGTAAAAGACGATTCAGTTGAAACCGGATATTCCTTTTCAGGAGAAGAAATTACATTTGATCCGGCAAATATTCAACCCCTGTTCCCGAATACTAAAGCAAGTATGCTGGCACCAGGCTCAGAAGAAAGACGGAGAATCGATGAGTTTAATGCTGCCTACGCCTCTTTGCTTAAGGGATTGCATGATACGTTCAACGGTCATCCTGAGAAGTTGAATAATACCATTGGAATTATGTTTGATATAAAACTGTTGGGAGAGAAGCTCTGCGCAACGGTGTTTCCGGGAAAGCCAGGTTATACGATTGGACCTTCATTTGATTACCAAAAGTAGTGGGTTGGAAAAGAATCTTTCCACACTTTTAGTCAATTGTTAGGCCAGTTTTTTGGCTTTGGATAAATTGACAAAAGAGTAACGGATACATTGAATGTACAACGGGTCAGGTGTTGTTTAACCTGATTCTATTGCAGCCTAAAAATCCCATATTTTGGGAAACAGTATCCTGCCCGTGGATAAACTTTCATTTATAAGCATGGCAGTATTATTTAATTTATTTGCGAATTCTAAATTGTGTTTAACTTAGCTTCCTGTTTGTTTCCGCCCTGACCATTTATATAAGCCGTGCCTTGCCATTCACCGGCTAACCATTTTAGAGTCTGCATTTTTGTTGTACAGTTGATAGCTGGTCAGCTTGTTGGATTGGGTACAGTTATATCTCTTTATCCAACGTTAGAGACTACCGTTCCTGCGATGCGCAGGACAACCAACCTGTTTAATCTGTAATAAATTTGGGAAAAAAAAGAAATATAAACAGTTTTGTAAGCACGATTTTTTTTGTAGGAGTAAGGCATTTTACTTTGACAAAATGGACGATCCAGGAATTATAGAAGAGCTTAAACGCGCAGAATATCGTTTTCGGACAATTGTAGAGCACTGTTCGGAAGCTATAGCGGTGTTATCTCCCGAGGGAGAAGTATTGTACATCACACCTTCCATTAGAAATGTTTTGGGATATGCCGAAGAAGAGGCCATGAAACTCAACGTTTTTTCGCTTGTACATCCTGACGAGTTGGAAGAGGCGTCTAAAGTTTGGGAAGATGTATTGGCAACTTCCGGTGTCCTGATGTCCGGCCATACCGCCCGGATGAAACACAAAGACGGTACTTGGCGATGGGTAGAAGCTTCTGTAAAGAACATGATACACGACCCGGCAATTAACGGTATCATCAATAACTTTAAAGATGTGACTGAAAAGGTCCATGCAAGGAAACAGAAAGCGTTTGACCAAAATAACCTGGAGGCTTTGATCAACAGCACCACGGATATGATGTGGAGCGTAGATAGGGATTTTAATTTAATCACGGCCAATAAGCCCTTTTTGGATATGTTGCGGAATTTTAGCGGAAAGGAAGTTGATAGCGGTGCTAATATTTTTAGTTCAGGAATACCACAGGAACTGGTAAACCATTATAAAAAATATTATGAACGGACAATGTCGGGTGAAATATTTACTGTCATTGAACATTTAGACTATCCTTCACCCATGTGGCTTCAGATTTCTTATCATCCCATTTGGGTGGGAAACGACATTATCGGAACAGCCTGTCATTCGCGCATCATAACTGAACTGAAAGAAGCTGAGCAAATTCGTATCAGAAATGAAGAACGGTTGAAAGAATCACAGGCAATTGCGAAACTCGGCCATTGGGAATTGAATTTTGAAACCGGGATTTCAATATGGTCTGATGAAACATGCCGGATATATGGGCTTCCCGTTGAGGATAACCGTCAATCATTTGAAGTGTGGGTAACTTTTATTCATCCGGACGATTTGGAGTATGTCATGTCAGAAATTGAAAAGTCTCAAAAGACCCTGAGTGACGTGGAATTGGACCATCGGATCCTTTTGAGAGACGGTACGGTTAAACACATATCATCAAAGAGCAAGTATGAATTTGATGAAAAGGGTAATCCAATTGGAATTTATGGCGTGGCCTACGACGTAACTGTCCGGAAACAAGCAGAAGAACAATTGAAGCAAAAAGCAAAAGAACTTGAACTGTCCAATGCGGAATTGGAACAATTTGCCTATGCGGCTTCCCATGATCTCCAAGAACCCTTGCGTATGGTAACCAGTTTTCTAACCCAACTGGAAAATAAGTATGGGGATGGTTTAGATGACAGGGGAAAAAGGTACATACATTTTGCCGTGGACGGAGCCAAACGGATGCGGCAAATTATTTTAGATATACTTGAATATTCCAGGGTAGGTAAAACGGTGGGTGAACCCGTCGCTCTCGATATAAACGAACTTGTAGAAGAAGTTAAAATGCTGTTAACCACCCAAATAAGTGGGAAAAAAGCACATATTCAATATCCCAAACTTCCCATCATTAACTCTTATAAAACACCCCTTTTCCAGGTTTTTCAAAACCTGATCGGAAATGCCTTGAAGTATTCTGCAGAGGGGATTGAACCTCAAATTAAAATTGATTTTAAAGAACTGAAAAACCATTGGCAATTTTCGGTCACCGATAATGGCATAGGCATCCACGAAGAGTATTTCGACAAAATTTTTAATATTTTCCAGCGGCTTCATACACAGGAGGTATATTCCGGTACCGGCATAGGATTGGCTACAACAAAAAAAATCATAGAACGATTGAAGGGGCAAATATGGGTAGAGTCAATTGAAGGGGAGGGGAGTACTTTTTATTTCACCGTCGGGAAATAGTGGGTAGAATACGGGGGAAGCGTGAGAACAAAATAACTATCCTGCGCTGTCCGATGTAAATGACTTCCCGTGTTTTATTGGGCTTCGCTGAAAAGCAGTTTATTGCCGAATGGATCAATTACTTCCATACACAATGCTTTCCAGGGAGCCACTTCCAATCCAGGGCTATTGTACTTGTATTTTTTTGCCAAGAGCTGTTTGTGGTATTCCCTTATACCCGTGCATTCGATAAACGCTTTGCTCCCCGGACAGCAATCCCCATGATGTTCACTTAAATGAAGCACAATAGTATCCATGGATACCTGCATGTAAATGGGGGAATTATCATCAAAACGATGTTCCCAATCAACTTTAAATCCAAGCCAGTCAACATAATATTCAATGGTTTTCCGGTAGTCAAAAACCCTGAAGATTGGAATTACTTTGTTGCTTTTTAGCATATTGTTTGTCTTTTAATCAATGTATCCGAAAATGTTTTGTTCCGACTTTTTAATATCTAAAAATTCGCCGGTAGTATCCTTAGGTATTATCTGCTCAATATTTATAAAAAATACTGAACCATTGAATTTTCTATAGAGGTTTGGATAAAGCTGAGTTTTATAAACTATATGATATATATTTCAAAAAAAAACCTTCTTAATATCCTTTTTAAGAAGGTATTAAGAAGGTCCATTTTACCGAAACAGACGTCTATTGTTTTTATTTCACCTCTTTTATCCACTTCATAAGTGTTTGATAGGTGATGTTATTTTCTTTGCAAAAATCCACTTTACTGGTGCCGGCTTTATCTGCTGCTGCCCATGCTTTTACCACCTTCGCCTTTTCAGCATCTGAATAGTTCCTTCTGGATTTGGTTTTTTTAGGACCTCCATGTAAATAGTTCAACAGTTCAATAAATTTGGTAGCGTCTGATTTGGACTCTATGCCCATGTTGCGTAAATCATCCAAAGCAGATTCATTAATATTGATCAATTTTACATCTTTACCGGCTTTGATGGCTTTATAAGCCTCTTCGTTTGAAGAATATATTTTCCCTTCTGAATCCTTGTGTACTATGGAAGTTTCAACTGATGTTAAATGGTAGTAAGTTTTAACAAATTCTTTAATGCTTTGCATATGGAATAATTTAAGTGATAAACAATTGTTTTATAAATTTATGTCATAAATTTTACATATACAATTTTATAACGGCCACTTCGCACGTAAATAGAAACAATATAATTATCTCAGAATTATCCAGTGAAATTCAGATCGTGTACCACACTATATATAAAGCATCAGTTTATTTCACATGATATACGTTAACCGATTCAAACAATTCATCCAATTTGTCATCCATGGAAGTCAAGTCATACTGTAAGGTGACCGACGGGTGTTTAACAATAATGCTGCCCGTATTATTAAAAATGGATATGATTTTTTATACTTGGTGGAGTTTATAAAGTTGTTTTAGCCACCGAAAAGGGAAGGCGCTATCCACAATAAGCCGCCGATAAATGTTCGTCAGCGCACTCATCAATATACGGATCATAATCTTTGTAATAGGTGAATAACTGATATTTTATTCTTAATTTTAGATGATAAATCTATCCTGCCGATGAAAACTACCATAAAATCACTTTTGCTTTTTTTTCTTGCCTTGCAGGCATGGGGCCAATCAGGAAAAAATTTGTCCCGGAGTACTCCGGCGGAGGAAGGGGTTTCGTCAGCAGGAATTATGGCTTTTTTGGATGCCGTGGGGGACAGCAAACACGAATTACACAGTCTGATGATCCTCAGGCATGGTAAGGTGATAGCCGAAGGCTGGTGGGAGCCTTATGGACCGGATATCAAGCATACCATGTATTCTGTCAGCAAGAGCTTCACTGCCACGGCGATTGGTTTTGCAGTAGCCGAGGGCAAGCTGACGGTGAATGATAAAGTTATCGCTTTTTTTCCGAATGATTTACCGGAAAAGGTCAGTCCCAATTTGGAAGCGCTTCATATTAAGGATTTATTGAGCATGAGTGTGGGCCACGGGAAAGACCCTACCTCAGATGTGCTACACACTGACAATTGGGTGGCTTCATTTTTAAAATACCCTATTGTTCATGAACCGGGAACCAAGTTCGTGTATAATACAGCGGCCACTTATATGCTGTCTGGGATCATCCAAAAGGTCACGGGAGAAACCGTACTGGATTATCTTACTTCCAGATTATTTGGACCATTGGGTATCGGGGGAATAGACTGGGAAAAAGACCCAAAAGGGGTCAATACAGGAGGGTACGGGTTAAGGTTAAAAACAGAGGACATGGCCAAATTCGGCCAATTGTTTTTACAGAAAGGCGAATGGCAGGGAAAACGGCTGCTGCCTGAAGCCTGGATAGAAGAAGCCAGCAGTAAAAAGATCCTCCAGGATCCGGAAGCCCCAAAAGAGAAAGTGGATGCCAGTGATTGGCTGCAGGGATATGCCTATCAGATGTGGCGCAGCCGCCATGATTCTTACCGCGCTGACGGAGCTTTTGGGCAGTTCATTCTGATTTTGCCGGAAAAGGATGCCGTGATTATCATTACTTCAGAAACCCCTGATCTGCAAGGCGAACTGGACCTGGTTTGGGAATACCTCTTACCCTCTTTTGACATGGATTTGCCAAAAAATGCCGCAATAAGCGACCAACAGTTGCAAGAGAAGCTGGAAAAATTATCCATCGAACCTTTACAGAGTGAACCTAACGTGGCATTGCAGCAGCAAATTTCCGGAAACTATTACCAATTGGCTGAAAATGACAAAGCTGATGCCATTTCCCTGTCTTTTACTGAAGAAACCTGCGAACTGATCATTGATCAGGGCGGAAATAGCCATCCTTTCTCCTTTGGTTCCGGTGAGTGGGTTATGGGGGAAACCGCCAGGAAGGGCCCGTACCTGGTATCCCGTGCAAAAGGGGCCCTTGAGGGTTTGGATCCTTTTAAGGTGGCCGGCAGCTATGCTTGGAAAGATGAACAAATACTTGAGTTGCAGCTCAAATACATAGAAAGTCCCCATACTGAAACGATCAGGATCGTTTTTGAAGATGATGAGAAGATAACCCTCGATTTCGAAAGCATTTTGAACAGGAATGCTGAAAGAAAGTTGATTGAGGGCAAGGCCGTAGAAATAATTGCCGCCTACTAAAACGCATTGAAAAGTTAAATGACATCTTTTTATACTTTCTGAATAATGAGAATTCCCGGTATCTCCGAGATAAGAAAGGAACTGAAATTCCTGGATGAGAAAAAATTGATCGAATTGGTGTTGGACCTGGGCAAATTGAACAGGGAGAATAAAGCCTATCTCTATTTTAAATTATTCGAAGAAGACAATCCCAGGCTTTTTATAGAGATGGTCCAGGAAGAGTTGATGACCGAATTTCAAAAAGCCAATACCAACCATTACCATTTCGCTAAAAAATCCGCACAGGCCATCCGCCGAAAGCTCAACAAAAACCTTAAGCTGACCAAAGACAAAGCAGCACACATAGATCTGCTGGTTTTCTTTTGTAGAAAGTTAAAGGAGTATGGATACCTTGATTTCCGTCATCCGGTTATAGATAACGTGTACCTGATGCAGATGACTAAGATTGAAAAATTGATTGCAGGCCTCCATGAAGATCTCCAATACGATTACAATAAGGAACTTGAAGAATTACGTGAGACTAGCCCAAGATAGCCACCCTTGAATAAACCGGCATATTTTAGTCTTTTCTTTTATCTATAAAACGGATGATCCTTGAGGTTTCTCGGGCCGTAAACGGGAACGTCATCTCCAGATTCGATGGCACCGAGATCGGGAGCTTCTCCGCGGTGGCCATCATTGATATTGGGGATTTTCAAGCCGGCATCCACGGCATTGCCATGGGGGTTCAAAGTAAAATCAAGATCCGTTGCGTGGTATATTGCGTGCGGATTGTCCGGATCGGGTGGTGTCAACGTAGTGAAAATATCATAATCAAGCTCCCTGCCATTGCGCTCTAATCCACTGTCCTTTGTCAGTTCTGATAGTGTAACATAGGTTTTGGCATCTTTTCCTGTCAGATCGTAGTCGTACATTCGGTCTCCTTCCGGGGAAATCCAAAGGTAATTGCTTTTTCCGGAATTGGGGCGGTAGCCGTTGTAGTCGGAAGTGGAATAAGCAGTGGCATGGGAAAATGCATTGATGGGCCGGTTGGGGGTGCCGATGCCCAGGAACAGATTATTGCGGAAATGGGAATTGGAATAGGTTTGTGTGTTGCGGTTTTCAGCAATGATGGTATTGTGATAGACTATAAGGCCGGCGGGCTTGGCCATGAATTTCAGGGCAAACCCATTGGGTATATGATATACCACGTTCCTGATGAAATAGGCAGGGCCACCAAAAACCGGCTGGGCACTCAAAGCACATTGGGCGGAGTTGACACCGCGGTTGCGCATTACCCGGATATTGTGCACCCCTCCATCCGCTTCTATAAAATCGTCCACCATCAGGTGCATGTCATTGTTATAGATATCAATGGAAACAGCCTTTAAATCCTGTTCTTTCTCGGGCGTGCCATAGGTCGACACATTGATGGCATCGTGGAAGTAAGCCAAGGCATTGTGGCAGATTACATGGCCTGAACCGTATACTTTGATACCCATATAGCTTTTCAGAGGACTGGCGCCGTACACGCCGGGGCTTGCCCAGCCTACAAGATGGCTGCGGGGGTCCCGGCCAAGTATGATGTTGTCTGCTATATAAAAGTTTTTTGAACCTGCGTACTCCGAAGTGACGGCTATCCCCACATCCTCTATTCTGCAATTCCGGATGGAGAGATTGGACGCGCCTACAACCCCTTTGAGACCAGCCGAAAAGGCAATATCCGTGTTTCTGATTACCAGATTTTCAAAAATATGATGATCCGTTCCGAGGACGTCAAAAAGGCGGTGCGCACCATTTCCATCAAATATGGCTTCTCCATCACCTGCTCCGCGGATGACGATGGGTTTGTCTTCCGTGGCTTTTACATTCAGCACATAGGTGCCATCGAAGGGAATGCCATGTGGGTCCACATAATCCAGCAAATCGGCTTTATAAAGACCTGCATGGACCATGATAATATCACCCGGCTGCACCGTTTTTTCACTTACCACAGACCAATCCCCTAACCCGGACCCATAATAAGCCGCTTTCAGTCCAAAAAAAGCCGGCTCCTCCATCTCCCCTTTGTACCCGGGGGGATAGACATGGAGCACCCTGCCGCCCTCACCGGCTTTGGGTTCTGTGCGGGTTTTTACCATGACCGTCTTTATCGCTTCTCCATCCACGCCATCCGGGTCGGAAAGGGTAAAGCGGCATTCATATTCGGTACCCGGTTCAAGGTCCAGAATGCTGCCGGCAAACATATGGGGAGTGGTATACTCCAACTGCTCCATCTCCCGGAAAACCCTTTCCCCGCCTATCCTCAGCAAGGGCATGCCGTCCTTCCATGTAAGAGTACCGGATTTTCTATAGGTTACCTGGACAAACGCATTTCTGTTATCATCTCCCTCGATTTTCCACTCAAAACCCAAATTGAGCAGGGTGGGAGGTTCTACAATAAACGCTCCGGGTCTGACGGCGTTATCGGCGTGAACTGAGCGGAAAATAAGAAAAAGGACAAAAAGGAGTACGGATTTAAAACGCATGGTGATTATGATTTTTTAAGACTGTCATTTGGATACATAAAGTAGCAAATCAAAAGCTTATATAAAACCGGTTTTTGACATACGTTTTAAATATCCCCGCTTTTAAGTTGTCCGGCACAACCCGATAGGGTAATTTCCCAAGGAAAATCTTTCAGGGCAAAACCCTTCCGGGGTTAAATGGGGCTTGGGGACGAAAATACCTCAAAACAAGCAGATGTCCCTCAAAAAGGATTAATCCACGAGGGCTCCCCGCTTTGGGATTATCAAAAACGATTCCTGATAATTTTCCTTACAAAGAGAAAAATCCTGATATTTTTTTCTTTGCTATCTTTGGCCGGGTTTTAGCATCTATTTGATCCTTACTGAAACAAGACCATTTCATTATCGGAATTACACTGAATTGATTTCACTCAATGAGCATAAAAAATGAACTTACAAAACCTGCCGGTCTTTCGTAGTAAAATTATAATCAGTACCCTATTATCAGGAGCGATGGCATGGACATTGTCAGGTTGTGCCGAGCGGGAAGAAGCAACCGATGATCCCAGCAAGAAGCCAGATCCTACACGCTTTACTTATGAGGTTGTGGCAGATGGCCTGGAGGAGCCTATGCAACTGGAGTTTGACCATGAGGGAAGGGTATATTGGATCGAGCGGACAGGCGCTGTGAAACGGGCGGATGAAGCCTCCGGGCAGGTGACCCGGTTAGGAAAGGTGGCATTGACGACCGAAAAAGCCCCGGGATTGATAGGCATGCTGTTGGCTAAGGATTTTCAACGCAGCCAGCAGGTTTTTCTTTATTATTCTGCCGCTGAAGATAAGGGGGAATATATGCGGCTTTCGAGGTTTACATTGGAAGCCAACGGGCAAATGAACATGGACTCAGAGGTGGTATTGTTGAAGATATTCTGGGAACAGCCTGACGGAGAACATTTTGGAGGGGGCATGGTATGGGACAATGAAGGCAATCTTTTGCTTTCCGTAGGCTGCGATTCCTCACCCACCCAATACGCGCCCTTTGCATTCAGCAATGAAGGCGGAAGAGGGGAGGATTCGGGCAGGTCCGCTGGCAATTCCAATGACCTCCGGGGAGCCATTTTGCGCATCCGGCCCCATCCTGACGGAACGTATTCCATCCCTGAAAACAACCTTTTTCCGGAAGGAATACCGCAGACCCGACCCGAGATTTATATCATGGGCAACCGGAATCCCTGGCGGTTGTCCATAGATTCACAGACGGGTTACCTACATTGGGGAGAGGTAGGCCCTGATGCCGGGATAGATTCAGAAAAATACGGCCCGAAGGGATACGACGAGTTCAATGTGGCCAAAGGGGCGGGTAATTTCGGCTGGCCTTTCTTTATCGCAAATAACCTCCCTTACAACCGTTACAATTATGAAACCGGAGAATACGGTGAACCATTCGATCCGATGGCACCGGTAAACAATTCACCTAATAACACCGGTCTGGAAAAACTGCCGCCTGCCCAACCTTCACTGGTGGCGTATCCCTACAGGGTATCAGATGAATGGCCGCTTCTTGGCAGCGCCGCCCGGTCCGCCGTCGGAGGCCCTGTCTTCAGAAAGAGCAACTTCTCTTCAAATGCTCTCAGGTTGTTTCCTTCATATTATGAGGGCAAATGGCTGGTAACCGATTACGTCCGTAACTGGATTATGGTTATCAGCATGGACGGGGAGCGTACAGAGGCCACTTCCATAGAACCGTTTTTGCCGCCGGGCCACTTAAAGCACAAGCAACCTCTGGATATGGATTTTGGACCAACGGGAGATCTTTACCTAGTGGAATATGGTCTCGCCGGACAAGGCCGCGTGTCGAAAATGGTGTACAATGCCGGTAACAGGCCGCCCATAGCCAACGCCTCCGCGGAGCCATCTGCGGGCGCTGTTCCACTCGAAGTCAACTTGTCCTCCGATGGCACTGTTGATTTCGATGGAGACCAATTGAACTATACTTGGAGGTTCCGGCCGTTGGGTGATGGGGAGGAGCTGGTTTATGACGGACCTCATCCCCGGGCAAGTATTCAGCAGGCAGGAAAGTATGAAGTAACGCTCACTGTGAGTGATCCTGAAGGGGCAGCCGATTCCACTTTATTGGAAATAGTAGCGGGCAACGAAAAGCCGGAAGTGAAGTTTAAGATCACTTCGGGTAACCGCACTTTTTTCTTCCCCAATGAAAACATTGGGTATAGGGTAGAAGTGAGGGATGAGGAGGATGGAACCACGGAGAAAGGGGATATTGCACCTGAATCCGTCTCTGTCACTGCCGAGTATATCCCTTCAGGTTTAAGTCCGGAAGAGCTCATCAGGCTCAAAAAAGAAGGGGCTGTGCAGCCCGGGGAGGCACTCCGCCACATCCAGGCCCAATCCCTTTTGGAGCAATACAACTGCATGACCTGTCATCAGCTTGATGAAAAGTTGCTTGGACCTTCTTTTCGTGAAATAGCACTTAAATATGGGCAAAATAGTAACGCATTTGATATCATGCATCGGAGTATCTTTGAAGGGAGTTCCGGTAAGTGGGGGGAAATAAACATGCCGCCCCATCCCATGCTTTCAGGAGAAGAGACCAGCCGGATCATTGATTATATCCTCAGTCAGGCAGACGGGGAGTCAGGCGTCAGGAAGCTTCCTCTTGAGGGGAATTTTTCCATGCATGCATTTGAACCCAGAAGCCATGTGAGCCGTTTGGGCAAGTTCTATTCTTTCAATTTCGAGCCGGGGTCTTATCTCTTCCATGCGAGCTACACGGATCGGGGGTCTGATGAAGTCCCTGGAATCAACCTTACCGGGGATCACCTTGTTCTCCTAAGGTATCCTTTGTTGACGCCTGAGTCTGCCGATTATTTTTCAGAGGAAGGCGTTTCATTCACCCCTTCAACGGATGATCCCGGCTTTATCATCACCGGAAAGGGAGGGTATTTAGGTTTTAGGAACATTGACCTCACCGGGATCAACAAAATAAACATCGGTGCATTGACCCGTTTTTGGCATTGGTCGCACTTTATCGGTGGCATCGTCGAACTCAGGGTGGGCTCACCCACCGGAACGGTGATAGGCGAGCCTTTTGAAATCATCCCGCATCCAATCAAAGAAGGGGAGGGGCCATTCTTTGGCGAGGATGCCGGAAAACCCGTCCCATTTGATGTTTCGAAAGTCGATGGCATACACGACGTTTATATTATTGTCCGCAACGAAGGAGCCAAAGAAAGTGACGCATTGGTGATCATGACAGGAATAGAATTTATCAAATAAAGGAATGGAGAAGAAACTGATTTCATATCTCAGCACATCTTTTTTTGGGTGGTGGTCGATACAGGTTGGCATATGTTCAGCGGTTATTTTTTGCGGTGTTGCCTGTTTTCCGGCTCAGGTTGTAAAAATCCCCCAAGGCTTTAAGCCATTGTTTAACGGAACCGACCTCAGTGGCTGGCATGCCAGCAAAACAACCCACCATGGAATCAAAGGTGATTTTTCTATCGAAGATGGGACCATTGTACTGAAGCAGTATCCCTTTGGTCAGGGAGGAATTTTATTGACCGATAAAAAATACAGGGATTTTGAACTGCACTTTGAATTCAAAGGGACGCCAGGAACAAACGGTGGCCTGTTTTTCAGGTCAGCGGAAAGCGGAACAGCCTATCAATTGGAGATGGTCGGTGACGGGGATACAGGGACCGGGGCATTGTTTGGTGAGATGCTGCGGGTGACAAGCCCTGTGCCTGCCCCTGATCTTTCCCAAGTATGGAAAAAAGGAGATTGGAACACCCTTGGCCTGCGGGTGACAGGCGTCATTCCCCATATTACTTTGTGGATTAACGGGGAGCAAATATGGGCGGTGCAAATGGAGCGCAATGATTTAATAGCCAATGCCACCGAAGGCATGATCGCTTTGCAGTTACATTGGAGTTCTACCTTGGTTCCCATTCCCGGAGGAAGTTGTTGTGGCTATTCCTGGAAACCGGAAGCCACACATCGATATAGGAATATAGCGATAAAAGAACTATAGATAGCCATGAAACTGTTTGCACTTATATTTTTATCAGTTTTTATCTGGAAGGGCAATGCCTTTTCCCAGCAGGGCGACTCAAAAAAAAGCCCGGCAAGCTATACCAATGAACTGGGAATGGAGTTTGAGATGATCCGGCCGGGAAGCATGATCGCAGGCCGACTGGAACTGCAATGCCCAACACCCCCGGACACACGTGATGTGGACGTAAGTGAAAAATGGACAGCAGAGGACTTTGAAAAGTGTGAGGAACTCGCCCGCAGGGATTCCCGCACCGGCTTTACAGTGGCAATCGATAAGCCCTACTACATGGGTAAATACGAAGTGACACAAGGCCAATGGAAAAAAGTAATGGGCTACAATCCCTCATTTTTCCAAGGGGAAAGGGCAGAAGGGGATGAGAACAACTATCCCGTAGACAACGTGAGTTGGGAGGACACCCAGGAATTTATCAGGAGATTGAATGCGCTTGACTCCGCTGTCATTTATCGCTTGCCCACCGAATTTGAATGGGAATATGCCGCAAGAGCCGGGGCAGCCGAACCTTTGTCCTGGGCTGAAACAAGAAAGCAGGCTTGGATACAGGATACCGATAAGGGAAGCACGCAGGCTGTAGGCCAGATGGAGCCCAATCCCTGGGGTTTATACGATATGCTCGGAAACGTATGGGAATGGGTGGAAGACTTTCACAATGAAGATATCCTTCCCGGCCCGGTTCCCCCGTCTTCTGGCGAAGTGCATGTGTTGAAAGGCGGGAGTTTTACTTCAGATGTGGTCAATGCCACTTATTTTTTTCATGGTGGTGGACCGGGAAACGGTTACGATGTGGGCTTTAGGGTAGTGATGGAGATGAAGGAGTAGGTTAGCCATCGAGAGATAATGCCCCCAGACAAAACCGTGGCCATCAAAGACCTGCCAGCTCCTTAATATAGGCAGGGGTTGAGGGTTCATCCTCGAAAAAACTGCCCTTTTTTCCCATGCTGAGCGCCCATCGGTCTATCCAGGAAATACCCCAGTCTCCAAAGTGGGTCACAGGAGTTTGGTACAATTCATCTTTAAGGGCCTGTTCCAAACCGATGAACTCATAGCCATTTTTTTTAAACATCCCGGCGAGGGCTTCCAGGCTGTCTGCGTTCAACAGATTGGCATGCAAAAGCAAAATATGGCTGATATTTTGGCCAAAAAGCCGAACGGATTGTATTTCATAATAACGCAGCATGTTTTCCATGTAGGTGATATAATCCCCGGCTATTTTAGACATCATCTGTTGATCGTTTGCAAGCCAAGCCTTGTGGTAGGCATAAGCAAAAATATATTCCTCATTATCGATGGTGACGGGGGCGACGGTATAGCCGTTTTCTGCAAGAAAAACATCAAGGGAATCGGCTTTTTCCCTTGTGTTGCCCACATGCAGATAAGGATGCCTGAAGTATTTTACAGATCTCCCGTTGTCGTCCTGTAATTTTTTGGTGACCGCCTCACCTTTTATTATATCCCTGGAAAAATCGGCAAACGACGTGTTGTTGTAATCAAAATGGGAGTAGCTGTGGTTGCCCAGTTCCAATCCATTTTCCACCCAGCTTTTTAACATCTGGTACTGAAAAAGCAAAAGATTATCCTGGCCATACAGTTTACTTTCATTTACAAAGCCAATCGCCGGGATATTGTTATTCTTTAAAGCACCGATCAACCGCTCGGTAAGTTTTCTTTGGGTAGCCTGATCCAACATGCCATAACCGACCACAGGCAGGTCGTCAATGGTAAAACAAACCCGTTTGGATTGTCCAAATGACCCATATTGAATAAAAAACAGGACAAATCCCAACAGCAAACACAATCGAGACTTCATGTTCTTCTGTATTTTAATTGCAAACCCTGAAGAAAATTACGTAAAATCTGATCTTTACACAGTCTGTATTGACTCTGTTCGGGTTTCCGAAAAAAGGCGCTTAATTCATGTTTGCTGATATGCCGTCCTGCTTTGGACAATATTTCCAACATGTCCTCATCTTTGAGTGCAAGGGCGATTTTCAGTTTCCACAAGATGATGTTGTTGTTCAACCGTTGTTCGGGGACAGGAGGCTCCCCATCCTTTTTACCCCGTTTATAATTGATCAGACCGTTGAGGAAAATGGCCAGTTTGAGGTCGCTGATGGGCTTGAATTCCGGATCATCCTCTCTTTTCAGCCAATCACTTACCTCAGCGCGGGTAACCTGAAGATCCGCCAAACCAAAAATTTCAATCATATTGGAATCATTAAAATCGAAAGTATATCTAAGGCTACGCAGTATGTCGTTATTTTGCATGAATGTTGCTTTGTTTTCAATTGATTATAAAGGCTAAGATCGTTATTAATTGTGGGAATAGGTAAATAAGCCTTGGTAAATCTTAAATACACCGATAAATTACTAATTTAATGGTTTGAGACATTTCTATGGAGGTCAAAAAATTCACTTTGATAACAGGTGCCAGTATGGGCATCGGCAAGGCATTTGCATTTGAATGCGCTTCCAGGGGTATGAATCTCTTGCTTATTGCATTACCCGATGATGGTCTTGAAGAAACCAAAAAACAAATCAATTTGCGGTTTTCAGTGGAAATCATCACCTTGGCGATTGACCTGAGGGATCATGAGGCTGTTCGAAGTCTTTATGATTATTGCATCCAACAGAATCTTGTTGTAAACATGCTCATTAATAATGCAGGTATGGGTGCCGGTGGTAAGTTCGAAGAAATATCCCATGAGATTTACACGGACATGTTGCATCTGAACATTCGTGCATTGACGATGCTGACCTATCATTTCCTGCCTATGCTGAAGCAACATGCGCCGGCTTTTATTTTGAATATGAGCAGTATGGAAGCAAATTTCCCACTGCCTTATAAAAGCGTGTATACGGGTACCAAAAACTTTGTGTATGCTTTTTCTCTGGCGCTGCGGGAAGAACTCAGCCATTGTAACGTGAAGGTTTCTGTCCTTTGTCCAGGGCCCGTATTGACCAATTCCGATGGCCTTAAAAGAATCAATGCTGTTGGAAACAGGGCCAAAATGATCATGTTGATGCCCGCAGAAGTCGCGAAAATCGGAGTCAACAATTTATTAAAGGGTCAGGGAATAGTGGTTCCGGGAAAAATCAATTGGACTATTGTCAAGCTCATGAAGTTATTCCCTACCGGGCTTAAAATGAAATTGCTGGAGCGTCTTTTCCGGGTATATACTGACCATTGACTTTTTGTGGAATTTATGGGAAGAATTTCCGGATACTGCACATTTCCTGAGTGAGTTGCCACAGCTTGGCGGCGTCTTCTTTGTTCACAGCATTTTTTGAAGGGGATTTGGTTTTACATTTGTCCCAGTATTTACCGCTGATATCCTTTACCTTTTCAGAAGTAGCCAGGTAAACCGAAGTAGCCGCTCCTTTTTCAGGTGAAACGCCCATCCACCGGCGGATCTTCCAAACCAATCCGTGAAAGGATATGGTATGCTTTAAGCCGATGTCTGTCTTGACCAATCCCGGCTGTACGGCATTGATGCTGATATGTTCAAAACCGGAAGGCTTTCTTCTTTCAAACTCCAACGTGAATAGCACATTGGCCAGTTTGGATTGTGCGTAAGCACGAAGTCCATGATAATTGCTGCGCAGGTTGACATCTTTGAAATGGATTTTCTCCTGAAAATGGCTGTCGGAACTCACATTGATGATCCTGGGGTCTGCTGATTTCTGCAGCGCCGGTAGCAATAAATGGCTTAAAAGAAAATAGGAGAGGTGGTTGATGGCCCATTGCCGCTCAAAATGGTCTTCGGTAAGCTCAAAATCGGAATACCAGCTACCCGCATTATTGATCAGCACATCGATTTTAGGATAACGTTTCAATAGGTTACGGGCCATGTCCCGTATCTGTTTTTGTGAGGAGAGGTCAGCAATGGCAAAATCGGTTTTGGCCTCCGGGACTTCCTGTTTGATCCGGGCTATGGCTTTTTCGGCCTTCTCCTGGGAACGACATACCAGAATGGTAGTAATCCCTTTGCCGCATAGGATTTTAGCGGTCTCATAGCCTATTCCGGAATTGGCACCGGTGATGACGCAGATTTTATCCACGGGCAGTGAGTTTTCATCTTCTTTTTTCATTGATTCCTTGATTTGTTGCGATGCTTCCCATGGGAAAACATGTTTTTTATTTTGTTCCAGGGAACCGCGTGTTTTTCAGTTCCCCTGCCACTTAAAAGAAAACCGACAGGTTGCAGGAAGCTGATGTTTTCACAACATATTTTTATCATGGCCATGAGGGGAATAATCAGCAGCATTCCTGCTATACCCCACACCATGCTTCCAAAAATCAGGCTTAATATAGTGATAAAAGGGTTAAGGTTCACATATCCACCTGTGATATTGGGTGTAAGAATATTGTTTTCTATAAACTGAATAGCCACAAAATACAGAAGCACGGCAACCACATAATTCGTTCCGTCCATGGCTAACAAAGCGTATGACAGGGGCAGTATGGCACCGATCAGCGTCCCGAAATAGGGAATAAAATTGAAGAAGGCCGCGGTAACCCCAAAAAAGACGGGATGATCAATTCCGATGATACTGAAGGTAACAGAATGGACAATGGAAAGAATCGCTACTACAATGACAACACCGGTCATGTATTTTTTGGTAACGAGATTAATCTCCGCCAGAATATGTTCCGCTTTGTTTTCCTTTTCTTTCGGAACCATCATGATGATAAAATCATGAAATTTATTCCTGTAGTATAAAAAACAAAATATAAATACGGGCATCAAGCCGATGGTCACCAGGGTGCTGGTAGTAGCTGAGAATACAGTTTGTACCTGAGCAGAAGCTTCAAACAGGTTTTTTGTGAAATCCTCTTCCCAGTCCCTGAACTGTTCTGTTGAAATCCCCAGCGATAAAGATACGTTTTCCCGCATGTTCTGGAGATTTTCTGCGGCCTGTTCTTTTATTTCAGGGAGGTCTTTTATAAAAACCGAGAATTGCTTTGATAAAAAGTTAACGAGCATGATAACGACAAATGCAGCGATGATAATAGCGATGAAATTGGCTAGAATTCTCGGAAATCTATGGTCTTCCAAAAATTTCACTATGGGATAGAGCAAATAAGATAGAAGTACACCTAAAAATAAAGGAACCACAAATTGTCTTGATTCAATCACACCAAAAATAAATAAGATCAGAAAGAGAAGAACAAAGGTGATTTTCTCCAAGAAGCCATAACGTGTCAGTTTCTTCATAAATAGCTGCGTTTTTCCTACAATCTGTTTGAATCCATTATCCCTTGTTTACCTTCTTTTTACCATCTAGTACTTTTTTCCTGCGCAATGATCGTGCAAATCTAGGACATGTGAGAACAGATTATTTTAGGCGGACATCCGCACAAATAATAAATAATAAAGATATCTATATTTGACGTTTAACTTTGAATGGTTGCTTCTATCTTTATCGGATTTATTTTAATTTTAAAACGATCATAAACCCTTGTTCCGATGAAACACGTTATTCCGGTTCCCTCCCGATTAGTTCATGGTATACTTATATTGGGGGCGTTGTTCTTGACCGGACTCACAGGGAGTCTTACGGCTCAGGAGATGGGATTTGAAGAATACAATCCAAGACCCACGCTCGTGGTTCCTGAAAATCCGGTAAAAAAAGCCAAATTTCCTTTCATAGACATACATAGCCATCAATGGAATGTGACTCAGGAAACCGTACACCGGCTGGTGAGGGAAATGGATGAGATCAATATGGGTGTGATGGTGAACCTTAGCGGCCGGGGAAGGTCCATGTCCTCCAATGACATCGATGGCCAGGAATACATGTACGCTATGATCAGAAGGTTCAATGGCGTGGCTCCCGGAAGGTTTATCGTATTCACTAATTTATCGTTCAGGGATTTTGGCAGTCCGGGATGGACGGAGAAAGCAGTTGAGGACTTGGAAAAAGACGTACAAAATGGGGCCAATGGGCTTAAAATATTCAAGAGTCTGGGACTTTCCGTCAGGGATGTCAATGGCCATAGGGTGCCTGTGGATCACCCTGATTT
The DNA here is from genome assembly GCF_042652345.1 of Negadavirga shengliensis. Taxonomy (NCBI): domain Bacteria; kingdom Pseudomonadati; phylum Bacteroidota; class Cytophagia; order Cytophagales; family Cyclobacteriaceae; genus Negadavirga; species Negadavirga shengliensis. The sequence goes on from NZ_JBHSJJ010000004.1 coordinate 466,414, forward strand.
GGATCCGGTCTGGAAAAGGTGCGGTGAATTGGGCATACCGGTGCTCATCCATTCCGCTGATCCGGCCCAGTTTTGGGAGCCCATGGATTCGGATAATGAAAGATGGCTGGAATTAAAACTCAATCCGGGGCGCAGGAGGGCAAACGACAACCCCGTACCATTTGAGCAGATCATTGCAGAACAGCACAATGTCTTCAGAAAGAATCCCGGCACCACCTTTATCAATGCCCATATGGGTTGGATGGCGAACAACCTGGACAAAGCTGAGGCCCATCTGGAGGAGTTCCCCAACGTTTATTTTGGGATTGGTGCGGTAATAGCCGAATTCGGGAGGCAGCCAAGAAGGGCCAATGCGTTCTTTACCAAATACCAGGATAGGATCCTTTTCGGAAAAGATGCCTATAACAAAGAGGAGTTTTATACCTATTTCCGGGTATTGGAAACCGAGGACGAGTATTTTCCCTATTATAAAAAGTACCATGCATTCTGGAGCATGTATGGTTTGGGACTTTCAGAGGAAGTACTTAAAAAAGTCTACTATAAAAACGCCCTTAAAATCATTCCCAACATTGACAAAAGCAGGTTCCCGGATTGAGGGAACATCCGTTGATTCCGATACTTGTTATTGAGAAACAATTTCGGAAGCGGGACTCAGTCAGGTTCTTGTTTTTTCAGCCTTTCTTTTGTTTCCAATATAGTTGGATACAGATCATAGGTGGGGTAGAACTCCGTGGAAAAAGCTCCCCATACACTTTTCTCTACGGCGATGTTTAGGTTTCTTAATTCGCTGGCAGGAATTTTCACGGTAACCACCTGGCCTATTCCCATCATCACATACCAGGATATCACCTTGGCAGATTCAGGCGGAAACAGTTCAGTAAAGCCGTTCCTTTCCCTGATTTCGCGAAGCTCATCAATGTTCTTGTCCTGATGGTGCTTCATCATGATCGTGATCATGATGCTGTCGTTGACCGGTTTCTGGATTGCTTCCTGCGCTTGGGAATGATTCAAAACAAAGAGAGGAAGGCAGAGTAAGATTAATTTTTTCATATGGCAGAGAGATTTTCGGCCTTTGTTTGAAGATCGCTGAAGATGAAAGGTTTTGAAGTTTTGTCAAAGGATGCTCAACGTTGCCTGGGATCGGTTTCGAGTGACATTCTTTAAATACCCAGAAATCAAATCATCACCTTCCCATCCAAAGCCTCCCGGTCCCAATTGGCTAAAGCTGCCCCGGCTTCATATGTGCTCTCCAAAAACAAATGCAAGGTTGAAGCAGGGTCTTCAGACTGCTGAACCGCATTGTAAGGAAGAACAAATTCCCTCAATGTGTTGTGATAATAAGCTTCATCTGGTCGGACTTTGGCATGCTTATAGTCATCAGGCTCAGGATATAGATAACAGTAAAATGCAGGTTCGGGCAATGCCTCGCTCCCCGGCCAAAACCCGCAGCTGGTGACCTCATGGGAATAAGCCTCTTCTGCTACCCAATCGGGTAAATGAGGGACACCGCCGGGATGCTTAGGCGCCCGCCGCCCTGAAAAACGGCTGACGGCCAGATCAAAACTGCCCCAGAAAAAATGCACCGGGCTGCATTTTCCCTTAAATCCGCAACGAAACCGGTTGAAGACATCCTGCATAGAAAGCAAAGCCTGATGCAAAGCAGCTACCTGTGTTTTGTCATAGGTGGCATGCACAGTGTCTTCTTCAAAGGGAATGGGATTTTCGATTTCCACCGGTACAGGCTTGATCTTTACATCAATTTGCAGCTCGTGCAGCACTTCAAAGACCTTCCTATAAAAATCCGCGACGGAGCGACCGTTCAGGTCAAAGGAGCGAAATTCTCCCTCGCTGGTACCCACTTTTAATTGATGGTTAATAAAATCAAAATCGATCTGGAAGTGAATTCCCTGATAAGGCATATTCAAGGTGGATAGACCTATAGGTGTGATATGCAGGGTAACATGCCATGAATGATTGAGCCAGGGTAATGTGGCCAATTTTATCTTCCCGATGACCTGCGTCCACATGTGCAGGGTCTCAAATGTTTTTCTCCCTTTTTCATAGGAAAGTTCCGGCCATTTTTGTTGCATGGTTCCTCAATTTGATATCAGTGAAATTACGATTTTATATTCTGAAAATAAGACTTTCAGCTTAATATTTCCTCCGTAATCACCGTATACCTCACCATCAATCAAAAAAACTCTTTTGTTTTTTCAGTAAAGACAGGTTACAAGCGCCATTTACCGATGTGCACGGCACCCCCTCGCATGCTTTTATCGCTTTCGGGATCTATCTGGCATAAAGTCTCAACTTTTTCATTGTCCAAGGCCGTTCGCTCCCCTCCACTAAATGCAAACGGATAAATTTACCCATGATCTGTCTGTCCCAGCCAAAGGTATTGCTACCATTTTCTCCTGTACCATTGCCTACTTCCGTCCATTGGGCACCGTCGCTTGAGATTGAAACGGCATATTTTTTCGGATATTCTCCCTCGGGGGAATCAAACTGTATTTCCGCCAGGTTTGTCGGACGGGGAAGCTCTATCTGGAACCACATTCCTGCTTTTTGGGGGCCTTCGGTTTGCCAGCTCTTGTGACTAAAGACATATGAAGGGTCCCGGGTGGAGCCTACGCCCTGCAGGGCGGTGCTGCTGGCACTTACCTTCCAGTCATCCTGGGGAAAGAGAACCTTGGGGATTTCCTGGATCAATTCATCATAAGCATAGTTGGATTTCCGGTCCCGGGTTTCGTTTCTGATTTGGGCCACATATTCAGGAGTTACAAAACCGCCGCTGTTACCGAATTCATTGCGGATATAGGAAACCACCGCCGCGATCCAGTCATCATCGTTGGAATCCATAGCGATCATTACCCCTTCGTACTCTTTCCCTTCAATGGCCCCGGTCAATCCATGGAGCAGGGTTTTTACCGCATACTCGGGATGTCCCTGGATGCGCGGTGAACCGGAAAATGCCGGTGCGATGAGTTCTCCACCCGCAGCACCGGTAGGGGTGCCCAAACCTTTGATACCATGGCAAGCCGCACAATAGCCGTCGTAAATGGCTTTTCCCTTGTTGAATAATTCGCCTTCCCGTGGGGAATACTGTGTGGCCGCTAATTGCCTGGCTTCCTCCATTTTCTGTAAAATCTGGGTAGCCACCAACTGTGGCCCTTTTGCTTTGTTGGACTGGAGCGTGGACTGCAGCAGTTTATCCACATTCCCTATTTTTAAAATATAAGCGCTTTGCAGGGCCTGTATCACTACACTGGGGTCCTTGTCCTTGGCCAACCTGATATAATCTTCCTCGAGACTTTTCGCACCATATTTATACAGAGTTTCACTGGCCCTTAACGCCTGAATGCGCATGGCCGGGCTGGCATCCTGGAATAAGTTCCTGACCATTTCCAACTTTAATGCACCTAAACCTTCCAAGGTCCACATGGCATGGATACGGGCAAGTTCGTTCTGGGAATTATTTACCATCTCCACTAAGTTCTTAACCACGGATTTGTCCTGCTTCAGTACCAAAAGCTGCTGGGCCATATCGCGCCACCAGCCATTAGGATGTTCCAAGTGCTTAACCCACTCGGCAGGGGTTTCTTCATACATCCTCGGCTTTTCCTTGCTCCTGGGCATATCATCATGTGTTACCCTCCAAATCCGTCCGTTGCCCACAATATCGTCCATTTGATATTGGAGGATTTTGGTGCGCAGGTAGCTGCCTTCCTGGGTCCAATTCCCTTGCTGAATGATTCCCCGGTACATGTCCACGATGTACATGGTGCCATCCGGGGCAGTAGCGATATCGGTGGGCCTGAACAGCGGATCGGTGGATTGGATGAATTCAGTTTCGGTATCGATGTATTTGTTTTGTATATAGGTGAGACCTTCCTCTTTTTCCGAATGAACCTGGCGGACGATCCTTCCCACCGGCTCCCCATAAAAATATTGCCCTACCAACTCCCGGGGCAGCCGGTCACCCCGGAACACATCATTGCCGGCGGCTCCGGTAACATTATTGAGGGACCCGTCGGGTTTGGTTTCCCGCATGCCTGGTTCAAAATCCGCTAATTTCACGAGGCTATAAGGTACCCGGAACCCTTCCTGAAATTGGCCTTTTACCTGGAAATTTCCATACACGATGGGAAACTGAAAATTCTGCGGTACCCCGCCGGCTCCATCCTGGAACCATACCTGGCCATAATTATCCTGGGTCACGCCCCATTGCCCATAGGGGTTACCTGTGGGCTCCTGAATCACGCCGTCGGGAGTCCAGCGTATCCGCCGGGAGTTGTAGGTGCTGTACATCCAGTTATCCATCGCCCAGGTCAAAAAGCTGGTTTGGTGCTCCACATTGCCAGACCGGCCCAGCCCGGTGGCAAACAATTCCTTTTTGTCCGCTTTGCCGTCACCATTGGTGTCGGTGTATTTATACACATGGTCTTCATTGGATTCCATGGATAAAATGGTGTTGGGACCAAAAGGGACTACAAACCTGGGGAAAACCAGGCCATCCAGAAAAATTACTCCCTTGTCATATATCCCGTCGTTATTGGTATCCTCCCACCGGGATATTCGGCTTGTCGGCAGCAACTCTCCATTGGCATCAATGTCCTGCATATAAGTCCTGAGTTCCAGCACGTACATCCTTCCGTTTCCATCAAACCGGATGGCCGCCGGTTCCTTGATTTGGGGTTCGGTCAGGATGGGTTCAATTTTATAGCCGGGTTTGAGAACAAAGGTCTTTTTTTGTTCGGACGCAGATAAAGGAACTACCGGGGGTACCGGTGTCAGATCGATGCCTTTCCAGCGGGGAGATTCCAAATCTATCCCTTCAGGAATCTGTATCTGGGGATAGGGTGGCTGCATTCTTTTTGGATCCAGGCGATCAGCGGGCGATATATCAAAAGGGGACTTTTCCTGGCTGCAACTGAGAAAGAGAGATAGGGAAATACAGAATGAAAAAATGGATTTTGCAGATGGATTCATGAACTATCGAGAATGTTTTTGTTTACTCCGGTTAATTTCATTTTTGACAATTGGCTATATATTTCCAAAGGGGTCAAAAACAGAACTGGAAAAGTATATTTTTTTTGCTAAAAATAGATACCCATATACATAATTTTTTCTGCTTTTCTCTTTAAAAAAAACTAAGCCAGCTCACAACATAAAGGTAGTTGTATAAAAAAATACCGGGAGCTTGACTATTATCTGCTTCAGTTTCTTTTTTCAGGTTAATTTGAGTCGGCTATCAAAATATCCGGTTAATTTTGGGATAAGAGAAAACCCATTTGTTTCCTATATTAGCCATTAGAACTATGAGTTGTTTCCGGATTCTTTCGTTTATATCATATGGGAAAATACCTTCCGTTTATCGTTTTACTTATTAGTATCAGTGCCTGCAATCAAAAAGAGGAATGGTATTCCCTGGAGGATTTTTCGCAGGTAAAGAAAATAGATGTCCATATCCACATCGAGTCGGACCGGCCATATTTTGTCGAAAAGGCGTTGGAAGACAATTTCCGGCTTATCAATGTTTCGCTGGAGTATACGGATGGCTGGAACGATGTTTATGAAAAATTTGCGTTCGGGGCGGTGCAGAGGGAAAATTTCCCTGGCGTCGTGGACATGGTGACTGCCTTTGCGGTTTCGGATTGGGATGAAGAAGGTTGGGAAGATAAGGTGGTGACTTGGCTGGACAGTTGCTTCAGGCAAGGCGCATTGGGGGTGAAGGTATGGAAGAACATAGGAATGGTTTCAAGGGATACTGCCGGCAGCCTTATTTCAATAGACGATGAGCGTTTTGATCCTATTTTCAGATATATCCGGGATCAGGGGAAGGTGCTTATGGGGCATATCGGGGAACCCAAAAACTGCTGGCTTCCGCTCGATTCGATGACAACAAATAATGACAGGAGATATTTTGAGAGACATCCTGAATATCATATGTACCTGCAGCCCAAAATGCCTTCTTACGACGAACTTATTGACGCCCGTGACCACATGTTGGCAAAACACCCTGATCTGAGGTTTGTAGGGGCGCACCTGGGAAGTTTGGAATGGAACGTGGATGAGTTGGCGAAAAGGCTTGACCGGTTTCCCAACATGGGCGTGGATTTGGCGGCCCGTATGGGGCAGCTGTTTTATCAGACGGTGGATAACAGGGAAAAAGTAAGGGACTTCTTTGTCAAATACCAGGACAGAATCATGTACGGTACAGACTTGGTGGATGATGGCGAGCGCCGCAGGGAGGATCTGTACCGTGCCATGGATGAAAACTGGAAGCGGGATTGGGAGTATTTTGTGACAGGCAATGTCATGAGCAGTACGTTGATCAACGATTCCTTTCAAGGTCTAAAACTGCCCAAAGAAGTGGTGGACAAGATTTATTACCACAATGGCGTAAGGTGGTTTGGAATGGGGGAGTAGGATTGGGCATCAATAGAATTAAAACCCATAAAAATGGGGGCAAGTCATTGTCCATTGTTTCAGTGGATTTAAGGGTGTCGAGAATTGTTTGAAAGCAGGAAAATGGATAAATGGCTTTTATGTTTATATTTATTTGATAAATAGCTGAAAAAGACCAACAAAGTCCCGTTTTAAAACCGAAACCATTTCATGCATGAGGTGTCAATTGTTCTTCTGTTTCCGTTTATTGCCGGTGATGATATTTTTTTGTCATTTGCCGGATTCTTTTTCCCAAAACCCAATCACAACTCCAGGAATGCAAGACCTTAAAGATAAAAAAGACCTGCGAAAAGAATTATATGCCCTGTTGGGTAAGCTACCCGGAAGGGACAAGCCGATTTCTGTAGAAGTGGTTTCCACTGAAGAAAAGGATGGTGTAATTATTCAAAAATTATTGATGGATATAAATGGGCTCGAAAGGGTGCCCGCCTACTTTACCAAACCCAGTAATGCCGGGGGGAAACTGCCGGTGGTCCTGTTTAACCATTCCCATTTCGGTCAATACGAAGTAGGGAAGAATGAATTTGTATTGGGAAGAAAAGAAATGCAGTCACCCCCTTATGCCGTGGCTTTGGCCCGCGAAGGGTATGCAGGCTTGTGCTTGGATTCATGGGGGTTTGGGGAAAGGTCGGGAAGGGCCGAGATCGATATTTTTAAGGAAATGTTGTGGAAGGGAAAGGTACTTTTTGGTATGATGGTGTATGACAATTTGCGGGCATTGGATTACCTGGTATCCCGGGAAGATATAGATGCCGACCGCATAGCCACCATGGGGATGTCAATGGGAAGTACCATGGCCTGGTGGCTGGCAGCCTTGGATGAACGCATCAAGGTAACGGTCGACCTGAATTGTTTGACGGATTTTCATACGTTAATGGAGAAGGGCGATCTCCGGCTTCATGGCATCTATTATTATGTGCCTGATTTGTTGAACCATTTTTCCACTTCAAAAATCAACAGCCTTATATCTCCCAGGCCACACTTGGGGCTGGCTGGAAGGTTTGACCCGCTTACACCACTTGAAGGCCTTGAAATCATCGATTCCAACCTAAAGGAAGTGTATGCAAACGACGGCGCCCCGGAAGCCTGGAAATTAAAAATTTACGATGTAGGCCATGAGGAAACCAAGGAAATGAGGGAGGATATCCTGGATTTTTTAAGGAAATGGCTGTAACGGAACGTCTTCTGCTGAATCTCTTCAAATAAATCGGAATGCTTACAACAAGGTCATGCCAAATCCGGGAGCATTGGAAGGATAGATGAGACCATCTGAGATTTTATAATCGCCATAAGCTATTTGATCGGAAAAACAGGTAACCCCTTCTATGGTCACTACATTTCCCTGGGCTGCTGCCAAATGGGTGATATAGTTGGTTTTGAGGGAATTTCCCCATGCATGGGGACTTGACAGCGTGCCTTTTTCCTTTAAATCGATGTTTAACTTTATCCATTTCGAAAAGCCATAGTCATAAATGTCGGACAAGTAGACATCCAATATTCCGGCATCCACCATTTCGGAAAGCAGGTTGTGGTCAGGATTGGCTTCACCATCAGCGTACAATACCGATTCAAATCCATTTTTTTTCATCCAATCTTTCAACTGGCGGCCCTCGTGGAATGTTTTCTTAAAAGGTTCCTCCACCCAGAAAACCGGGACATCCCTGACCCCTTCCAGAAAATGCAGCGTGTCATCAAGACTGTACATGTCATTGGAGTCGACAAGAATCTGAATGTTTCGATCTTTAAAAGCATTATGGATGAGGTTGTTCGACATCCTTTTGGAGCCCTTCACGGTGACTATACCACCTCCCGCTCCGGCCGATTTTTACCTTCAAACTTCTGTATCCATGGTCAACGTCCCATTCACAGTTTTCCAATATCCTGTCGCAGCTTTCGAAGTTGCCCTTTTCGTCAAGTTCATCGAGGTAGATCATTCCGCTGTATACCGGAGTGCCGGTAGAAGAAGGCGTCTTATTTTCAGCCAGCAGCTGATAAACCGGCTTATCCCGGATTTGCCTGTTAAATCAAACAAGGCGACATCGAAGGCCTTTAAGGCAGGATCCCGCGTACCTTTTAGGAGATCGATCAACTGATCAAGGTGTTTCCCCTGATGCGGAATGAAGAGATTATTAAAAGACCCGCTGGCCAAAATACAATCACCAAGCGGTACACGGAAGAAGCTGTGAGATTTATTAGGGAAAACAAGGAGAAACGAAACCATTCTTTCTCTATCTGGCACATTCCATGCCCCATGTACCCTTGTTTGCTTCGGAAGAATTCAGGGGACGGGAACGCGGTTTATACGGAGATGTGGTCGAAGAAGTGGACTGGGGTGTCGGGCAGGTACAGGAAACCCTGACAGACGAGGAACTTGATGAAAATACCTTTGTCGTTTTCACTTCTGACAACGGCCCCTGGGTCGTGATGGATCAGCCTGGAGGCAGTGCCGGGTTGTTCTTTGGGGCGAAGGCGACAAGCTATGAAGGCGGAGTAAGGGAACCCGCTATTTTCTGGATGCCGGGAACGGTCAAGCCCGGCGTGATATCAAAAATGGGAGGTACGCTGGATTTGCTTCCTACCATCAGCAACATGGCCGGGACTTCTTTACCCGAGGACAGACTGTACAACGCCTATGATCTCACTCCTGTACTAACTGGGGAAGATGCCGGTCCGAGGAAAGAGCTTATTTACTATCATGGAACGCGGGTATTCGCGGCCCGAATAGGAGCTTACGAGGCAGTTTATTACAGCAACAATCCGCAGGTCTGTCCCGGGAATATGCAAAAGCTGGACAAACCCAGGTTGTTCAACCTGTCGGTAGATCCCAGTGAGAGGTTTGATCTTGCGGAGGAGCATCCTGGGGAAATAAAAATACCCTTAAGAGATACTTGCAGGCATGAAAAGGATTAACATGGCCAGAAAGCAATAGGCTAATCATTTTTTCTTATTTTGGGGGTTTAAGACGGTAATTCCTTATGGAAGGACAAATATAGCTATTGATAAAAAGAATACATGGAAGAATACCACATCAATATCCTGAATTTGTTAGCGATTTTGGTAGCAGCCTGGATAGGCGGTAGCATTTCAAGAAGGCTGAATTATCCCTCTATTTTAGGGGAATTGATTGTAGGGATTATTCTGGGGCCGGGCCTGCTTGGTTTATTGGGAGAGTCGTGGACAGTCAGGGTCCTAGCGGAGGTTGGGATCATCCTCCTTATGGTATATATCGGGATGGAAATTGATTTTAAGGATCTGAAACGCGCTTCATGGCCGGGATTCATGGCCGCCATAGGTGGGTTTATAGTACCTTTTGTGATGGGGTATGCAGCTATTATTTACTTTGGGGGAACTCCCATGTCTGCACTTTTTGTGGCCATCGCTGTGGGGGTTACTTCCCTGGTAACCAAAAGCCGGATCCTAGTGGATCTCAAGCTGCTCAATACACGAATTGCTTATGTGCTGATGGCGGGGGCGCTGATATCAGATACGCTGGCCCTGGTAATTTTTGCAGGAATTTTGAGTTTTGTGGATGTAGGAAGTATTGACCTAATTGGACTTTTGTTGGTGGCAGGCAAAGCGGTGATTTTCTTCGCAGTGACTATCCTGTTAGGTTTATATGCCCTTCCCAAGCTCGGAGCCTATTTATCCCGTGCTAAATTTCAGAGCAGTACCCTGTATTTTACGATTATTCTGATAGTCGCTTTCGGTTACGCCGAGCTGGCTGAACTGGCGGGAATGCATCAGATCCTGGGGGCCTTTATGGCCGGGTTATTTATAAAAGAGAGTCTGTTCCAAAGAAATATTTTCAAAGAAGTTCAAAAGACCTTTTATGATGTGTCCATTGGCTTCATGGCCCCCATATTTTTTGTAACCGCCGGTTTTTCTGTGACCGTAGAGGTGTTTACGACCGATCTTCCCTTGCTGTTGGTAGTGATCTTGTTTGCTGTAGTGGGTAAAATCCTGGGAACAACATTGTTTTACCTGCCCAGTGGATACGGCTGGAGAGAAGGTCTGGCGGTGGGTTCAGGAATGAATGGTCGTGGGGCTGTGGAGATCGTTATTGCAGGTATAGGATTAGAGATGGGGATCATTGATCAGAATATTTTTTCCATACTGGTGTTTATGGCTATTTTCACAACCACTACCGTACCCTTCCTATTGAAATGGACGACAGAGTGGCTGCGCAGGCGAGGTGAATTGGCGCAGGTCAACCAGCGGCACGGTTACTTGCTGGTAGGGGTCAATCCCGTAAGCTTGCTCCTGGCCCGGCACCTGCAGGAAAAATCCCCTGTAAACATGATAGATTCCAATAAAGATTTGGCAGACCATGCCATAGAAGCCGGATTTAAATGTGTTCATGGCAATGCCCTGAAAGAAGAGGTGTTGGTCGAAGCGAATGCTGCCAATAAGTTCATTTTTATAGCGTTGACCAATAACAGTGAAATCAATATGCTGGCTGCCCAAATGGCCCGCGAGAACTTTTTGATTCCCAATATTTACGTGGCTATTTTACGCAACGACGATGGGGTAGGGGCGGCCTTGCTGAAAACCATTAAGGCCACCAGTATGTTTTCAATGCGTACACCTTTGGATATCTGGTTTAATAAAATTTCCCGCCGGGAACACAAAGAAGTGTATGAATCCGTACCGGAAAAAGTGACGGCAAGGCACTGGGTGAAAGAAAAACGGGCTAAGGGGGTCCAGCTCCTCCCGTTCCTGATCAAGAGTACGGATGGCTATAAAAGACCGTTCCACTATGGAGAAGAAATTTTTTCAGGAGAACAGGTAGTATATCTGAAGTAAAAAGTTGGAAAGTGTATTGTTTTCCCTAGAAGTCTGGTCGAAGTGTACTATTAAAATAAAATTACTTTTACTAATTTTTTATTTATATTGAGAAATGTTAAGTATATTCCACAATTCAAAAACTAAAACCTTTTTCGCATGAGATTTTTTCTTTTAATTGTCGTTGCCGGTTACCTATTTTCCTGCAACAAGAGTAAGGAACAGGAAAACGTATTTTCAGGTAACCTGAGCTTCTCCATGGACACGGTTTGGGTGGATTCAGGCGATGAATTCATTTATCTGCAGGACAATTTATCCCTTTCTGATCTTTCGTCGGCCAAAAATTACCTGATTAATTTTAACCGAATGGATAATTATGCAGAGCGGATCAACCTGGATGAATTGGTGTTGGAAAAAAAAATCCAGTTTGAAAAGGAGGGGCCTAACGGATTGGGTTCTATTATTTCCAATTTCAGGATTACCCCAGAAGGTCAATTGATGGTTTGGTTTTATAAGACCTACGCCCTGTTTGATCAGGATGCAAAAAAGGTAAGGGACCTGGGGCTCGAAAAAATTGCGGGGTCTTATCTCAATGGTTCGGAAACATACCCGCTGATGTTATTTGAGGACCCTGCCCAACCCGACCGGATTGTGGGCGTCTTTATCCAATGGCAGGACAATACCTATTTTCTTTTAGACTTTGATTTGAAAAATCAGGATTTTAAAAAAACCGACCTGCCTGAATTGACCAAATTGCGCGACTACCGCGTGGACATTCTGCATGAGGGCAGGCCGGCGGGAAGTTTTGGCGTGGCCTTATTTCCTGCTTCGACACCGGATAAAATTGTCATTGCCAACAATTCCATCAATGAGGTACATGTTTTTGATTTGAAAACAGATAGTCTATTTATAAAAAGCTGGGACACGCCGCTTTTGGGTGACAGAAAAAAATACCTGCCCCCAAAGCAGGTGGATCATGCTACCGGGGAATTAGAGAATATTTACAAAAAGTCAAAGGAGGAAATAAACTTCGGCAGGTTTATCTGGGATGAAGAGTTAAGGCGTTTTTTGCGGTTTTCGGCCAGGGAAAGTTTTGGGGAGGAAAAAAATGAGTATGGCCAATATGCCCCTACCGGGGCGGATGTGTATCTGAGCATTTTCGATGAAAACCTGAATTTACTGGCGGAATCCCCTGTACAGGAATTAAATGCTCCGCCCAAAAAGCATTTTGTTAAGGATGGGAAAGTATGGATGTATGAAAACATTGAGGATGAACTGGCATTCGTTCGGCTGAGTATGGAATGACAGCCCTTTGACGCAGGTTCATCGATTCACACGGCCATAAGGTTTCTACGCTGGCTGAGCGCAGCCGAAGCCAGCGTATTTTTTTAGTATTATGAAAGGCTATATGTACATACTGGAATGTGTTGATGGAAGCTACTATACCGGAAGCACCAAGTATTTGGAACGCCGTTTGAAACAACATCAAACCGGACAAGGCAGCAACCATACCAAAAAAAGACTTCCCGTGAAGCTGATCTATTTCGAAGAATTTCCGCGAATAGATCAGGCGTTTTACAGAGAAAAACAAATACAGGGCTGGAGCAGAAAGAAGAAGGAAGCATTGATCAAGGGCTGGATCTCCGAGTTAAAAAGATTGGCTGAGTGTATGAATGAGAGCCATTGTAGAAACTTCAGTCCCGGTGAGTTCGGCTCCGCTCACTCACCGGGACACAGCTCCGCCCACTCACCGGAAAACGGTTCTGTCCACCCACCGGGACACAGTTCTGCCCACCCACCGGGGAACGGTTCTGCCCACCCACCGGGGAACGGTTCTGCCCACTCACCGGGGAATGGTTATGCTCACTCACCGGGGAACGGCTCCGCTCACTCACCGGGACACAGTTCTGCCCACCCACCGGGGAATGGTTACGCCCACTCACCGGGGAACGGCTCCGCTCACTCACCGGGGAACGGCTCCGCTCACTCACCGGGACACAGTTCTGCCCACCCACCGGAAAACAGTTCTGCCCACCCACCGGGGAACGGTTCTGCCCACTCACCGGGGAACGGCTCCACCCGCTCCTCCGACCATGAAAACGGCAATGATCCTCAAGCTGGCTGAGCGAAGCCGAAGCCAGCTTTACTTTTTTACTTCCAGAGAATCAATACAGTTTACCACTGATAACCGTTTATCCATTTGTCAGGTTCATCCATCGTTTTCAAGCTTTTTCCTTTTTTGGCAGTTCCTTGACGGGCATGATGACAAACTCCTGTATTCGCCAGTCAAGTGCCTGGACCGCCTGAGCAAGTTCCTCTATCAGTTGGGTTAAATTTTCCTCCCCGGCCGGAACAACAAACCCCTCTCCAATATAAACATGCCCTTCATCACGGAGACGAATGGCAAAATCACTTATCCATTCTCTGCCGGCAAGAACCTCTTTTATCTCTTCAATTAATGGATCCCTTTTTTGTCTGTTGACAGTTTTTGGAACCTGGTCCATCAAATCAAAAACCGCCTGCTTCAAATTGGTATAGCCATCATGTAGGATATCCACTGAAATGGCTAAGGCAGCAACGGCATCGGCCCACCACCATCCCATACCGATTCCAAAAACACCAAAAATGGCAGCGGACGAGGTCATCCAATCCGCCTTGTTCATTTTTGCGTCCGTATAAAGGTTTTTTTCATGCAGTTTTTCAGCCAGAGGTAATTTTATTCTTCCTAATATGATAGCAGGAAACGTTCCCCACAAGAGGGCAGCGATCATAAGGTAACCCAACCATACCTGTCGGCCAAAAACAACGACTGTCCCTATAGTGGCATGTTCGGCCATAATCAGGGTGTGACTTGAGTCAATTACCAGAAAAGTCCCTACCGAAAACAAAGCCAATGCACTGCACAAAAAAGCGATGTTTACCACCCTATGGTACCCATAAGGAAAATCGGTGTTTGGGGATTTCATAAAGATTTTAGAGGCGATTTGAAAAGAAATGGCCGGGGTGAGACTCAGTAAGTCTTCCAACAGCGCTGTCTTCATGGCTTGGGAATTTCCCATCGTAAGGAAGATAAAAAATGCCGTTGAAATTACATATGCGATGGTCAGCCATTCAAGTCGCTTGGCTTTTTTGAAAACAGGTACTAACTTCTCCGGATATTCGAAGTTTTTTATCGCTTTCATGGTTGGATAATTTCTTTTTTTTGTTGATATAGAAACCTTTCCAGTTGGACGATAAAGGCATTTTCCCCTTGGATAACCGCCATCACCTGTTTCTTTTTACCGCGCTTGGCAAAAGGTCTGGTAAGGCCTACCTTCTTTTTCCAAGGAGTATCACTGGTGATGCCTGCAACCACGAGATGCAGCTTCTTTTTCCCCAGATCATCGAAGAGATTTTGTTCCGTATCATTTATCCATTCAATTTCCGCATTGAGCGACTTCGCGAAATCTTTGACAAGTTCCGGCTCTATGCCTATGGGAATGTTATCGGTTTCTACCACCCAGGGAGGGTTCTCTGAATAGCCTACCCGTAAAGTTCCATTGTGTACTTTTTTTAAAGTGTTTTCGGGATCTTTGGGGAAATTTTCACAGCCTATAAGAATAAAGGGGACGACCCAAAAGACAAGAAATCCCAACATTTTTACAGGGTAAAAGGATAGAAGCTTTTTCCCGGTAGATAAGATAAAGGAAAGTCTCTCAGTTGCGAATTGAAAGGTTCCATTTCTTTTATGAACCGGAGTTTGATTTGAAAAATACATAATTTTCCGCTAGATCAACGCCTTGATTTTATTAAACAAATAGCAATAAATCTGCCAATAAGATAGTCTGTTTAATGCTCTCTTGGAGTATGATAATCCTTTTGTCACCGCTGTATTATACAAGGGCCACATTCCGAATAGAAATTGAATTCGGCTAATTCTTCCACTCAACAGATACCGGTCCATTCACCAACTCGTAGCGCTCATCCAGGACAGAGGCGTTGACAAAGGTGGTTTGACCTTTGGTCAAACTTCCGTGGCCTTCGTGGATATGGCCGAAGATATGGTATTTGGGTTTGAGTTTTTGGATAATCTTCAGCAAATCGTCACAGCCTGCGGGTATTCCCCGGGCGTTTCTGTCCAGGACTCCCCGGGGTGGTCCATGGGTGATAAGAATGTCAGTGTCCTTGGGGATTAATTTCCAATGTTCCTTGATTTCCTTGCCCCTTTGCCGATTAAACGCCCAGTTATTAAACCAAGGGGTGATGGGGGAGCCCCAGATGTTAACGCCTTCTATGTTGATGCCATTGTCCTCAAGATAGATTACATCCTTGGGAATCACAGTTTTCAGGCGTTCCACGCCCGCTTTTTCAAAGAAAAAATCATGGTTGCCTGCAATCAGGATCTTGTGGGTAAAATCCAACCCTGAATACCAATCAAAAAAATCAGCTATCTCCTCTTCCTGCCCCACTCCTGATATATCTCCCGCATGGATGATCATATCCCCTAGAGGAGGGGAGAGGGATCTGTGCCTGCCGTGGGTGTCGGAGATGAGGGTGATTTTCATTGTGTTACAGGTTCTTTTAGACCCTTCTAGAATCTTGAGTACTTTTTTAGCTCAGTTTGAATGAGCTCTTTACCAGCATTTCTTTCCCCTTTCCAAAACTGCTTTTTCCTCTTTTTCGCATAAGGGTACTTAGCTGGTGACCCCGATACGGTTAAATGTCCTTTCTACTTGTGTGTCATGGCTTTTTGAATTTTAACTCAATTTATAGGAATTTCTGTCTGCCTATGATTCTAATTATCCTCATGTGATCTTCTGTCGTGAAAAAATAGTAAGTGAAGCATGAACACAAAACCGATATCCTTCTCGGAGATGGGAAGCAAGGGGAAACATATTTGGGTTTTCGGCGATTCGCTCAAAGGTTTTTCCAACGAATTAGGGTATTCATCAGCCTGCATAGATCCAAATACCTTCAGGCCATACAAGTAAATTTGAATGAGATCTTCCTCAGCCTGTCGGGTCAGTATATATGGCATTATTCGTTATTTGAGCGTCTTTTGGCCTCTTCCAGTATTTCAGCCATTATTTTGGTGGAAATTCCGCTTTTTTCGCCTTTGATGAGCTTGTTTCTTAACCAAATTCTTTCCTCTTCCCGCTCTCTTTGCTTCCGGATTAAATCGTTGATCAATTCACTTTTACTGGCATATTCATTGCCTCGGATCTTCTCTTTCACCCAGAGATCATTTGGTTCATTTATCGTTATTGTTTGTCGTGCCACGCTTTTCTTGGTACACGTTGTGTACTTTTGGTGTAATAATACACCAATAGAACTAGAAAAGCAAACCTACATAGTTCAATGGGTAAATTGATGCTTATAGCTTTTACTTCCCGATACAGAATCTGTAAGGTGTTTGTTTTCAGTCAGTTAATATAATTCGGTACAAAGTCGGTACAGGATGGGTGGGGTAGATGTGTTTTTCTTTCTTTTTGCTGTTTTACTTGCTGTACCCGGCAGGGTATATTGTTTGACTACGCTCACTTTTTATACCTTAACGGGTATAAGTTACTTGTTTTCTCACATTCCGTGGCTTTTTCTTTGATTTTCTACCAACCCAAATTAGGTGAATGCAACCTATTAGCTTTGGGGGGCTGACTAGAAGGGTAGATCCAGCAATTACTTCGCCATTTCCTGTTTCCCGTCCAGTTCGCAGGGTTGGATCAGTATGTCAACCGGTAACCCCAACAATTCAGAGAGGTTTCTGATCATATCGATAGTCAGCGACCTCTTTCGGTTGAGTACCAAGCTCACCGTGGTTTTGCTTCCGATAGCCGGAATTAGATCCTTGTCCTTCAGACCTTTCATCTCCATGGTTTTCCGAATGGCCGTAACAGGATCAGGCATGTCGATAGGGTAGTGCTCCTTTTCGTATTTTTCGATCAGGGTTACCAACAATTCCGCTTCCATTCCTTCGGCACTGTCAGGATCTGCCTCAAAGATTTTGGATAGCCTGGCCAAGGCTTTTTCGTACTCCTGTTCGGTTGTGATGATTTTATACCATTTCATATGATTATAATTTGCTTTTAAGCCATATAGCCTGTCCCGAACTTGTTTCGGGGGAATCTCGCATGATAGATAATCATCCTTCCTTGTGACGATCTCGTCATGCTCGATTTCATATGTTTATAATTGTTTTTTTATCGGCCATAACTTGTCCCGTACCGTAGGTCGGGGTGGAACCACCACTGATAATCATCTTCCTGTGTGTCAAGACTCGACATGTGGTTTCATATGATTACAATTCAGCTTTATGGTTTAGTACTACTGGTCAATAGTATTTGCATCTACTTTATCATATTCGGCATGTGTCCCGATAAACTTGATAAAGACCCATTGCCTGATGTAACTGATTTGAACGATGAACCTGTATTTATTTCTGGCAATATTGAATACTACCCGATTGTTTTTAACTGGATCAGCGTCAGGGAAATCCCTGACCACATCTGAAGGTTTTTGCCATTCAGCATTTTTGGCGATAGCGCGCCAGGTTTCTATACTCGACTTGGCATCAGGGTGTTTCTGATAAAACTGAACCACGTTTATAACTGAGATGATATTTTTCAAAACCAGTTATTTGTTTAACGATGAAAGATATTAAAAAGTTTTCAAACTGAAAACAATTAGGCTTAAATACCTTGATATTTGTGACAAAGTCCCCATCTTGCGGGGTGACATGCTGGACACCGAGGAGTTTTCCTGCACGAGTGCCGGCTTTGATTTTAGACAAATAGCTCACTGCAAAGGGGTTTCCTCCTCCGGCGGACAGGTTTTGCTTTCCTTTTTTGATCTGAAGCAAAAAAGGAACAAAGATCATGAGGTGAAAATCACTCTGAAATTTAGCAAACAATGAAAAATAGTTACCCACAGTAAATCATATAGAACCATCATTTTTCCTGAGAACGTGCTTTTAAGTTTTTTTCAATTAAATAGGGGTTTTTAACTAATTCCCTCTCAAAATAAACCAAATCCTTGTTTTCAGCATCACCTTGTATCCTACAATAGTAAATTTGATCAATGTAACGTCTTATCACCAACCTTGTTTGTGGGTATATGATAGCGGAAACTACATCACCCTCATTATAGCTGTTTTGTACAAATTCCTTGCTCATGATCTTTTTGTTTGAATTTAAGGAGAAAGATCCGAAATGATGAGGAGTAAACCACTACGTTAAAATGAGCAAAAATTACATGTTTCACATCTTGGTCAGGACAGTTTAAATAATTAACACTTTTATAGTGAACAATTTATAAGGCTTCTTCCGTACATTAGTATAGAACCATTTAGAAAAACATGAAACTCTATATCAAGTATATGGTCAGCTTACGGTGTAAAATGGTGGTCAAGGAAGAACTGAAAAAGTTGGGGCTCGATCATTTTGAGATAGACCTGGGGGTTGTCAATATTCATCAGGAAATATCGGATGAACAACGCCTCCAGCTGGCAAAGAATTTACGGAAGTCAGGCCTGGAGCTACTTGAGAATAAGAAGAGTATACTTATAGAGAAAATTAAAAACCTGATCATCGAGATGGTTCATTATGAAGAGGATATACCCAATATGAACAATTCAGATTATATAAGTAAAAAGCTCGGTTATGATTACACCTATCTGGCCAATATTTTTTCCGAAGTTAAGGGAATGACCATCCAGCAGTTTATCATCCGGCATAAAATCGAACGGGTGAAGGAACTGTTATTATACGACGAACTGAGTCTCTCGGAAATCTCCTATAAGCTGCACTACAGCAGTGCTGCACACCTGTCCAATCAATTTAAAAAAGTGACCGGGCTGACCCCATCCTTTTATAAGAAGATGAAGAAAAAACGGGATCAGAACCTGGAAAACCTATGATGTCAATCAAGGAACTTCCAGGTTTGTTTTTTCTATAAGTCATTGCTTTTAGGATGGTTCAATGTAAAAAGGGCCTTTGTTACCTTCTCCCTTCCCGGCAAACATGTGATATCTGTAAGTGTATTTTTTTAACTGTAAGGTTTATCAGTTGGGATATGGATAGCTTTGTTTTAATGAAAAAATAAATCAGCGTACTAAAAAAGTCCAACAACATGTCCAAAGAAAAGAATGGTAAATCTGATAAAAAACAGCCGGCAAAAAACCTAAAAGAAAAGCGGGCTGCAAAACAGGCCAAGAAAAAAGAGAAAGAGGATAATGATTAAGTTGTCCTAGTCCATGCATAGTCAGGCTGCGCAAAAATGCCGCTGCCTATAAGCTTGAGATATATGGGCCGGATAATTTGGTTTTAAGGTGCCGTGGCATTCTTAAAATGTATGGCATTTTCAATGAAAACGGGAAGTAATTATGAAAATAGGATATATTAGTACCTATCCGCCAAGAGAGTGTGGGATTGGTACATTTACCCAAAACCTTCAGCAGGCAATAAAAAAATCAGTGGAAGGAGATGGCGGCACATATGAAGGCTTTGTGATAGCTATCAACGATGAGGATGGGTACCATTCCCATCCCAGCGAAGTAAAAATGACCCTGCAGCAGGATCAGCAAACAGATTACCTTGAGGCAGCTGATTTCATCAATTTGAGTGGTTTGGATCTTTGTGTCCTGGAGCATGAATTCGGGATATTTGGTGGGGAGAGCGGATTGTATATCCTTCCTCTTTTGCATAGACTTGAAATGCCATTTATTGTCACCTTACATACCGTCCTGGATTCACCTTCATATAATGAAAAGATTATCCTGAAGGAGGTTTGTGACATGGCCAGTAAAGTGGTGGTCATGAGTAAAAAGGCCGTGAAGTTCCTGGATGAAATATATCAGGTGTCCAGGGAAAAAATAAGCTTAATAGAACATGGGGTCCCGGATATGCAGTTTGATACTTCGGGGGTTCGGAAAGCCTTTCGGTTTGAAGAAAAGAAAATACTGATGACTTTTGGCTTTGTCAGCCGCAACAAAGGAATTGAAACGGTGATCAAATCCCTTCCCGATGTCATCAAAAATCATCCCAATACAGTTTATATGATCTTGGGAAAAACGCATCCAAATGTAATTAAACATGCGGGTGAAGAGTACAGGAATTACCTTAAGCTTATGGTGAAAAATATGGATTTACAAGACCATGTTTTATTTTTAAATGACTTTATTGATGAAAATGAACTGATAAAATACCTCACCGCTTGTGATATTTATATCACCCCCTACCTTGCCCAGGCCCAGATCACCAGTGGCACATTAAGCTATGCTATTGGAGCCGGTTGTGCCATTGCCTCAACTCCTTATTGGCATGCAGAAGAACTTTTGGAAAACGGTATGGGAAGATTATTTGGTTTTAGGAACCACGAAGAACTTTCCACTCTCCTAAACGATATGCTCAGTAACCCTGTTCAACTGAACGCCATTAGGGAAAAAGCGTTGGAATACGGAAAGACCATTACCTGGCCTATGATCGGCGGGAAGTATAAAAACCTCCTGAATGCCGTTTTAAATGAGGCGCCCATAAAACGGGAAAAGAAAGAAAGCATATTGGATATCCTCCTACTGCCTAATTTTTCAATGGCTCATATCAAGAGGCTGACAGACGATACCGGAATCATCCAACATGCAAAATACGGGATTCCCAACCTGAAAGAGGGATATTGTCTAGATGACAATGCCCGGGCACTGCTTATGGTGCTCATGGCTTACAAGCAAAAGAAGGATCCATTGGCATTAGGATATATGCCCATATACTTGAGCTATATCCATTATTTACAGAACCCGGATGGGACTTTTAAGAACTTTTTGGGCTTTAAAAGGGATTTTTTAGACCAGGTAGGTTCGGAAGATTCATTTGGAAGAACAATCTGGGCCTTGGGTTACCTTATGGGGAATGCCCCGAATGATGCCTACTTCCAAACAGGGAAGCTAATGTTCCTGGATGCGGTGCCAAATTTTGACAAGCTCAAATCCATAAGGGGGATTGCCAATACCATTATCGGTATAAGTTATTACCTAAAAGCCAATAGGTATGATGACCAAATGACAGAGATATTGAGGATTTTGACCAATAAGCTGATTAGGCAATACAAACAACAAGCTACTACTGATTGGAGATGGTTTGAGTCGCTCCTGGCCTATGACAACGGGATTCTCCCATTGGCATTATTGCATTCAGCTGAAATTTTAGAGGATGATGAGACAATCTGCATAGCCATGGAAACGATGGACTTTCTGACCGAACATACGATGAAAGATGGTATTTTGTCTATTATCGGCAATAAAGAGTGGTATGTCAAAGATGGACATAGGTCGGTTTTTGCTCAACAGCCCATTGATGCCCTGTCCATGGTACAAATGTACCATCAAGCGTTTCAACTCACAAGGGAAAATACCTATCTGAAAAAATTATTTGCTTCGTTTATGTGGTTCTTGGGAGAAAATGACCTGAGGATGAGTCTGTACGATTTTGAGACCAAAGGGTGCTGCGATGGTTTTGAAAGCTATGGAGTAAATAGAAACCAGGGAGCGGAGAGCTCATTGGCCTATTTAATATCCCATTTGGAAGTACTGCAAGCTCATGAAGAGTTCTATAAAGCAGAAGAAGCGGAAAAGTTGGTCGTTACAGGCCCAATAAGTCTTAAAAAAGAAGTATTTCCTTGAAAATAGCAGTTCTTTCTCCCATTGCCTGGAGAACGCCCCCTGAAAGCTACGGACCTTGGGAACAGGTGGCTTCCAATATTTGTGAAGGGCTGTTGGCCAGGGGTATGGATGTCACCCTTTTTGCAACAGCAGATTCCAAAACCGGGGCAAAGCTTCAGTCTACCGCTGCACTTCCCTATGAGATAGACAAGCGTGTTGATCCCAAAGTGGAGGAATGCCTGCATATCAGTAATCTGATGGAGCAAGCCCATCATTTTGATATTATCCATAACCATTTTGATTTTCTCCCTCTTACGTATTCGGCCTTGATCAGCACACCGATGATCACAACTATACATGGCTTTTCTTCCCCTCAGATTATTCCCGTCTATAAAAAGTACAACAACTCTTCTGCCTATGTGTCCATTTCCGATTCGGACAGGGCTAATGAACTGAATTATCTTACTACCATTTATCATGGGATTGACCCCTCGGTCTTTCAGTTTCAGGACATCAAGGAAGAGTATCTTTTGTTTTTTGGCAGGATCCATCCGGATAAAGGCACTCACCTGGCCATAGAAATAGCCCAAAGGTCCAAACACCGCCTGGTGATAGCTGGTTTGATTCAGGATACCGTATACTTCGAAGAAAAAATAGAGCCATCCATCAACGGTGACACGGTAAGTTACGTGGGAAATGTAGGACCCGGTATAGGAAGAAAATTACTGGCCGCTGCTAAGGCATTATTGCACCCTATCTGTTTCGAGGAGCCGTTTGGCTTAAGTGTACTGGAGGCCATGATGTCGGGAACCCCTGTTATTGCCTTTGACCGGGGCAGTATGAGGGAGCTGGTAAAGGATGGAGTTACAGGTTATTTGGTGAAAAATACAGATGAGGCCGTGGAGAAAGTTACCGTTCTAGCAGAAATTGCCCCGCTCAATTGTCGGTTATATGCACAGGAAAGGTTTAGCCTTCAATCAATGGTGGATAACTATATGGAAGCGTATAAAAAAGTGATTCAACACAAAAGCTAAAGCCCTTATCTTTTCAATGCTCCGAACAGGTCATCCAAGGCAATGACCGCGTAGGTGGAGGAGGAATCCGATACGGCATAGGGCAAAATAAGGTTTTCGTTATGGATGATGGCTCCGCAGGAATAGACTACATTGGGCACATAACCGTCCCGCTCTTCTTCCAGTGGTGCCAGGAGGGGCTCTTTTAGCCTCCCGATCTCTTTGGTTGGATCATCCAAGTCGAGCAGTGATGCGCCAATGCTGTACCGACGCATGGGGCCAACCCCGTGTGTAATGACCAGCCACCCTTCTTTGGTATATAAAGGCGATCCACAGTTTCCAATTTGCGTGTATTCCCAGGGAAATTTAGGCTCCTGGATCAAGATAGGATCATTCCATAACGTACTTTGATCCGAAAACATGATGTAATTGTTTACGCCGTCTATCCTGGCCATCATCGCGTATTTTCCACTTATCTTTTTGGGAAACAGGGCCATGTTTTTGTTCAGCGCTCCTTTTCCATGTAGCGGCATCACCCGAAAGATGTAAAAATCCTCAGTAGAAAGTAGTTTGGGAAGTATCTTGTGTCCATTATAGGCCGTATAAGTAGCGTATATTTTTTCGGTGCCATCGTCTTCGGTAAAATTAACAAAACGGGCATCTTCTATTCCTTTGCTTTCGGAGCTTGAGATGGGGAATAAAACCCTTTCTGTAAGGTCAGAATCCAAATGGAACCGTACATCATAAAAAGAATCTACCAACCAGGTCATTTCCTGCAGGGCGATTCTCCTTTCCATACTGATGGTGTGGTCGTTTAACACGTCAGTCACCGCAGTGGTCAGGGCGTAATACTCAAAGTTATCAGGAAGCTCCGACATGATCTTATCGGAATATTTTTCGGGAATATTCATCTCGGTAAGCTTCTTGATATACTTTTTTTTATCGTATAATCTCTTATGGGTGACTTCGGCAAGGTCGATCTGATCGCCCGATTTCATCACATGTAGATCGTTGTTTTTGTCAATGATAGCTCTTCTGAAAACGATGGAAGAAATATGGCCTTCTCCTGTAGCCCTAAAGGAAAGGATTACCCTCATCTCTCCTTCTTCAAGGTGGGATTGGTCCAGATCCCTGACGATGGAGGGATTGAATATGGCCGCCGATTCAATGGAGTATTCCATTGTACAATAAGAGCCGATCAACATTATCCGATGATCGGATAGATCATGAGGAATGATATCCATTTCAACCAGTACGGATTGGATTCTTTCAAAGTGTTTTAAAAAAATGCGGGAAATATTTCTATGGCGACTGGCAAATTCCCTTAAGGTCTGTTCCAGGATTAACCTGACCTGACTTTCTTCCAGGGAAAGTACCCTGCTTATCATTTTTTGACATCGTTCTTTCCCGTTCCAGAAGAACCTGGCTACCACTCTGCTGGAATCCGGTAGAAACTTAAAATTTTTTCGTTGAACCGGAACTTTCATCATTTCAATCATTTAGGCTAAATCAGGATGTGACTAAAGGTAACCCGAATTTCGGTAGTAAATCACCTTAATTATGGAATTAATTTAATCTCTGGCTTGCAGTGATAAAAGTTACCAAAAATGAATTTCCTCTCACCATGATTTTTGGCTTCACGGTTTTGGCGTGCTCTAAACATGAGAAATCTATAAGCATAGGAATTCTAAATGTAATGCAAGAGGATAAGATTCTGTGCACCTTTGTAGTGATGACAAAGCTATGGGACATTTTGAGATGCAAAAATTAAAAGTATTAATTACAGTGGAATTGGTTGATTACATTCCCCATTCCATATTGAGTAAAACCATTATCAAAAAAACGACAGGAGATGTTTCTGCCGTTTCCTTTGACTCCGGGGAGATTTTGCCTGAAAAAAAATCACCTTTTGATATATTCATTCAAGTAATTGAGGGGAAGGCGGAAATATTCATTGATGGAAAATCAAAAAAATTAAACTCAGGAGAGGCTATTATTATCCCGGCTCATTTATCAAGTAGTATTAAGGCCAATGTCAGGTTTAAAATGATTTCGACAACGATCAAAAGTGGATACGAAGGAGTGCCTTTGGGACCGTAATACCTACACGGATGTGAAATCCAAGGAGAGCATAAATCAAATAAAAAAGATTGGGGTAAACTTACTTCAGTTTGTTGAAGAACACTGAAATATATAACAAATAATGAACATTTTAAGAAGTTGGAGAGAGCAGAAGATCATGTTGAAAAGAAGGTTTCCCTTTCTTACTGATAATGATTTTCTTATTGATGAACATGGGAGAGATAGTATGCTTGATAGGTTATCTGAAAAACTAAAGAAAACCAGGGCTGAATTGGAATTGCTCTTTGCAGAACTCCAACGGTATTAGCAGTAGAATAATTGAAAAGAGCCTGTAACAGGCTGTTTAAGCTTTCAACTATTACATATGTGGGATATTTATAATCCCAAACAATGTTTATGTAACGTACAGCGATTATAAAAGCCTCACCTTTGTAATAAGATAAAAAGATCAAAAAGATGATGACTGATATACCAAAAACAAATCGTACAGTTTCCTATATCATGAACACAATGAATATTGTGGCAAATGAATTTGGAAAGCAAGCTACAAAATACATGGCCATCGGTCAGCCTGTGCTTAAAGGAATTATGAATCCTTTAGCAATGAAACATGCAGATTTGATCATCCCTGGATGTGGCAGAATGAAAATTAAGGTTGATACAAGGCGCCATTTGCAACTTATCAAATGGAAATAGGCAGAAATCGGAGAGCGCAAAAGCATGTAGTCCGGAACTTCAGTTAAACTTGAGAAAAGCAGGGCAGCGTCGAAATTCTTTCTTGCGTTGAGCTACAGGGATTATTTAGATAAATGAAACAACTGCAAAAGAGCTGTCATACAAAATTGGAAGGTGTGGAGAAGTTTTAATTATTACCCAATGAAAAATTTAAAATTTGCGTCAAATAGAAATTCCGAATTCGCTAAAATCTTGCGAACAAGGGTAAATGACTATTTCAAAAGAAATAATAAAAGTAAAAACGGAAATGTAAGTATGGTTTTGAAAACCATTGTTATGCTTTCAGCTTTCTTTGTTCCTTTGATCATTATAAGCACAGGAATAGTTGCCCATCCTTTATTGCTATTTGCCTTATATATTACCAGTGGTTTTGGAATGGCTGGAGTAGGGATGGGGGTGATGCATGATGCTATCCACGGTTCTTATTCCAAAAACCGAACCGTTAACAAGTACCTTGGCTATACCATGAATCTTATTGGGGCCAATTCCAGTGTTTGGAGAATCCAGCACAACGTGCTCCACCACACCTATACCAATATTGACGAAGGGGACGATGACATTAACGCACCGTTTTTCTTGCGCTTTTCCCCACATGCCAAGCGATACTGGATTCACCGTTTCCAATATCTTTATATATGGCTGTTTTATGGACTTTCTACGATATCGTGGATTACCATGAAGGATTTTGTCAGGGCTAGTCGTTACAAAAAAATGGGTTTCTTTAGTAAGGATGGAGAATTCAGAAGAGAACTTTTGAAAATTGGGGGGTGGAAGTTGCTTTATTACTCCTATGCGTTGGTTTTGCCATTGATTATGGTCCCTTTACCCGCTTGGATTATTATTATGGCCTTTTTGAGCATGCATTTTGTTACGGGGATTTGTATAAGTATCGTCTTTCAGACCGCTCATGTGATACCGGACACTACTTTTTCCCAACCCGATGAAGAGGGTGTTATTGCCAAAGATTGGACTGTGCACCAGTTGGCATCAACAAGTAATTATGCTCCCAAAAGCAGGTTTCTTTCCTGGTTAATCGGAGGACTGAATTTTCAGGTTGAGCACCATTTGTTTCCCAATATTTGTCATGTTCACTACAGAAAGCTATCCCGAATCGTTTCCAAAACGGCCGAAGAATACAACGTTCCCTATTTGGTGAAGAAAACATTTCTAGCGGCACTTTCTGGTCATGTAAAAATGCTCCGTCAATTGGGCAGAGCGTAATGTTAGGTCATGCCTATTTAAAAAAGGTAGTACGATGTCACTTTTGACTAATCCACAAGAAGACCACCTTGTAAAAAATTGGAACTGCCCGAAATGGTTTTCCAGAGAAGCAATGACCGAGCTCAGGCAGGGCATCTGTGCCGGTTGCTGTTGTTGGCCGTCGCATTAACGGTAAAACCGCTTAGATGGTGGGGACTGATGGGATCGGTAGTATTGCTTTCTGTATTTACTACCTATGTTGGATTGATCTGGTGGAATGTCTTTGACCGTGTCCCCTGCAACTGCGCTGGTTTTATAGAAGCCATGGGCTGACACGAACCTTTCTATTTCAATGCCACATTGCTGTTCCTGGGGATATTGGCACTTTGGATGGAGTGTGGGGATGGCCGGATGATCAGCAATAGAACCTTTCCCCCCAACCACATTTGCAACTAGAAGAATGATTCCAAGCTTTACACATAAAATAAATTTTTATTAATAACTACGTGTAATATGATTTGACGATTGAAATTTTGTTTTTTTGTTTTCAAACATGATTAGGAATATTTGCTTATAAAAGCACTATCCCATCGATTCGTTAGTCAACTGCCACTCTAATTCTCTTTCTATATCTTTTTAAACAGTCTTCCGTCAGCATTTATTATGTCTATGAAAGGTTCACGGAATAAAACGGCAATGATTGTTTCACCTATCCCTGAATTAGGGAAAAAGCAAAGACCCCGAAAGAAAAACGGACACAGCACATATCGCCCCCGGAGCAGGCCCCTGATACGGTGCCGGGGAAAACTACACCCTCAACCCGGCCGGCCTTGAACTGAAAAACAAAAAAATACGGTATGCGACCCATAAAGTGCATGTTTCCCCTAAATATGGATCCTTTTATTTTTGTAACAAAAATATAAGTTATGAAAATACGGGAAGAAATGACAAGGCTGGTCGGAGAGTACGAAACCAGCGGCCAGACGCAGAAGTGCTTCAGTGAATCCAGGGGTATAGGTTTTCATAAATTCAATTACTGGTACAGGAAGCTCCAAAGAGAGGCGGCGCATCCCGGCGGTTTTCACAAAATCGAATGCCAGGGCGCCCGTCCGTCCGGGGATTGCAGGGCAGAGCTTGTCTATCCCAACGGGGTAGTCCTGAGAATTGACCGCCCGGAGCCGGAACTTCTTTCCCGCCTTATCCGGATGTACTGATGTTCAGCCTGGGATCCACCCACAGTTATTACCTTTACGGCAGCCCCGTGGACATGAGAAAAAGCTTCGACGGGCTCTGCGGCCTGGTCCGCAACCACCTGGACAGGGACCCCGCATCGGGTGTGGTGTATGTGTTCCTGAACCGGGGCAGGAACCTGATCAAACTGCTTCACTGGGAGCAGGGCGGTTTTGTACAGTACTACAAACGGCTGGAGCAGGGCACCTTCACCCCTCCCCAAAAGGCAGGAAATGGCGCCCCGATCCGGTGGCCGGAACTGGTCATGATGGCCGAGGGCATCCTTGTACAGGGTTACAGGCAAAAAAAGAGGTACCAAAACAGGCTGTAAAAGGACTTTTTTTGCTGACCCTGAGTCAGCAAATCCCCTGCCTGCCTGCTTCTGCGGGCCGCATGGGGCGATTTTGTTCCGGTTTTTTGAAAAACCGTTTTTTTTCCGACTTATCCACAGCCTGTGTGGATAAATAATCCATGGAAATACGCTTCCCGCGCCCTATTTTTAAACCATGGAAACCTCCCTGAAACTGCTCTCCAAAGAACAACTCATCACCCTTTTGGGTGACAGGGAGCGTATCATCCGCGAAAAAGAAGAGGAGGCTGTCTACCTGAAGGCCCTTGTCGAGAAGTTCAGGCGGCTTGCCTTCGGACAGAGAAGGGAACGCTTTGAGGGCAGCAGTGACCAGATGCCGCTTCCCTTTGAAGCACCGCCGGAAAAACAACAGGAACAGGCAGCGGAGTTTGAAAAAAAGAAAGAAGGCCTGCGCAGGAAGAGAAAGACCTCCCATATCGGGCGCAGGCCCCTGCCGGACCATCTTCCCGTGGAAGAAGTGGAGCTGCATCCGGATGGTGACCTCTCGGAGATGGTCTGTATCGGAAAAGAAGTAACCGAAGAACTAGATTTTGTCCCCGCAAGGTTTTTCATCAAAAGGTACATCCGCTTCAAATATGCCCCAAAGGACAGGTACAGCGAAAACGGGGTAAGGATGGCGCAGTTGCCCGCCAGGGTCATCGACAGGGGCATCCCTTCGGCCGCGCTTCTGGCACATATACTGGTGGGCAAATATATGGACCACCTGTCACTCTACAGGCAGATCCAGCAGTTCAAAAGGGAGAAAATCCCGGTTGCCGCCTCTTCGATAGAGGGTTGGGCAAGACGGGGCCTTGAACGGCTGGAACCCTTATATGACTGCCTGCTTGAAGACACCAAATCGATGGGATACCTTCAGGCGGACGAGACAACCATCAGGGTACTGGAAAACCCGGGCAGGAAGTCCTGTCATCTGGGCTATTACTGGGTCTACCACAGCCCCCTGGACGGCACCGTGCTTTTTGACTACAGGCCTACGCGTGCAGCGGAAAACGTGGAAAATATGCTCAGCGGCTTCAAAGGCTATCTGCAGACCGATGGTTACCCCGGATATAAAAAGACCGGTGCAAGAAAGGATGTCATCCATCTTGCCTGCTGGGCGCACGCCAGAAGGGAGTTTTTTGAAGCCATGTCAAACGACGAAAAAACGGCACAGCAGGCACTCAATTATATAGGCCGGTTGTATCAGGTAGAGCGTGAGGCCAGAGAAACAGGCCTTGATCCTGAAGCCCGCAAAGCACTCAGGCTTGAGAAATCCCTGCCGGTGATCAATGAAATGGCAGAATGGATGAAGGAACGCCTCAGTAATGTAAAGCCCAAAGAGGCCATAGGCAAAGCGGTCCTGTACAGTATCAACAGATGGGCGGAATTGTCCAACTATCTATATGACGGGCGGCTGGAAATAGACAACAACCAAATAGAAAACGCCATAAGGCCTGTCGCTGTGGGCCGGAAAAATTACCTCTTTGCAGGTTCACATGCATCGGCACAAAGGGCTGCCATGATCTATTCCTTCTTTGCCATCTGCAAAAAGCATGAGGTAAACCCCTATGAATGGCTCAGGCATACCCTTGAAAATATCATGCAGACAAACCACAAAAACGTCAGAGACCTATACCCGCAGAACTTTAAAAAGAAGGCTTAGTATGTACTTGGTGGGATGCATACAAAATACTGCTTCAGGAAAGGAAAAAATAACCCCAAATCCTTAACTTAATAGCATTGGGATGCCCCGTCGCTGTTTTTCATGCTGTATGATTTTTAAAACAAACCTTAAACGTAGAGCCCTTCCCAGGTTCACTTTCGACCGAGATATCACCTTCCGCATTGGTTATCATCTTTTTTATCATGAAAAGGCCTATGCCGGAACCAGGGATACCTTCTTCCTCATGGACACGTTTAAATATGGTGAAAAGTTTGGATTTTTTATCCTCGCTTATTCCTATGCCATTGTCCCGAACGGAAAGAATTGTGTAATCATTATTTCTTTCTGTGTGTATATGAACCTCAGGATTACGGTCCTTCGACCGGTACTTAATGGCATTTGTTAAAAGATTCATAAGAATACTTCTAAGATTTTTCTTAGAAAAATTGATCGTCTCTGCCTGGAAATCATATGTAAGTTTCAAATCTGTTTTTATAAGCATATCATGGATACTCAACTTAACTTCTTCCAGAAGGTCATAAAAATTAACATTCTCTACAAAGTCCTCCGAAAATTGCTTTTCCAGTTTAGTAATGTCTGAAAGCTCTAAAATCGTTTCTTTAAGTTTGACAACTGAATCCCTCACCAAGCGTGCTATTTCATTTATTTCGGAATTTTCAGGTCCTATACTATCAAGCAAGAGGTTTGCCAATGATTCAATGTTTGTGGCAGGTGCATTCAAGTCATGGGCGACAGAATAGATAAATGTGTTGTGATCCTTATTAATTTTTATCAACTTTTTCTGGGCAATTTTGAGATCTGTAATGTCATTGAACGAAATAATGACCCCATCGGTTTGACTATCCTGCTGCCTTACATAAGGAAGCACGACCATCTTATACCATTTCCGGTCCATCGTCTCAACTTCCTTTTCTATTAAATGGGAGGATTCAGCTACCTTTTGCATATCCTCTACCATCGTAGAAAATTTAATGTTGGTTGATATATCGCTTATGGGTCGCCCAACATCCGATTCTTTCAGGTTAATTTGTTTGACAGCCGATGGTGTAAACTTTCGAATGATAAAATTTCTATCTACATATATAAGGCCATTGACGGTAGTCCGGAAATAATTATTCAAATCATCGTTGAGCTCTGTCAGCTCTTTTATTTTAATCTGGTATTGATTGTTGACCGTATGCAACTCTTCATTGACGGATTGAACTTCTTCATTTGTGCTTTGTAATTCTTCATTTCCTGAAATCAACTCCTCATGAAAAGATTGCGCATGTAAATTTGAGACCTCAAGTGCCTCATACGCCTCATTCAACTTCTTTTGAGTTTCTTTAAGCTCCTCTTCCAAATCCAGCAAATATCTGCGGGTATGCATTTCCTTATCATATACTTCTACATTTTCTGAGGGGGGTGCGGTAGAGTCAGAAAAACAAACCAATGTTACTTTTCCCGCAAATTTATACTCCGGAATAGGCTGAAAATAAATGGTAACGGAACGGGGGGTATTATCATGGGAATAAACAACATCTTTGATCGTCAATTCTTTTTTATCTGTGTTCGCCTTATTAAGGCCCGTTGCAGTAACGATCGACAGCTCATGGGGCAATACTCGGAGCAAATTAAAATTAAACATCTCAGGAAGCAGGTATTTTTTATATTCTCCGAAGGTCTTGAGTATGTTGTAATTCTCATCCACACACACACCGGCTTGATTCGTTCTCTCAGAAAGCACATCAGCGATAATCTCATAAAGGCCATCAGACGGCGAAATAGGGGTTGTCCGCAAAGCAGGCATTGCTTTTATGGGTGGCTTTACATATAAACTGGGGATAGAGTAGGTGCCATTTTCCAAACGCACGGCAGATTCTAGGTTCTTATATATTTTCCACTTTTTATCTACTTCAAAAAACTTCATTTTCAGATCGCCAAGGCTTTCGCTGGGCCCAAGAAACAAAAAACCTTCAGGGTTGAGGCAATAATGAAGTGTGGCAAGAATCTTCTTTTGCAAGTCAGGATTCAGATAGATGAGCAAGTTGCGGCAACTGATCAAATCCAATTTATAATACGGAGGATGTTTGGTGATATCATGTTCGGCTATGATCAACATATTCCGGATTGCCTCTTTAATATTATATCGATCACCTTCCCTGTAAAAAAATTTAGAAAGTCTTTCTTCAGAGATTTCGTTGGCAACACTCTCTGGATAGCTTCCCTTTGAAGCGATCGCCAAAGCTTCTTTATCGATGTCGGAAGCAAATATTTTTACTTCCATTGATTTTTTCATTTCCTCAAGGCATTCATACACCAATATGGCAATAGAGTAGGCTTCTTGTCCTGTAGCACATCCCACTACCCATATTTTTATGGGGGAATTATTTTCTTTGTTTGCCAGGATTTCAGGGATAACCTTTTCTTTCAAAAGATTAAAGGCTCCCGAATCCCTGAAAAATTCAGTGACACTGATCATAAACTCTTTGGCAAGTGTATCAATTTCACCAGGGTTGTTTTTTAAAAATTGAATAAAGTCAGATAATAGCCCTACTGACTTCTGATTCATTCTCCGGGTGATTCTTCTTACAATGGTGGCCCTTTTATAATTGGAAAAATCCAGTGGTGTATGTTCATTGATCAGATCGAGCAGCTCTTTCAATAATGTTTCGTTGCTATCCTTAAACTGGCTTATCAGAATATTATGCTCCCGATAATTGATGATTTCATCCATCATCAATTCAGGCGCCAGAACGGAATCTACAATACCTGCTGAAATGACATTTGAGGGCATGGTGTCAAACTGGGCTGTCTCTGGGTCTTGAGCTATCACCACTCCACCGGCTTGCTTGATAGCCTCTGCACCTTTGGTCCCATCGCTGCCTCCCCCGGAAAGTATGATACCCATGCTCCTGTTTCCATACGCAGCAGCAAGAGAGTTAAAAAATAAATCCAATGTATTGTTCATGGAGTTGGGGTCTAGCTCCGTTAATCGGAATTTACCTTGATGGATTTCCACTTTTTTTCTTTCGGCCAAAACATAAATAGAATTAGCTTCCACCTTCATGTTATCTTCAATAGCAATTACCTCCCTATGACAATGAGATGCTAGTAAATCCGCCGTGACACTTTTGAAGTCCGGTGAAAGGTGCTGCACCACCACAAATGAGACATTTGAAGGAACGGGGTGTTCGAACAACGTATAAAGCGCTTTTAAACCGCCGGCAGAGGCTCCTACACCAATTATTAATATATCCATTAGTTATCGATCATTGGTGATTTTTTCTCAATAAGTTCAATAATAATCCGCATTGCCACACTATCTAATTATAAAAATAACATGCGTGCTGGTATTTATCTATCGCAAAAACTGTAATAATTAATATACGGATGATTATTTTACCCTTGTAGCAATGTACCCAAAAAAGTCTGAAGTATAAATATAACGAAAATATAATTATTCGTAAGTACCTAGACAAAAATAAATTAAAGCAATGGATTACAGGCTTATTAAGGAAAAATGGGATAGATAACAAGCCGTAGACCATCAGAATTATGGGGCGGAAAGGTTCTGCCACGAGTGAAATTGTAAAAGTCCCAATATTTTGTTTTTGTCATAGGTTGGGCTTAGTGGCTTTACTTCCCGATGCAGAACTTACTAAAAATATTAGCTAGCAAATCATCCGTCGTGATCTCGCCGGTGATCTCGCCGAGGTAGTGGAGGGAGCGGCGGATGTCCATCGCCAGAAAGTCATTGGTGACCTGATCGTCCAGTCCCTGGAGTACATCGAGCAGCGATTCACGGGTTTTGACGAGTGAATCATAATGCCTGATATTGGTTACAATGGTGTTGCCCGTCCTGAACTTGTCCAAATTCACCAATTCCAATATCTTGTTCCGGAGCGCGTCCAGGTTTTCCTTCAGACCCGCCGAAATAAAAATTGTATCAGGATGTTTATTATTTAACTCACTGATAAATAATTTATTAGACTTATCTGTTTTATTGGCTACTTTAACAAAAGGTACCCCAAGATTTTCCAGTTTATTGACATCGCGGTTGATCTCCACCATATCCGTATCACTCAGGTCAAAGAGGTACAGGATCAGGGAGGCGGTCTTCATTTTCTCCTGGGTACGGCTGACACCGATGGCTTCTATGGTATCGGTGGTTTCCCGGAGCCCGGCCGTGTCAATGAAACGGAAGATCACCCCGCCGATATTGATCTCGTCTTCGATAAAATCCCGGGTAGTACCGGCGATGTCTGATACAATGGCTTTTTCTTCGTTGAGGAGGGCATTGAGTAACGTGGACTTCCCCGCATTCGGTTTGCCGGCGATGACCGTGGGCACTCCGTTTTTGATCACATTGCCCAGGTCAAAGCTGCCGATCAATTGTTCCACCACGCGCAACAGCTTTTCCACCAGAACTTTGAGATCATTACGGCTGGCAAATTCCACATCTTCTTCTGTGAAATCCAACTCCAACTCGATCATGGAGGCAAAATGGATAAGCTGTTCCCGGAGGGATTTGATTTCATCACTGAAACCTCCCCGCATCTGGCTCAATGCGGCCTGATGGGAAGCTTCGGAATCGGAATGGATCAGGTCTGCCACTGCTTCCGCTTGAGCCAGATCAAACTGGCCGTTCAGGAAAGCCCTTTGGGTGAACTCCCCGGGTTTGGCCGGTCTGGCCCCCTGGCGGATAAGGAGCTTGATGACCTGGCTGACAATATACGAGGAGCCATGGGTGGAAATCTCCACCACATTTTCTTTTGTAAAGGATCTCGGGGCTATAAACAATGAAACCAGTACTTCATCAATGATCCTGTCGCCGTCCCTGATGGTGCCAAAATGAATGGTATGCGAAGGCTGTTCTTCCAGGTCCTTTCCTTTGAAAACCTTCTTGGTGATGCGCACGGCATCTTTTCCTGACAGCCTGATAACAGCAATGGCCCCGACTCCCTGAGGAGTGGCCAGGGCCACGATCGTATCTTCTTTCTCCTGAAGGGAAAAACTCATTTAATTTTTGAAATTATCCAGCAAGGAATTGAGGGCAGCTACAAACGGTTTGGGTTCCCTGTAGCCAGGCAATTGAGTGATGTTTTCCATTGCGGCATCCATAATGACAAAATTGGGGTAGGAGCTTACCCGCATTGCCCTTGCCATGGTCTCTTCGCTGTATTCCTTGCCTCTGAATTCAAATTTCTTATTTTTGTCTTCCGCATTTAATTTGACAGCATAGAAATTATGGTTGACGTAGTCTACCACTTCTTTGTCGGTAAACGTGTCTTTGTCCATCTTTTTACACCACCCGCACCAGTCTGTATAGACATCGATCAAAATCATCTTTGGATTTTTTTCCACCAGATCAATGACCTCTTCAAAGCTGTACCAGGTGATTTTATTGTCTTGCGCGGTGGCCACTTGATACGTGAACATGACCATCAGCAGCCATATGACTCTTTTCATGGATATACTTCTTTCTTTGAATCTTATTTAAATCAAATATAATGCAATTTTTTGAGTCTTGTAGACCCGTCCGCTGTTATTACCGGATAATATCTAACCAAAATTGGCGATTTGCGGTTCCTTCCGCATTTTCCGCAGGTTTTTTCGGTTTTTAATTATAAGGCTATGGGTGCAATAGTACCATAATGTTGATGGCCACTTCCCTGGATAAAAACAGTTTTTTATGGTTGTCTACCATGACTTCCAAAGAGCCGTCAAACTCCACCTTTTCCAATGCTTCGATTTTGGCCCCTATGTATACACCCACCTTGTCCAGGTATTTCAAAAAGGCAGCACTGGAATCATTTACTGCTACAATTTTTCCCGGGTGATGCAGGGGCACCTCACTTAATGCTGCTTTAGGCCTTGTCTTGATGTCCCCAAATTCGTCAGGAATAGGATCCCCATGAGGATCAAATTTCGGAAAACCGAGATAATCATCCAGCCTGCTGACAAGTAGGGGGGATTTGACATGCTCCAGCTCTTCTGCCACCTCATGCACCTCGTCCCAACTGAACCCAAGTTTGTCTACCAGGAACACTTCCCAAAGACGATGTCTGCGAATGATGTGTAGCGCCATTCTGATCCCCGAGGGGGTGATGTCTACTCCGTAATACTTTTTGTAACCAATAGTCCCTTTTTCCGATAGCTTCTTGAGCATGTCACTGACCGAGGCAGGTTTGGTTTTCATTTCATGGGCGATCTCATTGGTGGAAACGTTTTTTTTCCCCCCCTCCGATAGATGGTATATGGCTTTGAGATAATTCTCTTCTGCATTGGTAAGCGGCTTCATAAAATAAAATCGGTTGACCTTCCAAATATACTGATTTAGATTTAGCTAAAAAAATTATCCGTTCATGCCTAAATATGGTGTGGATAACTTATTTTTTTATGTGTGTTCATTTTAAAGCTGATCTATATTTATATTTAGACATATCTAATATTTTATCAATACATTGATTTACAATTAATTATGAATTAATTTTTGGTAACATTTCTGTCAAGTGTAGCCGAAATGAGGTTCTTAGAAAAATCCTATCTTGGAAAAACCAATCCCTTTTCAGGGCAATAAAATCCGATCAACCAGCTCAATAAACTTGACCTTTTCATGCTTCCAAAGGACGGGGCTTTCGGGTTGGGTTTTGTAAAAAACTTTGGACAAAAAGTTTCCCATAACGTCTTTGGCTTTCCCGGTGGCCGAAAAATCAACCCCTAAACCCGCAGGGCCGGAGCAGATCATTTTTTCCCATATTGGATTTTTGCTGATCAAAATGGGTCTCCCCAGGGCAAGCGCCTCATATAATTTAGTTGGGACTTTGTCCCTAATACTGGGAAGCAGGAGATAAGGCAATACCATCACATCCGCTTTTTGCATGCATTTTCTTAAAACCTCGTGGGGTATAGGGACGGACGAAAGATTCAAAGATATTTGTTGATGGGAACGCGCCAGGGCTTCTACCTGATTTCTGAAAGAAGGGACCGGTGCATGACCGACGATATGCAAACGAATATTAGGGTAGTCCCCTAATAGGGACAGAAACCATTGCAAGGCTTTCTTTACACCATATGCTTCTGTGATGGTCCCGGAAATAAGGAACCGGATGTGGGCGTGAGGGTTAAGACGAACGGGAACAGAGGAATCGGAATGCCACGTTGACTTATTTTCTATGACGGTGTAATTTTTTACCTGAGGGAATTCCTGAACATAACATTTTTCCGCAAACAGGTAGTGATCCACAAAGGGGCCGGCGGTTTTTTCACAAACCCTGATAAAGAGAGCAGCCGGTTTCCGCAAGGGTTTGGGCAGTGTATTATTATAAATCACGTTTTTGCCGTAATTTTCCTGTACATCATACACAAGCCTATAACCGAGAAGCAGTTTGCCTAACACTGCCGCCGGTAAAAGTTCATAAGTGGTGACGATGATAAGCCGGGGTCTGGTTCTAAAAAGGACCTTTAGCATCCTAAAAGACACCATGATTCTGGTAAAATGCTTTCTGCTTTTTGAAAAAACGCTATGGAACCTTATATTTTCATGGTTTGGTGTTTTTTTTGAAGAAAAACCTATGATGTTAAGGTCGTATTTATTTGTTTCACGCAATGAATAAGCCAGTTTAAACAGCATCCTGGGATCATTGACAGGTTTCAGGACAGAAGCGATGACGACAGGTGTTTTCTGACTCATATTTTAGAATAACAAACTATATAAACTAAGCTAATATAAATATTTATGGAATTACAGCATATCATAGAAAAAGCCTGGGACAATAGGGCGCTGTTGAATGAAAAAGATGTACAAATAGCCATTAAAACCGTAATTGCCGATTTGGATAATGGTTCGTTAAGGGTAGCGGAACCTTCCCAAGACGGCTCCTGGAAAGTAAATGATTGGGTTAAAAAAGCTGTAATTCTCTATTTCCCCATTCAAAAGATGAGAACGGTTGAAGTCGGACCCTTTGAGTTTCATGATAAGATGGCGCTGAAAACCAATTATGCCAAACAGGGAGTAAGAGTGGTGCCGCATGCGGTTGCCAGATATGGCGCATTTCTTGCTAATGGTGTTGTGATGATGCCTTCTTATGTGAATATAGGTGCTTATGTCGATAGCGGCACGATGGTGGATACATGGGCCACGGTAGGTTCTTGTGCGCAGATCGGTAAAGACGTTCACTTAAGTGGAGGAGTGGGAATCGGAGGGGTTTTGGAACCAATTCAAGCCGCGCCTGTTATTATAGAGGACGGAGCTTTTGTCGGATCCAGAGCTATCATTGTGGAAGGCGTCCGGATAGGCAAGGAAGCGGTAATAGGAGCCGGTGTCACCCTCACTGCCAGTTCTAAAATCATTGATGTGACTTCAGATGAAGCTAAGGAATATAGAGGATATGTTCCTGAGAGATCGGTAGTTATACCCGGTTCCATCACCAAAAGCTTTAAAGCTGGTGATTACCAAGTACCCTGCGCCTTGATTATAGGTCAGCGAAAAGCTTCGACGGACCTCAAGACCTCTCTTAATGAGGCACTGAGGGAAAACAACGTGGCAGTTTAATTAAACATAATTTATGAATTTATCAAAAAATATTCTTGTATGGATAGGCATTTTTGGATTTTTGATTTCCTGCGGAGAGAGCAAATCTTCTCAGGGAGATGTATATTTCAACAATGAACAATATGAGGAGGCCATCCAGTCCTATGAAAAATTCCTGCAAAGCAGGCCCAAAGACATAAAGGTGCTGTACAACAAAGGCAGAGCCCATGAGGAACTTGGAAATTTTGAAGAAGCGGAAGAAAGCTTCAAAAAGGCACTTGAACTTGATAAAAAAAATGTCCAGATCCTTTTAAGCCTCTCCAACCTGTACCATAAAATGAAAAAACCGGAAAGTGCGCTGATGTATGCGGATAATGCGGTGGAGATTTCTGGCGCACCGGCCATGGCCTATTTCCTCAAAGGCCGTTCGTTGCACCAGCTCGGCAATGCCGACGAAGCCATGAGAGAATACAATGCGGCTATCAAAATGAATCCGAATTATGGACAGGCTTACTATTACAGGGGAATGCTGAAGGTGGCTACGGACAAAACAAACCAGGCCTGTGATGATTTCAGAAAGGCCCTCAATAATAAATTTGAAATGGCGCAGGAAAGTTTGAACAATTATTGCCAATAAAATAAAAGGGCTGTCTGCGGTTGTTACTTCAGGCAGTCCTAATTATTTTCAATGCCGGTGAAAAGGATTTTTAAAACCTGTCCTGAATGACAGGGGGCCGTTTTCCTGATGATCACAGATTTTTTCGGAAGGGATTAAGCCTTTTGCTTGGCAGACCCTGCAGTCATCAAATTCGATAAGCTTTCCCTCACATTTTGAACAGGGGAGTCTTCCTTCTCCAGAGCACCGCTCACACTCAAAATATTCCACGATATTGAAAACGTTTTTCTTTGTGACCAACCCCTTTCCAACACACCTGCTGCATCCTATGACACCTTGACCTTTGCAAAGACTGCATGCCTGTTCTATCTGTTTTTTACCATCACAGGTGGTACACGTGGTATATCGATAACCTCTGTTGTCGCAATAATTGCAGGCCCTTATTTCATTTAGGTGAACTTCCAATTTTTTCTCCAGCTCTTTTGCCTGTTCATAATGCTCTCCGTTATATCCGTTGAGATCGAGGTATTTCTTTATAAAATTGGCGCTGTTGTCATACTGTCCCAAATGATAAAGTGTGGCGGCAAAATGATAGGGCATTTCCGGGGGGATCGCTGTATTGCTGTTGATGATTTCCCTAAAGTGGCGGTTGGCCTTCTCATAATCCCCCTGTTCCATAGCCGTAAGGGCATTGTTCATCATCCTGCTGGTTCCTCCAAGGCTGGGCCTTGCCTGACACCAGGCGGCTGTATGCTGCAGACAAAATAGAAGAGCGACCAAAATGCCTACATGAATATTTTTACTTAAACCAACTGTCATAGTCCGTACTGCTTTCTAACCTGTTTTCGAGACTGTCGGGTAGCATAGGAAAAAAGTCTATCCCCGAAAATCGCTCTAAACTATCTACTGTTATTGCATATTCCAATAAAGGAGCATTTGATTTTTCATTTTTTAACAAAAAAGCTATCATTTTGTACTCAGGTGGATGGATATCTAATATTACCTTATAGAAATAATCCGGTACCCTTACCTTATTTTGGCCAATATGCGGTGCGTGCGCCTCTATAATTGGCCCGGTAACCACCACGAGAGATCCATGCTCTTTGGCCCAAGACCGGATTTGTTCTTCAAGTTTTTTCCAAACCCCCCTGTTAAATGAAGGGTTTTGCGGAGAGATATTGCTCATGTAAAAACTGCTTTCCATTGCCTCACTTGAATATACAAAATCCCCCGCAGGAGCCAAATGACCCCGGTCAAAACCGGAATGCAGGTAGTCGTTGGGATGCGCAGAACCCGCGATGATGTTGGGGTCGGTTTTAAAATTATTATTCCTCCTCTTATGATTGCCTGACAGCATGCTTTTGTCCAGCCGGTGAGCTACCCACTGCGCCTGCTCCGACTCTTCGTCGTACAACAGCATAAAGCACCGGTGGTCTATCAACTGGGCACCTTCGGTTGACACGGACAAAATGGTGGGGACAATAAAATCTTTGAGTTGGGTAAGGGAATCCATCCAGTAAAGGAACGGATCGTCCGTTTTTTGGGCAGGTAAACCAGGGGCATTTTCAGTAAAAGGGGTATTGGCTACAGCATTATCTCCTGTGGAGAAAGCAAGGTGAGCTGAATGAAGGGTCGTTTCGGTGTTCAGGTATTTTTGCAACTCTTTGACACTGTATACAGCCAACAGAGGAATGAGAAGCACCAAACCTATAAAGATGAAAAATGATATTTTTTTACCTTTTTTAACTTTTATTTTCTTATTTTGCCGTTTAGTAGGCATATTTTTCTCTTAAAATGGATAATTTTGATTTTATTACTAAACGGTTAAAATACCATTTTGTAATTTTCTATGAATAAAATCGGAGTCATTGGCGGTGGTGCTGCTGGATTCTTTGCTGCCATCCACGCTGCAGTCTCGGGCCATAAAGTTATTATATTCGAAAAAACCTCCAAAATACTTTCCAAAGTAAAGGTTTCCGGGGGTGGGAGATGTAATGTCACCAATGACTGTTATGAGATTTCAAATTTGATAAAGGGGTACCCGAGGGGTAACAAGTTTTTAAAAAAGTCGTTCCAGCATTTTAATGTGAAAGATACGATCACTTGGTTCGAAGACAGGGGTGTCCAATTGAAAATTGAGCCGGACGGCAGGGTGTTTCCGGTGTCGGATAATTCTGCTTCAATTATTGAAGTGCTGGTAAATGAAAGCCGGAAATACAAAGTGGAAATATTGAAACATCATTCCATTGATGCTGTTGTTTTTAGAAACCAGACCTTCGAATTGGAGGCCGGCCAAAAAAGTTACACGGTCGATAAACTGGTTGTATCCATGGGAGGCAGTCCAAAGCCTGAGGCTTATGATTTTATCCGTAAACTTGGCCATTCCGTCATTTCGCCCATTCCCTCCTTGTTTACCTTTAATTTACCTGATGAGCCGATAACCCAGCTTAAAGGAATTTCGCTGCCGGATAGTATGATCCGGCTTGAAGGCAGTAAACTCAGTTATTCGGGACCACTGTTGATCACCCATTGGGGAATCAGTGGACCTGCAGTGCTTAAGCTTTCGGCATTTGGTGCGGCTTTTTTGCATGACAAAGCCTATAAGGCTGTAGCCTTGATACGGTGGCGGCATGATTTTACGGAAGAAGGTCTTAGGCAAGACCTCTTTGCCTTTCGGGAGGGGCATCCGAAAAAGAAAATTGCATCCAATCCAATGTTTAATCTTCCGGCACGTCTTTGGGGGTTTTTAGTTGGGCAATCGGGAATAGCCGCCTCTGCTTCCTGGCGTGACAGCAGTAAAAAAGAAGTCAATAAATTGGTTGAATATTTATTCAAGTATCCATTAAATATATGTGGAAAAACCACCTTTAAGGAAGAGTTTGTTACAGCGGGTGGTGTTTGTTTAGAAGAAGTAAATCCCCATACTATGGAAAGCAGGATGGTGCCGGGCCTTTTTTTTGCAGGTGAAGTTCTGAACATGGACGGGATAACCGGTGGTTACAATTTTCAGGCTGCCTGGACTACGGGGTACTTAGCAGGTATAAACGCATCAAATGACTAACTATGGAAAAAAAACACAAAAACATAGATTTCCAAAAAGTGGAGGAAATTGTTGAAGGTGATTCGGACTTCCGAAAGCAGCTCCTCGAGGCGATCATTTTGGCGGCGCAGGAACTAAAAGAAAAATACCTTAGGGGAATTGACGAGAAAGACGTGGAACGCATCAAACAAGCCAGGCACAAGATAAAACCTACTTTGGGGTTATTTGATTTGCAGAAGTTGCGTATGGTGTTGGGGCGCGGGAAACAACTTTTTTCTGATAACGGTCTTAACCAGGAGCTGGACTGGCATAAACAGGAATTGGCTGAGGCCATTGATGATTTGATGGATGAAGTAAGGGAGCAACTCAAAGAATGACCCATCTGTACAATGCCGTTGATTTCCCATTCCACATACCCAGGTCCCCCAAAATACTACCTGAATAGCCACATTGAAACGGTCATACCCAGTCTGTTCAGGAAAATAGAAGGGATAAAATACCTTAGGGAGCGGATTCATACGCCGGATGGTGATTTTTTGGATTTGGACTGGTCAAGAGTAGGAGGGGAAGCACTTATTCTGATTTCTCATGGCTTGGAAGGAAGCAGTAACCGCCACTATGCCAAAGGACTTGTAAAGCTTTTCAACAGCAGGCAAATGGATGCGATGGTCTGGAATAACCGTTCTTGCAGTGGGGAAATAAATCTTCGTCCCATCCTGTATCACCATGGAGCTTCTGACGATCTTAAAACAGTGATCGAACATGTATTGAAAAACAATGATTATCAATCCGTGTTTTTGGCCGGGATCAGTATGGGAGGAGCCCAGACGTTGAAATATCTGGGCGAAGAAGCAGCGGATATCCCTGAGGCCATCAAAGGAGCAGCTGTGTATTCCACTCCCTGTAATTTGCCCTCTAGTGCCTCCACTTTGGGGTTAAAAATCAACAGCTTTTATAAAAACAGGTTCCTGAAAAAACTTAAGAAAAAACTCATACTTAAGGCCGGGCAATATCCCGATTTAATTGATCTTGAGCGCCTGGGCCGGGTGCATGGATTTGAGGAGTTTGATACTTATTTCACGGCACCTTTACATGGTTTTAAGGATGCAGAAGATTTCTACAGGTCCGTCAGTGCAGACAACTGGATGTCCCTAATTACAGTACCTACATTGATTATCAACGCCTTAAACGATCCGTTACTGGGAAAAGCCTGCTATCCTGTGCAGTTAGCAGAAAAACACAGACATGTCTATTTGGAGATGCCAAAAAGGGGAGGGCACACAGGTTTTACGCTGGGTTCTGAATTTACCTGGGTAGAATACAGACTGTTTCAGTTTTGTGCCGGCCTATTAAATTTATAATTCAAATCCATTTTTGGCATACTCCTTGTTAATCTCCCCAATGTGGGGTCAAAAACGGGATTTGACCAGGTTATTTATCGTCCGGTGTCAGTTCGACCTGTCTGATATTTTCTGAAATTGTTGTCAGTTTGTTTTTAGGGTATAAGGTTTTTAGGATAGGCGTAATGGGAGAGAAGTCTCTCTGATAGGAAAATATGATTATAATAGCTATAGGTGCATCGGCGGGAGGTTTGGAACCATTGGAAATTTTTTTCAAAAATCTGAATCCAATTCCCAATGCCGCATTTGTTATTATTCAACATCTGGCGCCTCATCACAAAAGCCTTATGGACCAACTGTTGAAAAAGCATACATTGCTTCCTATAGAAATCATAGAAGATGACAAGCCGATCAAAGAAGGGGTCCTTTATCTGAACCCGCCCAACAAAATCGTTCACTTAGGTAAAAACCTCCATTTTAAACTCGAAGACAAACCTGCAAAGGGGCTGAGTTTCCCGATAAGTTCTTTTTTTGAATCTGTTATAGCGCACGGCAACAACGATGTGATAGGAATCATTTTGTCCGGTACGGGCAGCGACGGCTCCGACGGCATGAAAAGGATAAAAGAAGGGGGAGGTTTTACGATGGTTCAAAACCCCGATGAAGCTAAGTTTGACGGAATGCCAAAGAACGCGATTTATACCGGTGCGGTAGACATGATCCTACCCGTAAAAAAACTTGCCGCAAAAACAATCAAGCTTGTAAAAGGAATAGAAACAGTGCCTCACAAAAAGCACCATAAAAAGGAAGCTTTTTTTAACGAAATACTGACCGTCCTCCAACAACGGACCGGAATCGATTTCAAAACCTATAAAGAATCCACTGTACTGAGAAGGATTGAAAGAAGGATGTCGATTCTTGGAATAAGGTCCTTTTCTGAATATTGTGAGCATTTGATTAGATCTGCCGATGAGGCGAACCTTTTGTGCAATGACCTGTTCATAGGTGTCACCAGATTCTTTAGGGACGAAAAAGCTTTTGAAATTCTGCAAAAGGAAGTCATACCAAAAATCTGTGAGAAAGAAAACCCAACAGAACCTATTAGGATATGGGTTCCCGCTTGTTCGACGGGAGAAGAGGTGTATTCCATAGCTATTCTG
Source organism: Negadavirga shengliensis (assembly GCF_042652345.1). NCBI lineage: Bacteria > Pseudomonadati > Bacteroidota > Cytophagia > Cytophagales > Cyclobacteriaceae > Negadavirga > Negadavirga shengliensis. The sequence goes on from NZ_JBHSJJ010000004.1 coordinate 511,255, forward strand.
GTGCACGAATATCTCATGGAAAAAAAGATCGCTAATCCCGTTGTGATTTTTGGAACAGACATTGATCGGAAAGCGGTCAAAATAGCTGGGATGGGGATTTATAATGCAGGCATATTAAAAGAACTGGATTCAGAGAAATTAAAGAAGTTTTTTGTCAGCCTTCCGGACGGAAAATTGAGAATCAGCAAAAAAATCAGGGAGTCCATCGTATTTTCAGTGCACAATGTATTGGATGATCCTCCCTTCAGTAAAATCGATTTGATAAGTTGCAGGAACTTTTTGATTTATCTTAAAAGCGAAATTCAACAAAAAATATATACGTATTTTCGATATAGTCTAAAGCATGGTGGTTTTCTGTTCTTAGGTAATAGCGAGAGCCTGGGAAATATGCAAGAAAATTTTATAGAAGTGGACAGAAAGTGGAAGGTGTTTTTAAACAAACAAAGCACTCCTCTCCCGGAAGTCCCGGCGATTAAAAGAAATAGCAAACGAATCAGCAATCGATTACCAACAATGGAAAATATGAATCAGGTTGTTCAAATCCAGAAAAAGAAAATTTCCAAAGAAAAACTCAATTCTACTTTGATTCAAAAGTATGTACCGGACTCTGTAATTTGTGATCAGAAATTCAGCATCCTGCATACGGTGGGGCCTGTACTGGAACTCTTCAATTTTCCCCCGGGCGAATTTACCTATAATCTACTGGATATTGTTCCCGATAACCTTCGGTATACGCTGGATGTAAGTTCCAACAAAGTGCTGCAACATGCAGGTCATATCAAGATCCCGGGTGTCAAATTTGAATCCAAAGATGAAGGAGAGCTATATACACTTAAGCTACGTCCGTTAAAACTACCCCATGATGATGAGTCTTTGCTCATGGTAGAAATAATTAAAAACAAAGAAGATAACGGAACAACAGCAAACGATTCCGATCAGATTGAAATCAAGCGATTGGATTTGGATAAAGACACTATTTACAAAATACAGGAACTTGAAGAAGTGGTTAAGTCCACAAGGGAAGATCTGCAGAACACCATCGAAGAGCTGGAAGCCAGCAATGAAGAACTACAGTCCACCAATGAAGAACTTCAGAGCAGCAATGAAGAACTTGAATCGGTAAACGAAGAGTTGTACACGGTGAATGCCGAATACCAGGAGAAAGTGGAAGAACTATCTTTATTGAATGATGATCTGAACAACCTTCTCAACAGTTCCGACATTGCCATCCTTTTCCTGGATGAGAACTTATACATCCGAAGACACACCAAATCCATAAGGAAAATTCTAAACATAACCGATGGGGACATCGGAAGACCCATAACAGATTTCGCCACAACGATAAGCACGGAAGATATAATAAACAATATAAACGAGGTGCGTGAAAACCTTAGCAGTAAGGAGGTTGTCGTCAAAGGGGCGGGCGGTCATGTTTATATCTTAAAAATAACGCCTTTCAGAACCTACAAAAATAAGATAAAGGGTATCGTGCTTTCTTTTTTTGATATTACAGAGATCAAATCCAATCAGAAACAGCTTGAGGAACTCGAAGAAACGCTCTTAACGGCAAGAAAGAAAATCAGCGAACAGGAAGACCTCTTCAGGATGATAGCGTTGCATTCCAGTGATTTCATAAGTATTTTAGACATGAACAACACCTATGAATATGTCTCACCAAGTTGTAAGGAACTCACCGGCTGCCTGGAAGAACAACTGATCAAAAAGGACTTTTTTGAACGGGTGCATGAAGAAGACATGGAAAAATTACTGGATTATTTTGAACTGGCCAAAGCAAACAAAGCAAGCCACCCGATTCGATACAGATATAAAGATGTGAATCGTAACCACAAATGGTTGGAATCAAACATAAAATGTATTACGGACAGCAATGGCAAGGCGATAAAGCTTTTGATCACCTCCCGTGATATCACTTCCACTGTAGCCTATCAGGAGGAGCTTGATCTGCTCTCCAATATCGTCAGGGAAAGTGAAAACAGTGTGATTTTGACCGACACCGAAGGCAAAATAACCTGGGTAAATGAATCATTTGGCAAAAGAACCGGGTATTCTTTGGAAGAGTGCATCGGAGAAATACCGGATGATCTGCTCCACGGGGACGAAACGGATCCTCATGTCGTTGAAGTAATGGCGGAGGGGATCAGGCAAAAAAAAGGATATGATGTTGAGGTGGTTTACTATACCAAAAAGAAAGAGAAGTTTTGGGTCAGGGTGCAATGTCAGCCGTTTTACAATAACACAAAGGAACTGAAAGGTTTTTTTGCCCTTCAGAGTGACATCAGTTTTAGGAAGGAAATGGATGAAAGATTTTTGAGGATAAACCGCCAGTTAGAGGAGAAAAATATCCAATTGGGTATCATCAACAACGAATTGAGGCAATTCGCGCACATGGCTTCCCATGATCTCAAGGAACCCGTCAGGGGAATCACCAGTATAATCGACCTTATCAAAGAAGATTACGGTGACAAGTTGGACGAGGAAGGGAAGATGATATTGGATATGGCCATCGAATCAGGAAACAGAATGCTTCATCTGATCAACGGTTTATTGGATTATTCCAAGACCGGCGAAATCAAGGAGGAGCTGAAAGTGGTAGATCTCGATCATATCATCAATGTGGCAGTCGGCAATCTTAAAGTAATCATAGAAGAAAACTATGCCGAATTCAACATCAGCAGTATACCGAAAATAATCGGTTATGAGCAATTGCTGGTCCGGCTTTTCCAAAATCTTTTTAGCAATGCCATCAAATACAGAAGGCAAAGCCGTCCCTTGATCGAAGTGAATTCAAATGAAACGGAGCACCATTATCAGATCAAAGTCAAGGACAATGGGAAAGGGATTAAAAGGGAAGATATGCCCAAATTATTTAAAGTTTTTTCCAGGCTCACCAATCATTCCAAAGTGGAAGGATCAGGCCTCGGATTATACATATGCAAACAGATCATGGAGCAGCATGGAGGAGAAATTGGCGTGGAATCTACCTTTAACTCGGGTACCACGTTTGTGTTGACATTCCCCAAAGTAAAACAATAAAAAGAATTATGGCCATCAGTTTGGTAATGATCGATGACAGCCAGGTCGATATTATGATGGTGAAAAACGCCAGCAAAAAACTCAAAGAAGCCGTTGATTTTTCCAGCTTTATTTCTCCCGAAGAAGCACTGGAGTTTATTGATAAGGTCAGCCGGGGAGAACTACACCTGGATGATTTGATCATCCTTCTGGATATCAACATGCCTAAAATCAGTGGATTTGAAGTCTTGGATCTGATCAGAAAAGATATGGAAATGTTCAGTACACCGGTGATCATGTTTTCTACCAGTAGTAATCTTGAGGATTTTCAGATTGCCTTGGAAAAAGGGGCCAACGCTTATCTGGTAAAACCAATAAGTACCCGGGATTACAACAATGTGATTCAATCAGCGGTAGGATTCTGGAAGTATCATTGTCACTGAAGTCTTTTTAGGGCGAGTTCACCGATGGTATCACCGATAGAAAGCGCGCTGGTAGCAGCCGGGGATGGCGCATTGATCACATGAATGGCACCTTTCCGCTCCTGTATCACAAAATCATCCAACAACCCGCCTTCTTTGTCACACGCCTGGGCGCGCACACCCGCTCCACCATCCACCAGATCGGATTCCTGGATGTCCGGAATCAATTCCTGAAGAGCAGCTGCAAATGCCTTTTTCGAAAACGAACGCCTGTATTCACCCAAGCCGGTCTTCCAATATTTTGAAGCCACTTTTCTCAACCCGGGCCAGGAAATAGAAGCCATAAATTCCTTCAGATCAAAATCGGTTTTTTTGTACCCTTCTTTGCGGAAAGCCATCACCGCATTGGGCCCGGCTTCCACACCGCCTTTCATCATCCGGGTAAAATGGACACCAAGAAAAGGAAAATTAGGATCCGGCACCGGGTAAATCAGGTTTCTGACCAAATATTCCCTTTCCTTTTTGATTTTGTAATACTCTCCCCTGAAAGGGATGATCCGAACCTGAGAGGGCTGCTTGCCATGCATTTCCGCGATCTTATCAGAATAAAGACCCGCACAATTGATCATCAGCCTGCATTCAAAATCCCCACGGGTAGTATCGATTGAAATCGTGTTGTTTATCTCGTTAATATCCAGCACTTTATGTCCTGAAAAAACTTCACCTCCGGCCTCTTGGAATTTTCGGGCATAAGCCTGCGCTACCTTTTTAAAATCGATTATGCCCGTCTGGGGAATATGTAGGGCACCCACTCCCTGGCAATAGGGTTCATATTCCTTCAGCTCATCCATGGTAATCGACTTGCTGCCCTCCAGACCATTCTGAAGTCCTCTTTCCAGAAGCCCATATAAAAGCGGCAGTTGCTCTTTTCGCGTGGCCACCACTACCTTTCCGGTGATCTCATAGGGTATACCTTCCTCTTCACAGAACCTTAGGAGCTGCTTGTACCCGTTGATGCAGTTGACAGCTTTTAAGCTTCCGGGCTTATAGTAGAGTCCGGAATGGATTACTCCGCTGTTGTTACCGGTCTGATGCATGGCCAGTCCGTTTTCTTTTTCAAGAACAGCTATTTTTAACGCGGGCTTTTTACTTTTCAGCTTCATGGCCGTAGCAAGCCCCACGATTCCCCCACCTATGATGACTATGTCGTATAACATGTGACTGTGATAAATAAAAGCGTAAATATAGCAATGTAAATCTTATTTCAAGGCCTCCCGAATAAAGCCCGAAGGGATTTTGATGGTAAAATCCGCAGCCGGTCCCGATTGTTACCAGTCATCATTTTCGTCAAGTGGTTTTTCCTCCGAACCGGAAAAAAAACGTTTGATATCTGGATTTTGGCCATCCCATTTGAGTTCACCCATTTGCATGAACCTGTTGACTTCCAGAAGGGATTCAAAAGTAGGGTGCTGGACATGTTTGGGAACGCCCATTATCCTGGGATCAGCCTTGGAAAGCCGGGATACTTTTGGATTGAATAAGAACGGCCAAAGGGTTTTCGCACAGGCTATACAAATATGGTCTATATAGTACTGCTCTAAGTATTCATCAAGGCGCTGACCGATTTCTTTGAAAAAGATCTCCGTGGACGCCAGCCGTACCCGGGAACCGGCCCTGGATTTTCCTTTGGTGTTCAGGTACTTGACCTGGCTTTTCCCCTGTTTTTTCCGCACCATATAGGCATGGAAGGTTTTGTGATCGATGGTATCGCCGTTTTCAAAATAGCCTATCGACGCAGCACCCGCTCTGACCAACAGTATCACCCAATGCTTCTCGGTTTCCGTCAAGGCAGCATTTTCCTCAAAATAAACGGTTTGAATAGGAAGCCTAAGAAAGGCCTTGTTCTTTTCCGTCCCGGTAAATGCCAATTGATGCTTTTCCGATTGATATTCGATTCCATACTTTTCCGCCTGTGCCCATCTTAAAAAAGAGAGGGAGTCTTCAGAGGAAATTAACTGGTGTGTCGTTTGCATACGGGATTCTCCTTACCAATATCACTACTATGTCGGTTAATAAATTTTCCTTTGCGAAAATGACAAAAAACCTTTAAAATCAAATACTAACTTTGTTTTGTCATCTTCAAAAATGCAGCCCAATTTCCCTTCAGGGATAAAAGGCAAAAATTGGCTTGAATTTCCCCCGAACTTGTCCCCGTAGGACAGAGGCCCTTATGGTTTCAGGCGGGGCGCTCGCGGGGCTTGGTGCGGGCACCCTTATGGGCTTTTCAAAAACCATCCTACGGATTTATATAGAAGAAAACAATCGGAAGGTTTTATATGTCAAGCGGTTTTGATTACTTTTAAGGTAAATAGAATAATTCAGTTATGGTATCCCAAAATAAGCCCCTGTCGGACGGGCAGCTACATCATTATCATCAGGATGGCTATGTGCTCGTGAAAGGCTTCTGCTCAAAAGCAGAAACAGAGAAGTTGTATAAAATCGCGTTGGAGGATGAGGCGATGGGCAAAAATGCCTTGGATCTGAATGACCAAACGGGCAAAAAAACCAGGCTATCCCTGTGGTTTACTCCCGGCAATGACCCCTTCGGGTACCTGGTCCGCAGTGAGAAAATGGTACATGCTGTGGGGCAGTTGATGGGAGGGGAGTCTCCCGTCTGTCATTTCCACTCCAAATTGATGCAAAAAGAACCCAAAGTGGGCGGCGCCTGGGAATGGCATCAGGATTACGGCTATTGGTACAAAAACCAGTTTATGTTTCCTGACCAGGTCATGAGCGTCATGGTGGCCCTTACTGAAGCCAACCGGGAAAACGGATGCCTGCAGGTCATCAAAGGCTCGCATAAAATGGGCCGGGTAAACCACGGCTTTGCCGGTGAACAGGTGGGGGCGGACATGGAGATGGTCGACAATGCCCTCAAAACCATGGACCTGGTTTACTGTGAACTGGAACCGGGGGACGCCTTGTTTTTCCACAGCAACCTCCTGCACAGATCGGCGGCCAACTTATCTGATCATCCCAGGTGGTCCATTATCGCCTGTTACAACACCCAGGCCAATATTGCCTACAAGGAAACTTCCACCGCCTGGAAAGTGCCCTTACAGACCGTTCCCAATGAAGCCATTTTGGAATGGGAATACGAATCACTCTCCAACGCCGACTTTTTGAAAAAAGAAAACGATCCCGCGCTGAAGGATACCGGCTGGGAAGGAGACGTCAAAGTCAACTAAGCGACTATATTACCATCTACAATAAAACCAGAAAACCATGAAAATAGCCATGCTGGGTTCGGGCTTTATAGCCCGTTTTTATACCGATACCTTACATGCCCAAAGAAGAGAGGATACCATTCATGTAGTGTATTCCCGTAATGAAAATAATGCCGCGCGTTTTGCCAAGGATTATGGATTGCCAGCCCATACCACGGATATGGAGGAAGCGGTAAACCATCCGGAGGTAGAAGTGGTCATCATTGCCCTGCCCAATCACCAGCATGAGGAGGCTGTACTGGCCTGCGCCGGTGCAGGCAAGCATGTGTTGTGCACCAAGCCTTTGGGAAGAAATGCCAAAGAGGCCAAAACGATGCTTGAGGCAGTGGAAAAAGCGGGGGTGTTCGGCGGATACCTGGAAGACCTCTGTTATACGCCTAAATTTTTGAAATCGGTAAAGAGCATCCAAGGCGGGAGTCTGGGAAAAATACTGTGGACAAAGTCCCGGGAAGCCCATCCCGGGCCGCACAGCGATTGGTTCTGGGACAAGGAAAAGTCCGGGGGCGGGGCCATCATCGACCTGGGCTGCCATTGCGTGGAGATAGGCAGAAACTTTATCGGAAAGGATGTGAAGCCCCTGGAAGTCATGTGCTGGGCGGATACGCAGGTACACCCCATCGATGCGGAAGACCATGCCATAGGCCTGGTCAGGTATGCCAATGGGGCCATAGGGCAGTTCGAGGTCAGCTGGACCTTCAGAGGGGGAATGGACCTGCGGGATGAGGTGATGGGCACAGAGGGCACCATCTGGCTCAACAGCTTTTTGAGGACGGGTTTTGAGATGTTTACCACGGGAAAAGGAACGGGCTATGTGGCCGAAAAGGCGGAATCAGATTCCGGTTGGCTGTTTCCGGTAGGGGATGAGGCCCATGAATTGGGCTATCCGCATATGTTTACCGACATGTTCGATGCACTGGAGTCGGGCAGGGAACCGTTGGAAACCTTCTACGACGGTTATGTGGTCAACGCTATTTTGGATGCGGCCCTGCTCTCCGCGGAAACCCGGCAATGGGAGCCGGTGGTTTTGGAAGACTGGCGGGGAAAAACCGGGGAAACGGCGGCAGATGGCAGACAAAAGTACGATGATGCGCATTACCTGATCAAAAGGGAGGTCCTGCCCAACGGAGATGAAAAGCTGATTTTGAAGCATATCGCCACGGGAGAGGTGATCCAGAAAGTAAAGCAGGCCAGCGAATAACAAAGCCATCACTAACCCTGCTTTGTCAGGTTTTACCCCCGGCCCCTAAAGGGCAGGGAAAAATCAATCCGGTCCCCGTCCATCCACTCCACCCAGGAATTTTACAAATGACCGCAGATGGTTTTTCCCCTAAATCCAATCCGCTCTGTTTTTCATCTACCTGTTTCCATCCCGCCCATCGGAACCGTATCAAAAAAGACAGTAATAATACAATTGTAGTTTAAGGAATAAAGATTTAATTATAAAGTCATATTGTTAAAATATTATTATAATATATTTAAAAATTCATATATTAAATCATTAGGAAATTAATTTTTCTTCTTCTATTTTTCTTAAAAAAAGAAAATGATAAGGTATTTTTTAACCATCGTTTTTTTAGTGGGTTTCAGTGCATCCGCTTTATGCCAGCAAGGTAAGGCTTCCCCGGGAGAGCACCGGCTTTTTCCTGACAGGAACACCTACAGCTTGGGCATCAACACCCAGTTCGCGATAGACGGATTGCTGGACCAGAGCACCTTTACCCCGGTGGAAATATTATGGAGGAAGGGCATGAAAAGCAACCAGGCTTTCAGGACCAGGATAAAAGGCATGCTGGCCAATACCGACAGAAATGATGAGCAGGAAAGGCGGAAAACCCATCAATCCCAATTGGCCCTGGCGTTAGGGTACGAATGGCACCGGCCTCTTGGCAACCGATTCGGTTATTATTATGGGATGGAATTGGAAATGGGCGTTCAGTACCAGGATTCGGTAAGGAATTATATAGACTTTGAAATTGGCGAATTTCATACAAAAAGAAAAGAATCTACTAAAACCAATCACTTTATTATACTTCCTTTTGTTGGCTTCACATACCAACTATCTCCGAAGTTATATATATCTTCTGAATTTAAACTGGAAATAAATTATCATACAATTGAAAAATATTCCGAATTCTCATATGCTCTTTTCGAAAATCCAGACGATTACGTCATTGGATCATATGGAAAATTTGATGTTCATATTTTTAAATTGAACATGAGACCATATACAGGAGTTTATATTAACATAAAATTTTAAACGTGTGAAAAAGACTTATCCATTATTGCTGGCAAGATACTTTTTATCAATCATTTTTCTTACAGGTTTCAGTGCATCCGCTTTATGCCAGCAAGGTAAAACGTCCCCGGGAGAGCACCGGATTTTTCCTGACAGGAACACCTACAGTTTGGGCATCAACACCCAGTTCGCGATAGACGGATTGCTGGACCAGAGCACCTTTACCCCGATGGAAATATTATGGAGGAAAGGCACGAAAAACAACCAGGCGCTACGTGCCCGGCTAAAAGGCATGCTGACCAATACCGACAGAAATGATGAGCAGGAAAGGCGGAAAATCCATCAATCCCATTTGGCTTTGGCGTTAGGATACGAATGGCACCGGCCTCTTGGCAACCGATTCGGTTATTATTATGGAGGGGAACTGGAAATGGGAGTGAATAACGACAACGTTACAAGACATTTCATCAATAACACATCAATCGGGGATTTTTTTGTGAAGAGAACGGACTTTGAGAAAACGCGTAGGATTGGTGTTTTGCCTATAGCAGGTTTCACCTATAATCCATTATCTGGCGTGTTTGTTTCGCTTGAAATGCGGCTGGAAATTTTCTATGAAAAGCTCAAGTTTACTTCGGATTCGTTTATTGCCCCAATTGAAACTCCAAATGATTCCATGCCTGGTTCTTGGGGCAGATATAACATAACAAGCTGGAAATTGAATTTCCAGCCTTATTCGGGAATTTTTATTAACCTTGAATTTTAACCACATGAAACGAACGGTAATCATCACGTTTTTTGCCTTGATGGGCTGTATCCATGCATTTTCCCAAAACCATCCCAAGCAGGATGAAGCCCCGGTTTTTGTTCCCGATTCCTTGGGTAAATATGAGCTGGGGATCAACACCTATTTTGCCTTTGACAGGTGGATGGACCAAAGCATAAGGTCCCCTTTTGAGATCCTGTTACGTCGGAAAATAAAAACCGACAGGATGTTGAGGTTAAGGGTTTACGGCAATTTAAGCAGGTCCAGGAAGGTGGAATTCACCACCACGGACATGGACCGGCTAGGCAAGTACGGCCTGGCCATCGGGCACGAATGGCTAAAGGCCATCAACAGGAAATGGCAGTGGTATTACGGGCTGGAACTGGAAGGCAGCCAGGACCGCCGGCATATCCTTCATGAAAGGATGGGCTGGGATGCGGCAACGGATATTTCTTTTTGGGAAAAAAGGGATAACTACCATCACATTGACCGGCTGGCCCTGTCGCCTCTGGCGGGTATCCGGTTCTCCCTGTCGCCCCGGCTGCTGTTCAGCACGGAATTCCGCCTGGTCAGTTCCCTCGGGCGCCAAAGAATTACAATTGAAGATTCCACAAAAGCACTGGATGAGGGCGCCAGGTACCAGCTGCAGTCAACAGGTGGACATACCATAAAAGAAAACGGCATCCGGTTCCAGCCCTATACGGGAATATTTTTGAATTACCGCTTTTGATGGCAGTCCCTTTTTCTCCCCGGCTTGGTCCATGGATCTGATAAATTTCCACGGCTCAGGTTACTGATTTCTTCCGGACTTGCCTTCAAACCCTTGCTCTATATCTTGACCACAACCGCCTGTAACAAAATCTAACAGCCTGAGTAATTTTTGATCAACGGGATTATATTTGTAGACAATTTGCCAGATAAATTATTTTTGGATTTATATTGTCATTTGTCTAAAATTTACAAACAAAACGATGGGTTTTAGAATTATTTTTAAAACCTGTAGTGAAATAAGCATTGAATATGCGATCTGCATTGACCTTGGGTTTGTTGTTCCTTCTATATGGCGTGGCTTTTGGCCAGAAAATCAACCGTTCTTACCGGTTACACATCCAGAAAGCGGAATCCCCCATTATGATAGATGGGGTGGTGGACGAACAGGCATGGCTTGATGCGGATGTGGCCAAAGATTTTTATATGATTTTGCCCATGGATACCAGCTATTCGCAGGTGGAAACGGAGGTAAGGATGACCTATGATGATGAAAACCTGTACCTGTTGGTGATCAATCACCATGCCGTGCCGGGACCCTACTATGTAGAATCCCTGAGGAGGGATTTTGTCTTTGGAAAGAACGATAATTTCCTCCTGTTCATGGATACGTTTGATGACCAGACAAACGGCTTTTCATTCGGTGCCAATGCAGCGGGGGCACAATGGGACGGTATCATGTTCGAAGGCGGTAAAGTGGACCTGAGTTGGGACAACAAATGGGTTTCCAAGGTTCAGAATTACGATGACAAGTGGGTTTTTGAGGCGGCCATCCCCTTCAAAAGCATCCGCTATAAAAAAGGCATCAAAGAATGGGGCATCAATTTCAGCCGGCTGGATTTAAAAACCACTGAAAAATCCAGCTGGGCGCCCGTGCCCCGTCAGTTTCCCTCCGCCTCGCTTGCTTATACCGGTGTGCTGGTTTGGGACGAGGCGCCGCCGGAAGCCGGAGCGAATGTGTCCGTGATCCCCTATGTCATGGGAGGAAGAGTAAGGGATTTCGAAGGGGGTACGGAAACCAATTATCAAAACAGGGTAGGAGTGGATGCCAAAGTGGCCCTAAGTTCTTCCCTGAACCTTGATCTTACGGTGAATCCCGACTTTTCACAGGTAGAGGTGGACAGGCAGATTACCAACCTGGACCGGTTTGAACTTTTTTTTCCCGAAAGGAGGCAGTTTTTCCTGGAAAACGGGGATCTGTTCGCCAATTTTGGTTATGAAACCATCAGGCCCTTCTTTTCGCGGAGGATAGGGCTGGATGCCCCCATACAGTTTGGGGCCCGGCTTAGTGGAAAGATCAACCGGGATTGGCGGATAGGCGCCATGAACATGCAAACCGGCCGGGTGGAAGAAACCGGCCTTCCCGCCCAGAATTTCAGCGTGGTGGCCCTGCAGCGGCGGGTGGGCCAAAGGTCCAATATAGGCGCTATATTTGTCAACAAGACTTCCTTGGATTATGACCCGTCCCAGGAGCCCGGAGCACCGCAATATTCCCAGTTCAACCGCAATGTGGGGTTGGAATATAACCTGGCCTCCTCCAATAACCTATGGACTGGCAAAGCGCTTTTCCTGAAATCCTTCAGCCCGGATAAATCAGGTCATAACGGTATTCATGCGGCTAACCTGAGGTATTCCAGCGGCAACCTTACCTGGGAGTGGAAACATGAATACGTTTCCCCCAATTATACCGCAGAGGTAGGTTATGTGCCGCGGACGGGGTACTACAGGATCAATCCGAGTGTTGCCTACCTGTTTTTCCCAAAAAGCAAGAAAATCTTAAGACACGGTCCGCAAATCACTACCTCCCTTTTTTACAATATGGACCTAGAGCAAACTGATAATATCAGCATGTTGGCTTATACCGTCAGGTTCAGAAGCCAAAGCGATCTGACCGTCTGGACCGGACACGACCGGATACTTCTCCAGCAACCCTTTGATCCTACCAACTTCAGCGGGGATACTCTGGCCACCCATACGGACCACAATTGGAGGACCTTTGGAGCGGAGTATATTTCCAAACCCCAAAGCCTGTTCACTTATTCCCTTTCCTCTCAATTCGGGGGGTACTACGCGGATGGAGACCGATTTAATTTTGTGGGAGAAATGGGGTACCGGTTCCAGCCCTATGTAGGCATCACCATGAATGCCAACTATAATGAAATCCACCTGCCCAAGCCTTGGGGCAAGACCACCTTTTGGTTGGTGGGACCGCGGCTGGATGTGACATTCACCAATACGATCTTTTTGACCGCATTTGTCCAGTACAACGAACAGATAGACAACATCAACCTCAACACCAGGTTCCAATGGCGTTTTAAACCGGCATCCGACCTGTTTCTCGTATTCACCGATAATTATTTACCGGCTCCGTTTTATGTGAAGAACAGGACCCTGGCATTGAAATTCACCTACTGGTGGACCATGTAAAAAGCAACAAGAATTCAGAAAGAAGAATCAAGACCACTGGGGGGTGCATCTCAGGTATTTTTGTCATACGTGTAGTCTCCTCAAATTCCCACAGCAAAAATAGCCAAGCAATAAGGTAGTGTCATGTCAAATGTAAATTGACGGAAATATCGACGATTTTTTATCCACTCCTGACTTTTATCCACACCTCACTAAAATACATAAGGTAACCAGAATCTTAAAATGCCATGATGCCGGTTATATTTTGTGACATTCTTCTTATCTATTTTTAACTCAAAGACCATCGGACCAGCCAGAAACACCCCGGCAATTCCAGCCTATAGGAAGCGGCAGGAGTGTGGTCAACTTCTTCAAAAATGAAAGATCAATCTAAAAATAACACCCCTACACCTGTCGGGAAGTCAGAAAAAAGGTCATCTCTGGGATTTCTTCTACCGGTTATTTCGCTTGCTGCTTTTCTTTGGATGAGTAAAACGGGTCTTATCCCTGCAAAAGCACACCAATCTGACCATCCTGTTTGGCCGGCAATGCAGGAAAGTCCACCCTTCAAAGTTCTCTACCCTGCGGCGGATACAGTTCTGTTGGATACGGCTTTATATAACCGGATGATCTTGCATCTTGTTCATGACAGGCCGTCGGGGGGATGGCCAGTGGAAACCCCTTTTCCTTTACCTGATGCTGTCCTGCCCTTTAAAAGGATTGTGGCCTACTATGGTAATCTGTATTCACCGGGGATGGGGATATTGGGAGCCTTGTCTCCCGATGAAATGTTGGCCAAACTCCAGGAAGAAGTGAAAAGCTGGGAGGATGCTGATCCTTTTACACCCGTGCAGCCCGCATTACACTACGTAGCTGTCACGGCGCAGCCAGCCCCCGGTGCAGGAGGCAGATACCGGCTAAGAATGCCTTCCAGCCAGATCGATCGGGTATTGGAAATCGCAAAGGAAATCGAAGCACTGGTCTTTCTGGACATACAGGTGGGCCACAGTACGCTACAGGAAGAGATACCTTTGCTGGAAAATTACCTGTTGCTGCCACACGTGCATATAGGGATAGATCCTGAATATTCCATGAAACGGGGACAGGTACCTGGCAGCGCCATTGGGACGTTCGATGCTGCGGATATCAACTATGTTTCCGGATACCTGGCAGGCCTGGTAAGGGAGTACGGTTTACCTCCCAAGATCCTGATCGTGCACCGTTTTACCAAAGCGATGGTAACGGACTATAAAAAAATCGAAACCCTGCCGGAAGTTCAGATTGTTATGAACATGGACGGGTTCGGATTCCCCGCCAAAAAGATCAATACCTACCAGCGTTTTATAGCCGGAGAGCCCGTTCAGTTTACCGGATTCAAATTGTTTTACCGACAGGATACACGGGACAGCCGCTGGCCAGAGTTGATGCAACCCGGAGAAATTCTAAAGCTCTATCCCAAGCCCATCTATATTCAATACCAGTAAGACCATTACTTTTATGTAGGTCAGGGTCTTGACATTGAAATCCAAGTAATTAAGGGCTGATGCAACATCACTCCCAGCGATCCAGTCCCAGCAGCTTTTTGCCCAAGGGACTTAGTTCAGCTACAGGGTATTTGGTTTGTTCCCACTTTCTGGGATCCCCCGGGAAGGCAAAGCCCTCGGGAGGGAGTCTTTCTTTCCAGGATTTTATTCTCCATTGCCTCATCTCTTCATTGTCCTCTTCAGCCGGCATCATGGAAATATATTGGGCCATCCTGACTTTATTTTCACTGTGATTTGGCCTGATCCCATGGGGGAGGGTGCTGTTGAATATTAGCAGGTCTCCTTCTTCCAACAAGACTTTGGTCAGATCAAATCCTGTGATGTCCGGCTTGAAACGGTCCCTGTCTTCCGGCTGGTCTTTTTTCCAGGTGTCATAGCAACGGTACAATTCCGGCACACATTGGAAGCCGCCCTGCTTGGGATCCATCTGGTCATTTAAAGCGACTAACCCCTGGACATTTTGGGGCCTGGTTTCGGGATCATAATCCCAGTGGATAAACCCTTCGAATTCAAAGTCAGGCTGTACAGGAAGATTGAGGTTGGCCCGGTCTATGGTGACCCAAAGCTCGTCGATGCCCCAAATGTCGGTAAATGTATCATAAACCTTTGGATACTGCCTGATGTCCCATAAATATTGATGATGGTAGATTTCCACCATGCCGCTGTTGGTCAGTTCCTTCATTTTCATCTCTACCCCGCCAGGAGGGTACCAAGTACTTTTATCGTTGGGATCTTTCTCTTCAAATTCCCATAGTAAATCCGCAAGCCGGCCGGTATAGTCCCGGGGAACAGCATGCTTGATGATTACATACCCGTTTTGGATCCAAAACTCCCAATCTTCATCTGACAGTACTTTAAGCGGCTTACCGTTGGAGCGGTCGTTTAATTTTTTTCTACTGGAAGTTGCCGTAGAGGGGTTTCCGGGTATCTCCTGATGATATTTATTGGCTGCCATGGTTAGTTATAGTGGTTGTTTGCTGATCTTCTTAATTTACAACTTTATCTACAAATCACCAAAATCTACAGGCTAAGGTGCAGGAAAATCACTTTTGTCGATCGAGGGAGCTTTCTAGGGTTAACCTTTTTTGAGGACATACACCTAATTTAGGGAATTAGCCAATTTAAACCTTCGAAGGGGATGGCGACTGCAGGAAATCATCTTTTCGGAAGAATCAATTATATAAATAAATCGTTAACTTTAAAATGCAAATCATGACAGGAAACTGGAGAGAACCCGCCAATTAGAGGCCTTTTCCAAATCGGGATCACCCCAAGAGACCAACAAGGTAGTAAACCGTTCTTATCGCTATTTGATTAAAGGAAACTATAAGATCATCTATAGCATAGAAGGGAGATCTTTGTATATACAGGCAGTAGTAGATACTAGACAGGACCCAGCCAGTTCCAGAATTTAATCCCCGTCACTCCAACTGGATGTGGATTGTATTACATCCTTTTGTCCCTTTTGAAAACGGTGCAGAAGTGTATGTAATACCATTTTTTTAACCCGACGATAGCACAGTAGATGGTGTGGAATTACAAAGTAGGGCTACACCCATCGGCGCTCCGCCGGTTGTAAATGCCGTCTACAATTCGCTGGGATAACACCTGAAAGCTAACCTGTTGATGTATAGGGAGACAGGTCCCAGATCCTGGAGACCTGCTGATTTTCCATTTATATAAATTAGTTTTATGAACTTAATCACTTATTTTAGCTTGTCAGTTAAAACATCACTGTATGAACCTGGACAGATTTCTCAAAAAAACGGCGGGGCTATTGTTCTTAGCCCTCGCTGTCTTTTTGAACGGGCTGTATGCCCAGACCTCTTCTGAGATCTACCACGATCTCCTTAAACTCAAAGAAACCAAAAGGGTACTCTACATCGCGGCGCATCCGGACGACGAGAATACGAGGCTGATCGCCTACCTGGCCAATAAGGAACACATGCAGGTAGCCTACCTGTCCCTGACCCGGGGTGACGGTGGGCAGAACCTTATAGGAAAAGAACTGGGAATTGAATTGGGAATGATCCGCACCCAGGAGCTGCTCAGGGCCAGGGAAACGGATGGGGGCAAACAGTATTTTTCCCGCGCCATAGATTTCGGCTTCAGCCGCGATCCGGACGAAACCTTGAACAACTGGGACCGCGAAAAGTTACTATCGGATGTGGTTTGGGTTATCCGCAAGTTTCAGCCTGATGTCATCATCACCCGGTTCAATACCATTCCGGGGACCACGCATGGGCATCATACCACATCCGCCATCCTGGCAGGGGAGGCCTTCCAAAAAGCAGCGGACCCCAAGGTGTTTCCGGAACAATTGAAATGGGTTTCTCCCTGGAAAGCAAAAAGGATATTCTGGAATGCTTATAGTTGGGGGGGACAATATGAGCCCAAAGAAGACAAGCTTTATCATAATTTCCCGGTCGGGGAATACAATCCGCTCCTTGGCACTACCTATTCACAAATAGCCGCGGACAGCAGGACCATGCACAAATCCCAGGGATTCGGTGCCACAGCCCAGATCGGGGAAAGTGACGATTTCATGGAACTGGTAGATGGAGAAGAATTTGAAAATCATCCTTTTGAGGGCGTTGCAAACAGATGGGAGGAGCTGGATAATGGAAAACTTATCCAGCAGGAAATCGATAAGGTTTTGCGCGGATTCGATTTTTTGGTGCCTGCAAACAACCTGGCAGGTCTGCAGAAAATCAAAGCGCTTTTGGATCTCCGGAAGGATGGCCCCGGCTGGATGAAGGAAAAAAGGGAGCAGATCGACCGGATCATTTTGGACGTATTGGGATTCAAGGCGCTATTCACCTCCAACAAGGAATTGTCTTACCCATCCGATGAAATAAAAAGTACGCTAATAGCCAATAATCCTTCTGACATTCCCATTTTACTAAAAAATGTGAAGACAGTGGGGCATGCGGAAAACCTCCATGAAACCCTGGCAGGCAACCGGCCCTTTAATACCGCTATTGTCCTTCATTTACCGGATGATTATCCGGTTTCCCAGCCTTATTGGTTGGAGAGGGCGCCTGAAAACAACTTGTTTTCCATTGATGACCAGGAACGGATAGGAAAGCCTTTCAACGATCCTGCGGTAATGGCCGTCTTGACACTGGAAATAGAAGGTCAGGAAATCGAATGGCCTGTTCCCCTCCAATACCGCTACAACGATCAGGTGGACGGTGAGATCATCCAGCCATTTACCGTCTTGCCGCGCATTACCCTGGAAGTCAATGCCGATAACGTATTTTTACTCAATGATAACCCGGAGGAGATTACCGTCGAAGTAACTTTTGAAAATTCTTTTATAGAAGGGGATTTGGCGTTTGAAGGGTTGGATAAGGATGATTATGAGATATTGGAAAAAAAGGAGGACAAATCAAAAAGCAAAATCGTGTACAGGGTAAAGCTGAAAGGAGGGGATGGACCGGAAAAATCCACCATTTTGGCTCACTATAAAACAAGGGACGGCAGCATTTACAGCAAGGGCAAAAGGAGAATTTTGTACAAGCATATCCCGAACCTTACCTATTTCCCTCCGGCTGAGTTCAACCTTATCAGGCTTCAAATGGATATGAGTCTGCATAGAATAGGGTACATTCCGGGTGCCGGGGATGAAGTCCCAAAAGTATTGGCCGATCTCGGCTATCCGGTAGAGATACTGGACAACGGTCAGTTGACATTGAGCCGGCTAAAACAATACCAGACGGTAATCGTGGGAATAAGGGCTTTTAATGTCAACCAGGCGCTTGCCAACAGTACCGACCAACTTATGGAATATGTACATGGAGGAGGGAATCTTATTGTACAGTACAACACCATATCTCCTTTACTGACCAGGGAACTGGGCCCTTACCCGATACAACTCTCCAGGGACAGGATCACAGTGGAAGAATCACCGGTGGACATCAATTTTGAAGAACATCCGGTTCTCCGCTACCCGAACAAAATCCGACCCGCCGATTTTGACGGGTGGGTTCAGGAAAGAGGACTGTATTTTCCGGGTACCTGGGATAAACGGTATGTTACCCCTCTTACCATGCAGGATCCCGATGAGCCCGCCACCAAAGGTTCCCTCTTGCTCGCCGGATATGGCGAAGGCACCTATGCCTATTCCGGGATTTCCTGGTTTAGGTTATTGCCTGCGGGTGTACCCGGAGCCATCAAACTATTTGTCAACTTAATCGAGCAAAACGGTGAAGGGAAAAAATTATCTGAATTGGAATAGACTTTATCTGCTACAGGTTATTGTGCTCGCCATTTTAATCTTTTTGTTTTATTTCGTCACAAAAACTTATTCATGAGTACTTTTGATTGGATAATTCTATTTGGCACGCTCAGCGTCATAGCAGGATACGGCATTTACAGAACATATGGTCCAAAGGACATGGAGAGGTACCTCAAAGGGGGTAATGACATGAACTGGTGGACAATCGGACTTTCCATTATGGCCACCCAAGCTTCCGCCATCACTTTTTTAAGTACTCCCGGACAAGCCTATGCCGACGGCATGCGCTTTATCCAGTTCTATTTCGGTTTACCGGTGGCCATGATCATCCTTTCTATCGTGTTTTTACCGATATATTACAAACTTAAAGTATATACGGCCTATGAATACCTGGAGTCCCGGTTTGATCTCAAGACCCGGACATTGACGGCCCTTTTGTTTTTGGTCCAAAGAGGGCTGGCGGCGGGCATCACCATTTATGCCCCCTCCATCATTCTGTCCACACTGCTTGGCTGGAACCTTACCCTTACCAATATTTTCATCGGTTTTATGGTCATTATCTATACCGTATCAGGCGGTACGAAGGCCGTGTCCATTACACAGAAGCAGCAAATGGCGGTGATGATGGGAGGAATGATACTGGCGGGGATATTGGTCATCCAGATGATTCCGGTGAGCCTATCCGGTGCCATGCATGTGGCCGGAAAAATGGGCAAACTGAATATCGTCAATTTTGAGTTTGATTTGTCAGACCGGTACAATTTCTGGTCGGGAATGACGGGAGCACTTTTCCTTTTTCTTTCCTATTTCGGAACGGACCAGTCCCAAGTGCAGCGTTATTTATCAGGAAGGTCCCTTAACCAAAGCCGGATCGGGCTGATGATGAACGGCTTTCTGAAAGTGCCTATGCAGTTCATCATCCTTTTTATAGGGGTAATGGTATTTGTCTTTTATCAGTTTTACCAGCCTCCGGTTTTTTTCAATGCCATCCAACTGGATAAATTGAGGCAAACAGAACATCAGCCGGATTTGCAATCCCTTGAATCGGAATATGGCCAGGCTTTCGCATCGAAGAACCAAAGTATCTACCAGCTTTTGGAAGCCATAGAAGCGGGGAACGATGAGGAAATTCAAATACGCCAACGGGAAATTGAGGAAAAAGGCCAGAATCAGGAAGCAGTGCGTAACCAAGTAAAAGAACTTATCCTGGAAAGCGATCCTCTGGCAGAAACCAACGACACCGACTATGTTTTCATGCGCTTTGTGATGGATTATCTTCCAAAAGGTATTATCGGACTGCTGTTTGCGGTGATATTCTCCGCTGCCATGTCGTCCACCGCTTCCGAATTGAACGCCCTGGCTTCCACTTCCACGGTAGACATTTACAAAAGATCCATCAAAAAAGAGGAATCCTCCAGGCATTATATGTATTCCTCCAAATGGTTCACCGCACTATGGGGGATTTTTGCCGTGCTGTTTGCCACCTATGCTTCTCTTTTCGAGAACCTGATCCAGGCGGTAAACCTGCTTGGCTCTTTGTTTTATGGAACCATTCTGGGGATCTTTCTGGTAGGGTTCTTTATGAAGTGGGTAGGGGGGCATGCGGTGTTTTTGTCGGCCCTTCTCGCAGAAGCGTTTATCTTGTTGTTACATTATTTTAATGGGGGAGAGTTTTTGGGTATCCCCATCCGGGTGGGTTTTCTTTGGTACAACGCCATAGGATGTTTGTTGGTGATGCTTTTGGCAGCCGTCATGCAGCCATTAATTGGAAAAAACACCCCAAAATCCTTATAAGCCTGTCGGGTATAAAAACTGGATCATAATTAAATACCTCCGATAGCGAACCAAATATTGTTTCGATCTGGGGATAGGGAAGAAGCGCTCTTCAAGGGTTTAAAACCCTTGAAGAGCCTCATCATCAACTTATTCCGTTGACAAAAAAGGTTTGTAAGCAATTGAAAAGAATTGTGAGACAGCCTCATTTTGATCATTTTATGGATTTGATCAGCCTTTCGTTCAATCCCACATAATCCGGGTTGTTTGCTTCTCTGGCCAACTCCATGGATTGAAGCGCTGTCTTTTTGGCTTCTTCTTTCATGCCCAGACTGTGCTCGATTTTGGCTTTTAGATGGACTGTCCAGTATTTTGGATCGGCATCGACGGATTTTTCTATCCATTCCAAGGCCGTCCTAAGGTCTTTATTGTTGTTATAATAATAATTGGCGGCTTGAAAATACAGTCCGGGATTATCCGTGTTTTTGTCTATGATCATTTCCTTGATTTGCTGCATCACAATGGGATCCACTTCTGTTTCCACCCTGAATTCGGCTCTGGTTTTGTCCCACTGAATGCCGACAGTAGTGCCGGTATCGGTTATGCTGGAAAAATTGATTTCCATCGTTTCTACCGTGTTCTTCAGCTTTTTGGCCGGAACCGAAAAACGCACGATGTCATCAGCATCCGTATAACCTATGGAACCCCATAATTGGGTGTTGGTAGAGAGGATGATATCCCATTTCCCTTTACCGGGGATGGTGTAAAGCGCGTATTTTCCGGAAGGTATCCTGTTTCCCTGAATGATCACTTCCGTATCAAAAGCCAAAGTGGTGGCATTGTTGGCTCCTGTCCTCCATACCGCTCCATAAGGGACAAGTTCACCGAAAATTTTCCTTTCCCTTTTGCTTGGCCGGCTATACTCCAAGGCCATATTGGTCAGGCCAACCTGTTGGGTGACTTTGGTGGACGGGCTTGCCTGGGGCATTTTAATTTGGCCGTATGACGCAAAATTAATCAACAGTAAAAGGACCGACAGGACGTAAACATTTTTTGTTTTCATAGATTATTATAATTAAATTGTAGTTGTAATAGTCATGGGCTAGACTATCGGTTATATTTCCATTTGAATAGTAAAATATGCCGTTTCTTCTTGGTAAATTTATTAAATATTACCAATGTAGAACGACCATCACCCAAAGTATTTCAAATAAGTTAGATGAAAAGGAGTTTTGATTTTTGTTAGGTTTTAGGGGAATCATCAACTTTTGAAAATTAAATCATCAAATTTAAATCATTCATGAGTTTAGCGATAATAGCTCCCAACAAAGATGTTCAGGAATGGGTGGATTTATTCACCGAAATTGACCCCTCAATAACTATCCAGGTTTATCCCGAAATAGATGACCGGCAAAGTGTTGAGGTGGTGGTTTTATGGCAACATCCCCATGGTATCCTGGACAAATTCCCAAATCTGAGATTAATATGTTCCATGGGCTCCGGGGTAGACCATATTGTTTCCGATCCGAGTTTGCCCCGGCACCTGCCCATCACCAGAATAGTGGATCCCAGACTGACTTTTTCAATGACCAACTACGTGGTCATGGGGATACTGAATTTTCACAGACAGATATTCAGGTATATCAAAGATCAGCAAAGAAAAGTATGGGATATGAGTAACCCTGAAATCGACATTACTGTGGGGGTACTGGGAGTAGGCGAACTGGGAGGCGATGTTTTGGACAAAGTGGCCGGATTGGGTATAAAGACAGTTGGGTACGGCAATAACCCTAAAACAGATTTCCGCCATCCCTATTATTACGGTCACCAATTGGAGGAATTTTTGAAAAGTGTGAATGTCATTGTCTGTCTATTACCGCTTACGCAAAAGACAGAAGGCTTTCTAAACATAGGTTTTTTCAAAAAATGCCAAAAGGGAAGCTATCTGATCAATGTGGCCAGAGGAAAACACCTTGTAGAAGAAGATCTTATCACGGCATTGGATGAAGGATATCTTGAAGGCGCCATGTTGGATGTTTTTCATACCGAGCCCCTGCCGGAATCACATCCATTCTGGGACCATGACAGGATCATGATCACCCCCCACATCGCAAGCATAACCAATCCCTCTGCTGCTGCTCCCCAAATCATGACCAACTACAAAAACCTCAAAGAAAGCAAACCCCTGATCAACCCGATAAACCAACAACAAGGTTACTAAAGCTGTTACCTATGAAAAACTATACCATCCTTTGTCCAACGGACTTTTCAGAATGTTCATTGAACGCCATAGAGTATGCTACCAAACTCGGAGAGAAACTCCATGCGGAACTGATATTATTCCATGTACCCAACAAAGAAGATTATCTCAAACTTTTTCCTACGCAGTTTCCCAAAGAAAGCCTGAGTTTTGCAGAAAATAAATTGAACAACCTGGTCAAAACCGTGGAGAAAGAAGGCCTTCGTAACGGTCTTCATTCCTGCTTGGGACTGATCAGAGAAGGAAAAGCACTGGATAACATTCTGGAGCTGGGTGAAGAAAAAAAAGCGGACCTCATTGTGATGGGGACCGAAGGCGTCAACGAATACAAAAAGAATTTTATAGGCACCAAATCCAGCAGGGTGGTTCAGAACGCCGCTCAGGATGTGTTCATTATCCCAAGGAAAGTTTTTTTCAGACCCCCCCGGAAATTAGTATATGCAACAGATTATTTAGAAGAGGATAAATTGGCCATCCAAAAGGTAGTGGAAATAGCAGGTCAGTTTGACAGCGAAGTGGATGTGGTACATGTGAGTTCCCAGATAAGGGCCACAGACAAGGCGCTCCACCAATCCATGGTCACGGAAATGCTTCCCTTCGTCCGCTATGAGAAAATCAACTTTGTGCTTAAATCCTATAGGGATGACCCGGGACTTGGTTTGGAAAATTACCTGATCACCGCAAAAGGAGACATCCTGTTTACATTAAGCTCCAAAAAGAGCTGGTTTGAGAAGCTTTTTACCCAGAATCTTTCCAAGAAAATGTCCTATTTTATCAATAAGCCCCTGTACGTGATCAAGACCCTGTAATCTTGTTTTTTATGAAGCGGAAAAATTCCTTTCTGGTTTTCCCGTCTGAGATGATTTGAGAAAGCACCGACCAGAAATGGAGAAAACCGGTGTCTTTTTTTTCTGCATCGATGGCAGCCTCATCCCCCGCATTTGGAATACCGGGAGCGTGATGCTCACCCGGACGGTGGGGCTGATATCCGGTCAGGTGGTCCGCTTTGCTGAAGCTTTTTGTCGATTTCGCCAAATATCCCAGCTTTTCTTCTACCAGCCCCTTGTTGTTGTATGCAACGGCATCTTCCGGGTCCAGTTCGATGGCTTTTTCATAATCGGCAATGGCGCCGTGAAGATCACCCAGGCGGTCTTTCAGATAAGCCCTGCTGGAATACCTGTAGGGATTGTTGGGATCAAGGCTTTGCGCCCGGTCCAACTCCGACAGCGCCTCCTCATTCCTCTTCATCAGATGGAGAACAACGGCCCTGTCGCTTATATAATCCGTTTCATAAGGATGTCCTTTTATCAGCAGATCGAAATCCTCCAGTGCCTTGTCCAACCGCCCCATGCGGGACTGCACCCTTGCTCTATAGTGCAAATACTCTGTTTTGGAGGGGTTTTCCTGAGTCAACTGCTGAAATACCTCCAAAGCCTCCTCAAACTTTCCTTCTTTATATTTGGCAATGCCTCTTTCAAATATACTCACTTTCGTCAACGGGTTTGGTATCAAAATAAATACAAAACTAATCAAGCTATTGTTTCCTTCCTCCAAAATAAATCTTTTATTCTTTCTATATTTGGATGCGAAACCAAAAAGCATGTTCAGCAGAGATGCCTAGTAACCCAGAAAGCACGCTTAAAGATCTCAAGGCAGGAAAGTTTGCTCCCGTATATTTTCTTCATGGAGAAGAACCTTATTTTATAGATAAAATCACTTCCTATATCGAGGAACATGCCTTAGCTCCCCAAGACAAAGGCTTTAACCAGATTATGATGTACGGTAAGGATGCCAACATGAGCACAATCCTTACCAATGCCAAACGTTTTCCTATGATGGCCGAACGGCAGGTGGTTATCGTCAAGGAAGCCCAGCATGTTTCTGATTTGGGAAAGGAAGCGGGTGATCACCTTCTCATGGCCTACATTAAGAATCCCCTCCCCAGCACCATTCTGGTTTTTGCCCATAAGTATAAGTTGTTGGATGGAAGAAAGGCATTGGCCAAAGAACTGGATAAAAGGGCGGTCTTGGTAAAATCCGATAAAGTGCCGGAATACAGGCTCTCTCCTTACATAGAGCAATACATCAAGGACAAAGGCTTCAGCATTGAACCGAAGGCCTGTCAGATACTTGCAGAATCCATTGGAAACAACCTCGAAGTGCTGACCAACGAGATCGACAAGATGCTCATCAATTTTGATGAGCCGGTAGAAATCAACGGTTCCCATATCCAGCAGTATATAGGGATCAGTAAGGAATACAATAATTTTGAGCTTACCAAGGCCTTGAGTTACCGGGATGTGATGAAGGCAAATACCATTATCCAATATTTTAGCCAGAATCCCAAATCCCATCCGTTGATCCCTCTGCTGGCCCTGCTTTACCTTCATTTTACCAGGCTGTTGCTCGTCCATGCCAATAAAAACCTTCCGGAAAAACAACTCGCTGGAATATTGAAGGTTAATCCCTATTTTGTTAAGGAGTATATCGTTGCAGCAAAAAATTATCCCTTAGGCAAGATTATTGATGTGATCGGATATCTGAAAGAAGCGGATTTACGTTCCAAAGGTATTGATACCTATATGGAAGATCCTGAGGCGTTAAAAGAATTGATATTTAAAATTATGCACTAATTCCATTCGATGGAAATGAAAAGAAACCTGGTTTTTTGCTTACTGCTCATGATAGGGGTCAGGGCAGGGGCACAGTCTACCCTTTATCAAAACAGCCTTGAAAGTGATTTTCAAGAGGCTTTTGAGCTTTTTCAAAAAAACCAATATGCCGCATCCAAAATCGGATTTGAACGGTTGAAGGATAAGCCTCTGAGTGTCAACAGGGAAATGGAAAGGGACTACTATTATGCCGTATCGGCTCTCAGAACGGAAAATCCCGACGGCCCTTCGCTATTGGAAGCCTTCATTCTCGAATATCCGCAGCAACCCTTGAAAAACACCGCTGCGATGACCTTGGGAAACCACTATTTTGACCAAAGGAATTATCCCAAAGCCATAGAGAGTTATGGGAAAGTGGATTCCGAACAGACCTTTGGGGAACAAAGACCTGAGCTGCTCTTTAAGACGGGATATGCATTTTTTCAGCTGAAAAACTATCCCCAAGCCATTACTTATATGGAGCAGGCAAAGCGGTATCGGAGTGACTACCTGCCGGATGCCTATTATTATGCGGGATACGGGTATTTTCAGCAAGAAAACTACGAAAAAGCCATTCAGGATTTCCAACAGGCTGAAAAGTCCAAAACCTATGCGGGAAAAGTACCCTATATGTTGGCTTCCATCTATTACCAGCAGGAAAATTATGATGCGCTCATCCAATACACGCCGTCTGTTCTGGAAAGAAGCGGTCTGGAAAAAAAGGAAAGCATCCATTTATTGCTGGCCGAAGCTTATCATGAAAAAAGAGATCATCCGAATGCAGCCCATCATTATGGGGAATTCGTGAGGGCAAAAAAGGGCAGCTTATCCAGGGATCAGCAATACAAAGCGGGTGTGTCCTATTATCAGACCGGCAAGTATCAGGAATCCAGTGATTTTTTCAAGGAGGTAGCCCTTGTAAACGATCAGTTGGGACAGGTGGCCAGTTATTATTTGGGCCACGCTTATGTCAAGTTAAACAATCCCCAATTCGCGTCAAACAGTTTCAGCGCTGCATACAAAAGCGACCATGATCCCAAAATCAAAGAGGAAGCCCTTTTCAATTATGCAAAGGTAAACCTCGAGAGGGGCAATTTCCAGGATGCCGTGGTGGCACTCGACACCTATCTGGGGACTTATCCGCAGGGCACCCATTTGAGGGAGGCAGAAAATCTCCTCAGTGATGCCCTGGTCAACACCAACAATTACCTGCGTGCCATCGAGCACATGGAAAAAATGCAACAGAAATCCGACAGGATCAAAGGGGCTTATCAAAAGGTCACCTTCTATCAGGGTATTGCCTATTACAGGGACAATAAGTTCCCCGCCGCATTACAGTACTTTGACAAATCGCTCATATATCCTTTGGACAAAAGCCTGCAGGTACAGGCCCAGTTTTGGAAAGGAGAAACCCATGCGGCCAACAACAACCTCCAGGAAGCCATCAGGGCTTATGAAAGGGTTATGGCCATGCGGCCTGCTGCCAATGATCCAAGCCTTATCAAAACACATTATGGTCTGGGCTATGCCTACTTCAACACAGACCAGTATGCCAAGGCGGAACCCCAGTTCAAGGCTTACACCGATAAGCTCAGAAACAGTGCAGAGAAAGAAAATTATCATGATGCCCTTGTCAGACTAGGAGATACGTACTACGTCCAGAAAAAATTCCAGGAGGCGTTGTCGGCTTTTAACCGGGCTACCCAAGAAAACAGCCCTTATGCTGACTATGCTTATTTCCGTTCTGGAGTTGTGTTGAATTTTGAAAACAGAAACAGGGAAGCCATCCAACGGTTGGATCAGGTCATCAACAACTATCCAAACAGCCTTTACATAGAGGATGCGTTGTTCCAAAAAGCCCAGATCAATATGGAAGATACCCGTTATGCAGAAGCCAGGGACGGGTTTTCAGCCTTGATCAATAACAGGCCCAACAGCCCTTTTATCCCTTTCGCGCTGGAAGGACGGGCCGTGGCTAACTACTCCCTGCAGGAATATGACAGGGCTATTGAAGATTATAAACGGATCTTGGACAACCATCCCAATGCAGATAATGTGGAAGAAGCGCTGGTAGGTTTGCAGGAAAGCCTGGCCCTGCAAGGCAGATCAGGGGAATTTTCCCGTTACCTCTCTGATTACAGAAAAGTTAATCCCGGAAGCAGCAACCTTCAGCATGTAGAGTTTGAAGCAGCCAAAAACCTGTTTTTCAATCAATCCTACAGGGAAGCCATCCGTTCCCTGGAGTCCTTTATAAGAAGTTATTCCAATGCGCCACAGGTCCCCGAAGCCAGGTACTTTCTGGCGGATGCTTATATGCGTACGGGGGACCACAATAAGGCATTGGAACTTTTTTATCAGCTCGAAAATACCCAGGACAATAACCTGAGGACACGTGTGGTCCAAAAAATCGGTGAGATAGAATTCGAAAACGGTAATTATGCCAAAGCCATCCCTTATTTCAGACATTCGGTTCAGAATGCAAGGAACAAGGTGGAAGAATATGAGTCCAACCGGGGATTGATGCAGGCTTATTACGAAACTGACCGGTTCGACTCTGCCATCTATTATGCTGACCAGGTCCTTGGCCTCGGCAACATCACGGTGGACGCAGCGCCCCGTGCCATGCTTATCAAAGGAAAATCCCTGATGAATAGAGGTGATACAGAAAATTCATCGAAAGTGCTTATGGATTTGGTAAATGAATTCAAAACGGAGCAAGGGGCTGAGGCCCTGTATCTGCTGGCCCGCAGCTACCATGAAAGGGGAGAATACAGCCGTTCAAACGATTTGATTTTTGATCATTCACAGCCTTTTGGAGGTTACGATTATTGGTATGGAAAACAATTTATCGTGCTTGCTGAAAACTATATCCAAATGGATGAAAAATTTCAGGCCAAAGCCACACTTGAGTCTATCGTGGAAAACTCCACCAATGAACAGGTAAAAAAAGAGGCATCCCAATTATTATCCACTATTAATTGAGCCAACGTTGTTTACGATGATAAGGAAAGTTGTTTTGATATTGTTTTTGGCTGGAAGCCCGCTCATGGCAGCGCTTTCTCAACAGACTCCCGGAGAAAGAGGGGAGATAAGGGACACGGAGTTTATAATCCGGAAAGACAGGGTTTTGACCCTGCCGAAGCAGCCAAGGGTCTTTGAAAGGACACCGAGTCTCCCTCCGGTAAGTTCAAGGGAGAATTATTCGTATTCGGTTCAGAACTTTTTTGTTGACCTTGACCCCGTAAAGTTAGACATTCAGCCCTTTACCAAGGCTTTTCCCCGGGAAGAGGCGGAGCAGTTCAGTACGTTTGGTAAACTGGGCTTCGGGAATTATTCATCCCCCTTGTTACAACTTCGAATCCACAGCCTGCCGGATCCCGATATGAATTACGGTATTGACATCAGTCACCAGGGATTTTATGAAGGTCCGGTTGACGGTAAAAATTCTGCGGAAGACCATAGTAAAGTGGATTTAACCGGAAGCCTTTTTAGAGATAATGTGGAGTTTTTTGGTAAACTCGGATTTCACAGGGACATGTACCATTTTTATGGATATACCCCTATTCCAGCCATAGAGATTGTTCCCGAGGACATCCGGCAGGTTTTCAACACCTTCAGGGCTACTGCGGGACTTAGAAAAATTGAACGGACAGAATCTTTTGACTTTGATGCGGCACTTGGTCTCAGGCTGTTTGCCGACCGTTATGAAGCGAGTGAAAATGAGGCCAGTATAAAGGCCCATGCTGGCTTCAGAGCCAATGAATCCCTACATGGGGGAATCCATTCCCGTCTTTATTTTACGTCGCCTTCGGATATTACTTATTCGGATATCAACAGAAATTATTTCAAACTCAATCCTTATATCGCTTTTCAGCAGGAGGGTTTTAAGATAAGAATCGGGGCAAACGTGGTGCAGGAGAATGATATCGTACCCAATAAAAACATGGACTTCCACATTTTCCCGGAAGCGTTTATTTCTTATCATTTTGTTCCGGGATTTGGGATATACGGCGCTTATGAAGGGGATGTGATCAGAAATACGTATTATGATTTTGTCATGGAAAATCCTTTTCTGGGACCTTCTGCACAGCTACGGAATACCATTCAAAACTACCAGGTGGATGCCGGTGTGACCGGAGCCATAAACGGGGAATTGACCTATAAGGCGGGTTTTAAATACGGGGATTTTACCAACATGCATTTTTATGGAAACAATGTGCAGGATAGCACCCGTTTTCAGTTGATTTACGACGATGTGACCACTGTGCTTCAGTACCACGTCAATGTGGGATACAACTTCGATGAAAACTATAAGCTGGATGCGTCGGCAAATTATTACCAATACACGTTATCTGAGCTTGCGGCCCCCTGGCACAGACCCGAATGGGAAATCAATATCACCAATACCTTCACACCTACCAAAAAATGGTTGATCAATGCCGATTTCCGGGCAATGGGGGGAATAGCGGCGGTGAACCTTGCCTCGGGGACCAGGGACACGCTGAAACCTATTCTGGATCTTAACCTTGGCGTGGACTATTCCATACATCCCCAGTTTTCCGTTTTTGCCGCAGGCAATAACCTGATGAACCAACGCTATGAAAGGTATTGGAATTACCGTGTAAGGGGCGCTCAGATAATAGGAGGGATCAGCTTTAAATTTTAGTTGGAACGACAGGTCTTAAAAAAGGAATTAATAGACCCATTATTGGGGAATTGAAGGTTTTGCGTTAGTTTAGTACATTCAATTAA
The DNA here is from genome assembly GCF_042652345.1 of Negadavirga shengliensis. Taxonomy (NCBI): domain Bacteria; kingdom Pseudomonadati; phylum Bacteroidota; class Cytophagia; order Cytophagales; family Cyclobacteriaceae; genus Negadavirga; species Negadavirga shengliensis. Next base: position 541,393 of record NZ_JBHSJJ010000004.1, read on the forward strand.
ATGTATTTTTGAGATGTCTGAAAAAAAATCCAACGATCATGAAAACCATTCCAATGAGGATGAGGATTTTGGCTTGCCTGAAGTGAACATCACCCCTTTAAGCGAGGTGCCCAAAAAGGAGGCCCGCGATACGGTTAAGGGTGCCGTACCGCCGCCCCCGGTTTCTGAACCCGCTGTCCATATAAAAAAGGAAACTTATGAGGTCACCGAAGACAGAAAACAAGGGAAAAAGCGTTCTTATATCATCCTGCTGATCCTGTTGGTGTTGCTTTTGGGTATAGGGTATGGACTTTATCATTTTAAGGTGATCGATTGGCCCGGAACCCCTGAAAGCGAAGACACGGTAGCCGTTGAGAGGGAGGAGGAACCAGCGGCTCCTCCTGCTGATATGGAAATAGCTGAGGAGGAACCGGAAGAGCCGGAAGAAATAAAATTAACAGAAATTACATCTAAAATAGATGTTCCCCGTTATTTTGTCGTAGTCGGAAGCTTTATTGACGACGATTTGGCAAGAGACTATTCTGAAAAACTCAATAAAATGGGAAAAAACACCTTTTTGATCCATCCCTATGGAGATATAGCCTTCTACAGACTTTCTGTAGGACAATTTGAGAATTTGGATTCGGCATTGGCAACAATCGACGAAGTCCGGTCCGATTTTGAAGAAAATTTATGGGTACTCAAATATTAATATGATCTTACTACAAACTTTGTCAACCACCGGTGACCAACAGGTTATCGACACCCTGGCCAATATTGAAGATGCGACTGGCAGCAGCATAGGCCTCATGGATCTGCTCATAAGAGGAGGATACATGATGATACCCCTCTACGCCCTTTTTGTTCTGGCTATTTTTATTTTTGTGGAGCGGCTGATCACCTTGAAAAAGGCGGCCAAAACGCCCAAAGGAATGGTAGATCAAGTCAAAATGATGGTACAAAGCGGAAATATTCAACAGGCCAGAATGATCTGCCAGGGAGAGGAAACCCCGGTGGCCCATATGATTGCGAAAGGGCTTGAGCGAATAGGACATCCACTGAAAAACATAGAGGTAGCCATAGAAAACGTGGGCAAAATAGAAATCTACAAGCTTGAAAAAAATCTCGGGTTACTGGCCACGGTTTCCGGTGCCGCCCCGATGATCGGATTTCTCGGGACAGTGGCGGGGATGATCCGCGCCTTCATAGGTGTGGCTCAGGAAGAAGGGATGGTATCCCCTAAACTGCTTTCTACGGGGATTTATGAGGCGATGATCACCACGGCTACAGGACTGGTGGTGGGGATCCTGGCTTATTTAGGATACAATTACTTGGTTACCCAGGTTTCCAAACTCATCCATAATATGGAATACACCACCATAGAGTTTATGGACCTGTTACAAGACAAGAAATAAAATGGCACTTCAATCCAAAAATAAGATAGAGGCCGCTTTCAGCATGTCTTCCATGACAGACATCATCTTTCTGCTGTTGATATTTTTTATGCTGACCTCTTCATTCATTACCCCGTCCGGATTACCGGTAAACCTGCCTTCGAGCGAAACGTCCGATATCGTCATGCAGGAGGTTACCGTCAGCGTCACCAAAGATCTTCAATTTTCGGTCAATGACAGACGGGTGGACCGAAATGAAATTAAAAATGAACTGACCGCGTTATTAAAGGAAAATAAAGGTCATGTGGTCCTTCATATTGATAAAGAGGTTCCTGTGGAATACCTCGTCGAAATAGGAGGGATTGCGGCCACGCTAGAAGCTAATGTTTCTATAGCAACTAAACCTTTTAAATAAATCATGCAAGTCTGGGAAGGAAAAGAAGGAGAATACAACAACAACCGCAAGGCATTGATCATTACTTTTGTCGTCAATGTCCTGTTGCTGGTAGCCTTGTATTTTATCGTGGTGTGGCGATCTCCCGTACCGCCGATGTCTCAATTCGGGCTGGAACTGAATCTGGGCTTTACGGATGCGGGAAGCGGCAGCAACCAAACCACCATGCCCCCTTCCGAAGTACAGGACAGGGCTACAGAAACACCCGCGCCGGGGGATCCTGCCCCCCAACAGACAGAGACAGTTGTACCACCGGTTTCCCCTTCACAACCTGCTGCTTCCAAGCCGCAACCCACTGAAGCGCCCAAATCTTTTGAAGCAAGGTCTAAGGTGCCAAGTCCTCTGAGGGGAAATGAAGAAGCATCGGAAGCCCCCAAGGAAGCTGAGAAAAAGGCGGAGACAGCTCCGCCCACCACAAAACCTGCGGAAGCAGAAAAAGAAGTGGAAAAACCCGCCGAAAAACCGGCTGAAGAAAAGCCAAAAGTGGACCCAAGGGCCATCTTTGGGGCTGGTGGGACCTCTGGAAGTGGACAACAGCCTTCCTCAGGAAGCAATCAGGGCAATACTGCCCAGCGTGGTGATGAAGGCAAGCCCCAAGGCACGGTGGATGGCAGGTCTATATTGCAGTCCGGAAAAGGAAATACAGGTGATGGTGCAGGTTATAACCTGGAACTTGCGGGATGGGATTTTGCCTCCAAACCCAACATCAATGACAACATTTCTAACAGAAACGGCAAAATTGTTTTCAGGATTACCGTAGACGATAATGGAAAGATTGTTCAGGCTATACCATTGGAATACAATGTCAGTAATGAAGTCCTCACTTATTACCGTTCCGTGGTCAACCAGCTTTCCTTCAAAAGACAAAGCGGCAACCCTACCGCCGAATATTCCACAGGTAGGATAACTTTTATCATTAAAGTAGATTAACGAAGACCTGTATGAACTATAAGGAAACTTTGGACTTTTTGTTCAATGCACTTCCGATGTACCAAAGGGTAGGGGCTCCGGCTTTTAAAAAGGACCTGGGCAATACCATACGGCTGTGCGAACGCTTGGGAAATCCTCAGACCCGGTTTAAAAGTATACATATCGCAGGCACCAATGGCAAAGGCAGTACTGCACATGCCCTGGCCTCTGTTCTTCAGGAGTCAGGCTATAAAACCGCACTGTATACTTCCCCTCATCTCAAATCTTTTAGGGAGAGAATAAAAATCAACGGAAAAGAGATCCCGGAGAAGGCAGTGATCCATTTTGTGGAAGACCATAAAGATTTTCTGGAAGATCTGAAACCGAGTTTTTTTGAGATGACGGTGGCTTTGGCATTTCAGCATTTTGCAGAGCAAAAGGTCGATTATGCCGTGGTGGAAGTCGGCATGGGAGGAAGGTTTGACAGCACCAATGTCCTGGTTCCGGAACTCTCGGTCATTACCAGCATAGGCATGGACCATATCCAGTTTTTGGGAGACCGATTGGAAAAAATCGCCTTCGAAAAAGCGGGGATCATCAAACAGGGTGTGCCCGTTATCATTGGCCAAACACATCCGGAGACCATGCCGGTTTTTAAAGAGGTGGCCCATTGCCAAAAAGCCCCCATCATCTTTGCGGATCAGCATGTGAAGGTCATGCCGGGAGAACGGGTCAAAAAATTGGCACTCGGTTCTAAAATGGAATACTCCCTAGTATGGGATGGCCACAAAGAGAAAGTTTTGCTGGATTTACTGGGCTCCTACCAAGTACAAAACCTGCCGGCTATCTGGCTGGCCATTCAGCAGCTGCAAAAGATGGGTGTCGCCATGGATATGCGCCCTATGAAAAAAGGGTTGTCCAACATCGTTGAAAATACGGGCCTTAAAGGCAGGTGGCAGATATTGTCGGATAGACCGTTGGTCATTTGTGATACAGGACATAATATTGACGGCGTAAGAGCGGTCGTTGACCAAATAAAAACCATGCGCTATCAGCAACTTTACATGGTTTGGGGAATGGTAAATGACAAGGATGTGGACGGGGTGCTTGCCCTGTTGCCTAAAAAGGCCCATTATATATTTTGTCAGGCCCAACTCCCCAGGGCAATGCCAGCAGACGCGCTGAAAGAAAAAGCAAAAGCCTTTGGCATAGACGGCGTGGCTATAGATGACGTGAACGAAGCCATAGCTTACGCAAAAAGAAAAGCCACACCCGATGATTTTATTTTTGTAGGAGGAAGTACTTTTGTCGTCGCTGAAATCAACGATCTTTAGAATGGGAAGAAAAAAACTGGAGCGGTTTAAACAAAACGAAGCCAATCCTATCGTAGTGCAACCGGGCAAACCGGTTTTTGAAACTGTAAAAGGCAACTGGAACAAGATCCAGTTTGAAAAGGATCTCCCCCTGGTAGTTGAACTGGCCTGTGGCAGAGGGGAATTTACCGTGGGACTTGCCAGGGAATACCCCCGAAACAACTTTATCGGCGTGGATATCAAAGGTTCCAGGATATGGAAGGGAAGTACCATTGCCAGCGAATCGGGATTGACCAACGTGGCTTTTTTAAGGACCCAGATCGAGTTGTTGAGCGATGCATTTGAAGAGGGGGAAATTTCAGAAATCTGGATCACGTTTCCCGATCCCCGGCCAAAAGACCGGGATGAAAAAAGGCGGTTGACATCTCCAAAGTTTCTGGAAATGTTCAAAAAGTTGTTGGTAAAAAGAGGTGTGATCCACCTTAAAACAGATAATACCGGCCTTTATGAATATACCCAGATGGTCCTTTGCGCGAGACAGGACGTGAAGGTATTAAAGGACACTTCGGACTTTTACCGGTCTCCCTGGAAAGATGACCATCACGGTATCATGACGCGGTATGAAAAAATGTTTATGGAAAAAGGGGAAAGCATCAAATACCTCCAGTTTATGTTTACATGATCCGGGATAAAGAAGCGTCATCAATCCTCGATTTCCAGGGCTTCCAGTATCTCCGCGAGTTCATCAAAATCCTTGATACCCGGTTTGATTTCATGGCCGCCCTTCATGTTTATTCCTTTTACCCCGGTTTGGGCCACCAGGGTTTCTACATTCCCTGCGTCGAATCCAAAGCCCAAAAGGACTTCACAGCTGGCGGCAAGGTTTTTCACCCCTTTCCAGGTGGTCTCATCCACTTGAAAACCGTTTTCGGATTCCAACAACAGGATGATTCCGTGCTCACCAAAACTGGAAACAATCGTGTTTAGCTTTTCCAAATCATCGTTTGAATGAACGGTTTGTTTAAGGATCAGTTGATAGCCCGAATTATATAGCATCTGGATATGGGCCGGTTCTTCTATCTGGATATAGGTAATGCCCTCATAATCCATCAATGTTTCCAGGATGTTTTCAGGATGGCTCACCCGAAACTCAGCGGCATATTCCAGGCCGGAAAGCCAGTCTGTGATTTCTTTGTAGGTAGCGGGGCTTACAAAATATTCATCATTTTCCTCAAGCGAAAAACCCATCAGGTCCACATACATCCCTGCACAATAGCGGGCGTCACTTAAGTTGTTTACATTGCCTATCTTTACAAAAGTTTTTAAAGCCATTTTAATTTGATCGATTATTTGTGTAATTTTTCAACGGTTCTCAAAGATAAAGAATGAATGTTTTTGATAAAAGGTATTGGATAAGCCTGTCCTTGTTTTTCCTCTGGAGCTGTCAGACAGAAAGGGAAGAACCCACGGTGGTGGATATGGATTATTATCCATTGGAAACAGGTAAATTCTGGGTGTATGAAGTTAACGAAACGATATACTTTGGAGAGGGTGATTATGAAGAAATTCATTATTTTTACCGGGATGAAATCACTGAGCTGTACATCAATGAAGCTGGGGAATCTGTGTACATCGTGAACAGACAAAGATCGGAGGACAGGACAGAATGGACAAATAAGCAGGTATACGCACTGAGAGTAAGTGATAACCGGCTCATCAGATTGAGCGATAATTTGCAGGAAATCATCCTGGTTTTCCCGTTGCGGGTGAATCTGGAATGGGACGCCAACGGGGCCAATTCCCATGCACCCCATGTTTATACCCTCGATGCGGAAGGGCCTTATGTGGTAAAAAACAGGTATTTTCCCAGTACAGTGAGGGTTTTACACAATGATGAAGATGATATGATTACCATCCGGGATATTCGATATAACATCTATGCTGAAGGCGTGGGATTGGTTGAAAGCTACTATGAAGTTTTTAACTACTGTACCCGAAACGACTGCCTTGGAGAACAAATCATACAGAACGGACGTTTGACACATTTGAAATTGGTATCTGATGGCAGCATATAAATACAGCATACTCCTATTGTTTTTTATCGTCTCCTCCCAGATCTGCGCTCAGGACCGGTACGCGGTACATTATAAATATAAACCGACTACGGTTTACAGCTTGGAACACCCCGGAGATTTTTTGGTAGATAAGGCCCTCGACAGAAGAGGAAGGGAGCAAATCGCGGTTGACAGTACGGATTTACCGGTTTCCGGCCAGTATATCGAACAAATAAGTGAATTTGTAGACCGGTTTATTTTTCATTCCAAGTGGTTAAACGCTTCCGTGGTGACGGCTGATGAAGCAGCCATCTCAAAAATCGAAGGAATGCCTTTTGTGGAAAAAGTGGAGCTGGTTGCCCGTGGTGGCGTCAGCCACATGGAAAACAGCAAAAAAGAAATCGGTGAAGCATACATGCGTATAAAGAGCAAAGTTTTCAAAAAAACGAAAACATACGAATTCCAGAATGATATTCTGGGAATACCTGAGATGCATGCCGAGGGCTATAACGGTGAAGGGTTAAGAATCGCGGTTTTTGATGCCGGTTTTTTGAACGCCGATCATATCAGTGGGATGGAGCATCTTTTCGAAAACGGGCAGATCATTGCCACCCGGGATTTTGTCATTCCTGAATCGGACAATGTATTCAGGACAGATACCCATGGAACCGGTTCACTTTCTTTGTTGGCTTCAAATGACCCCCAGAAATTGATAGGCGGCGCTTATGCCGCGGAGTATATCCTTTGCATCACCGAAGATGTAAAATCCGAATACAGGATTGAAGAATACAACTGGGTGAGGGCAGCTGAATTTGCCGACAGCCTGGGGGTAGACATCATCAACAGCTCGCTTGGCTACAATCTTTTTGACGATCCCGCCATGAATTATTCCAAAGAGGATTTGGATGGGAAAACTTCCGTGGCTTCCATAGGCGCGGGCATAGCTGCTGAAAAAGGCATATTGGTGGTCTGTTCTACAGGCAACGAAGGAAACATCAGTTGGAAAACCATCACCGTGCCTGCCGATGCGGAAGGGATTCTCTCAGTAGGCGCGATTTCCAATGATTTCCAAAAAGCGGGGTTCAGTTCAATCGGTCCCACCAGTGATGGCCGGATCAAACCCGAACTGGTGGCTTTTGGTACAGGCGTGACCATCTGGAGATTCATCAACGGCCCCAGTTTTTCAAGTGGAACTTCTTTTTCCGCCCCTCAGATCGCCGCTTTGGCGGCCGGATTGTGGCAGGCAAAGCCCGAATGGACCAGAGCCGAGCTCAAAGAATATATCCTTAAAAGTGGAAGCCAGTTTGACGAGCCGGATTATGAACTGGGTTACGGCGTCCCCAATTTCCGCCGGGCTTTGTATGGAATGATAAATGGTTTTGAGGAGGAATGGGTATACCGGCAGACCAAGATATATCCCAATCCCCTGGACGGGAACAGGCTTTTCGTTGAGTTCGGAAACGCCTCTCAATGCAATTTCCGGTTGTATGACACAGCAGGTAAACAAGTAAGTTATCTGAGCCTTGCCCGGAACATGGTGAAAGATCCGTATGAAGTGGATTTGGGAAGCGTACATCCCGGAATATATCTGGTTGAATTACAGGACAATTCAGGAGCCAAAGTGATTAAGTTGTTAAGAAAATAAGGATTTACCTAGGGAATTTATTTTTTTTGTAAAAATTGCAACAAGAAAAATTAGCTACATCTACGGAATGGGAAATCATTCCGTATTCACCCTAACTCAGATGTTTCCATGAATCCCATTATAGCACCATCCATTTTGGCAGCAGACTTTGCCAACCTTCAGAGAGAGGTAGAAATGATCAACCAAACCAACGCGGACTATATTCATGTGGACATCATGGACGGCGTGTTTGTCCCCAATATCTCTATGGGCATTCCCGTGACCGAAGCCATCCATAAACACGCCAAAAAACCTCTGGATGTTCATTTGATGATCATGCATCCTGAAAATTACCTCAAACAGTTTAAGGATGCCGGTGCGGCTTACCTCACCGTACACTATGAAGCATGTCCCCATTTACACAGAACGGTTGAAGAAATCAAGGCACTGGGCTGTAAGGCAGGGGTGGCATTGAACCCACATTCGCCGGTTTATCTATTGAAAGATATCCTCAAAGAGGTGGATATGGTATGTCTCATGTCCGTTAATCCCGGATTTGGCGGACAAAAGTTTATCGAAAACACGTTCAAAAAAGTAAAATCCCTGAAAAAACTGATTGTGGAAACAGGTTCGAATGCCAAGATTGAGATAGATGGTGGGGTAAGTATGGACAACGCGAAAGCTCTATTTGATGCAGGTGCCGATGTATTGGTGGCCGGGAATTTTGTTTTTTCTTCCCAGAATCCAGCTGAAACCATTAAAAATCTAAAAAATATTGTTTAAATTCAAAAATGGGAGGCAAGGTATAATTTGTGGTGCATTTTTTGTGTTTAGATTTGCTATATTGCTCCCAAACAAGTTTATTAGTAAATGATTTGTATTAAATTAACTTAAAAATACCTATGAAAAAATTAATTGTGCTGGCTTTCATGATGCTGGCTTCGATTGGATGGAGTAACGTATATGCCCAAGATGAAGCAGAAGAGGAAGTCACAGAAGAAGAAATGATGAAATTTGCTGTCATGGAAGACTCCGTTATGGCCTTTTATGAACAGAAAAATGAAGAGCTGATTGATATGATCCGTAATAATGAAGTCATAGACGGAGCGGCAAGATACAATGAAATCAAAGCCGCCTGGGATGATGAGGAAAAAATGGCTGAAATAGAAGTTACGGAAGAAGAAAAAGCCGCATACGAAGAAATACTCGCATTCATGGGGTCACTAAGTGATGAAGTGAGGGAATTGAAAATCGACTTGATTAAAAATGATGAGGTAATCGGCGTGGCTACATACAATAAAGTAAACAAAGCCATCAAAGAAAATCCGGAAGTGAAGGAAAAAGTCGATTCGCTTATGGCCGAATTGAAGGAAAAAAGAGGGGGCGATGATGAAGAAGCCGGTCCTGACACAGGGGAATGAGCCGCATGAAAAATAATACATAAAAAAACCCTCCATACAATGAGGGTTTTTTTATGTATATTCGTTTTTAATTTGAAGCATCATAGCGGTTTCCCATGAATCAGTTAGCGGCATCCAAGGTTTATTCTGCGTTTTTTTTGACCATCTGTTTGGTTTTCACGGCATCGGTTTATGCACAGGAAGATGACATCTTCGGCATTGAAAGAAAAATCAGGAGCAGGAAAAGTGAAAATGAACTGGGCAATGTTTTTAGGAACATGGTCAGTAATTTTTCTTTTGAAATTTCAGGGGGAGGTTCTTTCCACCAAAATAATTTGAACTTCAACAGTGAAACCCCCGGGCAATATCCGATTTATCCGACCCTTCAGGAAAACACGCTGGACCTCAACAGAGAGGACACCGTAAGTTTCAGCAGCAGTCAGTTTGCTTTTCCTTTAGGTGTAGGGGCCAGGGTAAATGTATTTGACTTTCTTTCCCTTGGTGTAGGTTATGGAAGGGAGTGGGGTAGGATTGACCCCTTCAAAACCCCTGCTTATGAATTCAGGATGGATCATGGTAGGTATACCTTTGACAAATTTTACGGGTCCGTAGGCATTATTCTCTATGATGCCAATAAACGGATTTCTTTTCTCAAGTGGCGCTACCGGAAATTTTCATCCGGGAACCATTATATGCAGTCTGAACTCAAGCTAAGGGCCAGGCAGGAATTCCCCTGGCGTTATGTCCTGGAAGGCGAATTCGGTTCCTTATTTATAAGGGAAAGTTATGATAAGCTGCTCACGGCCCCCGACCCCTATTATGCCGTGGGATTAAGGGTGGAAAGGGAGTTTTCAGAATACACCAAACTTTTTGTCAGGCCTGCGGTGGAACTAAGAAACCTCCAATATGAAAATGTGGATTTGATGGAAATGCAGCCGATCCGGCAGTTGCTCTATACTGTGCATGTAGGAGTGGGGCTGAGGCTCCCCGGAACCAAAAGGTGCAAAGTCCCGGGATGTGCCGTAGTGATGAAGCATATCCATAACGGGGTCGAATACAGGGGGAGCTCCATATGGAAAAGGCAGCACCGAAAAATAGGGCAATGGTATGGTAATTAACCCATGTTTTAACCAGGAATAATATAACGCTGTGAATATAAATTAAATATCATGTTTTTGCACTATAGGTAAAATTATGTTTTTCAAAACATATACTTTTTGCTATCTTGCAAACTATTAGAGAAATTTTAAATATGGCTCAAGGAGAGAACGAGAACATCATACCCATTAATATCGAAGAAGAAATGCGCGGTGCCTACATCGATTATTCGATGTCGGTAATTGTTTCCCGGGCATTGCCGGACGTAAGAGACGGATTGAAGCCTGTTCACAGAAGGATACTTTACGGAATGCAGGAACTTGGGGTGACCCACAACAAACCTTATAAGAAATCTGCCAGGATTGTCGGGGAAGTGTTGGGTAAATACCACCCGCATGGAGATTCCGCCGTTTACGAGACATTGGTAAGAATGGCCCAGAATTGGTCATTGCGGTATCCGCTCATTGACCCGCAGGGTAACTTTGGCTCTATTGACGGGGATAATCCCGCGGCCATGCGTTATACTGAAGCCAGGCTTAAAAGAATCGCAGAGGAGTTACTGATCGATATCAATAAAGAGACCGTAGATTTTCAGCTTAACTTTGACGACACACTCAAAGAACCTGTCGTATTGCCAGCCAAAATACCGGCACTTTTGCTTAACGGTGCATCAGGTATTGCGGTAGGCATGGCCACCAACATGGCTCCCCATCATTTGGGAGAGGTGGTGGACGGCATCACCTCCTATATAGACAATCCGGAAATAACCGTTGAAGAACTTATGGAGCACATTATTGCTCCCGATTTCCCCACCGGGGGGATCATTTATGGTTATAGCGGCGTTAAATCAGCGTTTGAAACGGGTAGAGGCAGGATCATCCTTAGGGGAAAGGCCACTATAGAAACCAAGGACAACGGGAGGGAAATGATCGTGATCACCGAAATTCCCTATCAGGTCAATAAGGCTTCCATGGTAGAAAAAACCGCCCAGCTAATCAATGAGAAAAAGCTGGACGGCATTTCCGCCATCAGGGACGAATCGGACAGGCACGGCATGAGGATCGTCTACGAACTCAAGAGAGATGCGGTAGCCAATGTCATTCTCAATAACCTGTACAAACATACCCAGCTACAGACTTCTTTCAGTGTCAATAATGTGGCGCTGGTAAAGGGTAGGCCCCATATCCTGAACCTCAAGGACCTGATCAGGCATTATGTCAACCATCGTCATGAAGTGGTCGTCAGGAGGACGGAATACGAGCTGAGAGAGGCGGAAAAAAGAGCGCATATATTGGAAGGGTACCTGATTGCCCTTGACCACCTGGATGAGGTGATTGCGCTCATACGCGGATCCAGAGACCCGGAAACCGCCAGAAATGGCTTGATGGAAAAATTCGAACTGAGTGAAATACAGGCGAGGGCGATTTTGGACATGCGGCTTCAGCGACTTACCGGAATGGAGCGCGAGAAGATCCAACAGGAATATGCCGATCTGATGAAACTGATAGAGGAACTCAAGGAGATCCTTGCCAATGAAGACCGGAGGATGCAGATCATAAAGGACGAGCTGAAAGAAATGAAGGACCGTTATGCCGACGAAAGAAGAACAACGATCGAGCACAATGCGGAGGATTTCAGCTATGAGGACATGATCCCCAATGAAGAAGTGGTGATCACAGTATCCCATCAGGGATATATCAAAAGAACAGTCCTGACCGAATACAGGAGCCAGGGCAGGGGAGGGATCGGCTCCAGAGGAGTGGCTACCAAAGAGGATGATTTTACCGAGTACCTTTTCACCGCATTAACCCACAATTACCTCCTGATATTCACCGACAAAGGAAAGCTTTTTTGGTTGAAAACCTATGCCATTCCGGAAGGGGGAAAAACCTCCAAAGGAAGGCCCATACAAAACCTGATCAACATAGAAAGTGATGATAAAATCCGTTCCATAATCCAGGTCAAGGACCTGTCTGATGAAGACTACATCAACAACAACTTCTTGGTCATGGTAACCAAAAACGGTATCATCAAAAAAACAACCTTGGAGCAATATTCCAGACCCAGGACCAACGGGATCATTGCGCTGAACATCAGGGAGGATGACCAGTTGCTTAATGTAGAAATGACCAATGGTGATTCCCATATCATCATTGCCTCAAGTTCGGGCAGAGCGGTCCATTTTCATGAGTCCAATGTGAGGCCCATGGGACGGACAGCCACCGGCGTGAAAGCCATCAACATAGAGGGCGGAAACTACCATGTAATTGGCATGGTTTGTGTTAACAGAGAGGATGCCACCCTTCTGGTAGTCTCTGAGAAAGGCTACGGCAAAAGATCATTCCTCACCGAATACAGAATCACCAAAAGAGGAGGTAAAGGTGTGAAAGCCATGAATGTAACCGAAAAAACAGGAGGGCTGGTGGCCATCAAGGAAGTTGTGGATTCGGATGATTTAATGATCATCACCCGGTCCGGCATCATCATCAGAACACCAGTTTCAGGAATCCGGGTTATGGGAAGGGCTACACAAGGCGTCAGACTTATTCGCTTGAATGACAATGATGAAATATCTTCGGTGGAAAAAATCGAAAACATTATTGTGGATGCGGTTGATGCCGAAGAAGTTGAAAATCCGGAAAATCCCCTTGGGGATGCCGGAACAGAAGGTGATGAGAAAGAATAAATAAATCAAATAAATAAACAAGAACCTATCAATCAGAATAACAAGAGATTAATATGAAAAAGTTAATTCTATCATTGGCTTTGGTCGGTATAGCTTCAACAGTGGCCTTCGCTCAAAAAAAGGTAGTAAGATCCGCGGAGAGAAACCTGAAAAGGGGAAACCTCGAGGAAGCATATAAAGATATACAGGAAGCTTTACAGGATGCTGATACCGGTAACGAATCCAATACTTATTTGATAAGAGGAAAGATAGAAACAGCCATGTTTGAGGCGGATTCATCCAACACCCAGGAGACGGTTGTGGTGGGTCAAAAAGCCAAAGAGAGTTTTATGAAGACGTTCGAAATGGAAGAGCGTGATTCTACCAGTAAAGTCAGCAAGGACCTGTTCAAAGAGGTGGTTCCCGAAATGCCCGAGAATTTTCAGGGCCAGGGCGTGTACCGCCTGAAAAATGCTTCTTTTAACAAAGCGATAGAGAGATACGAAGAGGATGATATGGATCTGGCATTTGAATTCTTCGCGCTGGCCGCGGATCTGGATCCCAAAGATACTTCCATCGTATTCAACGCCGGCTATACGGGCAATATGGTGGGCAAGTCAGAGGAGGCCAAAAAATACTTCACCCAACTTCTGGACATCGAAGAATACAACAAACTCAATGCGTATTATTTCCTCATACAGATCGCCAGCGCAGAGGACAATGATCCCGAAGAAGCTTATCGCTTAGTCACCATGGCCAGAGAGGATTACCCTGAAGACAAAGGCCTGGCGGAGTTTGAAATCCAGTTGTTGCTTCAACTGGACAAAATGGATGAAGCGATGACTTCCATCGAAAGTGCCTTACAGAATGACCCTGATAACCCGGCAATCCGCTTGAGATATGGCTACCTGAAGGAAAAATCAGGCGATATGGACGGGGCGCTGGAGGAATATAAGAAAACCGTACAAGCTGATTCTGAATTCTTTGAAGGTAATTACTATGCCGGGGCAATCTATCTGGACAAAGCAAGAAACATTATTACTGAGGTAAACAACCTTTCTGATGATGAATGGGAACAGAAATCAGGTGAAATGCTTGCAGAAGCGGACAGTCTGTACGAAGAAGCCCTTCCGTATTTCACCAAAGCTTCAGAACTGCAACCTGACAATACCGATATCATGGAAATCCTTTTCCAGATCCACACCAGATTGAAAAACGAAGAAAAAGCCGAAGAATACAACAAAAAGCTTTCCGAGAAATTGGGTCCTGATTGGATGGAAGGAAATTAATTGGTCGTTTATCATTTTCTTACGAAGGTTACCGGGGTCAGCTCCGGTAACTTTTTTTATTTAATTAACCTATCATTAGCTTTTAATTATGGATTTACAACTAGGCGGTAAAAAAGCGTTGGTAACCGGTTCCACAGCGGGGATTGGCTTTGCGATTGCGCTGGAATTATGCAGGGAAGGCGCTGTGGTAACCCTTACCGGAAGGACGGAGGAAAGGATCAATGAAGCAATAGAGCACATTAAATCACAGGTACCAAACGCCCATATCAACGGTTATGCTGTTGATTTCGGTAAAAAAGATGAGGTTGAAGGATTGATCAGAGCACTTCCTCTACTTGATATTCTGATCAATAATGTAGGAATATTTGAACCGAAAGCCTTTGAAGAGATTCTTGATGAGGATTGGTACAGATTCTTCGAAATCAACGTGATGAGTGGCATCCGGCTCTCCAGACATTATTTTCCTAAAATGATGCAACAAGACCAAGGGAGAATCCTTTTCATTTCCAGCGAATCCGGGATACAGATACCTGATGAAATGATCCATTATGGCATGACCAAAAGTGCACAGCTGTCCGTATCAAGAGGCTTGGCTGAACTTACCAAAGGGAGCAATGTCACCGTAAACTGCGTGTTGCCGGGACCTACAAAGAGCGAGGGAGTAACCGCATTTGTGGAAAAGATTGCCCAACGGGAAAACAAATCAACGGAAGACATTGAAAAAGACTTTTTTAAGGAAGAACGGCCGACCTCTCTTCTTCAACGTTTTATAAGCGTCGAAGAAGTGGCGGCAATGGCGGTATATCTGTGTAGTCCCCGGGCCTCAGCTACCAATGGAGCCGCCGTGCGTGTGGATGGTGGCGTAGTAAAATCCATGACGTAAATAGGATCACCGCCACGCTGAAGGGAACCGGTAGATGTTGAAATCCCAGATTATGGGCAGCAGCCATAACACCAACGCCACCACAAAAAAAATGGATATGAAATTCATCCATATTCCCGTTCTGATCATGGCAGGAATGGTGAGGTAACCCGACCCAAACACCACCGCATTTGGGGGAGTGGCCACCGGCAACATAAAGGCGCAGGAGGCCGCTAAAGTGGCCCCTACCATCAAACCAAAAGGATGGACGCCCATGGCCAGGGCGACTGCGGCGAGGATGGGGAGCAACATGGAGGCTGTGGCCACATTGGAAGTGATTTCAGTAAGAAAATTCACCGCGGCAATGATCAACAGCAGAAACAGCCAGAACGGCACGTTTTGCAACAAAATAAACTGTTCGCCTATCCATTTGGCAAGCCCTGTTTCCTGAAACGCGCTTGCCAATGCAAGACCGCCGCCAAAAAGTATCAGGATGCCCCATGGAATTTTTTCGGCTACTTTCCAGTCCAGTAATTTGCTTTTACCTGCCCTCTTGGAAGGGATTACGAAAAGCAACAGCACCCCAGTAAGCGCAATCAGGGTATCATCGAGCTGGGGAATAAACCGCTGAAGCACAAATGTTCTGGAGATCCAACTCACACTTACCCCGACAAACACCCATAATACCCTTTTTTCCTCTTCGCTGATGGCACCCAGATCCAACAGCTGTTTCCGGATTTCCTGCCGGCCACCTTCCATTTCCAAGACAGACGAAAAACGGTAGGCCATGTACACCAGGTAATACCAGCAAAGAAACAACAACCCCGCGGCAATGGGAAAACCGATCAGCATCCATTCCCCAAATCCGATTTCAATGCCATAGGTTTTTTTGATCACACCCACCAGGATAATATTGGTAGGTGTCCCAATAATGGTCGCAATGCCCCCGATAGAGGCGCTGTACGCAATACCCAGCATCAGGGATTGCCCAATCTTGTTTTCCGTGTCAGCAACACCTTCTTTTTTACGGCTGATCTGGGAGACGACCGCGATGGCAATGGGCAACATCATCAGGGTGGTGGCGGTATTGGATATCCACATGGAAAGGAATGCCGTGGCCAGCATAAAACCCAAAATTATCCTTCTTAAGTCTGTACCCAGATAATAAATGATGTTCAAAGCAATCCGCTTGTGAAGGTTCCACTTTTCAATACTCACCGCAATCATAAAACCGCCCATGTAAAGCAACACCATAGGGTCGGAGTAGGGGATAGAAGTGGCTTTGATTCCCATAATGCCGGTAAATGGGAACAAAACCAGAGGCAGCAACGCCGTAGCGGCGATGGGGATGGCCTCGGTGATCCACCAGACGGCTATCCATACCGTAACAGCCAATAAGGAAGCCCCTTCTGAAGATAAACCAACGGGTTGGACAAAAAAATAGATCAGAAGAAACAGTACAGGGCCAAGAAAAAGCCCGATTCTGGATGCACTCATAGGGGCATATCATGCTTAAAGATGGAGATTCGGTTCATATCACAAAAGTAAAAGTCCAATATAACGATTGGCCAAAAATAAAAAAACCATTTTTATTTTGAACAGATTGGCTTAAGCTTGTAGACCATGTGTAAAAAACCTTTCGGTCAGCACAGTACAGGATAGATCCTGTCAATTTAGGTATTTTATTTAAGCATAATTTGGATTACCGTGTCTAAAATTATATTAATATTGAAGAGCGAAGAATATAATAAAAGAACAAATCGATGATAAAACCCAAATCACAACCCGCAGGATTCATATGGAATATGCTATGGGTATTTTTAGTGGCCGCCATGTTTGTCCAATGCGGCCCTGAACAGCCGACATTATCGTTGAAAAAGAGCGACCACATTGTACTGATTGGTAATAATCTGGGTTCCAGGATGATGAACTACGGGCATTTCGAAACAGAGATGCAGGTAAGGTATCCTGATTCCCTGTTGTTTATAAGGAACATGTGTGATGGGGGAGACACGCCGGGTTTCCGTCCCCATGCCGGAAGGAAATCCCCCTGGGCTTTTCCCGGAGCCGAGGAATTCCAGACGGAATTGGCCACACCGTCCGGAAGCGAGGGGCATTTTGAAAGCCCGGATGAATGGCTGACGAGGCTCAAAACGGACATCATCATTGCCTTTTTCGGCTATAATGAGTCATTTGAGGGACCCGAGGGGTTGGAAAACTACAAGGCCGAGCTTGAGGCTTTTATCCACCATACCCAAAATACAGCCTATAACGGGAATAACCCTCCCCAGTTGGCCCTGGTGTCACCCATAGCTTTCGAGGACCTTAGCGCTAAATTTGATCTGCCTGATGGCAAAAAGGAAAATGAAAACCTGGAATTGTATACCCAGGCCATGAAGGAAGTTGCGGAGAGAAACAAAGTGTTGTTCGTCGACGCTTTTAGCCCCTCCAAAAAATGGTACGCTTCGGGGGAGGGCGACCATACCATCGACGGTTTTCAGCTGAATGAAACAGGTTACAAAAAGTTTTCCACACTGTTGGTCAACCAGATTTTCGGCAAAACATCCGCCAAAGTCGAGGAATACAGAGACCTGATCCACGAAGCGGTCATGGAAAAAAACTGGATGTGGCACAACGATTACAAAATCCCGAATGGGGTCCATGTTTTCGGAAGAAGATACAATCCCTTTGGACCGGACAACTATCCCTATGAACTGGAGAAAATACGGGAGATGACCGACAACAGGGACCAGGCCATCTGGCAGGCCACAAAAGGGGAGAGGTTTGACCTGGCTGCGGCAGACGCCAAAACGCGGGAGCTGCCGCCCGTGGAAACCAACTACAACCCGGATAAAAACGGGAACATGGAATACCTCTACGGCCAGGATGCTTTGGACAGGTTAAAAGTACCGGATGGCTATAAAATCGAGTTGTTTGCCTCAGAGAAGGAGTTTCCCGATCTGGCCAATCCCGTGCAGATGACCTTTGATACCAAAGGCCGTCTTTGGGTGGCGTGTATGCCCAGCTATCCCCACTACAAGCCCGGAGACCCCAAACCGAATGATAAGATCATTATCCTCGAAGATACCGATGGGGACGGCAAAGCTGACAAACAGACTGTTTTTGCCGACGGCCTGCATCTGCCCATCGGGGTTGAAATCGCACCTGAAGGCGTGTATGTGTCCCAGGGAACCAACCTGATCATCCTGAGGGATACCGATGGGGACGACCGGGCCGACACGAGGGAGATCCTCCTCAGCGGCTTCGATGACCACGATACCCATCACAATATCAGCGCCTTTGTGGCCGATCCATCGGGGGCCATTTATATGGGAGAAGGGGTGTTTCTCCATACCAACGTAGAAACCCCATACGGCCCCGTAAGAGGTACGAATGGCGGATTTTACCGTTATAATCCCGCCAGAAAACATCTGGAAAGAACGGCCCAGCTTCCGATACCCAATCCCTGGGGCATCGCCTTTGACGACTGGGGGCAGAATTTCTTTGCGGAAACCTCCGGACCGGATGTAAGATGGATGATGCCGGGCTCAGTAAAACCGCGTTATGGAGAAGGCACCCACAAAGGTTTCAACCTTATAGAAGACGCGCACAGGGTGAGACCCACTTCCGGACTGGAATTTGTGTCCAGCCGGCATTTTCCGGATGAGATCCAGGGAGATTTGCTGATCAACAACACCATCGGCTTTTTGGGTATGAAAATGCATACCATGGAGGACGACGGCACCGGTTACAAGAGTAAACACAGAATGGACCTTGTGGTGGGCGATGACCGTAATTTCCGTCCGGTGGACATGGAATTCGCGCCGGATGGTTCGCTGTATTTTATCGACTGGCACAATATCCTGGTAGGCCATATGCAGCACAACGCCAGGGATCCACTCAGGGACCATGTGCATGGCAGGGTGTACAGAATCACCTATCCTTCGAGACCTTTGGTACAGCCCGCCAAAATCCATGGCGCAACGGTGGATGAATTATTGGAGAATTTAAAGCTGCCCGAATTCCGGTCCCGGTACCGGACCAGGACCGAGCTGAGAGGGAGGGATGCGGATGAAGTGCTGACCAAACTCACCTTGTGGGTAGGCGGGCTGGATACAAACGACCCGAATTACGAACACCACATGCTGGAAGCCCTCTGGGTAAGCTGGGGGCTCAACAAGGTAGACCAAAGGCTGTTGCGCCAGCTGATGGAATCACAGGACCATAAGGTCAGGGCCGCCGTGGCCCGGGTACTCCGGTATACCGGCCATCAAGTAGACGACCAGGTGGAGCTGCTGAAAAGATTGGCGGCCGACCCACACGGCCGGGTGAGGCTGGAAGCCATCGTAGCGGCTTCCTGGTTGGAAAAAGAAGACGGGCTGGCCATCTTGGAAGTGGCCAACGAGCACCCTATGGACGAATGGATGATGAAGCCATTTGAAACTTCTCTGGCTCATCTGAACGACATGTCGGTGAGCAATATGGTGGTCAATGCAGACGGCAGCATTGTGTTCCAACCGACAGCAAACCAGAAGAAGGAAGAGGATAAGCCGGACACGAACCTGAAAGGAGAGGCCCTTACCTTATATGAGATGGGCAAGGAAATCTATAGCAGGGAAGGCTTCTGCATCACCTGTCACCAGGAAGACGGAAAAGGGCTGACCGCTTCCGGATTTCCGCCGCTGGCAGGTACCCGCTGGGTGCTGGGAAGCGAGGAACGTCTTATAAAGATAGTTTTAAACGGATTGATGGGGCCGATAGAAGTGCAGGGCAAGGAATATCCCGGCCAGGTACCCATGACGCCTTACCGCGGCATGCTCAATGACAAGGAAGTTGCCGCGGTGACCACATATGTCAGAAACTCCTTTGGCAACGAGGCCGCGCCGGTTTCCCCGGAAACCGTGAAGAAGGTAAGGGATGCCACCGAAAACAAACAAGGGTTCTATTCACCCACAGAGTTGTTGCAGGAACATCCGCTGGAGAAACCCACGGCCAGCCGGTGATCAAGGTTGATGGCTTGTAAATAGCTTTTAACCCCTGGAGGATTCGAACTCCTCCAGGGGTTTCTTTTTCTTTGCAGGCTGGTCAATATCGTGTCTTTGAAAGGGGGGAACCTTCCATTTCATTGGTAGGTAACAGATCGGTCAACTGGTCATTGACGTTGGCTTTAATTTTCACCTTACTTCATAGGCCCTTTCCGGATACTCGTCGATTACGGTTCCTTCCTCATTGACCATCAAAAAATGCTGATGGGGGCCATGTAAAGTGACGATGATGGCCGAATTCTCGCTGGCGGATTTTTTCAGGTACCACACTTCTTCAGGGGTTTTGGGTTCTTTTTTTTCCACACCCCAGGAGCCATCACCAAGGTAGACAATTCCAGAGGGATCCACCATGTCCCGGCGCAGGGGATACGTGCGCTTATAAGTATGGTCATCGTTTTCCAGGGCTACCCGGACACCGAATTCCTCAAACAGCGGCACCCAATGCTGGAAAACCTGCTCGGACCAAAACTGGTTGCGTATGCCTCCAGGTTGTACCCGTCCTGATGGATAAGCGGGTTTATGGTAAACAGGAATAACATGAGGCCGGCCCGCACGGGACTTCAATACTTCTTTAAGCCATGATGTTTGTTGTCCGCTGATCAGGTTGCTGTGGGAACTGTCCAGGATAATCAGGCTCAGGTAATTGCCAAAGTCCAATACGCCATAGCCTGGCTGACCCGGAAAAGCAAACAAAGCATAGAAATAGGGGCCTTTTTCAGCCCGCATTTTGTCGGTCGCTTCAGCAAATTCGCCGCGTTTTACTTGGGTAATAAAATCGGGCATGCCCAGGGTCTTTCCGATGGTGGTCTCCGAACCGGGGTAGTGGTGGTCCAGCACATCATGGTTCCCTATGGCCAGGACAACGGGAACCACGCGCCCGTCCTCTGTAACCAAATCTTCCCGGAGGCGATCAAACCAACTGATCCATCGATCGAGGTTCTCTTCCCGGCCATTGGCATAAGCCAGGTCACCTCCCCAGACGATAAAGTCCGGGTCATATTTCATCGCTGTGCAGTTCATCTGTCTGAACATTTCTCCATGGGAGGTATCGCCGCCGGCGGCAAAACGGATAGGGGAGTAATTCTTCTCCGGCATGGTCCGGAACGAATAGACCCGCTCAAATTCACCCACACGAAACTGGTAGTTGGATGCCGGTGTAGTCGGTAACTGAATATGCACCAAAAACGGTAATTAGGAATGCACCAAAAATGGCAACAGGAATGCACCACTTTGTAAATATAGGTTGTTATTCCTGATGTCCAAAAAAAGTTTTTCTGTTTTT